>QKCL01000032.1 GCA_003246895.1 Spirochaetota bacterium | reverse complement strand
CTTCGATTCATATTAAATCTGCACTCTACCTTCAAAGTGAATTGCGAATTGATTCAAAGCAAGACCCCAATCCAGAATAGGCCTGGTCCATTTTCTGGAGGCCTTATCCAGAGCAAGATAGAGTACTTTGTATATTGCATCATCTTTTCCGCAGTTTTATTACTGACGGGTCTTTATGTATTTCTATATTTCATCTGTTCAGGTTTGTATCTGGCATCACGTTATGAGGATGATGATGTTGGCGGCTACCCTGCACAGGATGTGCAAGAAGAGGTCGACCCTCACGTGGTTATGACAAATTACTTTTACAATCTGCATTGTAATTGCAGTTTTACAAAACTGCTTTAATACGCTCATTTTCTTTGCTCGCCCAAAGAAAACGAGCCAAAAGAAAAGGGCTCTGCCTCAGGCGCCGGCAGGGGCTACCACCTCACATGCCGGTGGGGCTTACATAAAAAAACCTAAACATATCATACTCACGATTCTCTTTATATTCTAAACTGGTGGGTCTTTCTGTTTTCTACACTGCATTTGTTCGGGTTTGTATCGTCGTCCTGACGGACAAACCCGGCTTGGGCATCGTTCCCAAGCTCTCTTTATTGTGCTTCTGAACTGTTTTCAAGGAACTATTTAAAACAGTATCAGTGAATACCATCACTGTACAGTTTACCATTTAAGTTGTGTGGTTATTCACATGATTTATGCTTATAATTTCACTGCTCTGCTTTCACATAAGCAAGGTCTCTGTAAAGTAAGTGGCGCATGATCGACATGACCATGCATATACTTATTTCACATTTTTTGTCAGATGAGTATCTTTAAGATATTTCTTTAACCAGTCCATACCCTTCAATGTCACTTTGGTTCCGGTGAAATCGATTTCATATAGATTTATATGTTTTGCAAGATATTTAAGGCCAGCATCTGTAACAGCTGTATTATTCAAACGAAGTGTCCCGCCTAAATTTTCCACTCTCTGGAGATACTCAAGACCCTTATCTGTAATTTTTGTATTATCAAGATATATCTCGAGTCCCTTTTCAAAATCAATCTCAGAGATATATTTAAGGCCTTCATCATTAAGCTTTGTACGCTGAAGTTCAAGACGCTCAAGTTTGGTAAGATTTTTAAGATGTTTAAAGCCTTCACCTGTGATTGAAGTATCGGTGAAAAATAAGACCTTCAAGTTAGTATTATCTTTTAAATATGTAAGCCCCTTATCTGTAATTTTTTTTGAACCAACAGATATGACTTTTATTTCTTTTAACTTTGACAACATAATCAAATCGTCATTAACAATCTTATTATTTACACCAATATCGACACTATAAAGAACTCCATGTCTTTTCCCTATAAATGCATTATATTTATTCTTTAAAATACTAATTGTTTCATTGTCTGCAAAACAACTAATATTTATAATAAAAACAAACAACAGTACAATATTCTTTTTCATTTTTTTAATCTCCTTAAAATATTATTTTCTAATTAATCTTCTTAGATAATAGAATGATCGTATATTATCTTTACGTATATAGTCTGTATAATCTGTACCGTATGGCCTATGTGTACCACGAATCTTTCTTCCTGTATCATATGTGTCCCAAGTATCACCACTATTGCTTAGCAGCATATTATGGACTCCATTATCCTTTCTTACAGTAACATACTGAATATCAGTACCAGCTAGATTCGAAAGTGTATCAAATACATCCTGCTTACTATAACTGTCACCAGTGTACCCCAGACCATAACCGACTACCTGAATTTTGCCTTCTCCTACAATGGCATCTACAATGGTCTGTGTAGATACCTTCTGGTTAACATGGTCTATCAGATAGTTGCCCTTTTTATCCTTTGTTGTAAAGAGCTTCTTGTAGAAATCACCGAAATTTCCGGGAACTCCATCCATTCCAGTCAACACAAGCTGCGCATAGAGTGTTGCAAGGACACAACCATTTTTGGCAATATACTGTGAAAACTTTTCCAGTAACTGAGGATCATTTAAATCCATATTTTTTATTTTACCATTAGGAAAAGCCTGACCTGCGAGTCTTGCAAATGCGTCTTTGTCATTTTTAATTGCATCAAAAATTTCTTTCGCAAGTGTGCCATTATCTTTTTGCTGAATTGTATCCATCAATTCCTTTAGCTGTTCATTTGTTACCTTGCCTCCATTCCTGACAGTGTCCTTAATATCACTTACAATTTTCAGCTGTCGATCATTTATGCTCTGTTCCATCTCCTGTAAGCGCTGTTTATTCACAGCATCATTCATTCCTTCAGAATCAGGCCTTTCATTTTCCCCCGGTGCGTTCGGTGCAAATGGATTTTCCGCATCCGGTACTTCGCTCTGTCCCGGCTGCATTGCTGCCTCTCTCTGCATCTGTTCCTCCAGTTCCTCATTACTCATGAACTGTCCCTGTGTCACAAAGTTATGCATACTCTGGCCGAAATTCGCCAGTGTTGTATCACCAATTATACTGCTGTCCAGGAAATCCTGTACTCCGCCGAATGCTCCTGCAACTGTCGTTCCGAAATCCCAGAGTGCTGTACCGCTGAGCCCTGTCCAGTCTGCAAAGTCTCCAAGTGCTCCACCAAGCATTTCGCTTAAGGCATTTTCACTCTGCCTGTTCCCGTACCAGAACCCTGCAAGTATATTCTCAAGCCCACCGAACGGGTCTGCATCCGGTTCCGGTGCTCTGCTGTCTGATTTCTTATCAAGACCAAATTTCTTGCCTATTTCAGTCTTTAACAGCCCTCCCAGAAAACTTCCGAGTTTTCCTGCTCCGGGATCAAAGGCGTTCCAGTTAAAATTTCCGTACTGATCTGCGAAATCATCCCCAAACCCTGCTCCGCCAGATATTTTATAACTTAAAGTCTTCAGCATCTCCCCAAGGAGCTGCCCCTCTGTTCCTCCCTGGGCAAGGCCTGCTGCCACTCCTGTCACTATGTGTTCTCCCCAGTGATTGTTGTCAAAACTGAAGTCTGTCCAGCCTCCCTCTGTATCTATCCCTGACATGAGGGTCTCTGTTATTACTGTATTATTAAAGGCAAAATTTATTGCTCCCCGAACCACTCCGTCTTTGACTCCCTGCTTGAACTGATTCCTGCTCCAGCCTATTCCTCCGCCCTCTTCATACTTTATGCAAGATGCTGCCATTGTCACAAGAGGAGAAAATCCTCCCGCTGCACTTGTGGCCAGTCCCACTCCGAACTGGGTTCCTGCATGGTTCCACGATGCTGTTGTTCCATCCTGCACATGCACTACTGTTGCAAGGGCATTTACCCCCACTATGGCCCATGGCTGTCCTGAAAGGCTCGCTGCTATGGATGCTGTCTGGAACAGGCTTGTTCCGTGTGGGAATATGGGTTTATCATATAATCCCTTGTCCTTGAGCAGCTCGCCTATCTTCCAGTCCTGATAATACTCTCCAAACTTCCTGCCCAGCCGGTCGAACTCTACCTCTACATATTCCTCAAAGAGTCCATTCTTTTCAAAGACCTCTTCTATGCTTCTGCTCAGCCATTCCGACTCTAAATTTACATATATCTGCAGTTCGTCGGAATCTATATTAGAGTACTCTACGGGATTTGTAAAGTCAATTTTACTCCCTTCAAGGCCCTTGATGGGTTTTAAAAACACAGTGCTGTTTACAAAATTTTTGTAATCATCAAATCTTCTTGTTTTATATTTGTCACCTGTAAGGTTTGACTCAACACAAACCCTTATTGTCCACCTGTTTGCTTCCTTATCCCTCATAAAGGGAGCTGATGCATATGATACTCCCTTCTCGTCATCAGTGAACCAGGCAAGATTTCTCTCCACCGATTCATATACATTTTCATTTGCCTCTTCAAGCTGCTTGTTGAACCCTTCAATTATTCCGTTAAGTATGTCTATTACCTTCAGGTTCTGCAGCACGCTCATTGCGCTGCTGTACTCTTCCATCTGCTTTGCGTTTTTGTCAAAGAGCGCTGTTGTGAGGCCGAAATTCATTATTTCAGTTATTCCGGCAGTTGTGTCCGTGTTTTCATGGCTGTTTTTGAGCACCCCTATTGAATACACCGATATATTCGACATCGCGTCTTTCAGCACATTTGCAAGGTTTATGTTAAACTGCAGTGCTCCAGGTGCATTTTCATTTATGTTCTTTGTATACTTTCCTATGCGTCCTTCAAGTTCCTCAAATATCTTCTTCAGGGCCTCCTTGCCCGAGGCATTGGTTGTCTCCTCCTGCCATTTCTCCATGTCCGCATTGAAAGTATCGGCCTGTTCCTTCCACCAGATCTCTCCATCCTTAATTGCCTTCTCTGCCCTCTCTATCCAGGCCTTCCATTTGGCGTCAAAATCATTCTGTACAATTCTCCAGTCACGCTGTCCCCGGTTAAGTATAAAACCAGTAACGTCTACCCATCTGTCCTTCCTCTCCTGAAACTTCTCCTGCTGCTGCTTCCACTTCTGTTCCTGGAACTCCCGGTGCTGGCGTATGTACTCTTCCATTATCAGTCCCTGTATGGACTCACCGTCTCCGTTGTTCACCATCTCCCGAACGATGGTGTCGTACCCTTCATAGCTCTTCTGGCGTATTTCCGTGTTTTCACCTGTTTCCTTATAGTTAAACTCCGAGGCGAACGTTTTAAGATTATTGTATGTATTCTCAAGGTCCCTGAGCATGACCGTATAGTCATGTTCCCCCTCTGCCGAACTGCTCTTCACATAGTCCATGAGTTCTTTTCGTGAGGCCTGGTGCATTTCTGTATATCTCTTTTGCAGGAGATTCATTACCTCCTTGATATCATATGTGTGATCCACAATATTGTAGATACCCTCATCTGCAGGGTCATCCACTGAACTGTTATCTGAATTCCGCAGGCTTATTGAGGGATCATCTATTGCATATTTCTCGCCAGTTGGCTTTCCGTCCTCATCAAGGATGTATACATAGCCCCCTGAATACTTCACCTTCACAGCTGTTCCGTTCAGGTCTTCACGCAGTATATTCTTTCTTATGGAACCGATATTCACGGTGTCGTCTGTTATGGTTGTTTCATCTTTTGTGAGGCTGTCATAGATGAGGGAGAGGTCTTCATCTGTCAGGCCGTATCTCTCCTGCTCCAGATATGTAAGGATGTCCGGTTGGTTATAGCTGTCTGTTGTGTCTATGTCCTTTATGTAGCGGACTACTGCAACATCCTCATACTGTTTCTTCTTCGCCTGAAGTTCTGTTCTGGCATCGAAGAAAGCTTTAAGTGTATTATCTATATCTTCATAACTTCCCTGACAGGCTGCCCTGTATTTATTGTACTTGTTTTCACGGGAATCCCTTCTGCCTCCCCATCTTCTTTTGCACGATATATTATACTTTGAACATCCCCTTCGCTTGTCCGCAGCATACTTGTATTCTTCATACCAGTACATGTACTGGTGGTAATTGCTGAATATCTTGTCAAGAGAAGAGGCATTAGTTCTGTACTTCTCATAGAGGTTGTTCACATCCTTCTGTATATATTCCGGAAGGGCATAATACTGATCCGCATATATTTTGGTATATCTGTATCTGTCATATAAATCTCCGCCTGAAGGGCTTCCTCCGGCAATCCATGCGTTCCTGTTTTGCTCATAGTAATATTTACAGCTGTAGAGCTTTATTGCGCTCTGAAATTTTGAAAGATCCGACGAGGTTTTCATGTGGGCAAGCATTAGATAGAGATCCTCCTGAAGCTCACTCTTGACTGCTTCATCTTCTATCTGTGCAAAAAAAGTTATTGCATCCCTTGCATTCTCATATTTTGCCTGTGCTGTTTCGTATTCCTGCCTGTACTTCTCAAGGTCCTCTTCTATCTTTGTTTCTACTTGTGAGACCCTCACAAATGACTGGCTCTCACTTACAAATTCATCCTTCAGCTCTGTATAGTCACTGTCCTCATTGAGTTTCTCCACAGTCTCCTGATTATCAACACCCGACTTTTTCTCATTGTAGTCTGCAAGAACCTCTTCATATTTTTTCTTTATTCTCTCATAGTTGTCTTTTGCATCTGGTACACTGATTTCACTATAGTTGCTTGTACCCCCTCCTGATGTCTCTCCCTCATTAAGGCCCGGGTCTGTTTTTGTATTCTCTTCAAGATATGGGGTATTTGCATATTCCCACACTGAATATGCCTTTTCATATTCAAACTCAAGGCCCTTGTATTTATTATAAAGGCCCGCGATCTCCTCCATCTTGTCGATATATTCCTGATTCTTTTTGTTATAATTCTCCTGAGCAAGTCTGAGGGCCTCTCCCATACTGTCATAGGCTCTCTTGATCACTTCATGCTCGTCTCTTGCCTTTTCATATGCCTCAAGAAGATCATCTTTTGTACTGTCTTTCAGTTTGTCATAACTTTTCTTTTTACTGCCCAGAGAACTCTCTGTTACTCCAAGGCCGTCTTTCATGCCTGAAACTTCACTGTATTTTTCTTCAGCAAGTGTCTGCAGATTCTCTGCCATACTTTCATATCCTGAAACAAGCCCCCTCAGTGACGCCTCAAATGAATATTTCCCTGACCCGTCGGCATCATATGTTCCACCTGTATTATATATGATGTCAGCCTGTTCCAGAAATTTTGATGTACCGTTCTTTATGTCACTATCCGCTTCCACTTTGCCTGTGGCAGCAAGTACTGTAAATATATCAAGAAGCCTGTTTGCATTGTCTATGAGACGGTTTTCACTCAGTGTCCGTCCATCCTTCTCATGTATTGTTCCTGAATTTGCAAGTTCGCTTATATCTCCGCTTTCAGAATCATATACATCATAGTATCCTCCGGTAAACTCAAAGAGGGGTTTCAGATCTTCCGTATCATCTTCCTCCTCTTCACCATCGTCTCCGACTCCGTCTGAGTCCTCTTTCTCCTCACTTACAAAGTCATCGGGGTCTATTATCATGGCATAATCACGCCAGCTGTCCCTGTTCTCCCTGCCGTTCCAGAACTCCTTCAAGGCTCCGGCCTTGTAGAGATATCTGTCAGACTCTGTTCTGTCATTTAACAGAATTTCAGATATTGAATCAAAACTGGATGAATAATCAGACAGATCATCATATAACAGTGAATCCTCATAATATGAGTCAGTCATAAATATTGAATTTATTCCGTATATGCCGTATTCATATCCTGCCATTACAACACTGTCAGAACCTGACATGTATTTCTCAAAGAGCAGAACAGCGTCTATATCCGCATCCTTGAAATACTCCTCTTCATTGCTGCCGTCATAACCTGAAATAAAATCAAGCCTTGACGCATAGTCCCTTACAATATTGTATTCATCTGTACTGTAACCTGATGAGCCGAGTATTCCATCCATGAAACTCCTGAATGTATCATCATCCGAGACATCCACGTTTTCATAAAACTCATTGTAATATGCCCGCTCTGCAGCATATACCTTTACAGCTGAGGGAAGATATGAAAAGGCCGATGATTCCCCGGACAGGTACCTTGATGCAAATTCAGAAAGTCCGGTCTTGTCAGTTTCAGTATATTCTGACATTGCTCTGGAGATATATGCCGTATCCGTTTCACCGTCATTTCTTGCAAAATTTTTAAGAAAATCCTGAAATTTCGCATACTTCACATATTCAGCAAATGCCGCGTCTGCCCTGTCATACCCCTCCTGTTCAAACTTCATGAAATTACGCATGAGTGCGTACCCTTCAAGCCTCTCTGCATCCTCTCCAGTAAGGCCCTTTGATGAGATGTAATCTGCTATTGTTGTAACCTCACCACCTGCAAGGGATGTTTCATACCTTGCTCTTTCATAAAGCGGTTTAACATAATCCATGAATGCATCTCTGTCATCTCCAGAAAGCCCCGCAATATCTGCATATGTGGCCGGGTCATATCCTGACGAAAGAAAGGCTCCGGACATTTCAATGAGTTCAGTTTTCTTCACATAGTTTTTAAGTTTATCAATAAATGAACTGATCTCCTTGATCTGAGAGTCTTCACTGCTTTCAATGTAGTTCCTCGCGTCTTCACTGAAATCGAAACCTGTGTATGTTCCTTCATACATTGCGATGATTGTCTTTGCTTCATTTAACGATGGCGTTGTTCCCGATGACGAGATATCATTCACCGTGTATATAAAATTCTCAACCTCCTCAATCATGGCTGAACGTGCATTGTACTCGTTGTATATCTCCTCCACATCCACATCAAGAACACCGTCAAGGTAGTCCCTGATGAATGAATCTGTTTCAATTTCCAGAATATATGAATTCATTTCAGCAGCGGCTCCCTCAATATAAGCCGGCACCGTGCCTCCGTTTTTTCTCACTTCTGTAATATAATCTTCAATTAACTGTGCTGCCGAGGCCAGTTCAAAGGGTGAAAGACTCTTTAATACTCCAATAGCCTCTTGTGCATCTTCAATTTCTCCAAAATCTATATTCGATTTCTCACCAATGTATTTAAAAAGACTTATGAGTCCTCCCTCCTGGGTATTCTCCTTCTGAACACTCAAAAAAGCATAGCTGTTCTCCATAATATACGAATAGAGCCCGTCATATATGGCTTCATCCATTCTCACTGTGTCTGTCTCTTCATAGAGATAGTCAAATCCGGCGATATTTGAACCGGGCATGTTGTATTCTAGAATTATCTTCAGTTCTTCGGGTGTGGGGTCTGCGTAGTAATCTGTTGGGTCATATGCCTCATATGAATCCTTGTCTTCATAAAAGGATTTAATAAGGCTGTTTAAGTCTATCTCATCATCAAGTTTTGCCCTGTAATTTCCAAATGTATCGGCAGTGAGACCCCCGAATTTTTCTGAAAGTATATACAATGCAGTTTCCAGTTTTAAATTCTCACTGTTATCATCTCCATATTTATATGCGGGAATTTTATCCTTTATATATGTCTCAATTGCTGCATAGTCCATGCCATCATTTGCATTAAATGCCTCATCAAGTACAGACAAAGCCTGGGAGGAGATATCAGCCATCTGCAGATAACTTTCACGGACCGGTTCATATCCCTGCTCCGTGTAACCCCCGGTATCAAATGACTCGTCTCTGGACTTTTCCAGTATATAACTCTTCACCATATAATCTGCCTTAAGGTGAAACATTAGCTGTGATATATAGCTTTCAAGTTCATTTCCGGCCTGGTCCTTTTCATCTCCGGTAAGTGTATTATAGCTGTTAAGCAAACTTTCAAGATATGCACCATCGCCGTATTCATCGCTTCCGAATATTTTATCCTTACCCGAAAGAATCCCCTGAGCCCAGAGTTTAAGATTCTCCTCTGTCACCTCACCCTTTACAATTGCTACTGCTGCATCATATGCATCACCTGCCCTTTCGCGCTCAATGACAAGTGTTTCATATGCCAGGGCATACTCCGCTGTGCGTGATGCATATTCCTTCTCACCAAGCATGGAATAATAGTCCTTCTCCTTTTCAAGAAGCTCCTTCCTTGACTCAATTATTCTCTCCTGGATCTCCTTTATGTCCTCTTTCAGGTATGAAGGATCCTCCATGTTTTCCGCAAGAATAAGGGATTCCTTTGCTATTGTCAGTTTCTTCTGCGACTCTTCAAGTTCCTGCTGCTTTGCAAGATAGTCCTGTGTGAGTTTCTCAATGCTTTTTCCGTAATCAGGGTCAGTTACATCTCCGCCCTGCAGTTTTTTAAGGGCCGATACGATTTCATTGACCTCTTTTACCGCATTGTCGTAATCCTCCTTTGCGCTGTCCATTGCTGCCTTTGCGTCTTCCTTCCGCTTTACGGTTTCGTCACCGCTTTCACGGTCACTGCCGTTTTGCTGCGCATATTCATAGACTGCATTTGCTATTTCCAGACGCTCCTCCCAGAAATCCTTCTCCTGCTGGGCAAGTTTAAGTTTGTATTCCGCAGTTGTCATGAGATATGGGTCTTCTTCATCCCCGTTGTTCACGAGATATCCGGGAAGTTCATTCCCGTCCACTTCCTCTCCAAGCATGTTGCCGTTATGCATGTACTGTTCTGCTTCAACTGCAATGTTCTGGAAACTGTCCTTTATCTTCTTCCATCTCTCAAGTTCGGTTCTGTAGTAAAAGTTTGTAGACTTGTACTGGCTGTCTGCTGTTATTACATTTGTTACTGTGAATGAATCGCGGAGTCTATTCTGTTTTCTCCAACCATAATTTGCCCGGTCGTATTTCAGGTCATATGCATCATATACCATATCTTCAGTATAAAATTTAACATTGTATTTCTCTACAATATATGATCTCCCGTCGCTATCTGTCTTCTCTTCATAACCGGCATATTCATATGTATAGAAACTCCCGACAGTATAGTAATGGCCAATGAATTTATTCATTTCATTTGGATCATCTCCGTTCTCTCCATAATACATATAGTCCATGCTTCCGGTTTTATGATCTGCATATTCAGGCCTGATTATTTTTGAATATGTACCGTCGTCATCACTCCACGTAACAGTATACTTGTACCTCTCACCTATACTCGTCTGTGTCATGTTTGTTAAATAGGAATTAACCAGATTCTGAGCCGCCTCAAACCTGGCCTTGAACTCGCCGCTATTGTAAATATTCAGAAAATTCGTAAACGACGAACTGCTGCTATTTAATTCACCGGTAATACCAAAATATCCCTGATTATTATATGTGTTTACCTTCTCCTGAAGCCATTTGATATTATCTATTGCCTCTGCATATATCTTTGAGGCCTCTATGGACATGTTCACAAGGCCCTCAGTATGGTCGCTCCACTGACTCTCAAGATTATCAAGATAGTTTTCAAAGTCCTCTCTGGCTGTGTCTATATTCTCCTTTAATTTATCCTCCTGGAGCTGCCAGTTCCTGAGTCCCTCGTCTATCTCATTTCTTATCTTTGCTTCCCACTCCTGCCTGGCCTTTTCAAGGCTCAGTGACGCCTCTCTCCATTTTGCATCAGCCGTCTTGTAGCTTTCATCTGCATCGCTCTTCCATTTGGTCATCTCACGGTACAGGTCTTCGCCAGCCTTCTTCCACCTGTCCATTCCATACTGGAGCAGTTTGTTTATTTCGTCTTTCCAGTTATCACCCAGATCATTGAAATTTATTGAACCTGCTCCCTCTTCATTATAGTCATAGGTTACTATCTTTTTCTCTTCATCTGATATATCCTTCTTTACCTGGGATATTATCTCCTCTGTTACCTTATCTGCACTTGTTGATTCACTCTCACTCTTGAGGGACTTATCCCCAAAATGTTCCTGAACAAATTTGTTTCTCCCGATAAACAGAAAACCGTCCCTTTCAAGAACAAACTGTCCCCTGTATTCACTTTCAAGTCTCTCTATCTCCTGCTCAAAACCCTCTTTCTCCTTTCCGGTCAGTGCTGTGCCCCTGGCCTTTATTGAATCAAGCAGAACTTTCAGCCTTGCCTCAAAATCACTGTTTACAGAATCAAGTGTTGCCTTGACTCTGTTGTCCCAGTCTTCAGAACCTGTTATTGTTTCATCATTTTCAATGCCCTTTACTTTGGCCCTGAGACTGGAAAGGTCCTGTGCCTGAAAAATGAGATTCTCTCTCACCACAAGCCATTTGCCCTTCTCCATTGAAGTCTCATTTGAGAGTTCTTCTTTCCATTTGGCAAGAGCCTTCTCTTTCTCAATTTTTATCTCTTCTTCAGAATATCCTTCTTCCTCATACCTTCTGGATTCAAGCTCCGCAGTCTTTTCCCACTCCGCAGTCATCTCCTCCCTGGCCATGTCTGCTATTTTCTGCCAATCCTCCTGGCTGATCTCATCTTTGGCCTTTTCCATGTAACTTTCAAAACGATTCTTGTCTTCCTGGAAACTCTTAAAACGTATATCGCCATAGAGAAGCCTGTCCGGCATAACAAGCAAAAACACAAGAATCAGGCATGGAATAGCTGCAAAAATAATTTTTCTCAAATTCATAGAGGTACTCCGTTAGTGATATTTTGGGGTCTGAAGGAGAGGAATTATGCATCAATGCTGATTCAATGCATGGGCTGCTTTTATATTTACGCAATGCTGCTGAATATCTGACAGGTATCTTTAGTGTTGCGGTTATGTGTGAATTATAATGGAACCTGAAAAAATGGGTGAAAAACATAAAGGAAGGGGTATTATATTTATTACCTGTACTTATGCCCGAGGTATTATCCTTTATGTAGAGATAGAGCCTGTAACTGTCAATATTTCCTCTGTCCCAGAGGTAGGTGCCGACTTTGAGATTGCTCATGTACCGGTCAGATGTACCGGATGATCCTCCGGCCTCTGCCTTTATCTTTTCATGAGGGTTACTTGAAGGAACAATTACGGCGGTATTTAATAATGCATTTATTAATCGATCCACTGGTGCAGTGCTGCTCAGTCCTCTCTGGTCAAAGTCCATGCCCCATGATCCAAGTGACATGTGTCTTTCAATGGCAGATATTATCTTTCCATTACTGCCGAAGTTTAGAAACAGTGATGTTTTCTCAAAAACTGACAATGAAAAAAGTGACTGGCAGGTCGAAAACCCGCGTGCGTTCTGATTTTCAATTATGGAAAATACTTTTTCCCGAATGTCTTTAATCTCAGTAAAAAGCTCTTCCGAACACAATGAATTAACATGTACTTCACTGGAGGTACCGGAAAGAACTGAATCCCTTACCCTGCTGTTCCAGAGTTCTGAATCAGATTTGCTTTCCCAGGAAGCCGATTCTTCATAGTGCAGGCATACTCTGCATGGAGCCTGTTTTTCACTAAACCAGCCGGATATTAAAAGATATTGCCCTGAAACAGTCACTGCTGCGGTTATCAGTACAAATAGTACAACTGTTTTTAATGATATGTATAGCCTTAGTCTCATACATGGAATACGAAACATATCCTCATTTGGTTAAAAAAATCTGAAAATTTTGAATAAAATTTTATTACTCTACCCTTTCAAATATAATAATAGTATATTTAATCGGTAGAACCGGCATGAATCATCTATATCTTTATTTCAGGAATTAATGAATGAAAACAATACAGACTCTGCTATTAATACTAACTCTTTCCGTATCTGCATTTGCAGAGAAAATCAGCATGGCCGGATTTTTAAATGCCGGTTCAGAAGCTCTGAAAAAACCCGGATTTTTCTATCAGGACGGCGACATCAGATTTTTTGACAGTGACAAGAAAATACTCCTTGGATTTTCAGGATTCTCCAACTCAGTCAGGCCTGCTGCAGTCTATTACACCGACAGCAACAGGCTGGAACGCAGGGAAAAAACTGTTCCCATAAATGAATATTTTACCGCCCATCCGGAACTGCTTATTAATAAAACTGTAAAAGGCCTAATGTTAAACGCCAACTATACTTTTACCATAAAAAAACTCACCCATTTTGATGATAGAGGCGGAACCGCCGCTTTGCTTGTACAGAATATTGAGAGGAACAATTCTTTCAATCTGCTCTGGAAGAGATATATTATTGTAAACTGGGATTTAAAAAAAAATATCATAACTTCCGCATTCACTTTAAGTGACGGACCATTGACAGTTCCCTCCCCGGTCAATTCCGATATCAGAAGAAAAAATGCAGAATATACTGTTTCAACAGTAAAGGAGACATTTTATGACGGCGATAGCAAATCTGCATATTTATGTGTGACCGGTTTAAGCGGTAAATTCGACAGCACAGGCACACCTCAAAATGAAAAAAATAGATTCTTTAAAATCCTGGAGTCTTCATCAAATGGCATAAGAGAGGTAATCTCTTACAAAGTTTCGGGCAATGAGCCTGCCCGGTTTTATTATGACAGTCTCACGTATTCTGTCCTTGCTGTTGTTTACACTGAACGCGGGAAATCAGGTCTGGCATATATGGCTGATCTTAAAACAGGAGAAGTAAAGACCATCCAAACCCCTCTCCTCACATACCATGCTGTTTTTGACCCGGACAGAACACGCATATACATGCTGTCAAACAAGACCGGTAAAATACTGGTCTACAACCGCCGTACCGGTAAAAACATGCAGGATTATCATGCAGGCTCAAAGGGGTTCAGATTCGGATTTGTACAGAAGAATACTCTTGTCTTCTTTAATGACAGCGGCATTAAAATTATATCCACAGCAGGCAGGCTCAGGACAATCAGTTCTGTCCCTTCTTCAAAATATATAAAAGGGAGGAAGCCTGGTTTGTGGCCACAGGGCGGTCTTGTGAAGGAAGGAGATATATACATCGGCTGGAACAAGATCATATACCATGTACGGTACAGATAACGTTATAGACTTAACAAATTCATGATCTCAAGTAAAACTTTTTCTGCAGTATACAATGAACAATCTATCTGTCAGGATATTAAAGAACCGGTGCTATATGGACTGATCAAAGGTTATTATATGATTGATAAACCAGTTATTGATAAAATTCAGCATTACTGAATATGAAACATATTCTTCATTCTCAAATGACTCCATGTATCCGGTCATTCTGCCCAGGAACATGGCATGATCATCAATATGGTTTTCACATAACGGATCAGGCATATTGTTTATTATTTTTTCTTCGTATATTGTGTGTCTCAAAAAATTACATACAAAATTCTCAAACAGGGTTCTGATATCTGAGGATGATTCATTACGGGAAATAGACCTGAAGAGAATATTCAGTGTCTTGAATATTCTTCTGTGCTGCTCATTGAGAGACTCATTATTTACATTAATTTCCGGGGTGAAATTCATGAAAGACATATAATTATATTACCTGCTGCTATCAAAACCACTATATTGTACCATTACTTCACTAAAATTCTAAACAATTTTATATGCATGTACATTGAACGTCCTCAAAAAAATTTTACGACACAATGGAATAGTTTTTTTTTAACAAACTGATAACATTTATGGAGGAGAAACCGGTAAGATGTAAAAGAGGAAAAAAGTCATTAAACTTCCGGAGCTTGAATAACATTAATTACACTACAAACAGCATAAACATAATTCACGGACTTTATGTAATCTAACAGCAATAATCATTCCATAATTAAACAGATCTGATTACTGCTCACTGACTACAGGGAAAATCCATAACTGCATGAAAGATAGAAAACCTGACTTTCAATATAAAAATCTTCCTGTGTATATGTGCTTGTCTGCGCGTCAGGTTCGCCTGTTGCCCCTCCACCGAGAATTGTGAACATCACTGAAAAGGATTCATTGAAAAAATACTCAAGCGATATCAGATAGGATGAGCCCGGAAACTTAAACTCCTTCTTTGCCTCATAGTTATAATTATGACCATCCTTATAGCACTCATAGGTTCCGGAGAGGACATATCCAAGAAGAATAGATGCCCTGATTTTGGAAGTGGCACGGTATGTAATGCCGTACAAAAGGCTTACTGTATCCGCCTGTATGCTGAAATCATCGGGACTTGACCCTGCGTTGTTATTTTTATTGATACTGTCGGAAAAATAAGAAAGCCCAACTGCAAAACCGAAATGGACAAAGGGGTTTACACTTACATATCCGGTAACTCCAGAGATATCAGCAGGAGGAGGACTGGCAAGAACTTCTCCGTCAAAATACCTGGAGTGAAAGTAAAGGCCAAGCATGTATTCCTTTGCTGAAGAAGAATCTTTATCGTCTGTGTGACTGAATCCGTAACCAAGCCCGAGACGCACTCCATACCGGCTTCTGATAAGTTTCTTTTCAAACTGTACCTTATTGTAGGCGTCTTTTGAATAACCGGAAAGAAGGAATGCAAGCTGTTCCAGATTGGATTCCAGGTCTTCTATATTGTTAAAAGTTACTGTACCTGAACTGATGATGTCCGCATTTTCAGCATTTATTATTCTTCCGCTGATGGTAGTTTTATTTCCGATTTTTACAGCTGTACCGGTAATGATGGCCTTGAGGCCATATATTTTCCCCAGTTTCACAGCTGTTTCACCGCTTACAATACCTGTCATCTGAAATTCCTGCTCCTGTAATGCCTTCTTTAAAAGAATGCGCTCAGACAGGCTGTATACACCTATATTTTTTAAATGTGTTACCAGTATTTCCGGAATTATTTTCCCTGAATTTTCCAGTCCTATGTTATTTTTTTCCACGAATTCCACAACCCCGACCCGGAGTTTATCATTACTGAAGGCTGGTGAAGTCAACAAAGAAAGAAGGATAACCGCCGCCAGAAAACTTAACCTTTTCATAATAACTCTCCTTCAAAAATGCAGAAATCCGCTACACCAGCAAAACAGAAAAATACATAAAAAACATTCATAATAGAATCCTGATGAATTAATATAAGGGAAATTTGAGGGAGAAACAATTTTCAAAATGCTAATCATGAATATATTCCAGGAAATTTCCGGCTTTACTAATTAACAGCAACCCCCCTTGAAACAAATGAAATCCCCTGAGATCCCCTTGTCCCTATCATGATTGACTCAATGACAGGAGTGTTTACATTTTTATCAGAATTCCACCTTACAATAAAATTTCCACCTATACCTCCCCTGTTATCAGTCTCCTTTATACCAATATTGTGTGTTTCAAGTGGAAGAAGGGTCATTCCCGCTTTATCCAGGTACCTGTGAATCAGTTTTCCTTTTTTATCATAGTAATCAATGGATATTATCCTGATCTTATTTTTCAAATCTATATTATGTATGCTCAGAGTAATTGACAGATTAAAATTCCACTTCAGGTCACTGTGAAAAATTGAAGAATATGCCGGCACATAGAAAGTATTTACCCGCTGTGAAGCGGCAGACGCTCCTGCATCAAAGACCACAACAAAAATAACAGACAAAAGCAATTCATGTATTTTTCTCATTTGAACCTCTCCTAATAATGAACTTATATTCTGGAATTACTGTCATTTATCCTTCACTGTAATACTATCACCCTGGACATGTTAAATATAGTAAAATATAAATCTTAACCGACAATTCCTGTATAATTCTAAATTTAGCTTGTTTATTTTCATATTAAATTTAAGATAATTTACTTAAAAATATTACGTTTTTAGTGATAGTTATTATATTGAATAGTAAGGAGCAGATTATGCAATGCAAATGCGGCGGTGTTCTTATTGAAGGGAAAAGTACATATAGAACTAGCAAGAAAAATTTTTCATTCATACTGGAAAACATACCTGCCTTTAAATGCATGAGGTGTGATGAGGTTACTTTTTCTGAAGAGACAATGTCCAAAATTCAGAGACTTGTAAATAATATTGAAAGAGACTCAAATGAAATTGTAACAGGTCAGGCATCGGTTAATCTGTACGACTATTGATTTTCAGGATAAGATATGAGGAAGTTTGTTGAAACAGTAAAAAAAATACATCAGCTTAAAACTTCCACAGCACGGAATTCATCATACCTGGGACTATGGAGTTATAACCTTAAGGACGATGAATTTACATTTGAAGATGAATTCATATTTCTCCTTGGATATGGCCCTGAATCATCCGGAAGAATGCCCCTTGCTGAACTATGCTCTCCGGAATATATCAGGAGATTTTCTACTAATGTCCTCCAGTCACTTAACGAAAAAACCATATTAAGAACAGAAATTCAGCTGCTGAAAAAAGACGGCAAGCCATTCTGGATTTATCTGACAGGCGGGGCTGATGAGGGATTTTTTGGTCATGGCAGAAAAATTTCAGGAGTTCTCCTTGATATAAACAGGTTAAAGGAAACTGAAGAAGAGATACAGAAAAAGAATGAAGAACTGGAAGCTCTTTACGAAGAGGCGGAAGCACAAAACGAAGAACTTGCGGCAATGATGGATGAACTGAGTGAAAACCAGATCATCATAGAAGAATCCAACATTAAACTCCAGATCAGTGAATACAAATACAGAAATATATTCGAAAAAGCACCTTTCGGGATAATACAGTTCACACACAAGGGTGAAATACTTAATATAAATGACAAGTTCAGAACAATTTTTGAACTTCCCGAAAAATTTGAGGACCAGGTAAACCAGGATGTCCTTAATAATTTCTTTGAGAATATTTCAGTCGCTGAATCCATTCTATCCCTGACTGAGACAGACCGTATTCTTTCATTCTCCAATGAAAATGCTCTGTCTATTCATAAAAAAATAATTCCTGTTAACGTTCAGGCGCTGTGTACAAGAGACAGTTTTACAGGAGAAAAACTCTTCACAATATTCATTGAGGATATTTCCAAACTGAAATCATCCCAGTTTGAAAGAGATCTTCTTTTCAACAACTCAGCTGACATGCTCATGATCAGTGACCTTGACGGCAACATAAAACAGATAAATCCAGCATGGACTAAAATACTCAAATGGTCACAGGAAGAAATATTTGAAATGGGCCCATATGAGATAACATGCCCGGAAGATGCCCATGATTCAATGAAATTCTACAGGAGTATACCGGACAGTAAAGTTCCCATAACCCATGTTAACCGCATGAAAACCAGATCTGGAGATATACGAACAATCAGCTGGACAGGCATAGGCTACAGGGATCTTGAACTAATATTTCTTACAGGACGTGATGAAACAGAACGGTTCAAGGCAGAGAGGGAACTGAAAAAGATGTGGGACAGGCTGGACATCGCGACCAAAAACGGTGTCATAGGCCTCTGGGACTTTGACCTGCAGTCAAACATGATGACACTGAACAGAAGCATGAGTGAGCTACTGGGATTTGAAAGCAGTTTAATTGAAAATCCCGAAAAGAACTGGTTTGGACGTATACACCGTGAGGATATTGGAAAAATAAACAGGGCCACAGAAATGCACCTTAACGGTGAGAGTGAATATTACATGACAGAGTACCGATTTTCCCTGCCAGACGGCTCATACAGATGGATGCTGTCAAGGGGGAAAATTTCCGAACGTGACAAGAACAACAAACCCATCCGGATCTCCGGATCCATCACAGATATAACAGACCAGAAAAACACAGAAGAAAACAAACTTAAGATAGAAAAGAAAATGCAGCAGGCCCAGAAACTTGAAAGCCTCGGTATTCTTGCCGGCGGCATTGCCCACGATTTCAACAATATACTCCAGGGAATTCTCGGGAATGCGGACCTGCTTATAGATTTGCTTCCTTCAAATTCAAAATTTCTTGATGAGCTCTACGAAATAAAAAAATCTGCAATGAGGGCAACAGAACTGACCGGCCAAATGCTTGCATATTCAGGAAGAGGAACATTCATTTTTAAACCCATAAAGATAGATGAATTGATCAGGCAGATGGAAAGTCTCATAGGGGTTTCAGTTTCAAAAAAAGCCGAAATAATCTTCAGCCTTGAAGAAGATATACCTCCATTTGCAGGTGATATCACGCAGATTAAGCAGATTCTCATGAATATTATTTCAAACTCTTCCGATTCACTCATGGACAAACCTGGAAAAATTCTGATCACCGCCGGAAGATATAAGATGGCACCGGAAGACATCGAAAGGCTGAAAGCTGAATATGAAATATTGGAAGGAGATTATGTATACATATCCGTTTCAGATAACGGTTCCGGTATATCTGATGAAAATATCAGCAGAATATTTGATCCATTCTTCAGCACCAAATTTGCCGGCCGCGGCCTTGGTCTTGCCGCAGTTCAGGGAATAGTTAAAAGCCACAACGGCGCTCTGGAAGTCACAAGCCGGGAAGGCGCCGGAACGGAATTCAAACTTTTTATGCCGGTTACCACACAGCCAGAGATGGAGGAGATCACCGGACTGCCCTCAAGATCAGGCACCATGATAAATAACGGCAGCAGCACGATACTTGTGGCTGATGATGAAAAACATATCAGAGACCTTGCAGTAAAAATTCTGAACCTGGCAGGCTACAAAACCATCACAGCATCAGACGGCCGGGAGGCAGTGAACCTCTTCAAAGAAAAAAAAGATGAAATTTCAGCAATAATAATGGATATGACCATGCCTGAACTTGACGGAGATGAGGCAATTGCTGAAATTATGAAAGTCTCAGCACATGTACCGATCATAATCAGCAGCGGCTACAGCGAAGTTGATATTGCAGGCAGATTTTCTGAGCTGGAAAGCATTGTATTCCTCCACAAACCCTATCAGGTAGATGACCTCATCGGTGCCCTGGAAAGGGCACTGACATGATCCGTGGCCTGAATCAGTTTCCTTTTTCCGCCACCTTTTTCCATGAATCCTTCAGAGAAACAATTCTGTTAAATGTGATCCATGAATGATCTGAATACTTGTCCACACAGAAATATCCGTTTCTGTCGAACTGAAACCTTTCCCCGGGCTTTGCATCCCTTACAAATGGTTCAATATAGCATTTTTCTATGACACTTAGAGAATCAGGGTTAAGAAGGTCCTTGTAGTCCTCCCCAGGTTTCAGGTCATCGGGGTTTTCTCTGGTAAAAAGATGTTCATAGACATTGACCCTTGCCTCAACAGCCTCTGCAACGGATACCCAGTGAATTGTTCCCTTTACCTTACGGCCGTCATCAGACCACCCGCCGCGTGTAGCCGGGTCGTAGGTACAGTGAATTTCTGTTATTTCACCATCAGGCCCCTTAACAACATCCGTGCATGTAATATAATATGCATGTTTAAAGCGGACTTCCATTCCGGGTGATAACCTGTGAAATTTTTTCATGGGCTCTTCCATGAAATCGCTTTTCTCAATCCACAGTTCTCTGGTAAATGGCATCTGCCTTTTACCCATGGATTCATCTTCAGGGTTGTTCACAGCATCGACATACTCCACCTGACCTTCAGGGTAGTTCGTAACAATCACCTTTACCGGATCCAGTACAGCCATGATCCTCTGGGCTCTCCTGTTCAGGTCTTCACGTATGCAGTGTTCCAGCATTGCGATATCCACCATATTATCACTCTTTGCAATACCTATTCTATCTGCAAAATCCCTGATGGATTCAGGAGTGTATCCCCTTCTTCGAAGCCCGCATATGGTTGGCATTCTTGGATCATCCCATCCGTCAACGTAGCTGTTTTTTACAAGCTCAAGGAGTTTTCTTTTGCTCATAACAGTGTATGTGAGGTTAAGCCTTGCAAACTCAATCTGTTTCGGTTTGTGTCCGACACCGCTTTCGTTTACGACCCAGTCATAAAGAGGTCTGTTGTTCTCAAATTCCAGTGTGCAGATAGAATGTGTAATCTTTTCAAATGAATCAGAAAGACAGTGTGTAAAATCATACATTGGATAGATGCACCATTTGTTGCCTGTTCTGTGGTGCTCAGTATGCTGTATACGGTAAATCACCGGGTCGCGCATTACAATATAACCCGAGGTCATGTCTATTTTCAGCCTCAGGGTTCTCTCTCCATCCTTAAACTCACCTGCCTTCATCCTTTCAAAGAGGTCAAGATTCTCTTCAACTGTTCTGTCCCTGTATGGACTGTTTTTCCCAGGCGCCTTGAGGGTTCCCCGGTATTCCCTGATTTCATCGGCTGTGAGGTCACAGACATAGGCTTTCCCTTTTTTTATCATATCCACGGCAATATCATAGAGCTTTTCAAAATAGTCAGACGCAAAAAACTTGCGGTCACCCCAGTCGAAACCGAGCCACTTCACATCCTCCTGTATGGATTCAACATACTCATCCTCTTCTTTTGAAGGGTTTGTGTCATCAAACCTCAGGTTGCATGTACCGTTATATTCCTTTGCAAGTCCGAAGTTCAGACAGATTGACTTTGCGTGCCCGATGTGGAGGTAACCGTTTGGTTCAGGCGGGAACCTGGTGGCAACCGCTCCCCCATATATATTCTCTTCATTGTCTTTGTTGATTATTTCTTTAATAAAATTGGATTTTTTCACTTCTTCGTTAGTGTTCTCTGTCGCAGCCATAAATATACCCGTATCTAGATTTGTCCTGCCATAAAATCCTGATCGAATCGAATAATCAAGTATTTTTAGGCTGTTATGTCATATTTATAAGTCCGTCTACTTACCTATGAAATCATGACGCAGCCATTTCCACAAAGATGCTGATACCAACACAGAACAGGGGGGATAATAAACTCAGGCAGAATATGCAACTAATTGAAAACATCTTCACCCGGTCGAAAAATCTTTAAAAATATTCCCAAACCAGTACTTGTACTTATTAATTCACCCAATTAAATTTACCAAATGGTTCAGCAAGCAGCATAACCAAAATATAAAAACACCATTCTCATTGTTGCAGAAAAGATACACTATATATTAAAAAACAACACAAAAAAACCGCTGCCAAAATTCAGGCTGTATATTTCTTTAGCAGATTTAGCAACATACTTGATAATTGCCTGAAAAAATCAGCACTTATCAAATTATTTTAAATTATACTTTACAAAATTTGATGGCATAAATATTGCATACTAATAATATAGCATTTCTGTTTGATAAATACCAGACATTTGATATGCAAAATTACAGGGAGCCTATGAAGCTTCCTTTAATGCTTTTTAAACAGTGTTTTTTTGGAGGATTTTTCGTGAATAATAAAAGTAGAATAAAAGTCGGGATCATCGGAGTTGGTAACTGTGCCAAATCCCTTGTTGAGGGAATTCAGTATTATGTACAAAACCCGGATGATAAAGTTGGACTCATGTATCAGGATATCGGTGGCTACACTGTCGAAGATATTGAGTTCGTTATCGGATTCGACATTGACAGCCGCAAGGTAAACCAGCCCCTTGGGAAAGCTCTCCGTGCAGCACCTAACTGCGCAATGGATCATGTTAAGGAAATTGACAACACTTGTGTTGCTGAAGGAGCGAAAGTTTATTATTCGCCAGTCCTTGACGGTGTTGCCGACTATATGCTCGATTTTCCGGAAGAAGTTTCTTTCAGAATATCGAAAGATGAAGTAAAAACAATGGATGAGATTATCTCTCTTATAAAAGAATCCAAAGTTGATGTTCTCATAAACTACCTTCCTGTTGGCTCAGAAGAAGCAACAAGATTCTGGGTTGATGTAGCCTTGGCAGCAGGTGTTCACTTTGTAAACTGTATTCCAACAATTATTGCAACAGAGGACACTCAGGAAATTGAACAGCGTTTTATAGACGCAGGTCTTACTATTGTGGGTTCTGACATGCGTTCAGCATGGGGATCGTCAAGGATGTCTGAAATTCTTCAGGGAGCAATGCTTGACTCCGGCCTTATAGTAACACAGCACATTCAGATGAATATGGCTTCCGGCTCAACACAGGGTCAGCACTATATCCGTACAGGCCGTACTGCAAACACAGACTTTCTGAACATGTCAAAGCAGGAACGTCTTGAAAACAAACACATCTCCAAGGAGAACGTTCTCAAGGGACAGAATATTGTCCGTGACGAGTCTATCTGTGGAATGACACTTTTTGCAGGTCCATCTCTTACTGTACAGCAGAAACCGGGCGGACAGTATGTCGGAACAGACAACAAGGTTGCCAATTTTGATATCGTTGCATATGGGTTCGGCCGCGCAAGATATGAAATTACAGGCCGTCTTTCAGTTCAGGATTCTCCAAACTCAGGCGGAGTTGTAGTATCTGCCATCCGTTTCTGCAAGGTTGCTTCTGAAATGGGTATCGTTGGATTTCTGAGAGGACCATCTGCATGGACACAGAAAACTCCTCCTCTCCAGCTTCGTTCAAGCGATTCCAAGTTTGAGTGCGATGCTCTGGCAAGAAGGGTATTTACTGACCTGACAACTCCTCAGAAAAAGGAAAACAATCCGGTTGCCAAGAATCTTCCTTATACTTTTCAGGCCAGCAAGAACGACTACGTATAGTATTTATTTGATTTATAGATTACAGAAAAGCCTGCATTTTATGCAGGCTTTTTTTATGGGATTTAGACGTATCCCTCCCAGGTTCCGGTCATTTTACCTAATTTTTTAATTTACAAATAGTGCACAGCCGTTGAAATAGTTAAAAATATTTCAGGAGTTCTACAGATGAGAGTCAGATTTGCGCCAAGCCCCACAGGTTTCCTGCACATAGGAAACGCCAGAACCGCGGTAATAAACCACCTTGTTGCCCAGAAGGAAAATGCGGACCTCATTATCCGCATCGAGGACACAGACAAGGAGAGAAGCACAAAGGAATCTGAAATCTCCATCATGGAAGACCTGAAATGGATGGGCATCAAATGGACTGAGTCTCCGGAAATGGGCGGAGATTACGGCCCCTACAGGCAGACAGAACGTTTCGACATTTATAAAGAATATACGGACAAGCTCATCGCAAATGGAGGAGCATTCAGATGCTTCTGCACAAGAGAGGATGTTGAGGCGGACAAGGAAGATGCAGTAAAGAACAACAAACCCTTCATGGACAGATGCCGAAACCTCTCCACAGAGGAACAGGAGAAACTTGTTTCCCAGGGAAAAGAATTTACCGTGAAGTTCAAGGTTCCTGAAGGTGAAACAATCTCCTTCAATGACCTTATAAAAGGAGATATCTCCTTCAAAAGTGAGCACATCGGCGGAGATTTTATTATCGTAAGGTCAGACGGCTTCCCCGTGTACAACTATATCGTAATCATAGATGATACACTCATGAAGATTACACATGTAATAAGAGGTGAAGACCACCTTTCAAATACTCCGAAGCAGATACTCATTGCAAGGGCCCTGGGACTTCCTGAACCCCAGTATGCGCACATGCCTCTCTTGATAGGAGATGACAAAAAGAAACTCAGCAAACGTCACGGTATTACTTCCGTTGACCTTTACAAAAAGGAAGGCTATCTGCCGGAAGCACTTGTTAACTACCTGGGGCTTCTTGGATGGGCAACAGAGAGCGGTGAAGAGATAATGACTCAGGAGAGACTCATTGAGCTCTTCTCAATCTCTAACATCGGAAAAAGTGCCGCGGTTTTTGACTTCAGGAAACTCCGATGGATGAACGGGCAATATATAAAAAACTACGACCTCAAAGAGATTACAGACATGTTCATACCATACCTTGAGGATGGAGGCTTTGACCTTTCAGGAACTGACAGAGAGAGGATTGAATCCATCATTTCCCTGGTCAGGGGCAACTGTGAGGTTCTCTCTGATATCGTTAACTACATGGGCATATTCCTGTATGAGATAAATGAGCCCGATGAAAAAACAGAATCTCTCCTGAAAGAAGATTACTCAGGAGATATAATAAAAATCGCTTCAGAACTCATAGGCTGTTTGAGTGAATCAGACTTTATTGAAAAACTCATACCGGGAATAAAGGAGAAGACAGAGCACAAGGGCAAAAAGCTCTTTCACCCACTGAGAGCTCTCTTTACCGGAGCATTGAGCGGGCCGGAACTTGACCTGGCCCTTCCCCTCATAGGTTATGATAAAACAAAGAAACGTATTGAGTACTGCAGAGAAAAGTATCTTAAATGATAAATGATGAATGGTCACTCATTGACAGAATAGCTTCCGTTGTTTCAGATTCACCTGCCCCCAAGGGGCTTGTAAAGGGGATCGGAGACGACTGTGCAGTCTATAACAACGGTGACGGAACATTCGGCCTCTTTTCAACTGATATATCTATTGAGAACGTGCATTTTGACCTTTCATACTGCTCTGCTTCGGACATAGGCTACAAGGCCATGGCCGGAAATATTTCAGATATTTTTGCCATGGGAGGAGATCCTGTCCTTGCACTTGTCTCCCTTGCCCTGCCTGTTCAGTGTGACACTTCATTTGTTGATGAACTCTACAGCGGTATGAATGAATGTGCGGTTAAACACGGCCTGTCCATTGCCGGCGGAGATACATCCAAATCAGAGAAAGTCATTGTTAACATCTCAATTTACGGAAAGACAACATGCCCGGTTTACCGTTCAGGCGCAAGGTCCGGAGACAGTATTTTCATCACAAAATGGAACGGTTCATCCAGGCTTGGACTTGAGGTGCTAAGGAGCGGAGACATTGACCGGAATATGTTCCCTGTTTCAGTTTCACAGCATCTTAGGCCTTCACTGCCCGAGGATATAGGCAGGAGAATAGTAAAGCCCTTTTCTCCTACCTCAATGATAGATGTCTCTGACGGCATAGTATCAGAGCTCACACACATATGCGGCACCGGAAATCTGGGATATATAATTTCACATGATGCCCTGCCGGTATCGGATGAAATTGTAAAGTTCTGCAAGATGACCGGCAAAAACGCAATTGATTATATCCTGAACAGCGGAGAGGAATACGGACTTCTTTTCACCAGTTCTGTTGACACCTCAACAGATGATGATATAATATGCATAGGCAGAATCACAGAATCAGGAGCATTTATTCAATACGGTAATAAAATTTCAGATATTGAAAATCACGGATTCAACCACTTCAGGGAGTATGACATATGAAAAAGGCAATCATTTTACAGGTACTGACAGTAATACTTTTTATATCCTGCGGAAAGGATGTTAAGTCCCTTGAACAGGGCACATTCAGCTACGTGATGAAGATAAACGGTTTCAGTGCAGGATCTGCCCGGATTTCACGCATTGACCGTGACGGAATGTATATCACTGAAACCACAATGACCCTTAAGGCCGGGAACATTGAGAACAGCTCCTTCCAGAGAGTAACAGAAACACATGATTACAAACCTGTTAAACTCGAAATTCTCAATACAATGTCTGATAGTCATACTGGAAAAAATGAAGTCATAAAAAAAACTGCTGATTTCTCCGGCAGCAAGGTATCACTTGATTCAAACGGTTATAAAACAGAGGTAAACCTGACCGGGACATTCTACCTTGACGGAAACTTCTTTGATAATGAGTTGCTTAAGAAAAAATTCAAAAAAGGCTCAGTTGTAAAAGCCAGAATATATGAACCCTCTGTGGAAACAGACAAGACCATACTGGTAATTTTTAAAGTCCTGGGAGATGAAAAGATCAGGATAGGAGATAAAGACGTGGATGTTGTCCATATAACTCAGAAGGTTGAGATGCTCAAGAGCATCGACTGGTACATAAGCAGGGATGGAGTAACACAGAAGGCAGTGATAAAAATGCTGAACAATATATTTGAACTAGAGCTTAAGAACCGCTAAGATGCGCAAAACTGCATCATTCATACTAACTTTTCTTTTTTTGTCGGGAGCTGCTTTTTCACAAACTGTTCCGGCATCGTCATTTACCATGGAACTTAAAAACTTCAGTGATAAAATATACAGTCAAAAAAAGACAACATTTCTCATTGAGACTCCTGACATAGATTTCAGGTTCCCCTCAACATCTACTCAGAAAACATTGAAGACTGTAAATAGAAATGGAAAAAGATTCATATCTCTTCAGACGGGAACTACCCGTTTAAACGATAAACCCGGCCCTTCCATGCTGTCCGATTCCTACCTGCTCACATTGAAAGACGAAGATATAATTAATGCTTCAAAAAAACTTGCAGGTTCTGACCCTGTAAAAAATGTATCACAATTTGTCTACAATCACATCAAAGACAAAAAACTCGGCATTCCTGTCATACCCGCAGCAGCAATATTCAAAAACAGGTCAGGTGACTGCACAGAGCACGCGGTTCTCACTGTTTCTCTGCTTAGGGCAATGAGAATTCCGTCCCGTGCTGTTGTAGGAGTTATTCTGGCCCATGAATTCCTGGGGAAAAGAAATGTTCTCGTTTATCATATGTGGGCTGAGGCATATATAAAAGGACAATGGGTGCTTTTGGATTCAACAAGGCCCGGAGTTCACAATGAAAACCTCTACATAGCCTTTGCATAT
This sequence comes from Spirochaetota bacterium, assembly GCA_003246895.1. Classification (GTDB taxonomy): domain Bacteria; phylum Spirochaetota; class UBA4802; order UBA4802; family UBA5550; genus SZUA-423. Next base: position 25,427 of record QKCL01000032.1, on the reverse strand, counting down.
CACAGTCTCAAGACAGAATCTCCGCTTCAATATCTGAGCCAGATGTCACGGATTTACGGAATGAAAATATCCTGCTCTAGCTGGAAATGACCTCATATACAGATATAAGTGTCTTGCCGTATTTCTTTGTTTTCACAAGCGCTATTTTGCCTGATCTATCAGGCAAAATATGTTCATGGAAGTGCTGAACGAGAATTTTTGTGTTCTCCCCTGCTATTTTTGAAACAGCATTCAGGGATTTACTGTATATATCCGGCTCATCAGCCCCCGTCTCTTTTACATAGGGCGGATCCACGAATATGATATCCGGAATCAGTGACCTGTCGATGAGACGGCCGACCAGTTTTATGGAGTCATCACCAAAGACAAGTGCCGATGAACTGCATCCGATTCTTTTAACTTCATTCTCGATGAAAGAGAGCCTTTTTCTGTCCCTCTCAAAAAAAATTACCTTTTCGGCCCCCCTGCTCATGGCCTCAAATCCCATCTGGCCCGAGCCTGCAAACATATCAAGAAAAATCAATCCATGAAGGTCTTCACCGAGAATTGAAAAAACCGCCCCCTTTACACGCTGAGGCGTAATATCCGCTTCATCAAATTTGCTGTTATCAAAGGGAATAATTTTACCCCTGAATTTACCTGCAATGACCCTGATTTTTTTGCTGCTATTTTGCATCTTTTACGGATTTATTCAGTTCGTTGAGAAAAGTTTCCTTATCAATATTTCTGTTGTAGCATACCTTCTCAATGGTTTCCTGGACAATTCCCTTGCACTTCAGGCAATAAAGGTCATACTTCCTGAATACATCAGCTACCCCCTTTACCTTTAGGGCTTCTGCTGCATTCATGTTTTCATTAATTTCCATACAATACTCCTGAAAGTTTAGGTAAACATTTTATAATTGTCCCTCAGAAAATTCAATAATTTTCTGCCTTTATGACATAATTTACTTGAAAATATTATCAATCATTTTAATCTTGTCTTTGAAATTTCAAATTTAAGGAAAATAACAATGGCTAAATGTGAAGTTTGTGGAAAATCAGTACAATTCGGTTGTAATGTCAGCCATTCACATAAAAAGACAAACAAAATGTGGAGGCCAAATGTTCAGAAGATAAGAGTTGTAGAAAACAACAGAACTATCAGAAAGAATGTTTGTACAAGTTGTATCAGATCCGGAAAAATTGTTAAGGCTGGAGCAACATCCAGAGCAAAGTAGTTCCGTGTTACAGCAATCATTTATAAAAGGCCATCTTCAGATGGTCTTTTTTCATTAATAATCTGTATTTCTCCACCCCTTTAAATAATATAGATAAAGCAGCGGCCGATTAAAGGTATTTACGCCGGTCTTGACTGTACCTGCATCTGGCGGGAAAAACCGGGAATGCGCAAAAGCCTCTCCCGAAAAATACCTGTAATCAATACTGTCATTATAATTCCTTACCTCCGCACCGCCCTGTGATGCAATATTAAATCCCCAATCACCAAATGTGGGTACAAAAACATGATATGGAATCACCTTTTTGAAAACACTTGAAAGTGTTTTCTCAATACACCAGAAAGACTCTCTGGCAAATAGCGGCGACGTGGACTGGGTTACAAAAATACCGTTACTGTCCAGCCTCTTCCTGACAAGGTGATAGAAGCTGTCTGTGTAGAGTTTTGAAATTGATTCATCATGGGGGTCAGGAAAATCAGCGATTACAAGGTCATAACTCCTGCGCGTGTTAATAAGAAAGGTATAGGCGTCCCCGATTTTAACACTGACCCTTTTGTCCTTCAGTGATCCTGAATTTATTCTGTTCATGGTGGAATTATTTCTGGCAAGGTTTATCATTTCCTCATCCAGTTCAACGAGTGTTACAGAATTTACCCTTGAAGACTTAAGAACCTCCCTCACTGCAAGGCCGTCTCCCCCACCCATAATCAAAACATCAATTTTTTTTTTATCAACCATTGTCAAAGCCGGATGAACCAGCATTTCGTGATACCTGTATTCATCGGTGGTGGAAAACTGCAGCGACCCGTCAAGGTACAGCCTGAAATCCGCAGAATTTCGAGTCACAACTATCTCCTGATACCTGGACCTCTTGTAAAAAATTATATCATCATAGAACATCTTTTTCTGCAGTATCCCTGTCACAAGGGATGAGTTCACGGCCAGAAAAACAAGGACACCAGCCGAAACCAGGGGCAGAGCATAATCCCATTTCCTCTTCCCGGTATATTCAATTCTTGCAAGTATCAGAAAGGCAATGGAAATATTTGCGATACCCACAAGCACAGCAGCCAGATATCTCCCGAAAAATGGAAAGAGCACAAGGGGAAAGAACAGTGAACCTGCCAGACCGCCGATATAATCGAGAGTGAGTACATTTGAAATGATCTCCTTCAAAGAGCCGTACTGCCTGAGGATTCGTGTTAAAAGCGGTATTTCAAGACCAACCAGTGTACCTATTACTATGAGAAAAAATACATGAAGCAGATAGAATGTGAAGGAGAATGAAAAAAGAAAATTCAGAACCAGAACCGAAAGCCCCCCGGTGAGGCCCAGTAATACCTCAATGTAAACAAAGTTCCGTATGAGATTCTTTACCACAAACCTTGAGAGATATGACCCCAGGCCCATGGAACTGAGGAAAACACCTATAGTAATGGAATACTGCTGAATTGGATTGCCAAGAAGATATGTCGCCAGAGACCCAAGAATAAGTTCATAAATAATCCCGCAAAGGGATAATACAAAAACAGAGAATAGAAGTATTCTCTGTTCAGTCCTGTTTAATGTTTCTTTCACTGTTTACTTTTTATCTTTGTCTGTTATCTGCACCGGCGATTTTGTACTGCTTGAGGGAGATGAAATAACAGACGCAACTATAATTGAAATACCTATTATCACTGACCCGATAATTATACCCAAAGAAATATTCTGGTCATCTTCTATTTCCTTTTTAAGGGAGAAAGGTGTGAAAAAATTAATTATGAGGAACCCCACCCCCATGAGAATAATTCCAACCATGGAATAAATTACCGTATCAACTATACCATAAAGAATACCTGACATATCCATCAGAAACCTCCAAATTATTATTCTTTTTAAAAACTATTTCCCGCGCCTGAAACTCTTGGAACCGCTCATAAATGGAACATAGTAACCGCTACCTGCTCGTACCGATTTTCTTTCGTTTCGAACCTTTTTTATATAATCCTTCCCCGCTCCGCTGTAACCTATATTATAGTAGGTCATTGCTGAGGCAGTGGAAATGAGAAACACCGCAATGACAACGGACTTCAGCATTATCCCTCCCTATTCCCTGAACATCTCAAAGGGAAGTTCATTATAGAATCTGGACCTCACTGAGTTTATGGCCCAGAGTATAAGAAAAATCACGGCAATGACAATGAAGTATCTGTACCCCATGACTTTACTCATTGATATCACTACAGCTTCATGATTTCTGGGTTTCTGACTGTACAGCTCCAGATAAAAATAATATTTCCCGTCACTGTCTATGACAAAATCAGACTCAGCGCTCAGGTCAGATTCATGCCAGTAACCGTCACTGTCGTATCCATCTTCATCCCAGAAGTCACCCTCTACCGTATATGACTCAAGGGGTTCCTCAAGAGAATCTATTGTTTTAAAAAGGGTGGAGAGATATGCGGGATCCGTCATTTTTTCTCCAGCACGGTTCTCAAACCTGTCCTTGCCTATAAGCATAAGCCTGAAAGACTGCCACTCTCTGGTCAGTCTCTGGATAGATTCATCGACCCTTACCTTGATTGCATGGAGTGAACCGGTGTCGGTAACATCAAATGGTCCGTAAAGCACCTGACTTCTGTACATTACCTTATTATCTTCTATCATGGGAGAATTTACAGCAAAGACCTTTCTCTGATTCATGATTCCATTTACAGGTTTTGAAGAGAAACAGCTGTAAAATGAAAGCAATATTGAAACAAGAAGCCCGAGTTTATATACCCGCCCCCTGTTTCTGAAATTTTTACGTTTATTTACAGTGCTTTCATAGGCGTCTTTGTATTCTTCGATATTGAATATTCGGATGAGTTCACCATATGTCACCCGTTCACCCTTCGTGATTGAAACCTCGTCTTCACTCTGTTCTATTGAATAGTGAACACCATCCTTTTTAAAATCAAAACAGAGAGAGTATTCGCCTATTTCAGGCTGCCATGGGAGTTCTCCCTCAGCATAAACAAGCCTGCCTCCATATCCCTCTTCTCGATCTATGTATTTCCCTTCAAACTCAATTTTTTCAGGGTTGCTTTCAAGATCAATGGATTCAGGTATATAGTCAGTGTAGGAGAAGACCGAACCCTCTTCTTCAACAAAATAGCAGAATGTACCTTCCGAGGAAACAGCCACCCACTCATCCCAGGTGGATTTTTCATATTCATCCTCTTCCTGGTAACGGATATGGCCTATGATCTCATACTCAGTTCCATTAAGCTCACCCTTCAGGCCGAGACTGAATATAGAAGAATCAACATCATATGTATAATCATCCGCGAAAATGGAGTAGAACTCGCCCGTATGCTGGTCATATTCCGCACCGCATTGAACACACAGGGCGAGAGGAACTTCGATGTCTTCTTCCTCATCTTCATCATAAATGGACTTTGAACTTCTGGTCAGATTTCCGCCGCAGGATGGACATTCTGAAGCATTCATTTTATCATTCTTCCCGGTAGACATAGTGTCATTCTCCGCCACTCACTACAATATCTCTCTTCATCAGTGGCCTTCCGGAAAAAATTTCAATCTCCTCATCACTGTACTCTATTGCCACCTTTTTACCTTCCGATACTGCATCAATATATGTTATGCCAGTGCCCGGTTTTACATAGAAATAAAGTTCACCTTCACCGCCATCTACAACGGCCCTGCCCTTTTCCTTTATCATTACCTTTTTTTCACCAAGCAAGAAATTCTGGCCCGCCCTGAGCGGTTCAATTTCAGATATATCTACTGATTCCATTAAGTCCGAATAGAGTGTGTATGTACCCTCATCCTCTGTGAGCCAGGCATTCCCTCCATCGAAGTCCAGAAACCACTCGTCAAAGTAACCGCCGTCATATCTGTACCGCATTCTGCCGAGGATGCTGAAACTTTTTCCAAGTATTGTTCCCGAAGCGCCGGTGGAAAACAGGGAAGGAAAACCGGCAAGCTTTGGAAACCTGCCGGATATGGTTAACGTATCTCCATCAATTTTAAGATGGGTCCCGCAGTAATCGCAGACCAGAACCTTGCTGAACCTGTTCCGGATTACCAGGGGAGCTCCGCATGAAGTACATATTCTGCTTTCCATGACCTACTGTGCTGTTCCGCATTCGGGACAGAATTTTGCTCCGGGCTGCAGTTGAGCCTTACAGTTTTTACAGTTAGTGGAAGTCAGATTCGCGCCGCATGACGGACAAAATTTTGATCCCTGCGGAATCTGTGCATTGCATGAAGGACATGCCATCTGCGGAGGAGCCATTGACTTACCGCAGGCGGAACAGAACTTTGCTCCTGCAGGGTTCATTGTATTGCATGAAGGACACGCCACCTGACCGCCATTCTGAGATGTACCGCCATTAACATTCCCCATTACAGAGCCCATCATGGCGCCCATCTGCTGCCCCATGCCGACTCCCATGCCTGCACCGACCATCCCGCCTGCCATGCCTTCATTTTCCGCAGCCTTTTCCATTGTATCAAAAGTTCTTTTAACCTTATAGTCATCCCCCATGATATTCATTTCAGCCTTGTCGGCAAGGGCCTTCTTGAGTCTCTTGACATTTTCATCGTCATCTGGAATGTTTATGGACTCAACGGCAAATCTTACAAGCTCAACACCGAAACTTGTAAAATCCTCAACCATTTTTGCCTTTCCGGCAGAACCGATTTCATCATAATAGGCAGGTAACTTTAGAATGGTTATATTCTGTTTGATCATGAACTCTGCAACAAGATCCTGAACCTTTGGCAGGATAACCTGATCCCTCAATGCAGAACCTATTGCATCTGTTGTGAATGCCTGCCATGTACCGATTGCCATGATAAGAAAAGATTTAATGTCAACAATCTTGAGTGAATATGACCCGAAAGACCTTATGGGAACAGGCAGATTATATATGGGATCAAGAAGCTGCATGGGCTGTTTTGTGCCCCATTTAAGATTTGGTATTTCAGTTTTATTTACAAAATAAACCTCTGCCGGAAACGGTGTCTTTCCTCCGAACGGCAGATTAATTAATTTTTCGAGAATCGGAATATTACCAGTGGAAAGAGTATGCCTTCCGGGACCGAAAGAATCAAGGGCCTGCCCGTTTTTAAAGAATATGGCCTCCTGGCCCTCTTTTACTATAAGCTGAGAGCCTATGGCGATATCACCTTCCTGAAACCTGTTTATTACCTCGCCAGGTTTATTGTCCCATTGAACTACATCAAGTAATGCCACTATATGACCTCCATGATTACATTTTTTCTGTCATCAAAAACTTTTTCAAAACCCCTGATCTCTTTTTTGAGATTCTCTATGACCTCGGCAGTGGCACCCTCGCCCGCTGAAATCATTTTCTCAATTTCTTCAAACTTGCTGATGAGCCTCCAGTCAAACTCAAGAAGGCGGTTCTGATCCTCTTCTGTAAACTTGATCTTTGAAAAAGAACCGGTAAGCCCGTAATCGGCATATTCCACCTTCTTTAAAACACCCTCTACAATATTGGAAAGGGAATCTATTGCCTGGACAGTATCAAGTTCGGATTTTCTGACAAGCTCTCCTGAAATGACACCCAGTGACTTTTTAAAACCCATTATCTTGCCGGAAATAATTTCCCTCACCATTTTATCAGCATCATACTTTTCACTCTTCTCAACATACCCCTTGAACCCGGGAATACCTGATGCAATTCTGCTTATAAAATCTCTGTTCTCCTGAATTTTTTTATTAATATCATCTAGATTAGGTTGCATAATCTGCCTCTTGTAAGGATTTTATTTCTAAAGAATTACCCAAAAAAAGACCTAAAGTCAAGTTTTTAATGTAAATTTATTGCATATAAAACTTTTAGCTGTTTCTTTTACAGGCTGAAATCTCCCAGCGATTCATGAACCTTCATAAGAAGATCAATGTACTCATCCCGGGCAGTAAGGTACCGCCTGAGCAGATCATTGGAATTAACCTGCTCTGTTATTTCCCTGAAACTCTCCTTTTCATAGCTTTCAATGATTTCTCCTGACTGCTGTTTGTGCATGATGCTCTCTGCTATTTCATTATACTTCTCAAGAAGCGCCCCTGCGGCATTGTCCTCTCCCAATTCCCTGTCAAGAGCTGTAAATTTTATAAAAACATCGGATTGCTGAAGCAGTAAACCAAGTTCATTCGCTTTCTCCAGTATTTCCCTCATCATTTGTCTCCCTAATTAATATTATTTCCGACTCAAATAAAAATGTTATTTCTTTTGTTTGACAATTAAAACCATAACCTTTATAATTTACAATCATAAAAACCCGGAGTTAGAAATGCCAGAAGTAAAAGAATTAGTTGAAGATGAGAACAAGATAGACACTGTTATTGCAGATGATATAGAATTTAGAGGTACACTCAAATTCAAAAACTCCCTTAAAATAAAAGGAAAATTTGAAGGTAAAATCATATCAAACGGACATCTCATAATCGGCAGGGAATCTCTTACCAGTGCTGATATTGACGCAAGCATAGTAACTGTAAGCGGACAGGTAAACGGAAAAATAAAGGCTTCTAAAAAGATTGAATTTCATAAAAAAAGTGTCATTAATGCTGACCTGATCTCTCCCGAGATTGACATGGAGAGCGGTTCAAAGTTCAACGGCACATGCATAATGGAAAGTGAATAGATGAATTCAGGGCAGGTAAAAAAAACAGTCACAGCTGTTTTATTCAGCCTTTTATTCATAATGCCTCACATTCTTAGGGCTGATGAGATTGCATCTAATATATCCATCGGCCCGGTCATTACAGCCGGTCTGAACGATCTTTATATGCACAATATGGAGAATGTTGAATCTGAAGGCCCCGGTTACAACGCCGGAGGCGGACTTGCAATAGAAAAGATGTTTTCAAACAGGTTCGGCATAAATACAGGTCTTGTATACAGTTATGTCAACATAGACTTTCTCATGGACGGAACTACCGATGCCATATGGACATATCATATGATCACAATTCCTTTCAGGCTCATCACGTCATTTAACACTGAAAACTTTTCCCTGAACCTTCTTTCAGGGATAAAATATACCAATATTTTCAAGTCGGAGATGAAAAACGAGTCGACATCAGAAATTGATGACTCATACCGCTTTGTCACCGCAAACCAGATCGCTCTCAGTGCTGGTATCAACTTCAAATTCAGGGTAGGAAAATATCACGACCTTTTCATAGGTATTGAAGGAGATTTTTATCCAACAAACATGATCAGGCAGAAAGATAGCTACTACAGCGAAAGCATGCATCACTGCAGCGTAAACCTTACCGCAGGCTACCTGATACGAACAAATATCTTCCCCATTTCCGGATACTAAAAAAAGAGCAGGTATCTTTTCCTGCTCCTTCTGTTTCCGCCATAGAGATGATAAGTTTACTTTTTGTAAAAGTTTCCTATCTCCTCCATGGCTTCATCTATCGAGAGTTCCTTAATATCCTGGCTGTTTCTGTACTTGAGTTCAAGCCTTCCCGATTCAAAGTACCCCTTGCCCGCTGTTACCCTTACAGGGATACCAACAAGATCGGCATCTGCGAATTTTATTCCAGGACTTGACTTTCTGTCATCGTAGAGAACATCAAAACCTGCAGACATGAGCCTGCTGTATATTTCCTCAAATTCCGATACCTGTTCCTCTTTTTTACCGATACCGATGAAATGGACCTGAAAAGGAGTCACCTCTTTGGGCCAGATTACACCTCTTTCATCATTATTCTGCTCAACAATGGCAGCAACGGTTCTGTTGACACCTATACCGTAACATCCCATGAGAGGAGTCACTGCCTTTCCGTTTTCATCGAGAACAGAAACATTCATACCCTTTGTGTACTTGTCTCCAAGTTTGAATATGTGCCCGACCTCTATTCCTTTCTTTTCATAGAGTTTGCCTCCGCAGACACTGCATGTGTCACCCTCCATTGCAGAAGTTACATCTGCAACTTTTGACACTTCAAAGTCACGGCCGGGATTAACATTTTTCAGATGATAGTGTGCCTCATTTGCTCCGGTTATTGCATTTTTCATCATGGGAACCGTTTCATCAAATACGATTTCAGCTCCTACTGTGCCCACGGGGCCCGCGAAACCTACCATGGCACCTGTCACTTTTTCCACAACTTCATCGTTTGCCAGTTCTATTTCTGTTGCCGCAAAAAGTGCCGCAACCTTGTGTTCGTTCACCTCACGATCTCCGGGAACAACAACCATTACCGGCTTTTCGTTAATAATGTATACTATGGATTTAAGGAATCTCTTCTGGCTGCATCCGAAAAATGCCTCAAGATCCTCAATTGTTTTAACATCGGGCGTTGACACCTTTTTCATTTCGAGCGGTGTCTCATCTGCTGATGACTCAGTCCTTTTATAGGCTGCCTTTTCCCTGTTTGCACGGTAATCGCAGCCCTCACAGAGCAGAAGAACTTCCTCTCCCACCTCTGAAGCAACCATGAACTCCTCTGAAGCGTTCCCCCCCATTGTGCCTGAATCAGCCTGCACAGGGATTGTTTCCAGTCCGCATCTGCTGAAAATGTTTCTGTATGCCCTTGCCATTGACTGGTATGATTCATCGAGCCCGGCCTGGTTTATATCGTAGGAATAGGCATCCTTCATTATGAATTCTTTGCTGCGGATTACTCCGAAACGGGGCCTTATTTCATCCCTGAACTTTGTGTTTATCTGGTATACGTTGAGAGGCAGGTCCCTGTAGGAGGAGATTATTGAGCGCACCATGTTTGTCATGGACTCTTCATGTGTAGGCCCCAGTGAGTACTCCATTCCGTTTCTGTCCTTTATTCGGAACATTTCAGGCCCCATTGTGTTCCATCTGCCGGATTCCTTCCAGAGATCCGCATTTGTAAGCTCGGGCATAAGGCATTCCATTGCGCCTTCCCTGTCCATCTCCTCCCTGACAATGGACATTACCTTTTTCAGCACCTTTAGCCCCATGGGAAGATATGAGTACATGCCTGCTGCCTCTTTTTTGATCAGTCCCGCCCTCATCATAAGCCTGTGGCTCAGAACAACTGCATCTGACGGGTCCTCTTTCAATGTAGAGAGGATATATCTTGAAACCTTCATAATTTTTCTCCGGAAATATAATTCTTGTAAGCTGGGATAGAATTTCAGAGGGGATGTTTTTTTTCAAGATATTTTCAGAATGGATGCAGAACAGGTCAGATAATTACAGTCAAAACAATCTCAGCAATTCATTGCAGTTCAGTCTGACAGAAGTACCGGCTATTAACCTATTCTTCATCTTCATATTCAGGGTAGAGCTTTTTTACACAGTCGGGACACAGGCCGTGGCTGAATTCCGCTTCGCTGTGATCCACAATGTAGCTCTCAACCTGTTCCCAATAGCCTGAATCATTTCTTATTTTCTTGCAGCTTGAGCATATGGGCAGAATTCCCCTGAGTCTTCTTATATCATCAAATGCCTTTTTAAGGGAATCCATCTGCTGAGCAATCTTTATTTCAGCCTCAATACGGCCTGTAATATCACTGAGAATAACAACAAAACCGCTGTTTTTAGCGCTCACGTCCTTCATTTTCACAATGCGTCCCATAAAATGGGTTCCGCATTCTTCAGGATTAACCTCTTCAAAATAATACTCAACATCACTGTTCCCGAGAAACTCATGAAGGTGTTTTTTTATCCACAGTGGAAGCTCCACTTTAACATGATCCCTGTTGTAATAAAAACTTCCTGGAACATGAGAAAGATTTAAAAGCCTTGAAGCAGCCATATTTATGTAAACCACATCTCCGTTCCTGTTTATGAAGAAAACAGGAGAAGACAGGCTCTCAACTATGGTGAGGTACATGTTTTTTTCATTGGTCATTACGGCATTTGCATTCTGAAGTTCATGGAGGAGAGTGTTTTCTCCCGGCATAAACCATTTCCGGGAAAAGGCAATCTCAATCCTGTCAAAAACCCGGTTCACAAAAATCAGATATCTGTTAATGTCACATTCCGGAAGTTTCTGCTGCTTCAGAAGATCACAGTACGAGTCCCTGTAATATTTAAAAAGTCCCATGAACATCTCGTACGGGATACCCCTCTCCCTGTGCCTTTCCGCTTCAAGGATTCCGAAATCAGTTGCCGGATCCTCTGAATAGTCTTCATTCGGTACCAGTTCCACGTCCCTATCGGTTTCCATTGCATCACATATAGCTCTCGTAAGTCCCATTATGGAAATTCTCCATGCCTCTCTGAGTGTTGAGGTATATTTAACATATCCCTGCCTGTGTGCATAGGCAAGAATACTGTCCATAAGGCTCTCTTCATTGCTGATTAAAATTTTACACAATAATTTCATAGATTGATCCTGATAAATAATAATATAAAAAAACATCCTGGAAACGTGATTTATTTATTAAATTATCGCAATAAACAGTTATGATACCTTGACAAAAAGTCTCCCATGAAAAATAATATTGGCCAATATGATTTGCTTCGATTTAAAACTATGATAACAGAAATTGATAAATATGCAGCCATTGATTCGCTGATTCACAGATGGGATATCCGTGTGAAAATTATCACATTCATTATGATATCATTTATATTTTCTGCATACAGATCTCTTTTTACTGTCATTGCCGGATTTTTTCTGATAATACTAATTTCAATGCTTTCAAAAATCCCACTTAAATTTATTCTAAGCAAGGCCAGAGTCCCCATGTACTTTCTCATACCCATGATGCTTATGCTCATTGTTTCTTCAGGTGGAGATGTACTGGTCTCAGCCGGCATTGTAAAGGTCTACAAAGAGGGAGTTCTGCTTTCATCTGTAATATTCATAAAGTCCGTTTCAATCATAATACTTTTTAACATCATGATACACAGTGCCAGATTTGTGGACACGGCCTGTTCTCTGAAGAACCTTAAACTGTCGGACAATCTGGTAAATATAATACTATTTTCATACCGTTATATATATCTCTTTTTTCAGGATCTGCAGAAAATGAGAACAGCACTTAAATTAAGAGGATTCAAAAGCCGCAACAGTATGGTCTCTCTTAAAACATCTGCCTACCTTGTAGGTTCACTCCTCATAAGAAGTTATGAACATACAGAAAAAATATACAACGCCATGGTATTAAGGGGCTATAATGGGGCTGTGGTTTCAAACAGGGTTTTCAGGCTCAAATTCAGGGATTTTCTGCTGGCTCTGGCTGTTACGGCCATACCGGCCATTCTGGTATATGCAGATATGAATAAAATAATGATTTTCGGGAAATTAAGGACATGGTAGAAATAAGAGAACTCTGCTTTTCATACGAGAAAAGTGCTGTGCTTGAGAATATAAATCTCAAAATAAACAGAGGAGACTGTCTCGGTGTTATCGGCCCCAACGGTGCAGGCAAGACCACACTGTTTCACCTGATCTGCGGTATACTGAAACCCAGGAAGGGTTCAGTTATCATAAACAGCAAACCCGTGACAGGCAGTTTTAATCGGGACGTGGGGTTTGTATTCCAGAATCCTGACGATCAGCTCTTCAACATATCAGTCTATGATGAAATTGCATTCGGCCCCATTAACATGGGTTATTCAAGGGAGGAGATAACAGCTTCTGTCCATAAGGCCATGGCGCTGACAGGCACAGATCGCCACAGCAGGAAGCCTCCACATCACCTTTCAGGCGGAGAGAAGAGAATGGTTGCCATTGCTTCTGTCATTTCAATGGACCCAGAAATAATCATATATGATGAACCCACATCAAACCTTGATATCAGGGCACGGAGAAAGGTAATCAATTTTATAAACTCCACCCGGAAAACAAACATAATAGCATCACATGACCTTGAGTTTATACTGGAAACCTGCAGCAGGCTTCTTATCATTGACAACAACAGCATTATCGCAGACGGAGACCCATCCAAAATAATGCTGAACAGAGAGCTGATGGAAAGTCATGGAATGGAGATGCCCCATTCACTCCTTCACAGAATGAAGGAGCATATCCACGATACTCAGTAAAAGAGCTGCGGCCTGACCCGTTTAAGGAAAGAAACAGCAAAAACCGTAACAGTCCCCTCAACCAGCGCTATTGGAATATGCATGACCCCAAGAACCTTCGCTGTGCCGTAAAACTCACTTCCTGAGAAAACAAGGAAAGCCGCTGCAAGTGCAGTTGAAATAAGTACCGGCAAAGCGCCCGTTACAAAGCTGACAACCCCGATCCCGAGCCCGGAAGAAGGCGATATCAACCTGTAAAATGAAGCCGCAAACAGTGCAGGCAATCCCATGATAACTGCATTTGCACCAAGGGAAGTGAGCCCTCCATGCTGAAACATGATGGCCTGAAATAGCAGCCCCACAAGTATTGCAGGAAACGCCGCATACCCAAGGAGAACTCCAAGCATTCCGTTTAAAACAAGATGTGCACTTGCGGGCCCGACCTTCACGTGCACAATGGATGCCACAAAAAAAGCGGCTGTCATGACTGCAATTTCAGGGACATCTTCCTGTTTTATTTTTCTCGATGTTACCGAAGCAATAACCAGAGCTGCAGCAGCAGATGAGACTGAAACAGATGTGGAAAGAATACCGTCACTGATATGCATTATCTATTTTCCCTTTTTCCCATAAAGTAAAGTGCTGTTCCCAGAAACCCGACTACAACACAGAATGCCATGACCAGTTTCTGCAAAAGAGTGGTTCCGGCCTTCATCTCCTGATTCACCGAAACGGAAAGAGAACTGTCTATATCCAGATTTATCCTCATTCCGTGACCTGCTTTATCCCTGACCTGAAGTATCCATATCCCGGGCTTGTCCGGAGTGAACACAAAAACTCCGTCATTATCTGATGTTGTTTTCCTTTCGGGTTTCATTGTGTCAGGAGCAAAGATCAGAACATCAGCCCCTGCCATAGGTTCCCCGGCATCAAAGGATGCCTTTATGCGCAGGTCCCTGCTTTTAAGTATTTCATATTTTGTCCCATGTGCATGCACTGCTGAAGAGAAAAAACATACAAGCAGTGCTGTTAAAACCGGTTTTAGTTTCATCAAATCACCTATTTCATCATGGAAGAAGATGTCATTTCAAGAACATGACAGTGACCCTCTCCAAGGTGTCCGAGAGTTGCAATGGCTCCCAGAAGTTTTTTATATTCCATTGTATTTACAAGTTCTTTCTGTGAGACATCGACCTTCCCGTTTTTTACAAAGGCATTGAAGTAATCAAACCCCACAGAACCCGAATTCACATGATCATTTGCAGGAGCCGATTTATCACCGAAGATATGATCAAAATGAAACGTCATCTCAACAGTAGTTTCCTTGCCTTTGGGAAGCATCCCCTTAACTTCATCTCCCACATAGCCCTCTTTGCCGTCAAAGACTATCTCTTCATCCAGTTTTATGATAAAATCCCGTACCTCACTGTTTTTCCTTGCCTTACCGATCATCACAATGGAATAGCCCTTGTACTCGCCATTTTCAGCTCTCTTTAAACCGAATTTAAGAGACTGATAGTTACCTTCTTTAACTTTATCAAGTACTCCGACAACAATGGGTTCTGCCTTTTCATCCCCCTTTGCAAGATCTACAATAAAATCTCCTTTCAGCTCAGCCTTGAGCGTCCCGCTGTTATAGGCAACAGGATTTGCAATATTTAGATAGACATGGTCAAATGTTATTTTCCATCCCTTTCTCTCAAGAAATCCCTGCCTTACAAAATCTTCACCATTTGCTGTAAAAATTATTTTACCGCTTCCAGATGGGGGCTTGCTGCATGACTGAAAACTGAACAAAGCTGCAGATACAGCTGTAATAACAGATAATACTATTTTTCTATTCATAATTGAACTCCTTTTTTACCTAAAAAAAATAAAGGTAGAAATGAATTCCTGTCAAGCAGAAGTAACACGAATTTAAAAAAAGTAACACAGGATAGTGTTAAATTTGACAAATATATCCTGCATATACATATTATACAATATTCCATAAGCAGCACCATCAGTTTGGTTCAGGAGAAATAAACAGGCCAGGAGGCATATATGGAATCAGAAAAGTTATTATAAAAATATAAATACCTTTACAAAATCTGCACGGTAAAAAAACTGGCCTTAACATGAAATTTCCAATAAATTCATGCTTTATTACTCATTATTCTTATTAATAAACCTGAGGTATTCCAAATGATCGAAAGATACTCAAGAAAAGAGATTTCCAATATATGGGAGCTTGAGAACAAGTTCCGGATCTGGCTTGATGTTGAAATTGCTGTATGTGAATCCTATGCAGAAAGAGGAATCATTCCGAAAGAGGATCTGGCCGTAATTAAGGAAAAGGCTGACTTCGATGTTGACCGTATTCTTGAGATAGAAAGTCAGGTACACCACGACGTTATCGCATTTTTAACTTCTGTTGCCGAGAAAGTAGGCCCCGAAAGCAGACATATACATTACGGTCTTACATCCAGTGACATCGGCGACACCGCCCTGTCAATTCAGCTTAAACAGGCTGGTGAAATTATCGTAAGTGGACTCGACAAGGTCATAGAAACACTGAAGAATAATGCAGTAAAATATAAAAACATTCCCTGCATGGGAAGATCACACGGTGTTCATGCAGAACCCACGACATTCGGCGTAAAAATGGCACTGTACCACGCTGCATTCTCAAGAAACAGGGAGAGAATGCTAAGGGCAATAGAAAATATTTCGTTTGGAAAACTTTCCGGAGCCGTTGGAACATTCAGCAACATCGACCCTGAAATTGAAAAGGAAGTATGTGAAAGACTGGGACTCAAGGCGGACCCTGTATCCACACAGGTAATTTCAAGGGACCGTCACGCCGAGTTCATGGCTGCACTGGCAATCACAGCCGGAACACTTGACCAGCTTGCAACAGAGATCAGACACCTCCAGAGGACCGAAGTTCGGGAGATAGAAGAGCCATTCCAGAAGGGGCAGAAGGGGTCTTCTGCAATGCCTCACAAACGTAATCCAATACTTTCAGAAAGGGTCACGGGCCTTTCAAGGGTAATAAAATCGAACATGAACGTGGCACTTGAGAACATAACTCTCTGGCATGAAAGGGATATCTCCCACTCATCCGCCGAAAGGGTCATATTCCCTGACTCAACCATTGCACTAGACTATCTTCTGGACAAGATGAACTTCATGCTTTCAAACCTTCACATCTACCCTGAAAACATGATGGCAAATATTGAAAAAACAGGCGGACTATTCTATTCACAGTCGCTCCTGCTGAAAATTATTGAAAAAGGGCTCACTCGCGAGGACTCATACAAACTTGTTCAGGACATGGCTATGAGAGTATGGGCAAGAGAGGGCACACTGAAAGAACTTACTCTTGCAAATGAACAGATAATGGAAAAGGTTACAGTGGAGGAGATTGACGAAATCTTCACACTGGAGAGATACTACAAGAATCTGGACGCAATATTCATCAAGGCCGGAATCGCGTAGATGCACAGAACCTTTTTTATTGAAACATTCGGCTGTCAGATGAACAAGGGGGATTCAGACCTCATGAGACTCTCCCTTGAAAAGGCCGGATTCATAGAAGCAAATACTTCAGAAGAGGCTGAAATATGCCTTTTCAACACATGCTCTGTAAGGCAGCATGCCGAAGACCGTGCAGTATCAAGAATAGAATCCACCAAATACGGAAAAGGCGGCAGGAAAAAAATTGTCGTAATAGCAGGCTGTGCCGCACAGAGGATCGGAGATGATATTGTAAAATCCGGCAGGGCTGATATCGCAGTGGGCCCCTACCAGTCTCCAATGATCGGGGAAATAGTTAAAGACTACATTGAAAACGGCTTTAAATGCCGCAGCCTCTTTGTCTCGCAGAATACTGAAGATTTTCAGGAGAGACTGAACGAAGGCCTCATAAACAGCAGGGAGGAGAATCCCTGGCATAAATGGGTGACTATTACCCACGGCTGTGAGAACTTCTGTACATACTGCATAGTCCCATATGTGAGAGGCAAACTAATATCATTCCCTTCTGAAAGAATCATTCAGTTTATAAAGGATCTGGCTGCGCAGGGTATAATGGAGATAACCCTTCTGGGACAGAACGTTAACCAGTACGGCCAGGATTCGGGAGACATCCCGTTTTATAAACTCCTTGAGAAGACAGCACAAGTTGAGGGACTGGAGAAGATAAACTTTCTCACATCTCATCCAATGGACTTTTCAACAGAAATAGTCAGGGTTATGGCTGATCACCCCAACATTTCAAGGGGTATACACCTGCCACTTCAGAGCGGTTCAGACTCTGTTTTAAAGAGGATGAACAGAAAGTACACAATGAAATCGTATATGGACATTATTGAAGCCATTAACAGGACCCTTCCAGACTATGCCATATCAACAGATCTTATAGTGGGGTTTCCGGGTGAAACTGAAGATCAATTCAATGAGACACTCGACGCTGTAAAGAAAATCCGGTATGACGAGGCATTCATGTATGCCTATTCTCCCAGAAAGGGAACCCCCTCTTTCAAACTTGAGGAAAAACTCTCAAGAAATGAAAAAATAGACCGACTTAACAGATTAATTTCACTGCAAAGAGAAATTTCACTTGAAAAACTGAAAAGCAGGATAGATAAAACTGAAAATGCAATTGCCGAAAGAATCAGTAAAAAGTCCAGTGAAGAAATTTCAGGGAAAACTTCTCTCAATCATCCTGTGGTATTCAGGGGTGATGCCGGTGATCTCGGCAGGGTCATTCCTCTCAGGATTACAGAGGTACGCGGTTCAACACTGTTCGGGGAAAAGATTTAAATACATCATTCTGCAGGTTCCTGTAATTTTAACCCTCTCCGTTCATGCGGTATCTGCCTCGGTAACGGAGAAAACCGGTTTTGAAAGGCTTGTTACAGTTTTTAAATCAGGAAATGAAACTGACTTTGAACGGGAATCTTACCAGTTTCTGAAAAGTTTTCCCCAGAGCTCCCATGTACCGGATGTGAGGCTCATGCAGGCAGACATTGAGTCTGACACGGAACTTGCGGAAAAAAAATACAGAACAGTTGTAAAACTCTACAGATATTTCCCGCACAGGGACTATGCTCTCCTTAAAATATGCGAAATACTTGACCTTAAATCGGACTGGCAGAAACTCAATCACGAAACTTCACAGGCAATGAGAATATTCCCCATGAGCAGCTACATAATGAGATTCAGGTTCATGAACATCACCTCATCCATAATGCTCAACAGGTTCGAACCGGCCATGGATCAATGTCTGGTAATTGCAAAATCCACCCATGATATGCAGGTACTCTCAGAAGCCATTTTCTATCTTGCTGAGATAAACAGAAAAAAAACCGGAAATTCCAGGTCATACCTGAAAAATCTGGCGGAACTTGCAAAGGGATTCAAAAACTCAAAGATCTACCCTTCCATTCTGTTTAAACTTGCAGAATTTCACAGATACAGCGGAAATACCGACATGGCATATTCTGCATACCTGGACATAACAAAATATTTTCCGGAATCCCCTGAATCTGAAATTGCCATTTCCATGATCGACAAACTGAAGATTAAAAAACCGAAATTTGTAAATTACATTCCCGAGCAAAGCTATATAGATTCGACTTCCAAAATTGACATAGAACCGGAAAAAAATGTTCAGGGGGAAAATTCCGGCATTTATTACGCCGTATCAATAGGGCCGGTTTCAAAAAAATGGGAAGCATCAAGAATAAGAAAGCTCTTAAAGAATTACCCGGAAAACGAAACAATTGAAACAAATTTCGGCTTTACAATTTATGTCGGAAGGTTCAGCAATACAGACAGTGCTCTTGCTCTGAGAATAAGACTTGCCGAGGAGTTCGGCATAAACGGAACAATTGTCCGTATTTCAGAAAAAAAACAGCGAAGCTATATTTACAGGGACTGATGATGACAGAAAAACAGACACCCATGATGAAACAGTACATCGATATCAAGAAGAAACATCAGAATGACATACTTTTTTTCAGGATGGGCGACTTCTATGAAATGTTTTTTGATGATGCAAAAACAGCATCAAAAATTCTTAATATTGCGCTCACTGCAAGACAAAACGATGTGCCCATGTGTGGAATACCCTACCATGCAGCAGAGAACTACATAGCCCGGATAATAAAGGCGGGACACAGGGTTGCAATATGCGAACAGCTGGAGACAACACCCTCTCAGGGAACAATAGTAAAAAGAGATGTTGTAAAAATAGTAACTCCGGGCACTGTAATTGAATCAAATCTACTTGAATCTGATCATAATAACTTTCTTGCGTCTGCTTACATAGCAAAGGATGCAATTGCTCTTTCGTTTGTAGACATCTCCACAGGTGATTTTTTCTATACAGTTACCGAAAAGAACATTGATAAATTCAGGGGTGAACTCGCGAAGTACAATCCAAGGGAAATCATTATACATACGGGTTCACACGAAAAGGATATACAGTACGTTGAGATCATAAAAAACAGGGATATCCCCATTCAGTACCTTAATGAGTGGATATACGACAGGGACTACCTGACAGAAACAATATGCACAGCTCTTGCCATACATAACCTCAAGGGCATCGGCATTTCAGATGACATGGAAATCATGTCAGTGGGTTCCGTCATTCAGTACCTTAATGATACCCAGAAAACTGCATTCGGCCACATAAAAAATCCCAGAAAAATAATCTCACATTCAACAATGATACTGGACGAGGCTTCTGTTTCAAGTCTTGAACTGGTCCGCAATCAGCAGGACGGCACCAAACAGAGAACACTTTATTCTATTCTCGACTCGACAAAAACGCCAATGGGCAAGCGTGCTCTCGAAAGATTAATTCTCAATCCGTTGCTTGCGGAAGATGAAATAAAGAGGCGCCTTGATCTTGTTGAGATGTTTTTCACGCAGGGGGATCTGCTTGAAGAAACAAAAAGATCTCTTTCACAGATATACGATTTGGAGAGGATACTTTCACGCTTTGCCCTTGGCAAACTGCAGACACATAATTTCATAGCTCTTAAAAACTCGCTCATGGCTGCAGAAGAAATCAAAAAAATAATAGAAACCAGAAGTCAGGTAAATCAGGCTATGAACAGTCTCATAACCGGACTATGTGACCTGACAGATTTAACACAAACCATTGAAAAAACAATTGCCGATGATCCTGCGCAGTCTCCGGAACAGGGACGGGTAATAGCTCCGGGACTTATCAGTGAACTGGACAGGCTCTATGAGGTCAAGGAGCATTCAAAGGACTGGATACTCAAATATCAGGAAGAGGAAAAGAAAAATCACGGCATAAATACACTGAAGATCAAATACAACAAAATTCTCGGTTACTACATTGAAATAAGCAAGGGACAGGCAGAGAATGCACCTTCCTACTACTTCAGGAAGCAGACACTTGTCAACGCAGAAAGGTTTACAAGTGATGAACTCCAGAAATTTGAAACCGATATACTCGGCGCAAGCGACAAAATTCTTGCTATTGAAAGGAGAGAAATCGAAAGCCTTATCGCAGAAATACTGAAATACCAGAAGCCCATTCAGGAGACAGCAGAGGCCATTGCCTACATAGACTTTATCTGTTCCCTGGCTCAGGCTGCCATAACTAACAACTACATAAAACCCGAAATAAACAGTGAAAACTACATGTCCATGACAGGGGCGCGTCACCCACTTGTTGAAAAATACTACACAAAAGAAGTATTCATTCCAAACGATATACTTCTCGACAGCGACGAAAACATAATAAAAATAATTACAGGCCCCAACATGTCCGGAAAGTCCACTTACATAAGGACATGCGCCTTACTTCAGCTAATGACCCAGATAGGTTCATTTATCCCTGCCGAGAGCGCAGACCTTTCAGTGGCAGACAGAATTTTCACAAGAATAGGCGCTTCTGACAACATTTCAAGGGGAGAATCAACCTTCCTTGTTGAAATGAATGAAACAGCGAACATAATAAACAATGCCACATCAAAAAGTCTGATAATTATGGATGAAGTCGGACGGGGCACTAGTACCTATGACGGACTCTCCATTGCCTGGGCTGTTGTTGAGTACATTCTCAGATACCTGAAAGCCCGAACCCTCTTTGCAACACACTACCATGAACTCACAGAGCTTGGCAAAAAGAAAGGCATAAAAAACTATAATGTTCTTGTGAAGGAGACGGTGAGTACAGTTGAATTTCTTCACAAGGTTATTGAAGGAAGTGCCGATAAATCTTATGGGGTACATGTTGCAAAGATAGCCGGACTTCCTAAAACTATCATAAGCAGGGCATCATCTCTTCTTGAAAAACTGGAAAGCAGTGAGAAGAAAAAGGTTCAGGAACCGGCAGGAGAAGAATCGGAACAGCTGGAAATTTTCAATGCATCAAATCATGTTCTCATTCAGGCTCTTGAAAAAATAGACCTTAACAGCATCACCCCAATTGAAGCGCTAAATGAGCTGAACAGTCTAAAGAATTTAATCAGCTGATTAAATTTTCTTGCTTTACTTGTTTTTTTAATATGCTTATTGTAAGATAATAGAAGGTCAATAAGAGGAACCATGTCAACGCAGTTCAAGGTAGAAAACTATACGGCAAACTCCTTCGTAATGGTGGAAGGCAAGAAAAATGCCGACAATTTTTACATTATAATGAAGGGACGTGTCAAAATAGCAAAGGAGAACCCTGTTGTTGCGGAAGAACCCTACACAATACTGGGACCAGGAGATTTCTTCGGTGTAGTCTCCTGCATGAGCGGCCACGCAAGACTTGAATCTGCCGTTGCACTTGAAAATGTTTCACTCATTTCCGTTGAGAATGACAAATTCGGACTTCTCATTCAGAAAAACCCTGCCGTTGCAATGAAAATCATACGTTTTTTCAGCCGCAAACTCCGTGAATTTGACCATGCAATTACAAGTCTTACTCTCAAGCACTCAGGCATTGACGGACCCGAGCACCTGTACAGTATAGGTGAATACTATCTGAAAAAAAGAAACCTGAAACATGCTATTTATGCCTACCAGAGGTATATTCACTACTGCCCCACCGGACAGTTCAGGGACAACGCTCTGGAAAAGCTCAAGACACTTAAAGCTCCATTTAAGGCTCCAGATCAGCCCAATTTGAAAAACATGAACAGAACCTACCCGGACAATACAATGCTTTTCTGTGAATCCGAACTGGGTGATGAACTTTTTATAATACAGGACGGAAAGGTAAAGATAACCAAGGTCGTTGATGAGGAGATTCTTCTTGCGGTACTGAAAGCCGGAGATATTTTCGGGGAAATGGCACTCCTTGACAACAAACCCAGAAGCGCATCAGCTATTTCATACGGAAATGTTTCAGTACTTGCAATCAACAAGTCCAACTTCGAAGGAATGGTTCAGGCCCAGCCTCAGCTTGCCACTAGGCTCATACAGCTCCTCAGCGAAAGGATATGGACCGCATACAGACAGCTTGAGAACCTTCTCATAAGAGATCCACTCGGAAGAATATATGATACACTTCTGACACAGATAGAAAAGCAGAAAATACCCATTGAGTACAAGAAACCGCACAGTTTTGAATTCGGCTCAAAGGAGCTCATAAACATGGTTGGCCTGTCACAGGTACAGGGCGAAGCTCTGATAGTACAGCTTCTTGAAGACAAGAATATCTCAATGGGTGAAGGAAAACTGGTATCTACAGACATGCAGGATCTTGAAAAAACTGTTCTTTTTTACAGAAAGCAGTCTATTCTTGAGCGCAAAAGAGAAGCTAACAAAAACAGATGATAAAGAAAGGCCGAAAGTTTCTAAAATACCTGCTGATTTTAACTGTAATTCTGGCCATCACAGCAGCCGTGGGAACTGCGGTTTTTGTGCACTTTTACCCCAAGGAACGTGTCCTCCACCTTATAAAGGAACAGTCTGCAAAGTTTCTAAACAGAAATGTAAACATCTCATCCATAGATTACAGTTTCAAGGGAATTATTCTAAAAGGAATAGATGTATACACGATTGACGGAGAAGAGAAAAACTCAATCTTCACCTCCGATGAAGCGGTCATCAAATTCATGCCCTGGGCGCTGTTAAAGAAGGAGATAAAAATATGGTCTCTTTCTGTAAACAGGGGAAGTCTTAACTGGGAATTCAGCAAAGACGGAGACAACCTCTCGAATCTTGCAAAAGAGATCCGGGGACGCAGCAAGGACATGGATCCTCCATCTTTCAAAATAGTAATATCAAAAATTGTTCTGAAAAACTTCTCTCTCAATATTTCAGGAATCACCGGGCAGTTTTCTTCACTGAACGGTACATACATCATAGACTCAACAGTTATAAACAGAGACTTTAAAAAACTTAGAATAGCCGATACAGTACTTCAACTTCCACAGAGAAACGGTATATTATCACCAGTACTGGATCTTGATATTGAAAAGAATTTAAAAATTACAGGAAGTGCCGAGGTAAAATCCCTTTCGCTGGACTGGGTTTACAAACTTAGATCAAGCAAAAGACAGCTCCCCTTCAAATGGGTAGTAGCAAAACTCAAGAACATAAAGGCTGACACGGATGCTGTTTCATGTGATGTAACAGCATCCTCAACTCTAAGGGACTTTGACAAAAAAATCAGTGCAGCGGGTCATTGTACTGTCACAATCGGAGACAGAAAAACCGTAAACATCACATCGGTCAATGGAACCATCGGAGAAAGCACCATTGGCCTTGAAAAACTTCAGATAGATGCAGACCGCGGCGAAATTAACACCATCTCGGCAAACGGCGGCACAAATGTTCATATTTCAGATCTCAGAGGTATTGTAAAATCGATACCGTCAAAACTTAAAGGTATACTTGCAGGCAGGTTTAACTACAGAAAAGGCATCATTGAAGGAGAGATGAAACTCTCCAACATAAACTATGTTACAAACAGCATTGAACTCTTTAAAATCCCCGCCGCATCAGTGAACATAAAAAACAGCGAACTCAAGGTGGAGAATATTCCGGTAATACTTTTTGGTAAAAACAGGGCCGTTCTGTCAGTGGCGACGATTGACAAGGATATTACAAAAATCTACGCAGTTTTAAATGCCCGTCACCTTGATTTAAACCCGGTATCAAAACTGGCTCCGGTAAAGGACAACATTGCCTCCAACGGAAAGATTGATATACCTGCCCACATATTCGGAAAAGTTTTCATAGAAGAAGCGGTATATGAAAAATACAGAACTTACTCAACGCGTATAGATTACAAAATCAAGGGCAGTTCAATAGATATCAATAATATAAAAACCACAATTTTCAAGGGCACAGTTACCGGAACAGGCCGAATATCCCTGGAATCAGAAAGGCCGGTTGTAAATGCCGGCTTTAAGTTCAATAACATCAGGGTCAACGACATTGAATTTCAGGATGAAAACATGAAGGACAGATTCTTCGGGATCGCCAACGGAAGGACAAACCTGAAGTTTACACTGGGGGATAACATATCTGAATCCACAGTGGGGAATGTAACCTTTGACATTTCAAGAGGAAAGGTTGTAAATACAGGCATACAGAAAGGTCTTATACTGTTTCTTGCCGACCTGAAATACAAGCTCAGGGATCTTGAATTCAGGGAAATATACGGCAATATTGATGTACTTGGCAATCAGTACATGGCAAAATCATTTATCTTTAATTCTGAAGATATACGGATGTCAATCAAGGGAAAACTGGACAGAAATCTCATGGCAGAAAACATGAACATGAAGCTTGAATTCAATAATCACTTCATAAAGGACATTCCGAGACCCGCCCTGTCGCTTTTGAGAAAATATTCGAAGGGAAGCTGGTACGAAATACCCTTTGCAATAAACGGGAAGATTACAGAAAGCAAAAACATAAAACTGAAATAAAAAAGCCGCCCTTCACCAGGCAGCTTTTTAAGATTTATATTATCGAATCTATTCTTCTTTTAGTATTTTTTATCAGCGAAATCTACCCATCCGCCGGCCAGTACAAGTTCTCTGTCAAAATCAGAAATCTGAAAATTAACCTGTTCAGAATCTGAACCGGATTTAAAGTCTGCACTTCCATTTTCAAAATCAACCTTTACTTCAACATCGCCTTTGCCGGAAAACTTCTTAAAAATCTGATCTATATCGTTCTTTGAAAGCTCAACAGCCATCATTCCGCAGTTATACATGTTCTGTCTGAAAATACGGGCAAAAC
>QKCL01000088.1 GCA_003246895.1 Spirochaetota bacterium | reverse complement strand
GATATAAAAGAGGTATTAAATGGATGATGTATTTCAACCCAAAAAAGTGAAAATATACGATTATGCACCTGATATAAAAGAAGTAATTGAAATAGACCATCTTGGATTTGGCAAAAAAGGCGGTCGAAAAGCTGGTACTAAGGCTGATGAAGTCTCCGAAGAAGATAGAGAAAGAACCTTGAAAAGGATTAAAAAGAACGTACGCAGATTAGCATTAGCAAATGACATGGGACAGATACACCTTGTACTTACATACGCAGAGAATCAGGAAAACTACGAAAAAGTGTTGTTGTCAATAAAAAAGTAACAAAAATGTCGGAGAAAAGTATCCAGGTATTTTAATGAAAATGGACCAGGAATATTATTTAGTTCCTGATCCATTATCTTTGGTACATACAATCAAAAAGCGGGGCGGGGAAAGAATAAATGGATATAAAAAGTTATGACTTCAGTTCCTCTTACCTAGCCTCAAGGATTGTTAGTACTTAAAAGCTGCTCATTCCAGTCCTTTCTTTCAGGTAAGTGTCTGTAGGTTCTAAATCCAATTCCTGAATACTTTGTAGAAAGGGATTCGTACGCTTCATCTCCCGCTTTGTCGTTATCCAGACAAAATATCAGTCTCTGGATATCAGGCATCCTATCCAAATAAGCATCAAGGGCGATGTCGGTGACGCCACCCAGCGATAGCATATGCGGCTTGAGTTTCATGGTCTCATTTCTGATGGCAAGATAGCTGAGTAGATCGATGGGACTCTCGAATATACAGACAATATCGCTTTTACCCACCAGACTGAACGAATACATCTTGTCTGAACCCTCAGATTCAAATTTAAGGCAGCTCCCTGGAATTGTAGACCTCTGCATCACATAACGCACACTATTAGTATTATCAACACCTGTAAATATGCAGTTATGAGTATCGGCAGACTCGTAAATACGTCCCAGCTTTAATAGTGGGATGATGATTTCTGCTTTTATGCCTCTTGTCTTGATAAGGTAGGCCAGAGCTCTTTTGTCATTTTGATTTCTTTCAGGAATAGCCACAGTTTTGAAACGGGTAGATTTGTTTGGAAGAGGAATGCCTGCCCCTGCCTTTAACAAAATTCCTACTGCTCTTTTAAAGTCCATACCTTCAATTTCTACAAGGTAGTCAAGTGTATTTCCACCTTTTGACAAGACATGGCTGTACCACTTGTTTTCCGAAACAACCAAGCCGGGATGTTTTTTTACCCGGTATTGTCTGCCCTCTTTTAACAGAATTTCACCCTTACCTTTAAGATATTTTTCGATATTTGCCCTGCGTGCCTTTAATATCAGTTCTTTATCCATACTGCACCTGCCTCAGTCAAGCTTTTTCAGGATGTGTTTATATTTCGAATATGCAGTATATTGGTGAAACACTTCATAAAGGTCACTATGAAGATCAAAATATGGTTTTGCCTTACCGGAAGGCGTAAGCCTGTTCACCTGCTTTCTTAAGCCAATAACCTGTTTTTCAAGACTTATGCAGTAATCTACAAGACCGGTAATCAATTCCTCAAGCTCTTGTTCCTCAAATTGCATAAATGTGCAATCATCGTACATAGGTTCTGAATAAATGTTTTTTATTTTTATTTGTTTACTCATTGTTAAATCCTCATTTCTTTTGATAATTGACGGAAAAAAGGAACCAGTTTTTGACGCCATCCGGGTCCAGTGTATCTCAAAAAGATAATTTTTATCATGCTTCTATTTCCTCGCTGTTCTCAACACCATCGGTAGTTTCAGTATCCGATGCCTCGATTTTCCTTGGTCTGCCACGTTTGCCGGTATGCTGGAATACACCTTCTCTTTCACGCATACGGTAGCTGTCTCCAGTGATAGTGACAAAATTGCAGTGATGCACAAATCTGTCCAAAATAGCGGAGGCAAGGACCGGATCAAACAGGATCCTACCCCACTCTTCAAAGGTCTTGTTTGATGTGACAATTATTGAGTTGCGTTCATACCTTTTGGCAACGACTTCATAAAAATCATCAACGCTGGTCTGGTTCAGCTTTTTTAGTCCCAGTTCATCCAAGATCAACAAATCGGGTTGGGTATATTTGCGAAGCTTCTGTTGGAATGAGTTATCTGCCCTTGATATATACAATTCTTCCAGCATGTCATTCAGTGTTGTAAACAGGACAGAATAACCCTGAATAACTGCCTTGATACCGATAGCTATGGCCAGATGGGTTTTTCCGGTCCCAGGCGATCCGATCAGTGCTATATTCTCTTTTTTGCGGATAAATTCACAGGTGCCAAGTCCGTAAATTGCCTGCTTATTTATGCTAGGCTGATATGAGAAGTTGAACTCTTCAATAGTCTTATGCTGAGGGAATTTAGCTCTGGACAGTCTTCTCGTATTTCTGTTTTGAGTCCTATTCATGACTTCATCATTAATCAGCAGTTCAAGGAATTCCTGATAAGATAAATTTTCCTTAATGGCTTGCTCCATACGCATGTCTGCAGTTTTGACAATACCGGAAAGCAGAAGGCTTTTAAGCTTATTCTTCAAGATATCATTCATTGTCAATTACCCCCAACAAGCTTAATTGAGTATAGGAAGAAAGGTCACGTGCAATTTCGGTATTTTCTTCATTTACAAAGCTCTCAGTATGCCCTATGGGAAGAGCTATCAAGCCTTTTTCACAGATCTTCTTAACTGTGCCGTAAGTGATGGAATTGTAGTACAAAGCCCGCTTACAGGCCATATCAATGACAGTGTTTTTATATTTGCTTCGTAATGCCAGAACTCCGGATATTGTCCTGTAATCATACCTTTGAACAATGCCTTTATTACCGAACGCATGGAAGAACTTCAGAGCATTTTCTCCAATTCCCTCCATTTCCTCCTGCTGCCTTGACATTATCTCTTTCACTGTAATATTCTTATTGGCAGGATAATGTCTATTATCCGTTATGTGTTCGCCCTTCAAATCCTGGCATAGGGGATGGAGGGCGATTTCCTCTCCTTTGAAAAACACCTTTAAAAGGTTATTGACTTCAATAACATCGACATCACTCCCGATATATATGTATGGAACCGAGTAATAGTTGCCGCCATAGGAGATATGACAGTTTGGACCTACATTTGCCCTGGATGATTTTGAAAAAACAAAATCCTCAACAGGAAGTTCTTTTAGTTTAGTCTTTTCAACCTCCTCAAACAATTCGGCCGGTATTTTCTTAATGGTACCATGGATCCGTTTGTTGGCAATATCATTAAGCCAGAATTCGAGAAATTCTTTTGCATCTGCAATATCTTTAAACTCGCGGCCTTTAAAGCAATTATCCTTTACATATTTGACATTTGACTCTACCTTGCCCTTGTCCGTAGGCGTGTAAACGCGGCAAGGCTGCGCCCAGAAGCCATAATGTGCGGCAAAAGAAGCATACGCCCTCTGGGTTACAGGTTCATAAAAATCTGCTTCAATAATGGCTGCTTTTAAATTGTCAACTTTGACGGTTTCAGGAACCCCCTTGAAATATTTGAATGCATTGATATGACACTGAATAAAGGTTTTAACGCACTGGTCAAAAACAATGCATACGTACATATACCTTGAATAACTCAATGACATCACAAATACCCAAGCTTTCTTGGGTTTACCATTTACTTTAATATGTCCGATGTACCCAAAATCTACTTGGGCCTCTTCACCAGGCAGTGATGTAATTACCATATATACTTTTTTATCACTGGTTTCAATTTTACTGACATAGTCTCTGACGGTTGAGTAACTCCCGTTAAATTGATATTCTCTGATTAAATCCTGATAGATTCTCTGTTTTGAAAGACCCTTATTGACTTGAATCTCAATATATTCTCGGTATTCGTCGAGAACCGATGGATGCGGCTTTTTCTCTAGTTCATTTTCACCCCTTTCTTCACTCCTGATGATTTTCCGGATTGTTTTCCGGCTTACATGCAAGGTTTTTGCAATGTAAGTTTGGCTGTACCCTTTTTTGAGTAGTGTTTTGATTGTTGTTTGCATAGCAACCTCCAGCATAATTTAAATTTCCCCTTTCGAGGGAGTTACCAGCAAACATTATATTACATTTTTAGGCTGGTCCCTTTTCTCCGTCAAAAGTGGATACTTTTATTATGCCGGTGACAGCCAGACTTGCTTTGAATTTCTTCCGACTTGTTCTCCTCTTTACCCTGAGTTTACCATCCTTGCTTTTACCTCTATAGTGTGTAAATCCAAGGAAGTCGAAGGTTCCTGGGTCATCGTCATCTTTTCCAAAGTCTACTATTTTCGTCTTTTCTTCTGCAATTTCCAGATTAAACTCTCTGAGCCTTCCAATCAGCATTTTGTAAAACTCTTCTGCCTCTTCTCTTTTCTCAAAGCAAAATGCACTATCGTCTGCATATCTTACCATAAATGATATCCCTTTAAACTGCCTTCTCACCTTCTTCTCGAACCATAGGTCCAAGACATAATGCAGATAGATATTTGCAAGAATTGGTGATATAACCCCTCCTTATGCAAAGAAAGTAATTATGCAAAGTAAAGTCTGGATTTGCCTATAAATGCTGCATCTAACTTAAATTTACTTTGCATAATCTCCGACAATGATGATAGAGCCGAAGGCTCAAAAATCATTAGTTGGAGGTGTTTCTTAT
>QKCL01000068.1 GCA_003246895.1 Spirochaetota bacterium | reverse complement strand
ATAACAGGCGTCGTATTCATAGTTTATTGAATTACATGACGCCTGCTGAATTTGAAGAAAAAATAAGTGCTTAACTCAGTGTCCGGGGAAATGGGTAAAGTTCAATAACATTTATCAATATGGAGCAAATATGAATACCATAGATTTCAGTAAAATTACCAGGGAACATATTGAAAAAGCTATTGCAGAGATTGATCAAACTGGTGTTCAATCTTCGGCTCAATCTGTGTACTATGATTTAGTACACAATAACAAAACCTATCCTCCAAAACTTGTCATCAGTTTAGCCGGTAAATTTGCATATGGTTCTATAATTCCTCGTACAAACTTTCCTGGTGGTATGGGAAAAGCTTCTTTTAATCATTTAATCGGTCTAGGGTTTGAAATAAAAAAGAAAGATGAATTTCATAGTAAATTGCGTGATATTTTTTACACTGTAATGTCTCGCTCTAAAAATGTGAGAATGGAACCATTTAAGGATAATGAATTAGCCACTCTTGTGCGTGTCGCTGCAAAACAGGAGATTGAACAGATACTTTTAAATTTAGATCACCATAAGGATAAAGACGTTAAAGGGAGTGTCGGTGCTGGGAATTGGGCTGATATTTTTTGGATCTCTATATTAAATACCAGAATTACAACAAGTACAACAACTGGAGTATATGTCGTATATCTTTTTGAAAGGACTGGTCAGAAGTTATTTCTAACTCTTAATCAGGGCATAACAAAAATAAAAGAGACTCATGGAAGACGTGCTACTGAAGAAGCGAAAAAACGAGCTCTAAATATTCGCGATAAATTGCATTTAGAAAACTATACAAATAATATCAACCTTAATTCTCAAACTCAATTGGGTAAGGGGTATGAAGATACTTGTATTGCTGCAATTGAGTATAATGTAGATAGCCTTCCAAATGAAGAAAAATTAACAGACGATTTAGATGAGTTCATGACTATTTATGAAAATTATAGCGAAAACATTGATGGGGTTAATATGCTAGAAGATGATCAAAAAGAGTTTTCAGAAACAAATATTATTCAAACACCTACTAGACTCCCCAAACCTTTTCTTCTACTCGCAGGTATCTCCGGCACCGGTAAGACCCGCTTTGTCCGAGAACAGGCTGATGCCTCAGCAAAAAAGTTCAGCCTTCAAAAAGAAGAGAACTACTGTATTGTTCCTGTCCGCCCTGACTGGCATGAACCTTCTGATCTTCTGGGGTATATCTCCCGTATAAACGGCACAGCCTATGTGCCTACTGAATTTCTTAAATTTGCGGTAAAAGCATTTGTCAGTTGTGTGGAGTCAATTGATAGTGGTGAAGTTAAATGGAAGCCTTTTGACGGTGTTGCTCCTTACTGGCTCTGCCTTGACGAAATGAATCTTGCTCCGGTTGAGCAGTACTTTGCAGATTACCTTTCTATTCTTGAGACCCGATCATTTGAAGATAGTGGGTATAAGTCGGAGCCATTGCTCCCTTCCTCTGTATTTACACAGCTTGGTAAGGCTGCATCGCTGAAGTTACTCAGTGATCTTGGACTGGAAATAGCCTCTTTTGATAAAAACAGTTTTATTGTATATATGAATAATATAGACCTTAGCGAGAATACTGTTAAAACCTATTTAAATGCATTTGATAAACTGGAAGATCATTATATGCAGAACAAATCAGTAGATATTTTTGAGCTGGATATTGAGAAGGCAAAAGAGGCCGTTACTATGTATCACCTGCCTTCAAATACAGAACCTGAAAGTGATATATATAAATGGGTTCAAAAGGAGAGGGAGAAAAGGGGTAATGGTGATGTAAGTGCAGTTGCAAGATATTTTATTAACTTCTGTAATGAAGTCGAAGAAACATCCGCCAATGATTCTGATAATTCACTTATGAATTATATTCTTAAAAAGGGCATACCCCTACCGCCCAATCTTATTGTCGCCGGTACGGTAAACATGGATGAGACAACCCACGGCTTTTCTCGGAAAGTCATAGATCGTGCCCTTACAATAGATTTTCAGGAATTCTTCCCCAATGATTTTGATAAATTTTTCGGGGATCAGTCTGAACCTGAACTTTTTACTTTCCCTGTAATATCCCGGGCTTCACGTAGTGATCTTCCCGAGATTGATAATCAGGAGGATGGGAATTCTAAATCAGTTGAATTTATAAAAAGTCTCAATAAAATTCTTAAAAATACCCCTTATGAACTTGCATACCGTGCTCTTAATGAGCTTCTCCTTTCCGTTATTTCCTACATCCCATACAATAGTAATGATGAGATGAGACTTCGCGCAGTATGGGATGATTTTCTTATGCAGAAGGTTCTCCCCCGTATTGAGGGAGATTCCCAGAAGCTAAAATCATCCGCCACTCCGGAGAATACTGATTTACTGCCAGATCCAAATGATTACGGCAAAGGTTCTGTCCTTCACGATATCTATTCTCTGCTTCAAAGGGAAAGTTTTGAACCCATCTGGGATGGCGCAAAACGTCCCGATCTTATGCGTGCTGCCGGTGATATGATAGAGTGCAGATCAAAGAAAAAACTGGAGTGGATGATGAGACGCCTTAAATCAACACATTTTACCGATTTCTGGGTGTAGGGTGTGAGTAATACAATTATAGAATGTGGTATGCTCTCAGTCCGCAGTTCAAAGGCTGAGGAGAGAAGGCAATCTGCAGGTTTAAACGGCCTTTCCGTAAATAATGCCTGTTATTCGATAAGCGGCTTAGAGTCTGATACTCTCTCTATTCTGAACAATAAATATCCTCTTACAGAAGATGAGTCGGGAGAAATACTTTCAACGTCCTGTGACTGTCCGGCCGTTTTCTTTGACCAGAGCCATTATACTTTTTCAATAAAACTTCCTGATGACACTGCTGGTGCATATATTTTCAGCATTTCATCTCTCTGGTGTGAAAGTGCAGACTATGATCCTGGCACACAAAGGCTTTTACTCCCGGTTAACTTCGGCAATGATCTTGGTGATTTTGAAATCTGCTGGGAATGGGTCAATAGAAATGGTGAGCGGAGCAGAGCGTCTTTTTCCGCACAGGTTTATTCCTGCAAACTGGATATATATAAACATTTCAGAGTAATGTTCGGTGATGTGGAAAAACATTTTAACTGGCTTAGTCTCGACCTTCTACGCCAGACCGCATGGGGATGGCATTACAGCAGTGAATCAGAGGTAAACCTTAAAACTTGGCTTCTTATTTTTCAGCAGGTTAGATCAGGCATGGAGGAAAGGCTTGAGAGAATGATAACCCGTCATAGACGGCGGCTTGTTGATGTCTGTCACTACCGTCGTGCCGACAAACTCAGAAAAATTCCTTCGAAACTTGAAGAGAAGGTAAAAGAGGGCCTGCGGGAGAATCCCGGCAGACACTACTCTGATAAGTGTAAAATACTTGATTCGGACACTCCCGAAAATCGCTATATAAAGCACATCTTTATGCATACACTCATGCAGTTGAACGAACTTACAGACAAAATTGAACCGCTTGAAAATGTTTCTGACATATTTAAAGAGCGTCTGAAAGAATGGTCCCGGGAATGGACTGTTCTGAGCCGTCATCACTTTTGGAGGGGGATAGGTACCTACAAAGGACTCCGCCGTCAATCCCAGATTCTAATTCAGGACCCGCTCTATGCCGGCATCAGACGGAGTTGGTTTCTACTCCAGCAGGGACTTGAGTTTCTTGAAAATGATCTCAAAGGGGGAATCCAGAATGCAGCCCAGCTTTATGAAATATGGTGTTTGGCTAAAATTATTGAGATTATTGACAATGCAGGTTGGAAAAATATTTCCGGGAAAATGGATAACCCTCTCTATCAGGAGAATAATTCTGACATAGACAATATTGAAAAAAGTATCGGCAGTGTCAGATTTGATTTCAGGAAAGAGTATTATAGCGGAGCGGAGCTGTCTGTCCTTTTTCAGCCCACTGCAGGTAAGATACCGGCTGACGGGAGAATATGGGAAGGGATGACCTCAGAACCGGTTGTTCAGAATCCAGATATTGTTCTCCGGCTTCACAGGAATGATCTTCCCGGCAGGCCTGTTTATACATGGATATTTGATGCCAAGTACAGAATTGAAAACAACCTTGCCCCTGATGATGCTCTCAATCAGATGCATCGTTATCGTGATGCAATTCTGTGGACAGAGGGACATGATGAGAGTAGCAGAGTTATACGTGAAAGTATTGGTGCATTTGTACTTTATCCGGGTGATGAAAACACTCTTACAGAAAATAGCCGACAACTTGCATCGGTAAAAAAAACAAATATTGGTGCCTATCCTCTCAAACCGGAACCGGATGAAACAGGAACAAAAAGTGAGATGCCTCGGCTATTATCCCAAAAGCTTAATGATCTTTTGACTATTGATAATGACTACAGCCAGGTGCAGGAAAAGACTGCTGAATATTTTTTATCTGTTCCGGCTGTTAAAGAAAACAGAAAAGAATTCTTTGCCAAATGCATAACACGGGCTCATCATGATAATATGAATACACATGAATACTGGCAGAATTGCAGGCTTTACCGTCTGCCGGTAAAAGAGGCTGAAAAACAGAATCTCACCCCTGAAAGCTGGAGTTATCTTATACCCGCATCTCCGGAAGGCGAGGAGCTTGGCAACTTTCCCATACTCTCTGTAAAAAAAATGAAGAGGTCTGATATTGAAA
>QKCL01000049.1 GCA_003246895.1 Spirochaetota bacterium | reverse complement strand
TCAAGATTCAACTTATAAATATCAATCCGATGGATACTCTTGTTAAGAAGAGCCAGATTATTTTTTGTTAACGTCACCGCCTCATCGATCTTGCCTGTTTTAAATAAAAATATTATCCTCAGGGAAACCATATCAGGCGTTAAAGATGAAGATCTCACAGACTTGAGCAATGTCTCCACATTCGAGAAATCATTCATAAGAATAAGACTCTTTGCCAGTTTTAATTTCAATGTGTCAGACTCTACACCGTTGATTTTCTTTTCAGATAATAATGCATCCTGCAGAATATCAATGGACTTACTTATGTTGCCTTTCTCGATTAAATAGTCCGAAATAATGATAACAGATTTCATATAGAGCTTATTATTCTCTACATCTTTTAGATATAGTTTTGCAGCACCAATATTACCAAGTTTCACTGTGGAATCAATTAGCATAAAAGCATCATCATCATTGAACTTTGAAATATCATCGTATTTTAACAGGGAATAAACTTCCTCGTACTTCCTGAGTTTATAGTATGATCTGGCGTGAATAAATGGTATTTCTTTCCATTGATTTTCACTGAGCGGGGGTATACTTCCCCTCTCTATTAAACTTACACACTTTTCATAATCTCCGGTGATATAATACGAATTAAGTAATCTGTAAAATGTCAATCCTCTGTTCTTTGAGGAATTACTGTTTAAATATTTTTCATAGAACCGGATTGCATCCTTATAGTTTTCGTTACTATATTCATGATCTCCCTGAAACTGGTATATTTCCATGGAAAATTCAGAATGAGGATATTTTTTAAGAATTCTTCTAAAGAATGATTCAGCATTTTTTTTGTCGTAGTCAAAATTGAGAAAAGCATATTTAACAATATGACTGCAAACATTGCTGAAATCACCAAAATCATCAATGAGCAGGTTGGCGTATTTCTTTGCAGTTGACCATCTCTTCATTGAGGCATTTATATCCAGCAGCATTATCATTGACTCAACATAGTATTTTGAATCCCTGTTTTTTGTATAAATCTCAAGCAGCCTTAAGGCCTCGTTAAAATTATTCTTCTTAAAATTAAGCAAACCAAGAAAATATCTGGTTTCGTCCAGATATTTGGAGAATGGATTCTCCTGCCTGATCATATCAAAATTTTTAGAAGCCTCTTCGAAGTCGCCGAGTTCAAGAGAAACCCGTGCTTTTATAAAATAAATTTCATCAAGACTATCATCATATTTAAAGTTGCCTAAAAAATAATCTGCACTTTCACGGCATTTATTATACTGCCCGCTCTTTAGATAGGCCCTTGACAACAACAGGAATACCTTCTTTTTTTTGTCGCCATTTTCAATTCTGCTGAACTTTTCGAGGTAACTAACGGTTCTTTCGGGATGCCTGTCAATCAGCAATTCTGAGAGAATAAATGCTGATTCAATTTCAAGTTCAACTCTTTTGGAATCATTCCACACCTTATCAAGAAGAAATTCACCGGATGTAACATTGCCAAGTTTGATCTGAATTTTACCAAGCAGAAATAAACCGTTAAAGTAAAATTCAGACTTCGATGCTACAGAAGTAAATATCTCGAGGTCATTCCTTGCTTTTTTATAATTCTCTGTCATATTATACGATACTGCCCTGAAATAGTATACATCCAGAAACTGTTCTGTTCCGGCAAACTTTTTCGGTATTGTATTGAACGTGATGATTGCTCTTTTGTGATCTTCCATTTTCTGGTAAATTCTTCCAAGGAGTACCCTCAGCTTCATCTTTACAGGCGTATCTGAAATTGTATATATTAGCGGCTCTATCCGCTCAATGGCTTTTCTGAACTCACCGCTTTTAAAATATGACATTCCTATGCGGTAAATCAGTTCCGCGTTTCTGTTTCTGTCATTGCTGATCTTTATGGCGTTTTCATATTCAATAACCGATTCTTCAAAACGGCTGTCATTATAGTAGATTAAACCTATTTTTTCATATGCGTCTATTTTAAGTTCTGCATTCTTACTCTGTGCAACAAATCTCTTATATTCCTCAATAGCTTTCAGGTATTCCCTGATCATGTAGTAGGACTCACCTATCCAGAAACGCGATTCAACTCTGAGAATTTCAGTTCTGCACTTTGTCAAAAAACTGTTAAATTCAAAAATCGCAGACCTGTACTTTCCCTGATTAAATATTGATCTTGCAAGATAAAACCAGGCATTGTCCCTGTAGGAGTCATCTCTATTGATTATTTTTCTGAAAAGAAGTTCAGCAGACGAATATGCTCCTGACCTGAATGCTTCAAGTCCAAGAGTATATATTTCCCTGGAATCCTGATAGGAATACGCACCGGAAACGGAACAAAAAAACAGTATAATGAATATCAGTCTTTTCATTTATCTGCACTGTTGCTGGAAATTTTGTCACGAAGTATGTTAAAAACAGCTGTTGCTGTTGATTCCCTTATATGTGACCGGCTACCTGAGAACTGAAGCCTTTTAGTTTCTGTATTGTTTTTAAACCTGATGGAAGCATAGACTGTACCGACAGGTTTTTCATCGGACCCTCCCCCCGGCCCGGCAATACCGGTAGTTGAAACGGATATATCAGTATCAAAAACCCTCTGCAGCCCCTCTGCCATCATTTCTGCGACTTCATGGCTTACCGCGCCCTTTTCAGTAATTGTTTTTTCATTTACATTGAGAAGCCTGGATTTTATTGCGTTTGAATAGGCGATAACTGAACCCATGTAAACATCCGATACACCCGAAATATCAGTTAACCTTTTGCCAATGAGCCCCCCTGTGCAGGATTCGGCAGTGCTTATTGTCAGGCCTTCAGATTTAAGCATAAAAACAAGTTCATCTTCAGGTGAAGCAAATCCGTCCCCAAGAAGTACATTTCCGAACTTTTCCTTTACCATCGAGTCTGTTTCAGATTTCGCAGATGAACATACATCACTGAAAATAAATGTCAGCTCACTGAAACTTGATTTGGCACTTACGCCCCATGATATTGATTCATGAAGGTTCATGTCATTTATGCGTTTGTTTATCTCGGACTCAGCAATTCCTGTAACACGGTAGCTCAGCCTCATACCCTCAGAAAAGACATAATTTTCTTTCAGATATGGCAGGAGATATGACTCAAACATATTTCTCATCTCCCGTGGTACGCCGGGCATAGAGGCGATACACTTTTCTCCACTTCTGATTACAAATCCAGGAGAGATACCGGCCGTATTCTCCAGCACAAATGCGCCATCGGGAACCGAGACCATTTTTTCATCAGTAGGATATGGTTTCCGTCCAATCCTCTCAAATCTGTCCCTCATCTTCATCAGCGAATCCCCGTGAACAGTCTCTTTCAATCCAAAAATATCACACATGGCCCGGACAGTATTATCATCATCAGTGGGTCCAAGTCCTCCGGTTGTAATCACTACATCAGATTTATCAATTGCATCAGCTATGGTCCGCCTTAAGTCATTAAACTCGTCACCAACAGAAATATGACTTATGACGCTGAAATTCGTACCGAAAAATGAACTGCTGATAAACGCAGAATTTGTATCAACAGTAGTGCCATAAAGCAATTCCTGGCCCGTTGCAACTACAGTTATACGATATGTCATTTACATGGACTCCGGTGCCCGGACACCCAGAAGAGTAAGTCCATTTTTTAAAACAGTTCTGGTTGCATCAGCAAGACACAAATATGAATTTGACTTATCAGTATCATCTGACAGTATTCTGTGCTCAGTGTAGAACCTGTGAAAGAACTGTGCAATTCTCATAAGATAAGTTGCGATTTTGTGCGGCTCAAAATTTTCAGCAGCGTCTAGAACCTCTTCCGGATACTTCATAATCATTTTCAACAGGTTTCTGCACTCTTCATTTCTGAAGTATTCCAGGTCATAGCTGTCTTTCTCATAGATAAAATTACGTTTCTCCGCCTCCTTAAAGATTGAGCAGATTCTCGCATGGGCATACTGAAGGTAAAATACAGGATTTTCTGAACTGTGCCTCTTTGCCAGTTCAATATCAAAGTCGAGATGACTGTCCATGGATCTCATTATAAAGAAGTACCTTGCTGCATCAACTCCGACTTCATCTATCAGATCTCTCATTGTTGAGAAGCGTCCCAGCCGTTTTGACATTTTTACTGCCTCTCCGTCCATTACGAGATTTACCTGCTGGGCAATGAGTATCCTAAGCCTCCTGTCGTCACCGGTGAGTGCGCATACAGCTCCCTGAAGTCTTGCGATATACCCATGGTGATCCGGCCCCCAGATGTTAATGAGTCTGTCGTACCCCCTCTTGACCTTGTCATAATGGTATGCTATGTCTGCAAGGAGATAGGTAGGACGCCCGTCATCACGCACAACGACCCTGTCCTTGTCATCGGAAAAATCAGTTGATCTGAAGACCTTCTTTCCGTTATCATCATAAATGTAACCGGCCTCATCAAGTTTATTCAGAACCTTCATTACATCGCCGTTCTCGTGGAGCCCCTTTTCCCTGAACCAGCGGTCAAATTCAACATTAAAATCCTGAAGATCACTCTTCTGTCCGCCCACATTATAATTTACAGCAAGGACAGCTAATTCACGTATCTTTTCCTCTTCATCTGAAAGAGCTTCAATATCTGAAATGTGATTATCTATTACCCACTGGGCAATATCCCTGATGTATTCGCCCTGATATCCATCCTCTGGAAAATCAAAATCCCTGCCCTGCAGTTCAGAAATTCTTGCATGAACAGACCTGCCAAGAAGATTTACCTGGTTGCCGTAGTCATTTACATAAAACTCACGTTCAACAATATCTCCATTTGCCTGAAGGAGATTTCCAATTGAATCCCCCAGCGCAGCCGCACGAGCGGAAACAACATTCATGGGCCCTGTGGGGTTTGCAGAGACAAACTCCAGGTTGAATTTTAATGGATTATCCTTAACTCTTGTTCCATATTTATCCCCTGAGTAAAGAACATCCTTTACAAGGCCGGAAAGGTACTCATGGGATACATAGATATTAATGAAGCCAGGTTTAACAACCTCGACTTCTCCTACAAAATCATATTTTTCAATATAGCTTTTCAGAATATCCCCTGTCTCAATGGGGGATTTTTTTACTACCTTTGCCGATTCCAGTGCAATGGGGGTTGAATAGTCACCGAATTTTGCATCCCTGGGATACTCAATTTTCACTTCCGGATAATCCCCCTGTGGAAGTTTTCCGTCGCCGATTGCACAGGCCAGTGAGTCAGTGACAACTCTATATAGTTCATTTTTTACAGTATCTTTCAAATTACACCTCAACAATAACTAAGAATGTAAATATTTTTTTTCTTGGACATGGTATTTGTCAATTACTATTACTTTGCATATTATAATATTAAAAAATAGAGCCCGCGGACAGATTAATTCCACTTAAATTTGTTGACTTTGATGCCAGAAGTGTATATCAATTTATTTATTCTAAAATCTCTTGCGGGTAATGACAATGAACCAGTTCCTTTCGACCTTTTTGATAATAATTTTTATAATAGCTTTATTTGTTTCATCTGCATTCCTGGGAAAGTTTATGGCCCGGAAATATGGGAAAAATGAAACTCCCTTTTTCCTGGTTGGCCTTTTGGCTGGCCCCCTGGGGCTATTGCTTCTTCTGGCACTTTCGAAACTTCCGAACAAACTGATCCCTCCATTTATAACTCTTTTTGTTTTCGGATTTATTTCAGTAATTTTCCTGAACACCACAATTCTTGAAGGACTGGAATGGAGTTCAATAGATTTCAGATTCTTCATGAGGGACCCTTCAGAAAAGGCCCGTGAGCTAAAGGAGGGGGTACAGGTAAACCGTATCAACCCAAGGGCAAGAAAGGATATTGTGATCCTAGGTATTGACGAAAGTACAATCAGGGAATTTTCAGATCAGGGCATACAATGGCCCTTCCCCTGGGATATACATGCAAAATTCACAAATTTCATTTCTACAGGGAACCCGTTGGCAATATTCTACGATATAATGTTCCTGGACCACAAGAAAGGAGAAAAAAATCTTCAGGAAGCAATAAAAAAATCCGGCGTTGCATTCCTTGACTACCCATTTGAGACAGAAAAGATTGATGTTGCATACAAGGATCAGTCTGAAAGGCTAACGTTCCTGAACAAAGTCAGATTTCCCGTAAACCCGAAGGAAACTGCAGATGAAATTGTGAAAGAGGTTGTGCCACCTACACCTGAACTGATTAAGGCGGCAAAAGGTATAGGATTCGCGAATGTATTCCCGGGAAGAGACAGGATAAACCGTACAATGCCTCTTGTTTTAAAATACAAGGGCTGGTACTATCCCAATATTGACCTTATAATAGCAATGCATTACTACAAAGTCAAAACCGAAGATGTTGAAATCAAAATGGGGCAATACATAAAGCTCAAAAATGTTGCCATTGAACGGATGGCAAAGCCCGATGAAAGCCGCGAAATCGTAATTCCGATAAACGAAGACGGTTTCATGAATATCAACTTCATTGGCGGATCAGGGAGTTTTCAGCATTATCCCTACTATCTCTTTGCAAGAGACGGTTCCATGGAAGGCAATGATTCCCTGAAGGACAAGATAATCCTCGTGGCAGCATATGCGGTTACAGGTGTTGCAACTGATGAAAAAAAATCACCCTATGGCGCGACTTTCGGTATTGAACATCATGCCAACGCATTGAATACTATTTTAAGCCAGGACTTCCTTTATAAGCTTACAGATACCCAGAATATTCTCATTTTTCTTGTCATAGCCCTTTTCTTCGGACTTTTTGTTCAGCGCTTTTCAACAGGAGTATCTCTGATTATAACCCTGGTTTTCATTGTCGGCTACATTGTCGGTGCCTATCTGCTGTTTGATTACCTCAGCATAATAACGGCCATGTCAACTCCTCTCATACAGACTGCATTGACCTACACACTGATAATCACCTACAGGGTAGTAAGTGAACAGCAGGAGAAAAAATATATAAGGCAGACTTTCTCAAAATTTGTTTCAAAGTCTGTTGTTGATGAACTTCTGAAAGACCCGAGCAAGATAAAGCTTGGAGGAGAGAAAAAGATACTTACAGTACTTTTCTCTGATATCAGGGGATTTACTTCAATTTCTGAACAGCTCACACCTGAAGAACTGGTTGAACACCTAAACGTTTACCTACAGGAGATGACCGATATCGTAATAAAATACTACGGTACCCTTGATAAATATGTGGGAGACGAAATAATGGCATTCTGGGGAGCTCCCGTTGAAACTGACGACCACGCACTCATGGCCTGTAAATCCGCCCTTGAGATGATGGTCGACCTTCAGAAAATGAATGAGAAATGGGAAGCAGAAAAAAAACCGACTCTGAATATTGGTATCGGAATCAATACCGGTGACATGGTTGTTGGCAACATGGGATCTTCATCAAGAATGGACTACACTCTCATGGGAGACAATGTAAACCTTGGTGCACGTCTGGAAGGTACAAACAAGGTATATGGTACTAATATCATAATCAGCGAATATACCTATCAGTATGTAAAGGACGATGTTATTGCAAGAGAACTCGATCTGATACGGGTCAAAGGGAAAGAAATGCCTGTAAAGATTTATGAGCTCATTGAGGTAAAATAAAGATCAACAATAATATTCAAACCCTGAACTGCCTGATAATAATTCAGGGTTGAATTATTATTACAAACTATATTGATTTAAAACAGACCATGTCTTTTCTTTTCCCTGAAGAGAATCCCAGACATGGACTCAGCAGATTTCCTGTTACCCTCAGAGGTATTGAATAGCCTTTTCTCGGTTCCTTTTCATATATTGAAAGCGGCAGC
The DNA here is from genome assembly GCA_003246895.1 of Spirochaetota bacterium. Classification (GTDB taxonomy): domain Bacteria; phylum Spirochaetota; class UBA4802; order UBA4802; family UBA5550; genus SZUA-423. The sequence continues at coordinate 9,658 of QKCL01000049.1, read as the reverse complement.
GACATTGTTAAGCCGCCGTCTATTTTGTATTTACCGGAAGTGTTAAAAACAGCTTCATCAGAAGTTAATGCAAAATTCTTGACATAACAGTTATGCCCCGCCTGACGGAACACAAAGTTCAGACTTTTCACATTAAGGTTTTTCACCAGATCTCCATTATACTCATTTCTGTTTAGAAAATCAGCTATTCTTTCCTGGATCTTTGTCCCGGATATTTTCCCGTTTCTGAGGCTCACTGAAAAATCGCCCTTCCCGTTTTCAAGGAAATGTCCAATTCTGTAGGCGTTTGTATTATATGAAAAAGATATATTCAATTCACCTTCTGCTTTTCGTTCCTTTGCCATATTCAACTTAGACAAATTCATATTCAGAAACTCGCCTTCAATCCTGATAAATGGATATTCCTGATTGAAGTTTCCCGAGACGAGAAAAGAATAGCGCCCATCGAGTCCGGCAACTGAAAACTGTTCAGTTCTCAAAACTCCCTTTTGAAGCCTCATTGCAAGCTGAAGATTTTGAAGCTGAGAACGTTCATCATAAATAATATTTTTCACATCAAAAGCTATCATGAAATCATTGTTATTAAGGAAAATTCCCTCTGGTTCCTTCAAAAAGAAAATTTCATTATATCCGCGGTTCATATCATCATAGGCCTTTGTATAGAGATCATCAAGGGAATATATAATAAAATCCTGTACTTCCCTGATGTCAATATTTTCGGAATGAATCTGGATTTCACTTTTTGACTTAAGTGGACTGATTGTACTTATTTCAGACTTGATCTGCATCCTGTAATCTGAATTATTGTATTTGAAAGAGACTGAACCATCAAGCGTCTTATCATTAAGTTTGATTGATGTATTACAGTCAGAAACCTTATGAAGATAGGACTTCCTGTTGAGAGAAATAAAAAAATCCATGGTATTTACATTCAGTTCGATATTTACAGGTTCATCCTTTTCCATGTCATAACCGATTTTGCCGGAAAGGGAAAGCTGCCCGCCGTAACTTGAATTTTCTACCGGCTGAATTCTCTTATTCAATTCCCTCAGGTTTATTTTGTTTGATTTAAAAGAAAGATAGAGTTCGTTTCTGTTTTTTTTCTCAAGAGAAATATTAAAATCTGCAATACCGTCAGACAAGTCTATATCACTCAGGGAAATTGCGCTTAAATCAGAAGAAATTTTACCTTTAACTTTCAGATTTATTTCATCGTTGGTTATTATATTTGAACCCGAGTCAGGATTCTCCTTAAGAAATATTTTTGTCCCGGTGAATTTTCCGGAAACAGCATAATCCTTCCCGGACAATCTGGCCTCGCCGTTAGCAGATAATTTACCTTGCAGGTATTTACTGAGGAAATTTTTTTCCGATAAAAAGATGTTGAGATGCTCCATATTCAATTCGTTCATTTTGAACGAGATCTTCGACAACTTGCCTCCCGAAAAAGATCCGTATACTCCCAGAAAGCCTTTGGTTAAATTTCCATTATAGTCGTTAATAACAAATCCGTTTAAATCAATATGAGCACTTTTCCTGTTCATTGAAAAAGTGCAGTCAACATTTGAAAACTTTATATGAGTCTTGCGGTTCTTAAAGAATTCGTCATATATTATATCTGCATCATCAATATCTATCGTAACTGCATCATCAAAAAAGGTATTGTCAGAATTACCGGCCTGTTTCCCTTCTTCACCTGATGAAAAAATTTTTTTAACTCCAAAAACATCGTGAAGCATTTTTGTGTAGGAAATCCCATATTTTTTTACAAGATTTATCAGCGGATTTTTCATGACAAATCCCTTTATCATGAGCTTTCCCTTGAAAAGAGAAAGAAACTTTGTTTTTATGCACAATTCTTCAGATTTAATGAGGGTAACATCATCATTAAAATCTATTCCATTTGCAAGACTAAAATTTTTAAGAATTATATTCCCAAAAAGGTCTATTTTAATTGAGTCATATTTAATTGCTTTCCCCAGAGTTTTGAAAAATGCCGAATTAATATGAGACAAAACAAGCTCCCTGGGCAAGACAAAATGAATGGTCACTTTTATTCCTGAGTAAACGATCAGAATAATAAGTAAAAATGATATTGAATATATAATTTTCTTTTTATATTTTGTCATAGTAATTAAATTGTTCTTTTTTTTTGAATCTCAATATTTCTACATTAAAATTTTAAAAGCTTGAGTCAAGTAATTAAATTTACTATATTGTTATATATATAATTATCTATTTATGAGGGAGAATTGGGTATTCATGGAACAAAAAAAATACGTGCAGAAATTATTAAATATTTCATCAACAAATATTGATAAAATAAGAAACATAGACCTGAAGGTTGATTATTCACCATTTGAGGGATTTCCCAAAAGACATCCGTTCAGCGACAATGTCCTTATTCTTGTGGAAAATCCCTTTGAAGAAAACCAGTCTTTCCTCGAATTCTATCTTGATACTATTACTTCTGTGGAGGAATTAGGGAATATTACTTCCGAAAAAAATCAAAGTGCCTATAAGATACGCATCTGGGTAAAGAAAGGCACTGTTGCAATAAAATCCGAGACATTTATAATAGAATAAATGAATATTGAATACTATCTAACATCTTCAATGGCCGAAAACATTCACTTCATATCTTTCGGCCTTTTAATGCTTGCAGGTTTTAATTTTCCCATATCTGAAGATATAGTATTCATCATTTCAGCCTCCATTGCAGCTAAATATATTCCGGAAAATACATATCTGATTTTTGCAGGATGTTTTCTTGGTGCATATTTAAGTGATATTGTGGTATACTGCATAGGCAGATTTGGATTCAAACGACTGTTGAATATTAATTTTCTGAATACAACAAAAAACAGGCTTAGAATTGAGAAGGCGACAATTTATTTTAAAAGATATGGCGGAAAAACACTCTTTTTCGGTCGGTTTTTCCCTTTTGGGATAAGGAATATTCTGTTCCTCACAGCGGGTACTGTTCACTATAATTTTTTCCTGTTTCTCCTAGTTGACATCTCTGCGCTGGCAATTACATCTACTATCCTGTTTTACACAGGATACATGTTCGGAGAAAACATCAGTCTTATAAAAGAATATCTTGCTGATTACAAATTTATAATAGTAACTATTCTTGCTTTTTTTGTCTTAATATTATCCATAAGACATTTCTTTATTAAGAAAAGATTTTGACTTGACTATTATAGAGTGTTACTCTTAAAAAATAATACATCTACTATACTGGGAAATTCGTCATTTTACTATGCAAAATATTAAATTCCATATACTAAGTTTTATTTCATCCATAATATTTGCATATTCCCTTTCCGGATTTTTCATCTCAATGATTACAAGCAGCTTCAACAAGATAAGTATACACCCCATGGAGCTGCCGAACTACAAGAAAAAAAAATTCGAAAACAAAATTACCTATAACGTTGAGTCAATATTACAGTCCGGACTTTTTAGAGTGGATAATGACACAGGAAATGACAATATGTCATCTCCTGACGGAAACATAGAAGACCTGAGACTAATGGGTACAGTAACAGGCCCCTCAAGTATTGCAAGGGCAATGATTCTGAAAAAAGGTGAGAAACTATCTGAAATATTCGGATTATGGAAAGATGTATACGGTTATAAACTAGTTGCAATAAATTCGTCCAATGTTAAACTAAAAAAAGGATCCGACACCTACACCCTTGATCTCTATGAAAAAAAATCATTTACACAAAAACCGGGTACCGGAACCAAGCCGGGTACAATTAAGAAACAGATAAGCAAATCAGAAATACAGCAGAAGGTTCTAAATAATCTTGATAATGCAATGAAAGGATTAAGAGCCGGGCCGAACAGAAAAAATGGTGAAATTGACGGCTACAAACTTATAAGAGTACGTCCATACAATATTCTATACAAATATGGCATAAGAAGCGGTGATATTCTAAAGAGAGTAAATGGAAAAAAAATAGACAGTACTGAAAAACTATATACTATGTGGCAGGGGATAAAAGATCAGACAAGTCTTAATGTCGAAATTGATAGAAATGGTCAGATATTAACCTATGAAATAAATATTACAGATTAAAAACAGACGGTCAAATATGAAAAAAAGAACAGGTATTATAATACTCCTTATTTCTCTTGTTATCACCATGGGAAATGTAAATTCCGAAATATTCGCGCAGAAGAAAAAGGCATCGGGTCCCAAAAAATTTGCCCTGAATTTCAATGATGTAGAAATTTCAGAATTTATAACTGTCATGAGTCAGATTATAGGGAAAAACATAGTACTAAGTGATAAAGTGCGCGGTAAAATTTCAATCAGTTCAGCCAAGCGGGTTCCTGTTGAAGAAGCCTACAATCTCATGAAATCAATCCTTGAAGTGAAAGGCTTTGCTGTTATTGAGACGCCGAATCTGATAAAGGTAATCCCCATAAAGGATGCAGTAAAAAAGAATGTTGCTGTTATTGTTGATGGAGAAAAGATAAATTTAAACAAGGAAGATACCATTACCTATCTTCTTGAACTTAAAAATGCCGAAGCAAATGACATCCTTAATGTAATAAGACCGTTAAAATCAGCTGAAACACAGATTGTAGCCTATACCACAATGAATACAATCATTTTCAGCGGTAACTCCCTTGAAATAAAAGGGCTCATAAAGATCGCCAAAACCCTTGATCAGAAAATATCCGAGCTTTCCCAAGATGACCCAAACCTACTGAACAAGGACGGAAGCATACACGTTATTCATCTTGAAAATGCCGATGCTGAAAAACTTGCAGAAGTACTATCAAGGATACCTTTTTCTGATTCTACCGTAATAAATACCCAGCCCCTTAATACAAAACAGCAGCAACAGCCAAGAAATATCAAGACAAACAAACAGGCAGGCAACACCAATAGCAGCTCAAACAAAAAAAAGGATAAATTGTCAATTGTTCCAAATAAGGAAACCAATTCACTCATAATCAAGGCCTCACCAGGAGAATTCAGGGAAATTCACAATGTTATTAAACAGCTTGATACAGTAAGACCTCAGGTGCTGATCGAGGCTCTCATAGTTGAAGTCAATGCCGAATCCAACTGGGGCTTCGGCATTGACTGGAGTTTGGGAGGTGCAAGCGGAATGCATCAGTTCGGAGGTGCATCAACCATGGGAGGTGTATCAAGCTGGTCTGATTCAACCGGTCTTGGCAAGGATCTTGTTGTACCTCTGTCAAGCGGCACCTTTTCACTTGGATACCTTGCAGACACATCAATACTGAACTATGTACTTTTAAACGCCAGTGCCTATGACCAGAATATCAACATACTGTCTACCCCTCATATCCTGACCATTGACAACCAGGAGGCAGAAATAAACGTTGCCGAAGAAATAGCAATACCTTCAAACACCAGGATAAGCAGTGACGATACAATTTACTATACATATGACTATAAAACAGTAGGTTTAAAACTTAAACTTACTCCTCATATAACCAAAGGAAACAAAATAACAATGAACCTCCTTGTTGAGGTAAACTCGGTTCTTGGAGATACATCGTATACCTCTACCGGCACGGTAATACCGCCGGATCTGGGAAAAAGAGACGTAAAGACAAATGTGTCAGTTAATGACGGAAGAACAATTGTCGTGGGAGGTTTAATGAGGCAGCAGAAGACTGAAACAGAAACCAAGGTGCCCTTTCTTGGAGACATTCCCCTTCTTGGCTGGTTTTTCAAGAATAAAACACAAGAAACGAAGAAAACAAATCTTCTTATTTTCATTACTCCTAAAATTGTAACTGATCCGGAAAAACTCGCCGAGATAACGGCCAAGAAAAGAGAAGAAATTAACAAGGTAAAAAAAGAAATTAAATAAATATGATAATCGAAAGGGAAAAACTGCTTGGGAGGATTCTTCTTGAACAGAAGCTCATTGACCAGGAACAGCTCAATGAAGCAATTGTCGCGCAGAATACTTCAAAGATGAAACTGGGGGATATCCTTGTTGCAAAGGGAGTTCTCTCTGCAATTGATATTCAGGAGGCAGTCTCCAGGCAATTCGGCTATGAATTCAGAAGTCATCTGGACTTTAGTGATGAAACAGGGATTTTCAGAACTCTGCCCGTATCTTTTTTAAAATCAAACAGAATAGCTCCATTTAAAGCCACAGAAAAGACAGTTGAAATTGCTGTTTCGGATATTCTGAATGTACAGCCCATCGATGACCTCAAAAGAATATACAGTGACCGCATCGTTAAAATATACCTGTCAACAGAAATTGAGATAATCAGAATTATCAGTAACCATTATGAAAACATTGACCCCGAAACGACTGATGACATCATCGAAGACCTTGAAGAATCAGACTTTGAAATACTCTCCGAAACAGCCATGGAGACCAAAGACATACTCGACATGGCCAATGAAGCTCCTATTATACGTCTAGTTAATACAATTATCAGACAGGCCGTAAACGAAAGAGCAAGTGACATCCACTTTGAAATTTATGAAAAGGAGCTTGTCGTAAGATTCAGGGTAGATGGTATTCTTTACAGAATGTTTAATCCTCCTAAAAAATATCAGGACGCGGTTATATCCAGATTAAAAATCATGGCGAACCTGAATATTGCCGAAAACAGGCTCCCTCAGGACGGAAGAATAGAGATAAAGGTTGGAGGTAAGGAAATCGACATACGGGTCTCAGTTTTTCCAACATATTATGGAGAAAGAATAGTACTCAGGCTTCTTGACAAATCTTCCGCAAACCTTGACCTTACAAGTCTTGGCTTCACTGAAAAAACTTTCATGAAATACAATGACCTCATAAACCTGACCCACGGTATAATACTTGTTACCGGCCCAACAGGAAGCGGGAAGAGTACAACTCTTTACAGCGTCCTTACTACATTAAATACTGAAGGGGTAAACATTCTGACAGTTGAAGACCCTATTGAATATCAGATTGCAGGAATAGGCCAGATGCAGACCAAGCCGAATATAGGACTGACCTTCGCTGCGGGTCTTAAATCCATTCTGCGACAGGATCCGGACATCATTATGATTGGAGAAATCCGCGACTTCGAAACTGCGGAAATTGCCATACAGTCAGCGCTGACAGGTCACCGTGTTTTTTCAACTCTCCACACAAATGATGCCGCATCCGGAGTTACGCGTCTTATAGACATGGGAGTTGAGCCGTTTCTCATAACGTCATCCGTCAACGCATTCCTTGCGCAGAGGCTTGTGAGAAAAATATGCCCCAAGTGCAAAACATCATACAAGCCCTCTCCTTCTGAACTAAAAAATCTCAAGTTGAGCAAATCAGAAATGGCAAAAATAAAATTCTACAGAGGCAAAGGCTGTGATGCCTGTCTTAACACAGGCTACTCCGGCAGGATTGGCATTTTTGAACTTCTTACTATTTCTGATTCAATAAGGGAACTTATCATGACAGGAACAGACTCAAAGACAATCAAGGAAACTGCTATCAAAGAAGGCATGGTTACACTCTTTGAAGACGGATTCCAGAAAGTTAAAGAGGGATTGACCACAATCGATGAAGTACTAAGGGTCAGCTAGGAGGTTCAGAACGTGATTTTCTCCTACAAAGCTCTTGATAAAAAAGGCAGGGAACTGTCAGACTTCATTGATGCTCCAAGTGAAACAGCAGCCAGGAGCAAAATCAAACATTCCGGTCTCTTTCTTGTGAGCATACAGAAAGAAGACATAAAACCCGGAACAAAGAGGGATATTAAATCTCTTTTAAAAAATGCCGCACTTATTTTTTCACGTGGTTCAGCAAAAAAACAGATATCGCTTTTTTCAAGACAGCTCGGCACCCTCCTGAACGCAGGGATGCCTCTGCTCACTGTACTCAACGATATAATTGAACAGCTTGATCACAAAACTTTCAAAAGCATTATCATAGATGTCAGAGATAAAATTGAAGAGGGTTCCTCCTTTTCAAGAGCTTTAAATACGCACAGTGATGTTTTTTCAGACATGTACATCAGCATGATCCGCGTGGGTGAAAATCTCGGTTCCCTTTCCGAAGTCGTGCTCAGGCTAGCTGAAATGGAGGAAAAAAAATCGGTCATGATAAACAAGATCAGGGCAGCCATGTGGTACCCTGCCTTTATCCTGTTTTTTTCAATGGTTGTAATGACTTTTCTAATGGTCAAAATAATACCTACAATTTCAGAAGTTTTCCTCGAACAGGACAGAGAGATGCCGACACCGACCAAAATCGTCATTGCCATAAGTGATTTTTTACAGCACTACTGGCTGTCAATTCCTGTGTTTTTTCTTCTGGTTTATTTTTTCATGAGGAGATATTACAGAACAGAAAAGGGAAGATATAAAATTGACGGGTTAAAAATGAAGTTTCCAATCTTCAGCCGTATCTACAATAAACTCATTGTTTACAGATTCACCCAGAACATGGGCATACTTATCTCAAACAGGGTAGACCTGCTTAAATCACTTGAGATTGTAAAAAAAATTGTAAATAACAGAATCATCGAGGAAAAGATAACAAATGCCGCAAACAATATAAGGGAGGGATCATCAATTACTCTTGCCCTGAAGAAACATGAATTCCTTCCAAAACTTGTAATAGGTATGATCTCTGCAGGAGAGGCAAGCGACAAGGTCGATGAAATGATGCTCAGCATAGGCAGGGTCTATGAAGAGGAAATAGATACAACAATAGGAAGCCTCACATCTCTCGTTGAACCGCTCATTATTATTATCATGGGCGTGATTATAGGCATAATTGTTCTTTCCGTTATGATGCCAATAATGGAAATGAATTTAATGATTCAATAATATTAAGGAGAAATATAATGAAGAAATTTATTTCATTGATTTTCAGGGATAAAAGCGGTTTCACTCTTGTTGAGCTTCTCATTGTAATTGCGATACTTGCGATTCTCGGTGGATTTGCAGTCACAAAATTTTCAGGAATACTTGATGACACAAAGGTTAGTACCGCCAAATCGAAAATGAAGGGATACGAACTTCCCCTCCAGAGATACTATATGCGCTACAACACCTACCCCACCACAGAAGAAGGACTTCAGAAACTTGTAGATGAAGGATTCCTGAAAAAATCAAATGATGCACTCCTTGATCCATGGAAAAATCCTTACCAGTACCGATTCCCCGGTGAATTTTCTTCAGAACCTGAAATCTGGTCTCTCGGTGCAGACGGCAAGGATGGCGGTGAAGGGAAAAATGCTGACATAAAAAGCTGGGAATAGTTTGAAATACAGTTGTAATAAAAACGGATTTACTCTTATAGAGATAATCGTTGTTGTGGCGATTATCTCTATATTAACCTCTTTAACTGTACCTAATCTGGTTTCCTACCTTGGCTCTGGAAGAAAAAATTCTTCAATTTTCATGTCATATATTTCTGCAACGGCTGCAGATTCAATTATTAATGGGAAGGACAATTACCTTTGCATACATATTGGCCCTGATCCGGAAAAGAAGAAAAATGAGGAACTATTTGAGAACTCCGACAGCAGAAATTCTATTGATGTCTACACTCTCGAACAGGGTAAATTTGCCTTGTCAAAAACCCGTATATTAAAACACAGGGAATTTCCAGATGACTTTAAAATTATCAGTGTTATTGTAGGAGATTCATCTCCACTATCT
>QKCL01000065.1 GCA_003246895.1 Spirochaetota bacterium | reverse complement strand
AGCTGCCAAAAATTTATTATCAAAATGCTTATCTGCATTTGTGGTTATATTAATTCCTCTTAAGCCAAATATTTCCTTATAGATATTATATTGATTCAATTTCTCTTCATTCAATATTAATGATTTATTAAACTCACCATAAAATACATCTTTTAAATCATTTTTCTCACAAAGAATGTGATGGCAGATAGTAATAACTTTTTTATGATTTCTTTCTTTTTCTAAACTTTCCTTTTCTTTAAAACTGATACAGTTCCCAGTATTTTTCGAATTCGGTGTTGTATAGCAAATAGAAATTAAATTTGAAGCAAGCTGGTCCCACCCCATACAACCAATAATCCTTGAAACACCAGCTCCAATAAAAACAACAAGTTTATTATTATTAACGGCCTCAATAATTGGAGTTGGAACTTCCGGCAAATCTACAATACTAGAATAATCAGCCATTCCCTACAACTCCCCCCGAAACGCTTTTTGAAGAATAGATTTTTTCAATTCTTCCAGTATATTACACCTACTGCGATACATCGAAATGCATTCATTTATATTATTCATCAATGCATCTAATTTACCAACAATTTTAACCTGCTCTTCCTTAGGAGGTACAGGCACATAATATTCTTTCAGCTTTTCAATAGTCAATGCACTATATGCCGATCCTCTCGACATTGCTTTTAATTGTTCAACATAAGATGTTAAGGCATATTTTAAATAGTATGTATTTAATGTGTTAAAATCTTTGAGCCACATTATATTCCCGTCCTTAAAATAAAACTTTTCATTTTCTTTAACAACGTACATCTCACCAATAGTCCCTACAGCGGTTAAGAGAATATCACCGGCCTGGGGTATTCCAAATTTGGATTTAATTTCATCATACCTTTCTTCTGTAATAAATAATTCTAATGATATATCTCTATTATGAGCAAGCTCCTTAATTTCTTTTGAACGATAAAAAGGAATCCCCTCTGTTACATATTCTTTTTTAAATATTCTCTTACTTGATGTAAGAGTACCCAATTCCCCCAACTTCTTCTCTTCCCAACCTTCACCTTTCTGACTGAAAATCTCATTGAGTTTACTCTGAAACAACTCTTTAGCATTTTCAATATTGCGTTCTATATTGGCCCTGGCCTGATCTATGGCCTCAAAGGCCTTGTCGAGAATGGCAACTATTCGTTTCTGTTCAGCAAGTGATTTAGGAAAAGTTATCTCAACTTCCCGTATTTCTTGTAAATGCAGATTCGGTACACCTACACCTTTTAATCTTTTATTAAATTGAGACTTTGCAACAGGTGAATTAATGAAATGTAGCATATACTCCGGTAATATCTCACCTAAACTTCTAATATGAGCAAGGCTTACATAAATATCAAAAACTTCGTCTCGATCTACAATTGCAGCAACTCCTGTTGTTCCATTTTTTGCTAATAATATATCTCCAATTTGTGGCGCAACACGCTTATGCATTTCAATATGTTGTTTTTCATCAATATACTTAACATCATTCCAATCAATTTTTCCTGTAGTAACATTTTTAGAAGATAAAAAGATTACACCATTATCAAAATATTTTGGAGTCTGATGAGTACCATCTGTTATTTTGTAGCATACTTCTCTAAGTTTTTTCAATTCCCAGCCCACCGGCAGCTTAGGCACTGAGCCCGCCGGATCATTAAGTATGGACTCGTCTTCTAAACTCACCACTCCCTCATTCCTCTTACTATTCACTCAACTCCACCCTTTGCCTCGATACGATGATCGGCCATTCTGAATTCACCTTCATTGCAAGTATTGACATGCCGTTCATCACTCGGCAACCGTACCTCTTGACAAATATTCCCATCAAGTACCAATGAAGTAGGTATATAGAAAAAGCCTTCACCTCTCATAAAAAACCTTACCTACCCTCTTGATATGCTCAATCAAACCTTCATTATCTATCTGTGAATATACAGAAATATCAAAGGTATAGGGAAGCAGCAGTTCTTCTATCTCATCCATAACAGGATGAACCGAATTATGGAGCGTCAGTCCCTCTCCATGCAAAGTCAGGTCTATGTCTGAACCGGTTTTATAATTCCCCTTTGCACGTGAACCGTAGAGTATTACCCTCTCTATATTTTCATACCGGGCAAAGATTGTCTTTAGCTTCCCGATTATTTCATCGTCAAGCCCGTACATCAAAGCCCCTTTTCCAGACGTTCTTTCTCAGAAATGAGCTTCTGCCTTATTGCTTCAAACTCATCAAAGTACTCTTCACATATCTTGCGGGCTATTTCATCTGCTGTTTCCCTGTTATATGTATGTACAGACTCATTTCTGCTTTTTATCATATCCATCCAGACTGAACCATTTTCAATGAGTCCATTTTGAAATGCCAGTCGTGTCGTGTCCTTTGATCCGTATAACTGCTGCTGCCCCTGCTCATAGAAAAAATCTTTCAAAGTTTTCCATGCCAACTCATGTGTAAACTCAAAGGCCTTCACAAGCCCCTGATTCTCAAGCTCTGAAAGCTCACGTTCCGATGCGAGCTGCACAGCCTCTTCAAGCCTTGCAAGTGCCTTTATGTAATTATCAAGTCTCTGAATCCATCTGATATCATCTGTCATAACAGTTCCCCCATTGATTCAAGAATCTCCGCAGTTTCAATATCCAGAGCCTTCATCTCAGCAAGTATCTCCTTTGGAGAACGAAGAGGAGCCTCATCAGGAGTATTCGGATTCTTCACGGAAAGGTCGAAGGTAGCCTCATCAATATCTGCAGCCTTCAGCACCCAGCTCTTTTCAGTTTCGGACTTTAATGACTGCAGCTTTACAAACTCCTCCATATCCGCATCATTCAATGGATTGGTTTTACCAAGGTTGCGCCCAGCATCGAGCTGATAGTACCATATATTCTTTGTGGGCTCTCCCTTCTGAAAGAACAGAACAACAGTCTTAACTCCTGCACCTAGGAATGTGCCCTGGGGCATATCGAGTACAGTATGAAGATTACAGCTTTCGAGCAGGTGCTTTCTAAGGCTCACACTGGCATTGTCAGTATTGCTTAGAAATGTATTCTTTATAACAATGGCGGCACGTCCGCCCGTTTTCAGTATCTTTATAAAATGCTGCAGAAACAGAAAGGCAGTCTCCCCTGTCTTTATATCAAAGTTCTGCTGAACCTCTGTACGCTCCTTTCCACCGAATGGCGGGTTGGCAAGGATCACATGATAACGGTTCTTCTCCTGTATATCCCTGATGTTTTCACCGAGTGTATTTGTATGCACAAGGTTTGGAGCCTCAATGCCGTGGAGTATCATGTTCATTGTACCGATCACATAGGCAAGGTTCTTCTTCTCCTTTCCGTAAAAGGTATCTTCCTGTATGGCTTTCAGGTTAGTGGTATTCTTCTCCATACGCTCATACATATACTCAAACGCCTCACAGAGAAAACCGCATGAACCTGCAGCACCGTCATAGACCTTTTCACCGATCTGCGGATCTGTTACCTTTATCATTGCACGAATGAGAGGTCTCGGTGTATAATACTGCCCGCCGTTTCTCCCTGCATTGCCCATGTTCTTTATCTTTGTTTCATAAAGATGGCTCAGTTCATGCTTCTCTTTCTGTGTACGGAATTCCAGTTCATCTATGTATTCAAGAATCTCTCTCAGATTATAACCGCTCTGTATGCGGTTCTTCAGTTCAGAGAAGATCTCACCTATCTTGTATTCAATACTTTTTGGGGTTTCAGCCGCTTTCTGCTTAAAATTTGCCAGATAAGGAAAAAGCTTGCCGTCCACAAACTGTACTAGATCAGGGCCTGTCAATGCTGTATGGTGATTAACCTTACCGTCTTCACCTTTTGGCATTGCCCAATTAGGCCAGCGGTATTCTTCATCAAGAATATACTGATATTCCTCACCCTTAAGTTCTGCCTGGTCAGCCTTGTCCTGTTCCAGTTCGTCAAGGTATCTGAGAAACAGCACCCATGAGGTCTGGCCTATATAGTCCAGCTCACTGTCTGCACCTGAATCCTTGTAAAGTATGTCGTCTATATTTTTAAATGTCTGTTCAAACATGGTGTTTCCTTTTGTTGATTAAATTCATGCTGTAAAACTGTTACCATTTGCTATTAAATGCCCGATCCAGTGACTTCTTGTATTCATCGAAAAAGCTCTCTATATCAGATCGAAGTACCTGATAATCGGCTTTATTAATACTCTTGAGATTCAAATCACCCAAATCAGCCCCATGTATTTCTGCGTTCTGAATAATAACTCTTACTTTTTTATTTTTGAAGTCGAAACGTAAATACAGGTAAACAATATAGGTTTGTGAGAGGCTATTCGGGATAGTTACGTTGCACATCAACGTAGGGTACTTATAATGCGTAATTCTTTGATCTATCAGATAATACTTTGCCGCCAGCAGCTTTATGGTTTCAGCATATATGGCTTTACCACTTGCCTTGGGAAAATCTATCACCCTGACCATCTTGATTTCTTCTTCGGCAAACCCGGAAGCATATGTAAGAATTACCAGAGCAATAAGAATGACATTTTTTTTCATCACATCCCCCCTGTTAATAATTTGCCTGTATCCAGAATTCAATAAACCGGTTTAAAGAGCAAAATTATACTAAAATTTTTATACCAATACCATTATATATCTTTTCTATTTCAGCAAGTAACTTTTGTTAATACAAGACAATTTCTGGCCGGTCAGATTTTGTCCTATATTTTTTGGGACAGGCCCCTCCCGTAAGGAACGCAGATCTGCGTTCCTTACGGGAGGGGTCATCCGTCTCCACAACCCAAAAACCATCCGTGTCCATCCGATCCTTTATCCCATCCATCTGTGGTAATCCTTTCAAAATTCCCGGCCCCTATCGAACCGCCGGGTCATCTCTCCCACAGCCCAATCTTTTTCTCTCTGGCATACCTGTATGACTTCCGGAAAAGGGAGGCATACTTTACATTGGGCGGAATAGTCATTACAGAAGCATAGCCTGACCGGACAATCATATCATTGAGCATTCTGCCGTCCTTGAGAAATACATAGGCAAGAAGCCTGCCGTATCTGTCACGCTCCTGGGCGTCAAATTCAAGTCTGATAAAGTCGCCGATTTTCACAAGGGACTTCACAAAGTCTGCAGCCAGCCTGCCCTTCTTTATAATCGAGTCTATATCTTCATGGGTCCTCTCTGAGTCCCGTATTGTTTTATTGTTATAACCGGACTCCGGTGTGTCTATACCTATGAGCCGGACCTTTTCAGGTTTGCCGTTGTAGTCGATGCGCAGGGTGTCGCCGTCCACGACGTGGAGCACACGGTGAGTGCCCGAGGCGAAAACCGGAACTGAGATAAACAGGATAATAAGGATCAGTAATTTTTTCATCTCAAACCTTCCAGCAAAACACATCATAACTTTTACTTTCATAATTACAAGACAGATTCTGACCGGTCAGATTTTGTCCTATGTTTTTTTTAGAAAGATGCCCCTCCCGTAGGGAACGCAGATCTGCGTTCCCTACGGGAGGGGCAACAACACCCCTGTGTGTATACACCCTTTCTATCTGCGTGAACCTGATTTTCTCCAATTTATGAATTTATTCATTAACTCTTTCAATGTTGGAGAATCCCCAAAAACCTTAATCCCCAATATATAATGGATTATGAATCCTGCCGCAATGACTACAGGCGCCCAGTATAACAATATACCCTCAAAAAATTTTTCAGGGCCCTTATCAATGGATTTTCCAATAAACCCTGCAAGAAACTCAAGAGAATCAATAATGGCCTTGGTAACACCGCTGTTTCTGTCTTCTACTGTGGACCGGTCAGAAAGCCAGGCGTAGGCTATCATCATTATTATTACTGAAGTAGATGCTAAATGATATATCTTTATAATCAGTTTTTCTAAGATAATACCTTCCTCTCTCTGAAGTTCAGGTTTTACAACAACCTTTCTCCCCTCACACTGTGATTCAAAAGTTTTTCTCGATAGAGTAGATATATTAAGCCCGATCATAACCGTATAAAAAAACATTACAAGACCGGCGGCATACCATGGAAAGAAAGTCGGGTCAGAGGGCGGTGAGCTATTATAGTTTTGCAGAAAGAAGAATAAAACCATTGAGGCAGAAAATACCGTAAATGGAATCTTTTTTATTTCAAGGCCTGGCCATGACCACCTGTTTTCTATTCGATGTTTAACAGACCTGTAGACCAGAATCAGAAAAAGTAACACCACAAATGCAAGCTGAATTTCTACAGGAACAATACGGCTAATCAGCAAAAGAGCCATAATGAACCCGTGATAGACAAAGATCAGCTTAAAATCCATAGAGAAATTTTCCCATTCTTTGAGAGAACTGTTCTCATCTGAGCCCGGGTTTTCCCTGTCTTTACCCTTCACCGGGATTAAAAACCATTTAGATCTTGTTCTGACTTTCCTGAAATATATACGATTGTCATGACTGAAATCAAACTTCAGAAACAGATATATCAGAAGAATCGAAATAATTATTACTGTCGTATTTTTGAAAACAAAGTCCGAATTTAACATAATTACAACATTCAAAAACAGTGAACCAAATGCTGTGATATTTCCAAGTATTGAACAGTAGGTATGGTAAACGGGCCTGGGTTCTTTCATTAAAACAATTACTCCAATGAGGTTTGGCAGAAGTGCCATAATACTCAGTACTGAAAATAGACGTAAATCATCACCGAAAATAAGTAGGTAAAATGTAGCTGCCGCAGCTAAGGCCGATATAATCGAAAAATAAATAAGAGCGGCAACAACAAGGCCGGGTTTTCCAGATTTCATAAGGTTCTTTAATCCTGAATAATTTTTAATAGTTAAGACATAATCATTATTTTTAGCACTTCCAGAATACAGCATTCCAAAAATCAGATCAAATAACTTTTCCGATTACAGGACAATTTCTGAACCCGCCCCTCCCGCAAAATCATCTGTATCAATCCGATCCTTTATTCCAGTGAAAACGGAATCCTTTATATATACAGTATGAAGCTTGATGAACATGGATTCCCGGTCGGTGCCGGGAATGACAAGGCCCTGGAGCAGAAAATGACGAGGCCCCTGGGGCATGGAATGACAAGTCATGAATCCGGCATGACAATGTTCACAAACCCCTCTCAGGGGTGGCGAGGAACAGATTCAGGATTAAACTGAATGTAATACCTGCATACTTTGCCCCCCAAAACCATCCGTGTTTATCCGGAAAATCCGTGGTGATTTTTAATAAGTCACTTAACCCCCTTTAGGGGGTGGCGAGATGGATGTTTATGGTAATTTAACAGGTATCACGAGACGGGGGCTGACACGAAGCCGGAAAATCCGTGGTGATTTTTTAAAAATTTTCCCCTATTTCCGCCCCAAAACAGGTCTATTGCCGGCCTTCTCCGGCCTTCTCCGGCCTTCAGCCGGCCTTTGCCGGCCTTTAGCTGGCCATGAACCTGCATATTTTTAACTTTTTTAAAAAAAATTTCAGATTTTTTTTAATTAATTCCCCGCGGCTTCGTTCTCAATATATCAGCAGCAATTCCTGCTGAAATAAAATCAGGGAGGTCACAGATGACCCGGATTAAAATCAGAACACTATTTCAAAGAGGAGGAGTACAATGAGTGAATTCGAATTAAACCCCATGTTTCTCAGAATGAACAGGAGTCTGGGAGACATCGTAATCTATGAAAGGGACGGCAAACTCTACACAAGGGTAAAGGGCAAGAGAAAGGCTGCCCCCTCTCCTGCGCAGCTTGAAATTCAGGAAACCTTTGCACGGCTCTGTTCAGACTGGTCTGAAACAGGAGAGATCATGCGCTCTTCATGGTACAGCTACGGGGAGAAGAAGAACATGAACGGCTACAATATCTACATGAAGGAGAACTTCTCAAAGGAAAAAAGCGGCGAGCCCATCAGACTCTTCAGACAGATCGGCGACACGGAACCGCCTGAATTTACAGCATCCGGCTCAGGAACCGGTGAGATAGACTGTGAATTCACAATACCTGCAAACGCGTCCACCCGTCACCTTCACTTCTTTGTGAAAGGGAAAAAGGACAATGTATCTGAAGGAGAGATCAGAAGATACAGCGCAGGCAAGGGAGCAGCATCCCCATTCAAGCTCACTGGCCTTGACAGCGGCGGTGAATACTTCATATACGCAGTACTGACAGATGCTGAATACACAGCTTCAAAGGAAGTATCAGCGTCAAATGCAATCATGGCCCAGGCAGGAAGCTGAGGCAAAACCACTCAAGTACGGGTATCAGGTCAGATGCCCGTACCTGAGGTAAATAAAACCAGATAAAAAAGGAGAATCTCATTATGGCACTTGTAAAACTGGATCCGGCATTTAAAGGGTTAAGCGGCACCCTTGGAGATATGGTCTATTACAGTATGAACGGCAGAACCTATGCAAGAAAAAAGGTGAAATACACAGACACTCCGACCCCTGAACAGATTAAAGTCAGAATTGTATTCAGGGAACTGAACTCAGACTGGAAATCAATAAAGGGACCCATGCGCAGGTCATGGGACCAGTGGGCAGAGAAAAAGGGGAAGAGAGCGCACAATGTCTACATCGGTGAAAACTTTGCAAAACAGAGAAGCGGTGAACCGGTCGAGCTTTGCAAGGCAATGGGAGATCTGGTCCTTGACAGTTTCACAGCAGCTCCCGGTGGCTCCGGAGAAATCCGATGCGAATTTACACACGGTGAAACCGGAAATGAATTACATATATACCTATTCACAAAGAAAAGGGAGAACGGGCTCTCCGCTGGTGAGATCAAGATGCACGACGGAGGAAAGAACACCCAGTCTCCATTCACCATCACAGGCCTTGAACCCGGCGCAGAATATGCGGTCTATGCGGTGCTAACAGACGGAAAGTACGATGAAGCGCAGCAGGTCTCGGCATCAATTGGTACCGTAACAACCTGCGGTTAAAAAAACATGCAGTAACGCCCCGTGTAGGGAACGCAGATCTGCGTTCCCTACCGGGGATTGCGTTCCCTACACGGGGATTGCGTTCCCTACCGGGGATTGCGTTCCCTACACGGGATCTGTTATTTACACTTTACCTGGAATTTGCCGTTTTCACATCTTACATCGTCTGCAAATTCCCCTTTGCCTGCGGTTTTGCATATACCTGAAAAAATCATTTTGGCAAATGACTTGTTCTTTGCCTTTTCATACTTCTCAACATCCTTTTTGCTGCACTTGTTGCTCAGCATTCCGCTGCTTGGCATGTCAACCCATGACCCGCATGAAACCAGGGTCATTGTGAGCATAATAACCAGAACGGGACTTAACATTTTTAACATTTTCATAATGAACATCCTTTTTGTATTTTGTATTTTATTCCCCTACACCCATGTATTTAAAAATTCATCCTCTTTGAATCCGACAGTAACCTTCTCTCCATCAGTGATGAGGGGCCTTTTTACCAGCATGCCGTCAGAGGCAAGAAGATCATATTTCTCATCGAGAGTCATGTCCTTAAGTTTTTTGCTCAGGCCCAGTTCACGGTAGAGCATGCCGCTTGTATTGAAAAAGTATTTAATGTCAAGGCCCGAGAGTTTGTGATACTTTTTGATATTGCTCTTTGATATTGGCTTAGCAGTGAGATCTGATGTTTCATACTTAACATTGTGGTCATCAAGAAATTTCAGAGCCCTTTTAACGGTTGTGCATCTGGGGTGTATATAAACTTTAAGCATACTTTCCTCTTTCTATTTATTGGTTATCTTTATTTTTTCTTTATACTTTTACATTTTAATGACATATACTGCTGGTTCCGGCCCTTCAGAACAGTAATAATCACATGTCACTCTTTAGACATGTTAAATCGCTTCAGTAAAAAAAGAAACCATAAAATATTCATTGACCGAATTGTATTTTTAAATAACATTTTAATACCTGTCGGGAAGGCATAATATAAGGAGATGCTGTATCATGAAAGAATCAGTTTTATCGCCATTTAAAGAATTGATTTCCTGATATGGAGGAGAAAATGATCCATCAATTCACTTTCACATCATCCCATGTTTTTTATTCAGTCTCATTTCCAATTTCATTTTCGAAAATTAAAAAAAACACAGACATAATGTGTGTTGTACCGGTATGATGACACAAGCTCTGTTCCGGTCAAAACGTCATTTCTCACTGCTCTTCATAGCAGTAATATTTTTTATTGTATTGACCCTGCTGTTTCTGTTCTGGTTCAGGGGTCAGGTCCGGGACTATATTTACAGGGACATTGACAGGCAGCTGCTCACTGTTGCGGAATCTGTTCCCCTCATTCTTCCGGAAAACTACCACATGAGAGCCAGAACTCCCCATTCCATCAGTTCAGCTGAATACAGGTCCATTGAGCAGAAGCTGAACAGACTTGCACTCAAGTCCGGCGCAAAATACATCTGGACCGACATTCTCATCAATGGCAGGGTCTTTCTTACCTCCTGCAACAGTAATGCCGACCCCACAACTGCCGATACAGAAATCTACTATTTCATGCCCTATAAGAACGGTGTTTCAGAGCCGGAAATGAAAGCCTTTAAAGGCAGCTCACCTGTCTACGGCACATTCAGGGATGCATGGGGACATTTCAGGGCAGTATTTGTTCCCGTCAAAAACCCCGACGGTTCAGTATACCTGGCCTGTGCGGAATTTACCGTGGACTATGTTGACGCCATGATTGCGAAGAGCAATATACTGTTCATGGCAGGCCTTGCCGCTTTTCTTCTGGGAATTTCCCCACTATGCTTTTTCTATATTGCCGGGTCAAGGCGACACAGACGGCAGCTTCAATCAAAGAATAACCAGCTCATTCAGAGCAGAAACAGAATGGAAACCACCCTTCGTTCAATAGGAGACGGCGTCATAGTCACCGATTCCCATGGGCTTGTTTTCAAAATGAATCCTGCTGCACAATCCCTTACGGGATGGAAGATGCCTGACGCCGAAGGCATGCCCCATGACAGTGTGCTGAAATTTGTTTCAACTGACAATCCGGCAAGTATTCTCAATCCAGTTGAAGAAGTTATTACATCCGGCCGGGCTGTCAGCACAGACAGAAACATCAGCCTCATCACGAAGGACAGCCGGGCAATTGAGGTTATTACAAGTGCTGCTCCTGTCATATGGGAGAATTCTGAAAGCATTTCCGGTGTGGTTCTCGTCATAAGGGATACAACCGAACGCAACAAAATAGAAGAGCGCATGAATTCAGCAAAGAAGATGGAAGCCATCGGGGTACTGGCAAGCGGTATCGCCCATGACTTCAACAACATGCTTGGGGGGATCATGGGTGCGGCAGAGCTCCTTAAATATCACCTCCCCGACGACTCTGAGGCGCAATGGATTCACAAAACAATCATCTCATCAGCAAGCCGGGCTGCGGAGCTCACCAGACAGATGCTCACATTTTCCCGCGATTCCACAGGCGTATCAGCAGCGTTTAACATACATGACATTATCAACGAAACCCTTTTCCTTGTTAAAAGCAGTATTGACCCCAGAATAAAAATTGAAACTGATTTCAGTGCAGTCCACAGCAATATTCTTGGAGACTCTTCTGTCATGCAGAATTCTTTTCTTAATCTCTGCATCAATGCATCACACGCCATGCCCGAAGGCGGCACAATAAGAATCTCCACCAGAGAAATCTGCATCGACCAATGGGCATGTGAGGCTTCTCCATTTGACATCAAAGCCGGATGTTTCATTGAAATTGATGTTAGTGATACCGGCATCGGAATTCCAAAAGAGAATCTGACCCGTATTTTTGAGCCCTTCTTCACCACAAAAGAACAGGGCCATGGAACCGGGCTGGGGCTGGCGTCTGTCTATGGAGCGATAAAGCAGCATGACGGAGCCATTTCCGTATACAGTGAAATCGGCAAAGGAACTGTTTTCCAGATGCTTTTACCGCTCACAGGGGAACAGGTCTCTCCTGCAGATATGGAGGAGATAAAAACAGGTACCGGCCGGATTCTTCTCGCTGATGATGATGAAATCATGAGAAATACCGCCTCTGCCATTCTGGAAAAGCTGGGCTATGAGGTACAGATGGCCGAAAACGGCCAGGAAGCCCTTGATATATTTACCAGAGACCATGAAAAAATTGATCTTGTAATACTGGACATGACCATGCCTGTCATGAATGGAATGGACTGCTTCGAACAGATACGATCCATTGATCCCCATGCACCTGTGATAATGACATCAGGTTTCTCCAGCGACGAAGATCTTGCTTTAATGAAGCAGATGGGCCTCAGGGCGTTTATCAGCAAGCCTTTTCTCACTGCAGCACTGAGCCGTACTGTCCATGATATTATCCATGAGAATAAAAGAGACATGGATACTGAACGCAATAGCCTCAATGACATTTCATGAAACCCCGGCCCTGCGGCCTTTGAAAAATATTACCTTACCTTAAATATCATCTAATTTTTTTGAATATTGCTGAAGTATTCAATATTATTTCACAGAGGTAATGAAGCATTGAATACTTTTAAAAGACTTCTTATCCCCTGTTTACTGATATTCACACTGTTAAGCACTGCAACGGCCGGTACACCCGACCCCTCACTTAAACTCAGTGAAGACGAAACAGAGTGGCTCCGGGAACACGGAAATGATATTGTTTACGCTCCCACCCCCAACTGGCCCCCGGGCGATTTTGTGGAGAACGGCATTCACAGGGGTATAGTCTCGGATTATATTAAAATATTCGAGCAGAAGCTGGGTATTAAATTCAGATACATCTACTATAAAAAATGGCGTGGCCTCCGCACCGCCATAATGACAGGAAAGCTTGATCTGGCCGGGGCCCTTCAGATCAATGAGAAAAGAAAGGAGATTTATGTATTCACCAGGCCGTTTCTCACAACACGCCTTGCTGTTTTGACCGGAACCAGAAGGCCCGACCTGAAGTCCCTGAATGAACTGAATTACATGAAAATTGCCGGCATTGCAGGATACACCAGTCTGGACTTTGTGAAGTCAAAATACCCCGGAGCAGGCATCATTGAATGCGACGATGACCTTACGGTAATGCTTAAAGTGTCTGCCGGAGCTGCAGACGGGGGGATTGTGGACTATATGATGGCCAGCTATCTCATAAACAGATACAGTATAACAAACATAAAGTACGCCGGTGAACTTGACTTTCACTGGGACCTGCGCTTTGCGGTCAATAAAAGAAAATCACAGCTCCAGCCTATTCTTGACAAGGTTCTGGACTCGATGAGCAGTGATGAGAAACTGGCAATATACAAAAAATGGGTTGGATCCGAAATCAACCTCAGGCCGTCATTTATTGAGAAGAACCTTAAAATTATTTTAGCAGTATCTTTACTGATCGTGATACTGTTTCTGGCAGTTCTCCTCTTCAACCGGTACCTGCAGAGACAGGTAGCCCTGCGCACGGGGGAACTAAATGAAAACGCCATGAAACTCCGTGAAAGCAAGGACTACCTTCAGGCAATACTTGATTCAACGGGTGATTCCATCATTATCGTTGACGTGGAAACGAAAAAGATAGTGGACGCGAACCGGAGTGTTTTCCAGATGTACGGATATTCCCCCGAAGATATTATAGATGCCGATTTTCTGAAGATTGATTTCGGCAAGGAGCCCTTCCCTGCCGTTAAAATGTCAAAACGGATAAGTGATGCCGGAGAATCCGGACCTCAGACTTTTGAATGCATGGCACGCCATTATGACGGCCGTACCTTCTGGGTTGAGATGAAAATCACTTTTACAGTTATTGGAAATGCCGGCCGTTTTGTAGTGGCAGTACGGGATATAAACCGCCGTAAAAAAATTGAGGAACAGCACAGGCAGTCACAGAAACTGGAGGCAATGGGTACACTGGCAGGAGGAATTGCCCACGACTTTAACAACATCCTTGCGGGCATGCTTGGGTTCACGGAACTGTCTTTAATGTCCCCGGACTGTGACCCGAAGACCAGAAAAAATCTGGAACATATTCTTGCTGCCATAAAAAGGGCAAAGGATCTGGTTATGCAGATTCTCCTTTTCAGCCGTAATGACGAGGAGTCCCGTAAACATGTCAATATTTATCTCCTTGTAAGGGAAGCTGCTGATCTTGTATTAAAGGCTATTCCTGAGTCTGTTTCCCTTAATCTTTCCCTGGACGACAGGACGGGAACAGTCCTTGCAAACCCCACACAGCTCCATCAGGTTGTGATGAACCTTGTGACCAACGCCTATCAGGCAATATCTGAAAGTTCCGGTTCCGTATCCATAAAGCTGGAACCTGTATTTATTGATGAGAAAAAAGCCTCGGTATATACCGGCTTAAAAGAAGGGATGTACGCACTGCTGAGAGTTTCCGATTCCGGCGACGGTATGACTCCTGAAGTTATGGAAAGGATATTTGAGCCCTTCTTCACCACCAGAAAGGTTGGAAAAGGAACAGGAATGGGCCTTGCAGTGGTTCACGGAATCGTACAGAAACATCATGGTCTTATATGGCCGGAGAGTACAGTGGGAGAAGGTACAACCATGAACGTTCTTCTTCCGCTCCATGAGGGCACATGTGATGAAACGCCCTCCTTCAAAGACACTTCTCCTGTTGCCGGCGGCAATGAAAGGATAATGTTTGTAGACGACGAACCGCTCATCACTGATATTGGAAAACAGTATCTCGAAACCCTGGGGTATTCAGTTACCGAATTTACATCACCCATTGAAGCAATAAAAGTATTCCGCTCTGCCCCCGGCAGCTTTGACCTTATTGTGACAGACGAAATAATGCCCGAGGAACTGGGACACGTAATGGCCGGGGAAGCGATGAAGATCAGGCCGGATATTCCTGTAATAATCTGCACCGGTTTCAGCGGAATGCTTGATGAAAAGGCAATGTGGGACATCGGCATAAGGTCTTTGCTCATGAAACCTCTTGAGAGCAGCGTTCTTGCAAGGGAGATACGCAGAGTACTTGATAAAATTCGGTGATGCATCCATGGTGACCTTTGGGGCACTCAGACAGGCTGCGGTTTTAATACATTGAACAGGGCTTTATTACTATCCCGTTCAGCTGCCGGTTCAGGGAGAGTCGCTTTTTAATATGGAATTCAGGCCATTGCCCATGTTCAGCCGGCAGACACCAGACTTTGCCCTCTCCGGTTATCCTCTTCTTCCGGTGATACCGGCAGGGATATGCGGAAGGTTGTGCCCTTCCCGGGGGCACTCTCTATTTCCAGTTTTCCGCTGTGATCCTGAACAATATTGTTCACCATCATGAGGCCGATTCCGGTACCTCTGTTACCCTTTGAAGTGAAGAAGGGCTCCAGGCACTTCTTCCTGACCTCTTCTGTCATGCCTGTACCGCTGTCCCTGACTTCAAGGATTACGGTGCCGTTCATTCTCGAAGTTGATATTCCTATTTCCCCTCCATCAGGCATTGCGTCAACCGCGTTTATTACAAGGTTCAGAAGCATTTCATAGAGGCTCGATCTCCTTCCTGAAATTTCACAGTCCTCTCCATCCTGAAAAACCACATCCACATGACCGTACCCCGACCTCAGGTGATGGGCGCCGATCTCTATTACATCACGTACAACGGCATTGACATCAACCGGGCTCCTGACTTCCGAATATCCTGTGGAGCTGTAAAACTGCCTCATCCGTTCAACTATTTCGGTCCCATGCCTGACGGCTTTCCTTATTATCTTCAGCTTCTTCATGAGTTCGCTGAAGTTAACATCATGGTCTTTCTTTTTAAGCATGAGGTCGACATGCCAGAGAATGGGCTGAAGTATATTGTTAAAGTCATGGACCGTGCCGCTTGCGAGCTGTCCGAAGGCAAAAAAACGTTCCTTCATTACGGCATCGTCCTTTGCAGTTTCAAGTTTGCTGTATGCATCTTCAAGGGCGTTGTTCTTGTTTTCAAGCTCCATTGTTCTTTTACCAACCTGAAACTTCAGAACAACACTGAGGACAAAAAAGAAGAGGAGTACTGCAGAGATTGAGACTACTCCCCATAACACATAGCCCGGTATGAATTTCTTCGGAGCTTTTCCAAGCCACCGCTCAATGGCTGCGTAATATGCCGAATGGGGGTCATTGACAAGTCCTGCCAGGTGTTTGTCAATTGCAGGGAGGAGATCTCCGTTGCGCCCTCTGGATACTGCGAAAAAAAGTGATGAGGGCCTCAGTATGACAGGAGTCGGTTTCAGTGACCCGTAACTCCCTCTGTTGAATCCGTAAAACCTGCCCGCAAGAATAGCATCAGCCCTGCCGGATTCCACCTGTTTTATGGTCTCTTTGTAATCCGGGCACAGAATAATGCTGAATTTAAGGCGAAACCCTTCTCTCAGGTCCCGGCATATCCTCTCCTGAACACTCCCCTTGAGCACGGCAAGGGTCTTGCCGTTGATGTCTGAAATTCCATTTATGGAAACATTAGCTGATGAAAAAACCTGAAGCCATGATGTCTGAACCGGTATCTTGTGAAAGGAGTAACGTTTGCATCTTTCTTCGGAATATGCCACATCGGGCATTATATCAATATCACCGCTGTCAAGACGCTGAAGGCACTGTTTCCAGGTTCCATGGACATACCTCAGTTCCCAGCCTTCCCTCCCGGCAACATGTTCAATAATATCTATGAATAGTCCCCGGGGAGTATCATCGGGGCCCATCTCTACCTTGGGTGGGTTGTCGTAGACACCTACACGGACCTCCCGTGCTTCCAGATGTGCATTGCCGCATAATGTATAGCAGACAATAAGGAGAAAAAGAAACCTGAACATGCCTGAACGTTTTTTTAAATCAGAGTAGTGTTCCTGACACAGGGGTTCATCAGTCATAGTTTCCTCTTGCAAATAAAGGGCCGCGGGAATTCAAATCACTAATATCATAATGAGGAGTCACTGAAAAAACAACTTATTTTTTAACATCTAACGCAAATCATTAAAAAACAGATCCTGTATTGGAAAACTTAAATCCGGGTTTAATAACCGGATCTAATCAGCAGCGGGCAGTATAATTTAAAGATGTAGAGGACAGCATGCAGACCGTAACTGAAAGACAGGGCATTACCCCCTGCGGCTTCATTAACTCCATAGACAAATACATTCTGCTGTTCATCATGTTTGTTTAGGGATTGAATATTGTAAAAACTGTAATAAACGAAAAAACTCTTAAAATAGCGGTTTTTTATAGGTCATAATCTGACCGGTCAGATATTGTCTTGTATCGACTTTCATCATGGAGTATAATCAAACAGAAACAGATAAATGCTTCCGGTAATATGGATGAAAAAGATTACAGATTCTATTTTAAACTTCGGTGTTATATCAATGGAAAGATTCAGTGAAACTGAAGGTATTCACTGCAGGAAACATGAAACCCCCTGCAGTACAACCGTTTCGGTACATCTTGAAAGCCTTAATATCTGGTCTGCATGGATATTCACATCCGAGGGTCCGTTCCTGATAATTGCCCAGTCGGAAATGATGTTTACGGAGTTAGAACTGCCATTGGGAAAAGCCCTACTCTATACAGTGAGCAGCCTGAACAGTTCCATTTCATCGGAAAAACTGGAAATATTCTCCTTCCATAAAAAACTGATTCTAAAAGCCGGGGGCACTGTACTGTCTCAGGACTGATCCTTTTCTGCATCACTTTGGTTAAATATCACGGGAAAGTACGGCCGGGACTGTGAATTCAAAACCAGTTCCATGCGCTTTTCAGAAACAGGAGAGAGCCCTGACTATACCTGATGTTCTTCCCTGAACTCCTTCGGGCTCACACCAACAGATTTTCTGAAGATCCTGTTGAATGTACGGAGATTTTCAAAACCTGAAACAATGGAAACTCTGGTCACGGTAAGTCCGGTTTCCATGAGAAGTTTTTTTGCCTCCTCCAGCCTCAGCTCATTTGTATAATCAGAGAGAATTTTACCTGTATATTTTTTAAAGGCCCTGCTGAAGCTGTCGGGATTTATCTGGATTATTTCAGAAACCTGATCCCTGTTTATATCATGTGTGAAGTTTTCATTTATAAACTCACAGACCCTTTCCATCTTCTCCTTCATTGTGCTGCTCAGGCCTGTACCTTCCCCGTCTGAGGAGACTTTCCCTTTTAACTTCAAATAGAATTCTTCATTTATTTTCATAAGCATGTTATGGGCCTGCTGCATTTCGATCTGTTTCTGAATACGCAGAAGAAGTTCATTGGGACTGAAGGGTTTTACTACATAGTCTACGGCTCCGTGTTCAAGCCCCATCTGTTTTACAATATCATCTCCCCTTGCGGAAAGAAAGAGAAGAGGTATATGACGGAGGCTGTCGTCTGACCTCATTTTTTCAAGAAGCTCATGGCCGTCCATTCGCGGCATCATTATATCTGAAAGTACAAGATCAGTTTCCGGATTCTCTTCAAGAAACTCAAATGCGTCGAATCCGTCAACTGCGGTTTTTACATCATATGAAGGAGAAAGGATATCCTTCAGGAAGTTCCTCATATCATGGTTATCATCCACAACAAGAACTACGGGTTTTTCACCTTCTTCAGGGCTGTCTTCAGACGCCGGCACGTTCAGATAACCGGGAAGTTCTGAATGAGATGAGATAAAAGATGAGGAGATTACATCGTGCAGATCCTCTATGGAAAAATTAACATCGTCCCTCTCATGAAAATGTTCACTGCCTTTGGGAATTGTCAGGAAAAAATCTGTACCGTGATTTTCAGGGAAACTGTCTATATGCCTGCTTTCTACAGCAACAGTGCCTCCATGAAGTTCCATAATGCCCTTAACAAGTGAAAGCCCTATTCCGGTTCCGCCTGTTTTATTATCCGGTGATTCATGGGCCATTGTAAACCTGTCAAAAACAGTATCCATTCTGTCCGCCTCTATTCCCTTTCCTGTATCGCTGAAACAGACAAGTGCATCATCTTCCTTTTCAGAAAGTGAAATGGAAATCTTCCCCCCTGGGTCTGTATGTTTCATGGAATTTGAAAACAGATTAGACAGAACAGTTATCAGCTGTTTCTGATCAACAAACAGAAGCACCGGTTTATCCGGGACAGTACATGTAATGCTGATATTCTTATATAGCACAGCGGATTCGATCTCACAGCAGTAAAGTTCCATGAGCCGGCATATATCTGTTTCTGAAACATTAAGTTCAGTCCTTCCTGCCTCAATTTTTGAAAGATCAAGAAGATCATTAATCAGTCCAAGCAGATTTCTCCCGTTTCTCCTGATCAAGGTGAGGGTACTGCTGTCGAGAGGCTTCCCGTTCAGGGCATTTTCGATGGGTGCAAGAATAAGTGTAAGCGGGGTTCTCAGTTCGTGGGAGATATTGTCAAGGAATAGAGTCTTGGCTTCACTTGCGGCCTCGGCCGCCTCCTTCATCCTTTTCAGTTCGGCAGTGGTCCTGTCCACAGTAACTTTCAGACGGATATTCCAGCCCCAGGAGAGCAGGAGACTGGCCAAAAGCACAAGAGTAATGGAAACGACCGCAATATAACCCCATGGCATGGTATAGCTGAAATTACCTCCAGCATGTGTCTTTATGAGAAAAAACTGCTCCTCTTTGGTTATTTTTCTGAAACCGGAATCGATAATGATTTTCAGGTCCTCCCTTCCGGGGCCGACTATGGCCCTGACTCTTTTTCTGAAAAGAGGTTCAGATGACTGGAAGTAATTCTTCCATCTGCCTTTTCTTGAAAGCTCATGACTGGCAGAGACATAGTCCGCAACAAAAACATTTATATTTCCTTTTTCTGCTTCGTCAAACAGCATGGGGACGCTTTCTTTTTTTATGATGGAGATGCGGCTGTCGGAGAGTTCAATAATTTCTGCATCACCGGGAAGGGCACCGACTTTTAACGGCACAAGATCATGGTACGTTTCAGCTGATTTTATGTTCCTGTTATGATAAATATATATTTCCTTATGAAAGATTGTGGCAGTGAGCAGTAACCGTTTGTCTTCCATACCTGCCCTGTCATAGTCCATGACAGCATCATACTTCCCGGACAAAACCCCCCTCAGGGCATCCTCCTGGGTGGTAATAATATAATTAACATGCACCCCGGTTTTTTTCGACCACTGGTTCCAGAAATCCACATAGAGTCCTGAGGGTTTACCGGAAAGATTCACATATTCCAGCGGTGCATATCCGGCAATTCCCGCAACGATTATTGTTTTAACATTTTTAAGATCAACAGCAGAACAGAGAGAAGAGACAAAGAGCAGCAGAATGATTAATAATTTTATCTTATTAATCATTCTCTAATCTCCTGGGAGTCATTGAAAGTATAATAAGAACGATCATGAGACTGATACCCTTGTCTATTATGTTTACAGGAAACCTCACAAGAAATGAACTTATTAATACTTCATACCCATAATGAAGCAGAGAGATTATTTTAAGATCCAGCTTCGATCCTGTGACTCCGTCAAACACAAGATATGCGACAACTGCACCGGTCATGGCAGTTACAAAAGCTATAGAAAAGAGGGATATAAGGAATCCCCTGATATTAAGAATTCCGAATTTTTTATAGACCAGTCCTGCTGTAAGCCCTATAAAGATACTGACAATACCGAATGGTATATTCACCGGATTATAAAAGAGCCCCATAATCAGGTTGCTCACCAGCCCCGTTACTGCGCCGTAAAAGGGTCCCAGCACTGCTGCGGAAAGAAGAGTTCCCGTGGAATCAATAAACAGGTAAGTCTGAAAATACTCTTTTAATAATTCATTAAAGGAGTAGCCGGATATATTTAATAATAACCCTGCCGTAAAAACGACGGGTACTCGCCTGTATCGCATGAATCTTCCAAAAATAGTCTTTTTTAAAAATTATTTATGCATCTAAAATTTACGTCAACTGTTTTCAGACAATCTCACAATAATGTATATTAGTAGGAAAGTAAATTTTCAGCATTCAGCTCTTTGAAGGAAAATTCACATGGGCCCATCAGAGATGACAGGCCCCGGGGGCATACTATGCGGTGAATTCCCTGCCGTGGATTGTGACAAGTTTAACTATCCTTAACTCCCTTACTCCTGCAGGAACATGAACCTGAACCTCATCTCCGGCTGTCCTGTTCTGCATTGCAGTACCGAATGGAGAATTCAGTGAAATTTTTCCCTCAGAAGGGTTCACCTCATTCTGGGAAACAAATGTAAAGACCTGCTCATCATCTCCGTCAAGGTCTGTTACAGTAACTACAGAACCGTACCCGACCCTGTCTTCGGGAATGTCATCCATCTTCATGTCATTGAGCTTGTTCAGCTGGTCTGTGAGCTGGGCTATGCGCGCCTTTACAAACGCCTGCCTTTCCCTTGCTGCGTGGTATTCAGCATTCTCCTTCAAATCGCCGTACTCCCTTGCTTCGGCAATTTTTTTTGGCAGCTCTATTTTAAATTCATATTTAAGTTTCTCGAGTTCATCTCTTATTTTCTGTTTGTTCTCTTCAATATTGGTATTGGTCATTAAGATCTCCTGTTTCCTATTGCTTTGCTTCTTCGGTGTTGTTCAGCTTGATAAGCAGCTTGACGATACTTGTGTCGTCCTTTTTGAGGTCAAAGCCGTTTTCCCGTAATGTTTTTTCAATTCTAAATGTCATTAAATCAACTACTTTTTTTGCCATAATGTTCATCCTTGAACTCTGTATTTCATGAAATCCGTTTCATGATTGTTTATTGCACTCCGCAAAACCGGTTTTTTGACATTATATCCCGTACACGTTTGCAGTTCTTAAACACCCATGGTGGTGTAAAATAATATAGACCAGAAAGTCCCCTTCTAAAAGTGTCGGACAATGAAAGAATAATTTTTAGGGTTTATATGCTCTTTTTTTGCCATTACTTTACAACGACCACATCGCCTAGTTTTGACAATTCAGCCTTAAGCGACTCATCCCCTGCGATTACAGTGATTGTTCCCCCTGAAAGAAGTTTGCGGCACTCCTCCGCCACATTCCCTCCTGATACTTCTGATATACCCTTCAGGTATCTATTGAAGTATGTCTCATCAAATCCGTTATACTCAAGTTCAAGAAAATTAGATACGATCTGTGAGGTCTTTACAAAACTGAATACATAACTGTTTTTTATACTGTCAACAGCCCTTTTGACCTCTGAATCGGACACTCCCGCCGTATACATGTCACGGAAAATATCATCAAAGAGTTTGAGAACATCTCCCACATTTGAATTCCTGGTCTGGGCAAAGGATAGAAATATTCCTGTCTTATACCTGTTTCTGACCAGAGAAAAGACACTGTATGCATATCCTCTCTTGACCCTCACCTCGCTCATGAGCCTTGAAGTGAATGATCCTCCGCCGAGAATATAATTCATCACATCAAGGGCATACCTGCCCTCATACCTGTTATCGGGCGCAACAGTACCCTTTACGATGGTAGCCTGTTTGAGTTTCATTGGTATGAGATAGATCTTCCCCCTGCTTCTCTCTATATTCTCTTTTATGTTTTTGTTATCCACAGTGTAATATGTTCTGGGGCCCGAGGGAACTTTTTCAGTGGCTGATGAGATTCCCTTTTCCACAGATTCAAAACCTTCCGAAGATGAAACCGCTATATTCATGTTTCCGCTCACGAAATATCGTTTCCATACAGACTTCAGATTCTCCACCTTCACATCTTCAATGGACCTGTCTGTCATCACAGCCCCGTAGCCGCTGCCGCCGTAGATTATCTCCCGGACCTTCAGAAAGGCTCTGTACTCCGGGTCATCCAGATTTCTTTTAAGTTTGTCCTTCATGGATTTCTTTGAAAAGGCAAGGCTCTCCTCAGATAAAAGCGGGTTTTGAAGGAGATCTTTCAGTATGTCATATGCAAGATCCGTATATTTACTCAGCACCTCAATGCTTATATACGTGTTCTCCCATCCCGATGAAATACTTATCTCCCCGCCGATATTTTCAAGAACCGAATAGAGTTTCTGCCCGGGATATTTTTTTGATCCGCTGTGCTTCAGGGTACCGGCCAGAATGTCTCCTGTACCTGCATTTTGCGAATTCTCATATATTCTTCCGTACCCCACAGATACATAAATTACTGTTTTGGGCAGCTCATCCTTAATATAAAAAAGTTTTACACCGCTTCCTGTTTCAGCCTTTTTCACTTCCGGCAGACTGAAGTTCATGCCTGAAGCCAGGGCCATACCGGCAGGAATGAGGCATAGTGCGAAAACCGCTGCTGTTATATTTCTGAACATTTTCACTTTCCTTCCCCCCTGCTGTCCCTGAGTATTGCAACTGTCCTGTTTGACGGAACAATGTACCTGTCATATGTTTTCCTGATGTCGTCTATGGTGACATCTTTGATATTGTCCAGATAAGTTGACATGTACCTCCAGTTTCTGAAAACAGACTGGTAATAGGCAAGGTTTGAGGCTATTCTCTCATTGCTGTCGAGCATGAATATGTATGATGACTCTGTCATGTTCTTGACCTTCTGAAGTGTCTCTTCACTGACGGTTTTACGGAATTCATCAAGTACCTTATATATCTCGCTTTCCAGTCTCTCCGGCGTAACCCCTTCAGCGGGTCTGGCTATAATCATGAAAAGATTCTCATAACGGGCACCTGGCCCGCCGCTCCACACGTCAACGCCTGCTGCGACCTTTTTCTCGAGAACAAGTGTTCTGTAAAGGTAAGAGGTTCTCCCTTCACTGAGAGAGGAAGACATTACATCAAAAATATAATCCTCCCTTTTCGGATATGTGGGTTTTTTCCAGCCTATAATGAGTGAGGGCCTTGACCTGAAGTTCACCTCAACACGGCGTTCCCCGTCCTGGCCGGGTTCAATAGTTTTCACCTCACCCGGTTCAGGCCTGTATTCCAGTGTTCCGAAATGCTTCTTTATTATATCAAAGGTTCTGTTTACATCCTGCCTTCCCACAACCACGATTGTCATTCTGGAAGGGATATAGTATTTTCCGAAGAACTTCCTTATATCCTTAAGGGACATGTTCTCTATGTTTGATTTCCATCCGATTGTTGGGTGCCTGTAGGGGTGAGCAATAAAGGCCGCTGCAAAGAACTTCTCATAAAGAAAACCCGATGCGTTTGAATCATAACGCATGAGCCTCTCCTCCATGATATTATCCCTTTCCCTGTAGTACTCCCTGAATACGGGTTTTTTAAGTTTTTCAGATTCAAGTTTTGCCCACAGTTCCAGTTTATCCGAAGGAAGCTGTATGTAGTATCCCGTTGTGTCCCGAGATGTCCCGGCGTTGAATCCCACTCCTCCGTTTTCGGAATAGATTCTGCTGTAGGGGGAACCTGTTGTGTAGGCGGAATGCTCTTTCTGAAGCTCTTTCAGTTCCTTTTCAAGTTCAGGGAGCCTGCTGTTCCCCTTGTCTTCAAGTTTGAGCCTTGTGATGGTTTCTCCGAGGGCTTCAATTTTATTAAGTATTTCACTCTCCTTTTTAAAATCCTTCGTACCGAGTTTATCGGTTCCCTTGAAGAGCATATGTTCAAGTATATGGGCGGCTCCAATTGTACTGTATTCCTCATCAACTGAACCGACCCTGAATGAAATATTCATGGCAAGGGTCGGGGCAAAACCCCGGTTCATGAGGAGAACGGTTATGCCGTTATCGAGTTTTTTCTCCACAACTTTATTTTCAATATAATCCTTCAGTGAAATATTCTCTCCGGCCAAAAGGACGTGACCGCAATATGATACCGCTATGAACAGTACCGCAATAAAAAGACTACTTTTTCTCATCTTCCCTGATAATCTCCTCGGCTAAAATTTTGAGTTTCGGGTGCACCTTTACTTCAATATCTTCATCACTGTTTTCAGTTTTTTTATCATCCTTCACAAGCCTTGAAAAGGCGAACATCATTCTTGCGAATATCTCATCGACCCTGTCCTGGCGGTTTATCATTTTGTAAAACTTCAGGGCCATGAGGGGCTGTTTCTTGTCATAATATATAAAATCCGCCGCACGGAGGATTCCGTCTCTGTAGCCGGTTTTTACAAAGATCTGCATGGCCTGATAAACATTACCCTCATTGAAGAGTTCGTTCCCACGGCGTATTAGCTGAACCTTTTCACTTTTATCCATAAATCAATATCCCTGTTAGTATCTGTGATTCACAATTTGTTAAATATAAATTATCCGCACCGGAGCCCTGTCCGGGTATTCATATTCCTGTGAGAATAAACCTTGACAACCGTTCCCATAAAGGAAAATTATTCCCATGTCTATTACGCAGGAGAACAACGGACTACAGGAGATAACATGTATCCCATAATATTCAATTACAAATTCATAACAATCGGATCATACGGTCTTCTGCTTGGGCTTGCATTCTATCTCCCCTTTCTCTTCATGGAGAGGGAGTACAAAAGAACCGGAATCGACCCGGATCTGGCCTACAGAATTCTGATCACTGTTATCCCTTCTGCTATTATCGGCGCAAAACTCTTTCATATTCTGGAAAATTTGGGTTCATTCAGAAAAGATCCCATGGATATGATCTTTTCAGGAGCCGGGCTTTCAGTTTACGGCGGATTTGTTCTCTCCTTCATAACCGCGTTTTACCTGATAAGAAAGAGTAATGAAGATATTCTCAAAGTCTTTGACGTCAGTGCGGCTCCAATGGCCCTTGGATACGGAATCGGCAGGCTCGGATGCCACGTTTCAGGTGACGGCTGCTACGGCATACCTACAGATTCAATATTCGGCATGGCCTATCCCAACGGTATTGTTCCCGTTTCGGTTACAGTCTACCCGACTCCGCTTTTTGAATCGGTGCTGTCATTTATATTTTTCTACATTCTCATGCAGCTGCGAAAAGGGGATCACAGGAAGGGTTTTCTCATATTCACATATCTTATTCTCAACGGACTGTCCAGATTTTCGGTGGAGTTCATACGGCTCAACCCTGAAATCCTGCTGGGACTGACACAGGCGCAGTTTGTGGCAATGGGGTTTATTTTAGCAGGGATATCAGGCCACATTTACATAAGCAGAATCCGGAGAGCATAGCATGTTTATTGGTGTAACATATCTTGTTCTTTCAGCCTTTCTCTTTGCACTTGCCACAGTTTTTGTTAAACTCATAACATCCGGCAGCGACATCCCCTCCATAGAACTTTCATTTATAAGGTTTTCATTCGGGTTCATATCTGTTCTTGCTGTTACACTGTGGAAGAAAAAGAGTTTCAGGCCGGGAAAAAGAAAATATGTATACCTCAGGGCACTTTTCAACACTGTTGCCGTCATTTTCTTTTTCATGGGTGTGCAGTATTCAAATGTAAGCAAGGCCAATCTTCTGAACATGACCTACCCAGTTTTCGTATTTCTCATAACACCATTCATGAACGACGAAAAGGTCTCTCCCCGCTATTTTTTATATCTCGTTCTCAGCCTCTGCGGAATATTCATGATAGTGTCACCTGAAAATTCACCAAAAGGCTTTTCTTCAATTAATGGAGGAGATATCTTTGCCCTCATTTCGGGAATAACAGCGGGTTTTGCAATAACATCACTCAGAGAAGCGCGGAAGGATAACGACAGCTATATCATTCTCATTTATCTCATGGGATTCGGCACACTTCTCAACGCGGTAATTGTTGTTCCATATTTTGTCATGCCCCATGGCATAAACATCCTCTACTGTTTCGGAGTCGGATTTTTCTCTCTTCTGGGGCAGGTTTTCATCACCATTGGATACAGATACATAGATGCTGCGCCCGGATCTCTCATCTCAGCCTCTAGAATTCTCTTTGCCATAATTCTTGGAATTGTTTTCTTCTCCGAACCCTTTACAGAGAGAATGCTTATGGGAACCATACTGATATCCATATCACTCGTTGGTGTTACAGGTATATACAGTTATCTTATAAAAAGATTCACCCCCATATACAGATCCAGATAATTTCTTCCCTGCCTTTTCATATCATTTCTTGTAACAGAAAGATAAATTCTTCAGAATTTAATTTTATTTTAAAATATTAAAATTTCATTGCCGGAATCCCTGTTTTTTTTGTATATTGTCAGTATACTGTCACTAATCTGCCTGGAGGACAAAAATGAAAATATACATTATTTTTCTAGCCTTTACACTTTCCGCTTTAATTTCCTGCAGTTCAGGTTCGGGAAGCACAAGTGTTGAGACCATTGCAAACCTCGGCGGCTCACCTGACGGAGTGACAGTTGCAGAATCAGGTAATATCTACGTAACAGACATAGACAGCGGTAATGTCATTCAGATCACAGAAGATGGAGGTATATCCACAATATATACTGTCTCCGGCGGACACCCGGACGGAATAGTTGCTGTTACCAACGGGACCACAGATATAGTATATGTTGCAGACACCGGATCAACAGCCGGAGGCAGTTCAACTGACGGTTCCATAATAAAACTGGAAGTTTCAGATGACGGTTCTGTAAGTGACACTACGGGTTTTGTCAACTCCCTTGTCCTGGACTCTCCTTCAGGTCTTGCCCTGGATAATGACGGTAATCTTTATGTAACAGATGAGTATTCAGGTAATGTATATAAAATTCCAATAGACGGAAGCGGAAATGCTGGAACACCGGAAAATCTCACCGGCAGTCTGGACGCTGGAGTAGACATTGAAAATCCCCACGGCCTGACTATCTCTGTCAATGAGGATAATTCTGTTGTCCTTTACGCGACAGATGCAGGCAATTCAAGCAACAACATTATCGAAATAGATATACCTGCTTCAGGAAACATCGTAGATGTTATAGTATCTGAACTGACCTCAGACAGCACAGGCGGTACCGTCACTGGAACCGTAGACGATGCACAGTTCAACAGCCCCCATGGAATAACAGTAAACGGTAATGGTTCTGTGTTTGTTTCTGATGAGAACAATAACAGAATCCAGCTAATTACACCTTCTGGCAATGTCATAACCTTTGCCGGTGACGGCACAGAGGGAGATACTGACGGTGACGGGGAAACCGCCCGGTTTAACAAACCCAGGGGGCTTGCCCTTGACGGTGACGGAAACCTTCTCGTATGCGATTATGGAAACGGTAAGGTTAAAAAAATATCCTGGTAGAATATCCTATTATCTGAATGTTAATTAAAACATTAAAAAACAAAACTCACTGTTCTCGCCGGGAATAATTCCAGCCTTTCCCTCTCCCACGGCCTGAACCTCTGCCGGTACCGGGCCTGCCGCAGCCTCCACGGTTTCCCCGGCCTCCTCTGCCTGTACCGAACAATCTGTCTCTTACCGAAGATATAATTCCGGATACTCTCCCTGAACCTGGCCGGCCACTACTGTTGTTTCCGCCTGAACAGTTTCCTTCACCCCGTCCTGTATTGGGCCCTAAACCTTCAGGCCCTTTCCCGTCTCTTCCCGGCATGTTAACCTCCTATAAATTTTCCGCTGTTCCTTTACCAAGGCCTTCAAGTTCAGCGATTCTTTCCTTTATGAACCTCAGTTCATTCTCCATGTACCGGGCCTCGTTTTTAAGCATGTTTGTTTCCATTTCAGGAGAAAAATCCTGCTGGCCATAGTGGTTTATGCCCTGAAAACGTCCGCCTCCTAAACCGAAACCCTCTCCGCGGAAACCGCGGCCGCCTCCTCCAAAGCCCATGCCTCTCCGCATTCCTGCTCCGCCTCTTCCGACAAAGCCGTTCATGCATCCAGGCGCATTGTTTCCTGTGCAGTAGCCTGCACCACGGCCTGTCATTGGCCCGAATCCTGATGGTCCTGTTCCATTACCTCTTGGCATATCAATCCTCCTTAAAATTAATATTATTACTGCCATTTCTGCACTGCCCGCAGATTCCG
This sequence comes from Spirochaetota bacterium, assembly GCA_003246895.1. Taxonomy (GTDB): domain Bacteria; phylum Spirochaetota; class UBA4802; order UBA4802; family UBA5550; genus SZUA-423. The sequence goes on along the minus strand of QKCL01000065.1, from coordinate 26,304 downwards.
TTGAATCGCAGAAAATGGTCCCTTATTTCAAAATCATAGCGCTCCGCAAGTTTTGCCTGAATCTTCTCTATAAATGCGCGCTCCTCACCGAGCATGTCACTGTAGTCTATTATTCGTTTGCATTTCATACAGACCAGATGATGGTGATGATCCCTGTCTGTGGATTCACCTGTGAGCTCGAACCGGGCCTTTCCCTCGCCGAACTCAAATTTATACACCACCCCCATCTCTGTGAGAATATCAAGTGTGCGGTATACAGTTGTGAGTCCCACCGCAGGGTTCAGCTCATGGGCCTTCAGGTATATTTCAGCTGCAGTAAGATGACCATCCGCCCCGTTGAGCACATCTATTATGGCCTCTCTTGACTGTGTCATCCTTATCCCATGATTAGTGAATCTTCTGTGCCACCATCCCCTGCCGTGCATACAACCTCTCCATTAGTCTTCCCTATTTATTGAAAATGATTTTCATTATCAATATACATATCAGGCATATTCTAGTCAATACACAAACCACTTTTTATTCGAAAAAAGTTTGCTGCAACTAATCCTTATACAAAAAAAGACTGCACAAATGCAGTCTTTTTTAAAAATATTATCTTTCAGGTTTTAACGAAATGAACAGCCAATAACTGTCTTATTCCACAGCATTATTCTCATATTCATAAGCAATAGGCATCAGTTAAATCCGCCCTGTTTCATTTTTCCGCCATTCATGGGCTTTCCCTGTTCAATTTCAGACATTATGGGCATGACTTCCGAAAAGAATTTCAATGGAACTTTCAGTTTACCCTTTGCAGAACCTGATTCAGACTTCTGTACAAATAGGATTGTACTGTCAGCCCGCTTTATTTTGGACAGGGCCTCTCTTATCCTTGCGCTATTTTCATCACCCACTTTCCCCAGAGCCGGAATTAATCTGCTGAATATGGCCGCGATATCATAATCCATATAGGTATCATAGTTTTCACCGAACTCCTTCATGGATACAAAATCTGTGCCCCCCTTACCGTCGGCAATGGAATCCACCATTCTGTTAAGCTTTTCAGGCTCTGTTGATGAAGCAAAGAACCTGTCTGTCACCACAAATTCATAGGAAAACTTCTTCCCGAGCAGTTTTTCAACAGACTTCTGCTCCTCTGCACTCATTGAAGAGAAATCCATATCAATATCATACCTGCTTACACTGATATCCCTGTAAGTTCTTGAATTTTCAGCAAGCGAAAGTCTGGCGGCGCCTTTTCCGTTTTGAGAGAGCATGGACATATACTGCGCTGAAATCCTTCCATATTCCTTTATATATTTCAGTGCATCATCCCTGTTTTTTATGCTCTGTACATATGAAAAAGTTATTTTACCGGTTTCTGTTGCTCCCATTGTATATGCGATGTCACCGTTCCACCAGTTTCTCAGATTTGCAAATGACTGGTAGTAAAGCGATTTGGAAATGCCGCTAAGGGCAGGGTCGCGTTTTTCAGCAGAAAGAACAAGGCTGTCAAAGAAGGAGATGAGACTCTCGGTATTGCAGCTGTATATCATGGAATAAATTCCGTTTTCAGGAAGGTGGTTGTTCACTTTCAGATTCCCCGGAGACACACCGGAAAGAAACCTGGCAAAGGGACTGCCGGCCGATGCGAAAAACTCTGTACTTGCAAGTACACTCTCGCCGCTGAAACTCAGACCTACCTCCATTGAGTCACACTGATTCATCACCTCATAGAGCCCGTATATATAAACCTTTGCCATTTTAATGAGGCGTTCACTATTTTTATCATTTACTGCATCTCCGCCATATTTAGTACCCATTGGCTTTATCTGCATCTGAAGAGCTATTCTCTGAAGGTACATTTCAATAACCGGCCGGTAGAAATTCATGAAACCTTTTATATTTACAGACAGGTAGAGATGATCTGCTTTTTTTGTTCTCGAAAGAGATTTATATAATGATACTGACTTCATTGCTTCACTTACTTCACCGTCGCTCCTGGCAAAGACAATGAGTTTACCGGACTGTTTGCATATAAATTTCATTTGTTTGAGATTTTCAATGAACCTTACAGCATTATCCTTTGCTGCCTCAAGGAAATATGCAAGCCCCGGTTTGCCCCCCTTTGCGGAAGGTTTCATTACAAGGCACATGACAGGCCTGTCTTTTCTGACATTATGGAAACCGGGATCTCCAAGCATTATCCCCATGGACATAGAAAGCTCTCCGCCCTTGACTTTACCGGGACGAAGCATCTTTGCAGCTGCCTCTGCACCATTAAAAAAGCTGGCAGGATCAGGAATAAACATATATGCCAGGGAATCAGTATTTTCCCTTGAATATGATGCTGAAGAAAGAAATAATATTGCCAGTAAAACCATTATTCGCTTCATTACAGAACCTCATGAATAAATTTTGTTTTTCCGCAAAATTCCGGAAACAGTCAATTTTAGAACAGGATAAAATAATAATCAATACAAAAGAGTTTCAACAGCAAATATTATAAAAACTGGCACAAAAAAAGCCGCAACAGAAATTTTCTGAAACGGCTTTTGAACTTTCCCTCGGAAACAGGGATTTAAATACAAAATCAGTCTTTGATATTGTATTTCTTTTTGAATTTTTCCACCCTACCGGCAGTATCAACAAGTTTCTGCTTCTTGGTATAGAATGGGTGGCAGTTTGAACATACCTCAACCCTGAGATCTTCAACTGTAGATCTTGTTTTCAGCTCAAAACCGCAGTTGCACTTAATGGTTGTTTCTGTATATTCCGGATGAATTCCTGACTTCATTGTGGTTCTCCTGTATTTTAATAACTTTATTCTAAATATACAAATTCCTAGGCTGTATTCATTGCCTTGAAAAATGCCTTGTTGTTCTTTGTGGCCTTCATTTTCTCAACGAGAAGTTCCATGGCCTCAGTAGCACTCATCGAAGCAAGAGCCTTTCTTAATACCCATAATTTATTTAGTTCCTCTTCGTCAAGCAGTAATTCTTCTTTTCTTGTCCCGGACTTATTAATATCTATGGCAGGGTAAATCCTTCTGTCGGAGAGTTTTCTGTCCAGATGGAGTTCACTGTTACCTGTACCCTTGAACTCCTCAAAAATAACCTCATCCATTCTGCTTCCTGTGTCAATAAGGGCTGTTGCAAGAATTGTAAGGCTTCCTCCCTCTTCAATATTCCTTGCGGCACCAAAGAACCTTTTAGGCTTATGAAGCGCGTTTGAATCAACACCACCCGACAGGATCTTTCCGCTTGTTGGAACAACCTGGTTATATGCCCTTGCAAGCCTTGTTATTGAATCCAGAAGAATTACTACATCTATTCCCCTTTCAACAAGCCTTCTTGCCTTCTGAATTACCATTTCTGAAACCTGTACGTGACGTGTGGCCTGTTCATCAAATGTAGATGAAACAACCTCCCCCTTTACTGACCTCTGCATGTCAGTAACCTCTTCAGGTCTTTCATCAATGAGCAGTACAATCAGGTAAACTTCAGGGTGGTTTTCTGTGATGGAATTTGCTATTTTCTGAAGGAGCATTGTTTTACCGGTTCTCGGCGGAGCAACGATAAGCGCCCTCTGCCCCTTTCCGATGGGTGTCATGAGATTCATGATCCTCATCTCAATTTCATCCCCGGAAGTCTCCAGATTGATTCTTTCCTGGGGATAGAGAGGTGTGAGGTCATCAAACATTACCCTTCTGCTTATCTGGTCAGGGTTTTCAAAGTTGATTGCTTCTATTCTAAGCAGAGCAAAGAACCTTTCATTATCCTTCGGCGGCCTGATCTGGCCTGCAATTGTATCTCCTGTTTTCAGGCCGAAAAGCCTTATCTGTGAAGGAGATACATAAATATCATCGGGTCCCGGAAGGTAGTTATAGTTCGGGGAGCGGAGGAATCCGTAACCGTCACTCAGAATTTCCAGTACACCACTTGCAAAAATAAGACCATCCCTTTCGGTCTGGCCCTTTAGTAGTTCAAAAATAAGGTCCTGTTTTTTGAGGCCCGAAACACCTTCAAGCTTCATCTCCTTTGCAAGAGAATAGAGTTCATTGATTGTTTTACTTTTAAGTTCTGCAAGATCCAGCCTGTTTTCAGATTCTCCTGATCCTGACATTTCCTTTTTACCGGCATTTCTGCCATTTCTGGCTGTATTCGTTCTTTTTGCCGGAGCGGATTTCTTTTCTTCCACTTCACCATTTTCTGTTATCTTAGGCATAAATATCCCTTTCAATACTGTTATTTATATACTTCAAGAATTGTTTTCGAATTAAATATTAACTCTCTATATTGGCCTCAGTTAAAAATGTACGATTATTCAAAAATGGTCTTTGTGACCGGGGAGTGAGCAATATAGGTAATACTATATGTACAAGCTATTATCTGAATAGTAAAAGTCAAGAAAAAACAGATTTTTTTTAAAAAATCAGGCCTTTATATCCATTTTTTTTATTTTTGCAGCAAGCTGCTGCCTGGTTATTTTCAGTTTCCCGGCAGATCTGCCGAGATCTGGCTCGCCGTGAAGGGTATCGACAATGAGCTGCCTCTCTACTGCCTGAAGGATATCAGGCAGCGGCATATTTTGCAGGTCAAGTCCCGGAATTCGGAGCCCCTCTGTACCATTTTTACCCTTATCAAAGAATATAAGGTATCCGTTTTTTCTGGAACCGCTCAAAATAGGTACTTTTTCGTAATAAGCGTCAAGTTCTGAATTGAAAAAGTATATATCTCCGTCATTTACATCGGAAAAAAGCTCGTTGGAGCCTGGTTCATTTACCAGATTTTCAACAAATTCCACTTCCACTTCACTTTTAAAGCGCTCTTCATAGAGCTCTTCAAAGTGGCCGTTGTAAAAAATAGTCTTCCCCTTCTCATTTACAGCATAGAGGGCCCTTGGAATATGTTCGAGGATGGAGAATATCATAGATTCCATGACTTCATCCTCTTTCTGCTGCTTCACTTCAGATTCCACTTCAATCTTGTTCCCTGTTTCACAGGCATTGAAAAGCTGAATCCTGGACCATTTGCCCTGAATCTCTCCAAAAATATTTATTACAGTGAACTCTCTGATTTTGCCGTACTGCAGAAGGTCCTCAAAATTCATCCGGCTGGAGATATTTGTAATAAATTCGTCTATTTTCAGTTTTTCAACACGTTCAATGTCACTGAGTTCTGCAATTACAGTCTCCTTCCGGAGAATACCTATAAGGACTCCCCGTTTGGACACAACCGGAATAATTGGAACATCATGGAGATAAAAAAGCCTCACAACATCTTCAGGCCTCTTGTCATGATGATCATAGGGGTTGCTTTCAAACTCCTGAAAATCCTTTTTGCCTGTTGTTACGGTTTCTGTCATTAGAATCCCAGCACATCATACATAGAATACAAGCCGGGCTCTTTGCCTGCGAGAAACTCCGCAGCCTTCACTGCTCCGGCTGCAAATACATCACGATTCTGGGCCCTGTGGGTAAGCTCAATACGGTCATTTATTCCTGTAAAAAACACAGTATGATCTCCGATTATGCTTCCTCCGCGCATTGCATGAACACCTATTTCATTTGAAGTACGTTCACCCACAATACCTTCACGGCCATGGACAATTTCCGGATTATCAAGGCCCTTAAGATTGTCCCTGACAATTTCTATGAGCTTCACAGCAGTACCGGAAGGGGAATCCTTCTTTAACCTGTGGTGAGCTTCGAATATTTCAGGGTCATACTCGGTTGAAAGGGCCTTTGAGGCGATTTCAGTGAGTTTAAAGAGAAGATTAACTCCAAGAGACATGTTCGGAGAGAAAAGAACGGGAATTGAAGATGCAGCCCGGGAGACTTCCTCTCTCTGGACATCAGTGAGCCCGGTTGTTCCAATTACTACTGCAGTCCCGCTCTCAACGGCCGATTTAAGAAGCTCCATTGTTGCAACGGGAGCTGAAAAATCTATTATTACTTCTGTTTCAGAAAGAGCCTTGGCATTTATTTTCTCAATAATACAGTCAGCTCCCTGGCGGTCTACCACGTTCCTGGCATTTTTGTTCAGCATGGGGGAGATTTCACTGTCGAATGCAGCGGTGAGTGTGTGTGATGAATCCGTCATTATCCGAAGAATGGCTTCCCCCATTCTTCCTCCTATACCGCAGATTCCTATTTTCATGAGAATTTAACTCCATATTGTGCCAATGTCTTTTTTAAAACTTCCTGTTTGTCATCTGCAAGCCTTGTAAGGGGCAGCCTCACATCACCTGAACATCTGCCGGTAATCTCCATGGCATATTTGATGGGAATGGGATTTGTCTCAAGGAACATCCCCCTGCATAGAGGAAGAAGCCTGTAAAAGAGTTTTCTGGACTCATCAATTTTATTTTCATTATGGAGAGTAATTACCCTCTTCATATCAGAAGGCAGCAGGTTTGAAAGAACGGAAATTATGCCCTTGCCTCCCACTGCAAGAATTGGCAGGAGAAGATTATCGTCACCGGACAGGATATTGACCCTGTCACCGCACAGTTCAATGAGCCTCATTATCTGCGGGATATCACCGGATGCCTCTTTTACTGCCTTCACATTGCCGACCCTTTTCAAAAGCTCATCAATACTTTCCGGAAGGAAATTAACACCGGATCTTCCGGGGATGTTATACAGGATTACCGGAATATTTACAAACCTGGCGATCTCCTCAAAATGTGCAACAAGCCCCTTCTGTGTAGGTTTATTGTAATATGGATTAACCGAAAGCACACCGTCAACACCCGAATCCTGGGCAACCTTTGTGAGCCAAACGGCTTCCTTGGTTGAATTTGCTCCGGTTCCGGCAATAACAGAGACCCTGCCGTTTACTATTTTAACAACCCTTTTTATTATCTCCTCATGCTCTTCAAATGAAACAGTAGGAGATTCTCCCGTTGTCCCCATGGGAACCACACCGTCAACGCCGTCCTCTATCTGCTTCTCAAGGAGCGCCTCCAGTGCATCATAATCAATCTCGTCACCTTTAAACGGAGTGATGAGGGCCGTAAATAATCCTTCAAACATAAAACATCACCTATCTATTCTAACACTAATTATTTTTCTAAAAGAACCTTTCTGAACTCCCTGTCAAAAATATCCCTGCTGAATTTCTTTTCCGGAAAGTCATCTTCAAAAAGATAAAGAACAAGAAATCTTCTGGACTTCAGTATACTCTCGCTTGACCTGTATACATAGACCTTGACCCAGTTATTATCTGCAACTACAATTACCTTAACCGCTGATCCCTTTGACAGCTTATCTTTGTTTATTTCCACATCCTTCAGCAGGGTATATTCAATATCCGACTGATTCTGCTTCTCATATCTGGTCAGGAACCTACTGTCAGCATCCCTGACGAAGGATGAACATCCGGTGGAAACAAGAAACAGCAAGAACAGAATGGGAAGAGAGGCCATTTTTTTCATAAATACATAAATCCATTTTTTTAAAAAAGGAAACAACCTAAGGTCATAAATGTCAAGAAAATAATAAAATTCCACGCAGGCAATCTGCCAATGGATTCCGTAATAATTATTTCATTATGCAACACATGCATAGAGACCTGAACAGCCTGCATCTTCATGCCCCATTTTCGGGGAATGTAACTGATAAAAAAATTGACAAATCCCCTGAATGAACCCGATACTTTTAATGCAAGCATGAATCTTTGACTATCTGGAAGGTTAAAATGACAAACAAGCCCCGGCCTGTATCTCCATGGACAATAAATCTTTTTTTTATAATCGGAATAATATCATCAATATCGTTCCGTGTAATAATACTCTTTCAGAACATTGAACCGTCCTGGGTCAGGCCCACATGGTACGCGGGGGTGATTGGCTATTTTCTGTTCTTCATGTACAGATACTATATCTCCGAAAAAAGAAGAAAAGCCATAAAGGAATATGGCCTCATTGAAAAAATTTCCGAAGGTAAGACTCTGACACCTGAGGAAATTGAAGTTTCAGCCTATATCATGAAATCAATAGTAAAATCAAGAGAAAATATTAACTACTTTTTCATTTTCATTCTTTCATTCATAGTCATAGCTATTGATATTGCAATGACACTTTCCAGATAGTTATACCCTGTACTCAATGCTGTTGCCCTTATTTAAGGAGAATTCACTCCCGGCATGATCTCCGGGAGTGAATCATGTTCATTATTCAACAGCAGCAAAACTCCTTCTGCCCAGATAATTAAAGAGAGCAACTATACCGCCAAGCATTACCAGTGGAACAGCGATCCACAGCGGGTCATGACCGAGAGTGATCTGATAAAAAAGAGTTGCAACTATCCATCCCAGCATAGTGAGATAGGCAACGATTAAAAATCCCAGTTTTCTGCCTGTTTCCTGCACCATGGCTCCGAAGGCTGCTACACATGGGAAGTAAACCAGGACGAAGAGCAGAAAAGGAAAAACCTGCAGTGCACCCCCCGGAAAATTTGCCTTCATTGTATCAAATATTCCCTCGTTGACTTCGAGTTCTTCGACAAGTGCTTTCCTGTCAGTTGAGGCTGTCTTTATGACTTCAAGGCCAAGGGGGTCGGAAAGGCCTCCAAATACTCCTGAAAGATTTTCAGGAATTGTATTAAGTGCCTCAACAAGGCCTGCCCTGACACTGAAGGGTTTGTCTTTCTTCTCCTCCCCATCTTTCTTCCCCCCATTCTTCTGGTCAATCTGGGTATAGATTGAGTTAAGTGTACCTACGATTACCTCTTTTGCAAAAATTCCAGTAAAAATGGAAACACTTATGGGCCAGTTTTTTTCATCAATTCCCATGGGTTCAAAAATGGGGGTAATCGTTTTTCCGATAGACGAAAGGACTGAATTTTCACTGTCCTCATTGCCCCATGAACCGTCCTTCCCAATTGAATTAAGGAGAGAAAGGACCATTACAACCATGACAATTACCTTCCCTGCCTTCAGGACAAAGAGTTTCAGCCGGCCCCATGTATTGCGCAGAATACTGCCGAGTCTGGGATAGTTATAATCGGGTAGTTCCATGATAAAAAATGACGGCTCACCTCTGAAAAGAGTTTTTTTCAGGAGAAGGCCCGTCAGTACGGCGAGAACAATTCCTGTCACATATATTGAAAATACCATGACCCCCGCTGAAGCGCCGAAGAATATTGCCCCGAAGAGCGCATACACAGGAAGCCTTGCCCCGCACGACATGAACGGGGCCATGAATATTGTCATGAACCTGTCCCTTTTCGAGTCGAGGGTTCTTGTACCCACGATTGCCGGAACAGAACAGCCGAATCCCACAAGCATTGGCACAAAGGACTTACCCGGAAGGCCTATACTCCTCATGAGCCTGTCCATAACAAAGGCAGCCCTGGCCATATAACCTGAATCCTCCAGAACAGAAAGAGCAAAAAACATGGAGAATACCACAGGAATAAATGTGGCCACTGTCTGAATACCGGCACCTATACCTCCTGACAGAAATGCAGTGACCCATTCGGGCGCTCCCACTGATCCCAGCAGATGGGCCAGCCCGTCTACAAATATGGTACCGAAGGCGATATCAAAGAAGTCAATAAATGCACCGCCAATGGTCACAGCAAACCAGAACATCAGATACATTATTCCCAGGAATATGGGTATCCCGAGATATCTTCCTGTGACAAAACGGTCAATTTTTTCAGTGATGGAAACCCTGCCGGAGCCTGTGCTAATATTTTCCGAAACGACATCTCCGATGAACCTGTACCTGCTGTCAGCGGCAATGATATCCAGAGCTTCCGAAAGTTCACTCTCAAGGGATTTAACATCTTCAGAAATCCTGTTGAAATCTATTCCGCTCTCCTTCCGGAACTCCCTCTGAACCTCCTGATCCCCCTCAAGAATTCTTATTGCACTCCATCTGGCAGGTATATTCAGCTTTTCAGAAACCGAAGACAGAAGGCCTCCAATTGAGCTTATGGCCCTTTCCATTTTCTCCGGATAAACGATGTTCTTCACCGGGCGGCTTACAGAATCAAGTTTCTCCGCAAGCCTTTCCCTGAACCTTTTTACCTCTTTCTTTTTTATTGCACTGAGGTCTATTACCTCACACCCCAGCTTTTCAGAAAGCCCCTTTATATCGATACGGATATCCTTTTTCTCAGCTGCATCCATCCTGTTCAGGGCGCACACAACCGGCATCCCCATCTCAATGAGCTGTGTCGTAAGATAAAGATTTCGTGCAAGATTGGTGGAGTCTATTATATTCAGGACAACATCGGGCCTGTCATTTATCAGATAGTGGGAGGCTATCCTTTCATCTTCAGATCCTGCAAGAGAAAATGAATAGATTCCGGGCAGGTCAACCACATTCACAGTCCTGTCCCCCAGGGTACAGGTACCCTCTTTCTTCTCAACAGTTACTCCGGGCCAGTTACCTATTTTATGGTTGCTGCCCGTGAGGCCGTTAAACAGTGTTGTCTTGCCGCAGTTCGGGTTCCCCACAAGGGCAAGGGTCAGTCTTTTCTCCGACATCACATCCTCCTCAATTTTACTACAGAGGCCTCATCCTTTCTTAATGAAAGGCTATAGCCCCTGACAAGTATTTCCACAGGATCCCCCATGGGGGCAGACTTTATAAATTCAATTGCCACCCCCGGTGTAATCCCCATGGACAGAAGCCTGTTTATATAGGCCCTCGCCGAATCATCAAAACCTGTAACCTCTGCCCTGTCACCGGGCGTCAATTCGCTAAACCTGATTTCCATAAGTTTCCTCATTATATAATTTACTTTACTACAAATATTAGATACATATCATAAAACTAGAAAAGACTAACTTTTTAAGCATAAAATCAGCCTTTCCAACGGTATCTTTTAACTTCAAGATTTGAAAGGCGGCTTCCGCAATTGCAGCTGCAGCATGAACTGCAGCTTCCTTCCCCATCCACTTCTGTCACTGATCCCCTATCCACCCAGTAATCCACTGCAGCCTGGACCATGCTTTTATCTTCTCCAAGCTCCTTTGACATTGTTGCAACAGAAGCCTCCCCATTGGCGGTTAAATATTTTTTAATTTCAGAAAGTATCATAAGTATCTCCCGTACACCGTATGTTAACTATATCTAATATAGTTAGCAATTGTCAACTTATTTTTTATTTTTTTCTTGAAATGAACAGCCACTCTGCTACTTCTTATCCATGAAAATCAAATATTCACTTCTTCTTTTCCTGACCCTGCTGCCATTATCCCTTTCAGCTCATCCCCATGTATTTATCGATGCAAGGGTAAATATTGCAATAGACACCATGTCTCTGCAGTATATTGAAATCGAATGGGAATTTGACAGAATGTTCAGTTCAACAATAATCAGCCAGTTTGACAAAAACAGAAACGGAACTATTGACAGCGCAGAGATACCTCTCGTAAAGAAAGGGGCATTCGACAACCTCAGAGAATACGGATACATGTGTCATGTGATGATAAACGGCAAAAAATTCAGAATCAGAAAAGTTGAGTCATTCAGCGCAGAATATAGGAACAAAAAGATCTCCTACATGTTCCGTATACCTGTAAACTGCAGCATTTCCGGTTCCGGGACAGTAACAATTGCCATTTACGACAGCACATCTTTCTGCGATTTTCAGCTCTTCAAAACCGGTCCGCTTTCGATAAAAAAAGATGAAAAAATCCTGATTCAGAGTCAGATTAAGAGGGTGAGCTATAAACTCGACTATGTTACTCCACAGGAAATAAGGATAAAGTATCAAATACCATGAAAAAAATTACAATTATTGCAGCCCTGTGCATCATTACAACAGCCCTGTACGGAAACCCGTTTTTTTCAGGCAAACCTGATACAAAGGCAAAAGAGCAGAACATCACAGCAAAGACAGAGTCTCCCGGCATACGTGGAGAGATTTCTGAAAAGATGAAGCTCTATCAGAAGGAGATAAGGGAAAACATCTCCGGATACTTTGATGAAATAAAAAACAGAAACTACCACTATATTTTTTATGCAATCATGGCATCTCTCCTCTACGGAATACTCCATGCCATAGGCCCGGGTCATGGCAAGATCACCCTGTCATCATATGTCATGGCAAAGGCTGTTTCAACGGGCAGAACCGTATGGATGGGATTCCTTTCCGGTTTTTCACATGCCATGTCCTCACTCATAGTCATCTCAGTAATTATACTCATATTCGAAAAGTCCATAGTCCGGAACTTTGAATCTGTTCAGAATAATCTTACAAATATATCCTTTGCCATAATTTGTGCCATAGGAATATTCCTTGCGGCAGGAGCAATAAGGCTTCTCCTGTCGCGCAATACTCCCCCTGCCCCTGAAGAAAAAAATACCAGGCTGTCAAAACTCAGCGCCGCGCCCGTAATTATTTCAGCCGGAATAATCCCATGCCCGGGTGCCGCCATAATCCTTATCTTCTCCTACACAATGGGCCTCTATATAATAGGTATAATCTGTGTAACTGCAATGTCGCTCGGCATGGGCCTCACAATAGGAATCACTGCCGCGGCAGTCTCTGTCGCAAGAAAAACAGGGGACAGCATGGCCAGTAGAAAAAACATATCCCGGACAGTTTTCGGCATATTCCAGATGGCCGGCGGTATTGTACTGATTATCACCGGAATAGCCTGGTTTACGACATGAGACTCCTCTTCTAAAACTGTATTGACTCCCTCCGCCCGAGATATTATTTTATCCCCACAACAACAATGCAAAGAGGGTGTTCTGTTATGGAAAAAAGGGGTATACTGCTCGCATCGGTTCTTATAATATCTTTTGCGGTTCTGAAGTTCATTTCCGGTTTCTACATAGATTACGAATGGTTCAGGGTCAACAGCGGGCTCCCCGTTTTCTGGATCATGTTTTTTACAAAATTCAATGTCCATGCAGCATTCTCCCTGATATTTATTGGGCTCTTTCTCCTGAATTTTCTGTTAATAAGGGTTCTTGGCGGCAAGGGCCGCTTCTTTTCACAGAACATACTGGACCGCATAAAGATCCCGGCCCTGGGTTCATCAAAGAAACTTCTACTTATCATTATTGCAGGAGGTGTAGTTTTCTTCGGATTTGTCATGGGAAGCACCGCCTCGGCATACTGGAAGGAATACCTCATGTTCAAAAACCAGGTCCCATTTGAGGGCTTCCCTGTGGATCCGGTATTCAAAAAGGACATAGGCTTCTATGTATTTTCACTGCCATTTTACCAGTTCATCTACGGCTGGCTAATGAGTTCACTCTTCATGGTAACAGTATTCTCCTTCGTATTTCATCTGCTTAATGGAGGAATACAGCAGCGGAATATGAGAATAGAGGTATCGCTCTTTGCAAGAGCTCACATTTCAATACTTCTGGCAATGATCGTTACCCTTTACGGACTGAGCTATGAACTTGCATCATTTGACCTTCTCTTTTCGGAGATAGGCAAATTCTACGGTGCAGGATACACCGCAATCAATGCAAAACTCTTTGCATACAGGGCCGCGGAGATAATCTCCTTCTGCGCAGGCGGGCTTCTTCTCTTTAATGTATTCAAAAGAAGTTTCAAACTCCCTGTACTTGTTCTCATCACAATTATACCGGTTTATTTTCTGCTTGGAGTTATTTACCCAGCAGTGCAGCAGAGATTCATAGTTGAACCAAATGAGCTTGCAAAGGAACAGCCCTACATAAAGAACAATATTGAGTTCACACGCATTGCCTACGGCATAAACAATGTAAAAGCCATTCCATTCCAGAACAGCAAGAACCTTACATTCAAGGATATAGCCAGAAACCGTGACACAGTTGAAAGCGTCAGGCTCTGGGACTGGAGGCCTCTGAAGCAGACATACAAACAGCTCCAGGAGCTCAAACCGTACTACTTTTTTAATGACGTTGATGTTGACAGATATATCATAGACAACAAGAAAATTGCGGTTAACCTTTCAGCAAGGGAACTTTCCATTGACGGACTCAGCGCAAGCAGCCGTACATGGCAGAACAGCCACCTCATATACACGCACGGTTACGGCGCAGTCATGAGCCGTGTAGACAGGGTTACAACAGAAGGCCTTCCCCACATGCTGATCAAGGATATTCCGCCGAAAAGTTCTGTAAAAATAGACATTAAGTCCCCTCAGGTTTACTACGGTGAACACAAAAATTCATACGTAGTTACAAATACAGACATAAAACCGGGAGAATTCGATTACCCTTCAGGGGACAAGAACAAGTACACAAGCTATGCAGGCACAGGCGGAATCAAACTGGACTCTGTATTCAAGAGGCTCATGGCAGCCTTAACATTCAATGACATAAACCTGCTCATTTCAGGTACCATAAACAGCAACAGCCGTCTTCTGATAAGGAGAAATATAACTGAAATTGCCGAGTACTTTACCCCGTTCCTTGAACTTGACAACGACCCATACCTGGTGATTTCGGAAGGAAAATTATACTGGATCATAGACGCATACTCTTATACGGACCAGTTCCCCTATTCCACTCCCATCAAAATGGGGGGCAGCAGATTCAACTACATGAGAAACTCGGTAAAAATTACAATAGATGCATATAACGGCACAATACAGTGCTACATTTCAGATTCAAAAGATCCTCTCACAAAGGTTTATTCAAAGATTTTTCCAGGCATTTTCAAAAACATGGAGGAGATGCCTAAAGACCTTCAGAAACATATACGCTACCCCGAGGACATATTCAATGTACAGAGCCACATGCTTCTGAAATACCACATGACAAACCCCAATGTTTTCTACAACAATGAGGATGCGTGGCATATACCCACACAGATATATGAAAGCAGGGAGGAGCGTGTTCACAGCTACTACATGGTAACAACACTCCCCAATGAAAAGAGGAGCGAATTCATACTCATACTGCCCTTTACTCCATACAAGAAGAACAACATGATCGCATTCCTCACTGCGAAATGCGACATGCCAAACTACGGAGAACTGCAGCTCTACCAGCTGCCCAAGGAAAAATTAAGCTACGGTCCAATGCAGATTGAGGCACGGATCAACCAGGACCCTGAAATATCCAAACAGCTCACACTCTGGAGCCAGAAAGGGTCCAGTGTAATAAGGGGCAACATGCTGGCAATCCCAATTGACGAATCAATCGTTTTCATTGAGCCCCTTTACCTCAAGGCTGAAACAAGTGAAATGCCTGAGCTGAAACAGGTAATAGTTGCCTTTGATGACAGGATTGCCATGGACAGCGATCTCCCAAGCGCCCTTGAAAAGGTGTTCTACAAGGGTGGATACGTACAGAAGGATGATTCGGGCCAAAAAATAGAACTCTCCCTGAAACAGCTGGCTGACAGGGCGTGGTCACATTTTAAAAGAGCCGAGGATTCCATGAAGGCGGGTGACTGGAAGCAGTACGGACAGGAGCTTGAAAACTTAAAGAACACCCTAACCGAAATGAAAAGGGTCAACAAATAATGCAGATTGACAGGTCATCGGGGATTCTGCTCCACATATCCAGTCTCCCCGGCAGATACGGTATCGGAACCATGGGGAAAGAGGCATCGGATTTCATTGACTTTCTTGTTAAGGCAAAAATGGAATACTGGCAGGTACTCCCCACCGGACCGGTATCCTCGTCCATGTGCTACTCTCCATACTCCTCAACCTCTGCCTTTGCCGGCAACAGCCTGCTCATAAATATTGACGATGTAATGAATGAGGAATGGTTCAGGGACCGCAGCGATATTGAACTACATGTCCATGACGATGACTTCGTAAACTTCCAGGAAGTTGAAAATACAAACAATGAAGTTTTAAGGAGAGCATACTGGTCATTCAG
Organism: Spirochaetota bacterium; assembly: GCA_003246895.1. GTDB lineage: Bacteria > Spirochaetota > UBA4802 > UBA4802 > UBA5550 > SZUA-423. The sequence goes on along the minus strand of QKCL01000065.1, from coordinate 10,518 downwards.
AAAATTCGCCGGTGCAGAAGACCTGAGTGAATTTGTTTCATTCAGGGAGGAAAACAGTTTCTGGCTCAATGACTATGCCTGCTACGAGGTACTGGCACGGAATTTCAGCAACTACGAGTGGACATCGTGGGAAAGCCCGTTTGCACACCGGAATGATACAGCGATCACTGCACTCATGTCTGACTATTCCAGGGAAATCGAGGAGATTGAATTTATACAGTTCATATTTCTCAGACAGTGGACACGCATGAAAGACGAGGCAAACAGGAAAGGTATAAAGATAATCGGAGACATCCCAATATACATGTCAATGAACAGCGCAGACGCATGGTCAATGAAGCACATACTTCAGATAGACAGAGAGACACTGAAACCCTCTGCGGTTGCCGGAGTACCGCCGGACTATTTCAGCGCAACGGGCCAGCTATGGGGAAACCCCCTTTACAGGTGGGAGAAGAAAGGCAGACTCAACCAGGAAACCATTGACTGGTGGCTGAAGAGAATAGCCGTGATGCTTGAGTTTGCTGACTTCATACGCATAGACCATTTCAGGGGGATTGAATCCTACTGGTCAGTGGATGCAGGTCAAGATACTGCAATATACGGGAAATGGATCAAGGGCCCTGGAAAGGAATTCTTCGAGGCCGTCAGTAAAGAGTTCGGGAATATTCCCCTACTTGCGGAAGACCTTGGAATAATAACAGATGAAGTGAAGGAGCTGCGGGATACATACGAACTCCCGGGGATGAAGATACTGCAGTTTGCCTTTGACCATAACAATGAGAATGAATATCTCCCCCATAATATAGACAACCCGAACTGTATTCTTTACACAGGAACACACGACAATGACACTACAAACGGATGGTTCTACGGACAGGACCTGTCCGAGGATGACCGCAAATACATCATGGAATACATGGGCATCGAGGACTGGAGCGGTTTCCACTGGAAACTCATACGGACAGCAATGTCAAGCAGGGCTAATCTGGTCATGATCCCGGCCCAGGATATCCTCGGTTACGGACGGGAATTCAGGATGAACAAACCTTCAACTATCGACAATAACTGGACATGGAAACTCAGGAACGGAGCGATTAACAGCGAAATTGCGGATAAACTGAAAAGGATGAATCATATATACAGAAGGGAAAGTCTAAAGGAGAAAGTTGAAAGTTGAAAGATTGTGTGTTCTATATTTTTGATTTTCATCTTTCAGCATTCAACCACCTGAAATTTTAAAAATCAGAGTCCCCACATCATCGAACCTTTCAATCACATGTTAGTGATAATTCTTAAACATAGATAAAAAACCACCCACTCTCTTGGTTCGTTGGAGACACAGAGAAAGACAAAAGGAAGGTTAAAAAACTCTTCTTTCTCCGTGCCCTCCTCACCTCGGTGGTGCATCTTTTAATCTTTTATTATAAAAATGATCAACCGGCCGGTTGTCACTACGGAGTATAGGCATACTCCGGAACAAACTCCTTAATAAATTCTCTTATTTCAAGAAAACTCATTGATGGAACTTTTTCAATTATATCATTTAACAGTTTATTCAGCTTTTCATTGGTCAGCAAGGAGCTGTCAGAAACGAGCCTGTATATCATGTCGTTCTCAGTCCTGGTTATGTTTCTTACATCGTAAAAAAGCTCTTCATAGAGTTTTTCACCAGGCCTGAGCCCGATATACTCAATAGCGATATCCTTTTCAGGAATATACCCGTTGAGTTCAATCATCCGGCGGGCTATGTCCCTTATCCTGTACTGTTTCCCCATATCAAGGACAAAGATCTCTCCCCCATTTGAAAGTGACGCCGCATTTATAACAAGAAGAGATGCCTCTTCGATGCTCATGAAATACCGTGTCATTTCAGGGTCTGTAACTGTTACAGGCCCGCCGCTTCTTATCTGTTCATGAAAAAGCGGAATCACAGACCCTCTGCTTCCAAGGACGTTTCCGAACCGTACAATTGCGGTATTGAGCCGGCACTCTCTGCAGAAATAGCCGGCTACAAGTTCTGCGATTCTTTTGGTTGCCCCCATGACGCTTGTGGGCCTCACAGCCTTGTCTGTTGAGATGAGCACAAATTTCTTTACGTTGTACTTCCGGGAAAGTTCAAGAATATTTTTCGTACCCATGACATTGTTCTTCAGGGCTTCGGCTTCATTTTTCTCCATAATTGGAACATGCTTATGGGCAGCGGCGTGTATAACAATATCAGGCTCATGCATTTTAAAGAGCCTCTCCATTGCATCCATGTCCTTGACATCACATATGGGGTATTCAATAACTATTCCATTATTCCCGAGAGATCTCTGGTACTTGCGGATTGACTGTTCAAGATTGTATATGGAATTCTCTCCCCGCCCTGCAGCAACAATTTTGCGGATACTGAACTTCAGAAGCTGCCTGCATATTTCAGAACCGATACTGCCTCCGGCGCCTGTAATAAGAACTGTTTTGCCGGAAAATGAATTTTCAATTTTTTTCAGATCAATGGAGAATTCATTTCTGTCAAGAAGGTCGGAGTACTTGAATTTTCTCACAGAAGGGTAAATGGGAAAATTGTCGAAGAACTTTTCAGCTACCGGTACAATACTTATGTTTATGGATCTGCTGAACTTTCTGACCCTCAGGATAAGGCTGCTCAGCCACTCCGGTGCCGCCGATGGTATGGCAATAAATACATCGGTTACACCATGTTCCATACAGAGCGATTCAATATCATCGGAAGTACCAAGTACCGGCAGGTCATTTACAGTGATGCCTTTCTTTCTTAAATCATCGTCAACAAAACCCGCAAGAATATCACTGACTCCTCCCCTTAGAATTTCCCTTGAAAGGGCTGTTCCTGCGTCACCGGCACCTACAATAATTATCCTTCTTCCCGAAGACTCACTCATATGATTCCTCGTGAAGTATTGTTAACACAGAGTCTATGACATAGTCCACTTCAGCATCTGTCATGGATGGATATATGGGGAGAGAAAATGTACGGTTAAAAACATTTTCAGAATTTGGGAACAGTTCAGAGTAATTTTTATTTTCAGTACCCATGCAGGAGAATCTGTACAGCGGAATGAAATGAACACTGGTTCCAATTCCCCTTTCATTGAGCTTAGCCAGCAGTTCATCTCTTGTAATTTTAAGTCTGTGAAGGTTCAGTTTCGGAGCATATATATGCCACGCGGAAGTATTATACTCCGTTACTTCATAGGGCTCAATAAGGCATGAGCTGCTGAAGGCTTCGGTGTACCGAGCGGCTATCTCCTCCCTTCTCTTCTGCATGAGCGGAGTCTTTGAAAGCTGCACTATCCCCATGGCTGAAGCAATATCTGTTGTATTGTATTTATATCCGGGTTCGGAAACATCATAGACCCAGGAGCCCTTTTCGGAATAACGGTTCCAGGCATCTTTGGTGATGCCGTGCAGTCTCAGCCGTCTTATACGCTCGGCCCATTCATCATTTGATGTTGTGACCATGCCGCCTTCACCGGTTGTGACTGTCTTTGTTGCATAGAAACTGAAACATGAAGCATGAGCAAGAGTACCGACATGCCTTCCATGATATGTTGAAGGGAAAGCGTGCGCAGCATCATCAATGACAAAAAGATTATTCTTCTCCGCCAGATCCATAATAGAATCCATGTCACAGGCCTGCCCTGCATAATGAACCGGCAGAATGGCCCTCGTTTTTGACGTTATATGTTTTTCAATCTCACTGACTGAGATAAGATGAGTATTTCTATCAACGTCAGCCAGGACCGGGACCGCATTAAAATACTTCACAACCTCCCATGTGGATACAAAGGTTGTGGCAGGCAGAATGACCTCATCCCCTTCCTTTATCCCGGCTGCCGCAAGTGCAAGGTGAAGCGCCGCAGTGCATGAGTTAACCGCTATGGCATTGGGCGAGGAAATATAGTCGGCAAATTTTCTTTCGAACTCGAAGGTCCTCTCCCCCATTGTGATCCAGCCGCTTTTTATTACATCAGCAACAGCGTCTGATTCTTCCTCTGAGAGACAGGCTTTATGGAATGGTATTTTCATGTGGAACCTGGCCAGTTTTTTTACTAATTTGACAGGCTCCGGGTCTTTTTGTCAAGTAAGGAATGATTTATGTGCAGTCTGGACAATTAATAAACCAACATCAATTTAATGTCCATCCCTGCCATTGCAGAATACTATGAAAAAGTATCCAATATTTTCTTAATGAAACCATAAATATGAGTTTGCAGACGCCCTCTTCAGTTGCATATTAACTGTAATATTCTTTGGACAGGTATCCGGCCATGGCTGTCTTTATTAAGAAAATTATATCGTTTCTAATGAATTTGATGCCAGAATATGAAGTGTGTTCATATAGACGTGAATCTATTTTAATTGACTGGTTAACAAAAAATAATTAATTAAGAAACAATAAAAAATAAATTCATTGATAATTATACTTGCAACATTATTTCATATAAAAAGAATACATAATTTTGATGTTTGACTTTATACCAAACAAATTTACAATAAACCGATTATTCCTTTTTTGGGTTATGACGGTTACTGTCTCTTACTTATTTACCAATATTTGAGGAATAAATAAAAAATTTTTTATAGCAATGGCGGCACACATGATAAATAACATACTAAATGAGCATATAAATACTGTAAAATATATAGCTGAAATAGAACCAACTCTGCTTGAGATTTCGGCTCTGATAAACGATTCTCTTTTAAAAGGGAATAAGCTTCTCATAATGGGAAATGGGGGCAGTGCGGCGGATTCACAGCATTTTGCTGCAGAAATTGTAGGAAGATACAAAATTGAACGGTCCGGTTACCCTGCCATTGCACTTACTACAGATACCTCAATATTGACATCAATCGGAAATGACTATTCCTTTGAGAAAATTTTCTCCAGACAGATTGAAGCGTTGTGCCAGGAAGGGGATATTGTAATCGGCCTATCCACTTCCGGGAACAGCAGAAATGTCGAGGAGGGTTTTCTATCCGCAAAAAGAAAAAACTGCAATACAATCGGCCTCCTGGGGAAAGACGGAGGCATACTTAAAAATTGCGCTGATCACTCAATAATAATTCCTTCGGAAAATACCGCCCGAATTCAGGAGTGCCATATCCTGATAATACATCTGCTTTGCGATCTTTTTGAAGAGGAACTGAAGAAAAATGCAGAAATATGATTTTTCAAAAATAAAAGTTCTAATTGTCGGAGATGTAATGCTTGACCAGTATCTCTGGGGGAACGTGGGAAGAATTTCCCCGGAAGCTCCTGTGCCTGTTGTTAATATAACAGAAACCAGAATGGTTCCGGGAGGTGCTGCAAACGTTGCCAATAATGTTGCTTCACTGGAAGGAGAAGTGATGTTATTAGGGCTCATAGGAGCTGATATTAACGGACAACAGTTAAAATCATTGCTTACTGAACGATCCATAAAACACGATCTTATAACATCGGGAAAACCGACCATTTCAAAAATTCGTATAATCGGAAACAAGCAGCAGATGATCAGGCTTGATTATGAAGAAACCACACCTCCCGATGCCGATCTTACAGATGCACTAATAAATAAGATCAATACACATATAAACAACTATGATATTGTCGTTTTGTCAGATTACAATAAAGGAACCTGTACTCCTGAAATTTGCAGACATTTAATAACCTCTGCAAAGAGTAACAATATTCCTGTGATAATAGACCCGAAAGGAAAAAACTGGGATAAATACAGAGGGGCAACACTTGTCACTCCAAACATGAAAGAGTTGAATGATCTTACAGAAATGGAAATAATGAATGATGATACTTCTCTTGAAAAACATCTTCCGGACCTTTTTATAAAACTGGGATTTGAAAACCTTTTAATCACACGTTCCGAAAAGGGCATGTCATTATTCGATGGGCAGGCACTTGAACATTTTCCGACAATGGCAAGAGAAGTGTATGATGTCTCCGGAGCAGGAGACACGGTCATTGCAGCATTAACCCTGGGGATTGCTTCCGGCTATTCCCTGAGAGATGCAGTAGAATTTGCAAATATTGCCGCAGGAATTGTTGTGGGCAAAATTGGAACAGTTCCCATACAAAAAAGTGATCTATACAGAGATTTACATCTATCCTACAATAAAATAATAAGCCCCGATGATATCAAGACAGTCAATGAAAGCCTTAAAAAAGAAAATAAAAAAATAGTTTTCACAAACGGATGCTTTGATATACTGCATATAGGACATGTCAAATACCTTGAAAAGGCAAAAGAACTCGGAGACATTCTGATTCTCGGACTGAATACTGATAACTCAGTAAGACGCCTCAAAGGAGAAGACCGCCCCGTCAACAAGGAAGATGACAGAGCCGCTGTCCTTGCTGGTCTTTCATCGGTAGATTATATTGTAAAATTTGATGATGACACACCTCTAAACCTTATCAAATCAATTAAACCTGATTTTCTGGTAAAAGGTGGAGATTATACAATTGAAAATGTAATTGGCGGAGAATTTGCCGGTCAGGTAGTACTTATTGATTTTGTTGAAGGCTATTCCACATCCAGGATAATTAAAAAACTGAGAAACAGTAATGACTGAAAAAATATCAATTGATAAATCATGGACACTCTTTCTTGACAGGGACGGTGTAATAAATGAAAGACTCATGGATGATTATGTAAAAAACATTAATGAATTCATTTTTCTGGACGGAGTGCTCGAATCATTCAGAATATTCAATGAGTTATTCAACCGGATAATTATAGTTACAAATCAGAGAGGCATTGCCCTGAATGTGATGAACCAATCAGACCTTGAATCTATTCATAGATTTATGGTTGAAAAAATCAGGAATAATGGCGGGAGAGTTGATTCAATCTACCATTGCCCTCATGATAAAAATGATAACTGCAATTGCAGAAAGCCTAATAATGGAATGCTTTTACAGGCTTATGCTGACTTTAATGATATCGACTTCAGCAAATCGATCATGGTGGGAGATACAGAGCCCGATATGGAAATGGGCAGAAGCAAATGCAAACTGAACATTTTCATTTCTGAAAGAATGGAAAACACTCCATTGGCGGACATGGTATTTCCATCACTTAGCGAATTTGCAAGGCATTTAAAAGGTGAATAAAATTATAAAAAGACTATGGACAAAGGGGACTCCCGGGGAATTTAAAAAAGTAGCAGTTGACATGCCCCACGGCCTGGGTGATCAGATTATGTGTTTTCCTCTGCTTGCTTCACTAAAGGAGCACATTAAAGATATACATATATCTGTTATAACATATAACAAAATGTCCAGGGACTTTTTAACATACAATAAGAATGTAGATAATATTATAGAAATAGATGCAGAATTCTCTTTAAAAGGACTCATCTTTTTTCTGGTTCACAAACTCAGCAGAGTCCGTAAAATATTCAGAAAAGAAAAATTTGACCTATTAATTCTGATTCATCCCAACCCTTTACGGGATATACTTTATTTCTTTTTACCATCAAGAAGTAAGGTATACAATAAACAAAACATACATAAATTTAAAGAAGTTACAGCTATTCTTGAATATTTAAAAATTCCGGTTAAGATAGACTATTCTGTTGATCTACCAATTGATTCTTCTATTTTAAAAGAACATAATTTAAAATCTAAAAATTATATAGTCATAGACCTCTATGCACAATACACTGACCGGGATCCAAGGCAGTGGAATAAATTCAATGAACTTATCAATAAACTAAAAACAAAGACAAATAAAAAGATAGTCCTTGCTGGAATAAATAACACGCATAATACAATCTCCGGAGTTGTGGATTTAGTCAATAGAACAAACTTCAATGGACTTCTTAATCTTATAAGCAACGCCTCAGCAGTTATTTCAATGGATACATTCTTTTTTCATTTATCATACTGTCTTAATACACCAGTAGTTTCCCTTTTCGGTCCAGTAAACCCTGAAGATAGAATACCAATGGAAAAAAAATTGAAATACCATACAATATACAAAAAACAGGACTGTTCACCATGCATAAAGAACAAGGTTCTGATAAACTGCAAAAATAAATACAAATGTATGGACGAAATTACGATTGATGAAGTAATGAATGCTTTGAATGAGTATTTATAAACTATCTATCCGAAACGCATTTAAATAATGAGATATCAAAATGGCAATAAATAACAGTACGGGAAAAAAATTCCTGAAGAATTCTTTTTTTTTAATGCTCGCAAGCGTTGCAGAAAAAGGCTTCTTTTTTATCATAAATATTGCAATAGCTCGTTATTTGACCAAAGAGCAATTTGGGGAATATGCAACGGCTCTTTCCTTTGCTACGTTTTTTTCTCTATTTGCAAACATGGGAATAGGGTCTTCATCGGTTAGACTTATCAGCAGAAACCTTGATCTAAAAAATAAATATTTCAGCTCAAGCCAGATAGTAAAATTAACCATTTCAATTATGGCATATATTGTAATGTGCATTACACTTATGTTAACAGATTACAACAGTAATATTATATACTTAACAGTAATCCTGGGAATAGTTCGAATAGGAAATGAGTACCTGTTATATCTTTTTTCTTTACTTGAATCAGCATCAAGGTTTATTACTATCTCCATATATCTAACCTTATTTGCCTTTTCATTCATGACTTCAACTGTTGTTATAATTATGTTTAAAGGTGACTATTTTGACATTGTTCATGTAAGATTATTTGTATTATCATTTTTTGTCATATTAACTTTCATTTCAACACTAAAGAATTACAATTTTACCAGAATTAATTTAGATAATCTTGAATCCTTTACACGTGAAACGATACCTTTCAGCATTTCAGTTCTCTTAAACACAACGACACTAAATCTTGCACCGCTAGTGATTCCATTTTTCCATGATACAGTTTTCACTGGAATTTACACAAATGCATATATCTTTTTCACATCATTGCTTTTTATACCGACTGCCATAAGTAAAGTAATAATGCCACATTTATACAAATTTGAATTCTACACACATAAAGATGTGTACCAAAAATTCCTGAATAACTATGGTAAAATTTTCTCTGTTATATCTTACTATTGTGTTCTTATGTTATTTTGCTTCTCAAAAGATGTAATTATTTTATTTTTCGGTAGAAAATACACTGAATCAATTCCTGTACTATCTATCATGGCTTTCGCAATTCCATTTGCATTTAATATTGCGCAATTTATAATTCCAACAATAAATAAACAGAGGATAAATTCAATTATTGACATAGCAGTATTCATGATAAATATTCCGCTGTCAATTTTACTTATAAAATTCTTTAATGTTACAGGTGCTGCAATAACCATTGTGCTTATATATATAACTATCTATATATTATCAAACACGTACTTGTTACATAGAGGTTTTTCATACAGAAATATTTTCATTTTTAGACTAAAACTACTTTTTCTCTCAGTTGGTCTTGCAATATTAAACTACTATGCCTTTGATGGTATATTTTTTATAATTCCTGCAGCCATAATATCATTTTTATACTTATCTCTAATTTATTTTCTAATTCTTTCTATAGATGAAAAGAATTTAGTTTCCACTCTTAAAAAGAAGAAAACACAGTTTTAAAAATGTTCGAATGAAGGAGAAGAGACTTAATTTAACAAATCAATTCTAGAAAAACTTTTTTACGATCTATTTTCTCTGATCGATTTTAGAATTAAATTTTTTATCATCCGGTATATTGCCTTTATAGTAAACCAACAAGAACAGATACATACAAAATTTAAGAAAAAACCCCGGGAAGAAAAGAAGAGGAGTTAAGAAAAATAAGACTAATTTTTGTTCTCCCTGAAATGCATTTAAAACAATTATGTACTTCTTCAAAACCCCTTCTTTTCCAGCAGATAATCTATTTTGCCTGCTAAAAACTTTATCAAATATCAGGTAATAGGCAAGTTTAAGAAGAAACTTTTTAAAACTATGATTAAAGTATTCATAAATAACATGTTTTCTAATTTTTTTATTATTAATTTTTAAACAATTGTTAACCCAACACGAAAATTGAAAAAAAGGATTTAGATTGGAGGTAGCATTATCGGGTGCTCTTTCAACTATTGCATTCTTAGTAATATAAAACTGACTATTGATATTAGCTGATTTATTTATGATAGCAAATTGTGGATAAATATCAGAAATAAGAAAATAAGCATCGAAAAGTGTTTCTGAATCAAATAAAGATGTTCTAAAAATAGTAGCCGGAACAAAGGAGTGTATGGTATAATACATTTCACCATTTTCCAATAATTCCTGTACCGTTGTAGAAAGACCTCTTTGGCTGAATTGGTAATTCCCGCCAGTTACAGAAATAATATCGTGTTTTCCTTCTTCAAGAACCTTAAACAGTTCAAATGCTGAAGAAAAATCATACAAATCATCATCGCATATAATCCATGTATACTCAGATTTTGAAAGTTCAACAGCTCTTAAGTAATTAGCTCCAAATCCAATATTTAACCGGTGCCGGATTAATCT
>QKCL01000058.1 GCA_003246895.1 Spirochaetota bacterium | reverse complement strand
AGCTTTATCCTCTTCTTCATGGCAGCTCTCCTTCATTTCAAGATTTCTGCCTAAAAGACGGTGTGGGATTTAAAAAAGTTCTCAAAAAAAGATAAAAATGTTGACTTTAATTAGGCATATCTAATATTATTATAGAAATATAACTTACGAGGTGAAATCCATGACCGCAAGGAAAAAGATCTGGGAACTTGAACAGAGCCTCATATGCCCTGTAATCGGCACATGCCTTACCGTTGCAGACACCAGAAAAATCATAAAGAGATTCGGCAACTTCAACAACGTAACTGATTACGAGGCCCACACAATCGCTGTATCACACTGCCGGGAAGAGAACAGCCTCTCAAGGGCCATTGACAGAACCCTTGAAGCAACCTTTTCAAGGCATGGCAAAGAGGTCGAAAAGATCGATTCAGAAGAAGAACTGAAAGACTACTGGAGAAAGAACTTCCTCAACGGCAGCATTGCAGGCCCATTCTGGGCAATCATATCCAGAACAGAACCTCATTCCAATATCTTAAGCATAGTTTACGGAGACGTCCACATGCTCTCCCACAGGGCCGTGGCAGAAATTTCAGAATTAAGGTCCAGAATTGAAGCTCTCTCAAACACAGTTGAAAACCTTAAAGATGACAAGCTCAGATACCGGAAAATAATAAGGGAATCAAACCTGGAGGTAATTGAGGCCAGAAAAATCTCCTCAAGGATACTCCATCTCGAAGGGGAACTGAAAAAATACAAAGAACACTCTCATCAAAACAGGCCGCACCAGGACTCCGGCCTTGCCTTCCGGGAACTGTGCAGGGTAATAGACATAACCCGGGCGGAAAAGCAGAAGCAGAAAGAAACTGCATCAAAACTCGAAGACCAGAAGGAGGAAAACAGAAGACTGAAAAAACAGATTAAGTTTCTTCAGGGGGAGATCAACCTCATAAAATCCTTCACTACGGAAACCGGAAAAGCAGACAAGGCCCGGCTGACCTGTACAAACAGTTCCTGCCCTTCATACAATGTCCAGGGCAGGACAATTCTCTATGTGGGAGGAAGGCCTTCCGTTATCAGTCACTGCAGGGAGGTGATTGAAAGCTGCGGAGGAAAATTCATACACCATGACGGAGGCATAGATGAAAGTATCGGCAAAATTCCCAACATAATAGACAATGTGGATTCAGTATTCTTCCCCGTGGACTGCATCAGCCACAACGCCTCAAGTTCAGTGAAAAGGTTATGCAAAAAAATACACAAACCGGTTGTATTTCTGAAAAACTCCAGCGTCTCTGCTTTCACGAAGGAGATTGAAAAGATTTTCGGTTCCTGAAATGTCAGACCCTGCGCATAAGCAGTGCAGACTCAATGCCGCCGTTTTTAAAGAGTATCTTTTTCTGAAAGGGAATGCCCAGGGCTTTCTGAAATTCAATGCCGGGCACAATTATTGAAACGGATGCGGAGGAAAGGTCTCCATTGAGTTTACGGCCTATCTTTCTGTAGAGGGAGAGAGGGTCTCCGCTGCCGATACGCCTGCCGTATGGAGGATTCAGAACTATAAGGGTTCTTCCGGAAATATCATCCTCTCCGTAACTGAAAAAGTCTCTCACTTCAGGCTTTATCACATTCCCGTATTCTGAAGCTGAATTGCCTGCCGCGGCTTTCACTGCAGCCTCATGAGAATCTGAAGTTATTATCCTGAGATTAAATTCTCCTTCTTCAGATTCAACCCTGGACATGGCATTGCTGTAGCGTTTTCCCACAAAGAACGGGAACCACATGAAGGGAAATTCTCTCTCACGGCTGAAATCTCCACGCACCATTGCCGCGGCCTCGATACTGAATGTTCCCGAGCCGCACATGGGGTCAATGAGTGTATTATATGTAAAAAGTTCCGATTCCCTTAAAATGAGAGATGCCAGGGTTTCCCTTAAGGGTGCGGCAACCCTCTCCTTCAAAGAGCCTCTCTTGTAAAATTCAGGTCCCGACATGTCAAGGCTTACCATTGCAGTGTTGTCTTCATTGCGGATAACAATTTCCACTTCCGGAACTTTATCTGGTGCCGGAAAAAAATCAGCAGATGATTTTTCCATGAGCCTCTGCCCCATGAACTTCTGGAAGATCTCTTCAAGTTTTCCGGTGTGGTAAATCATGGAAGACCTTGAAGATGCCCTGAAACTTACAGAGGCAGCAGGGTGAACAAAGAGTTCCCATGGAAATCTGGAAATCTCCTTTTCAAGAACATAGTAGTCATGGGACCTGAATGTTCCCAGACGCATTAAAACCCTGGAGGCACACCGTGTCCGGGCCGTATAGAGAAATGCCTCATCAAGTGCCGCGGTAAACTCCAGGCCGCCGGAAATTTCAGTTTCATCATCAGTGGATATTGAGAACTCACCCAGTTCCTCCCTCAGGGCGTGTTCAAAACCCGGCTGGACCACAGCGAAGAACCTGTGCCTTTTACCGATAACGTGCTGTTTGATGCGCCTCTGAAGGCCCCTGTCGCTTATTCTGTCGAACATCTACTTTCTTCTTAGTATGGCAATGGACTCCACATGGGGAGTCTGAGGGAACATATCAAATGCCTCAAGGGATTCAACCCTGTAGTCTTCAAGGGCCTTTATATCATCCCTGCATGTGGCCGGGTTGCATGACATGTATACGATCTTGTCAAGTTTCATGTCCCTTATGTTTTTTATCATCTTCGGGTGCATTCCGCTTCGCGGCGGGTCAAGGATCAGTGAATCAAAGTCTGCAGAATGCTCACTCACATAATCGAGTGCATCTGCGCAAATGAAATCAACATTCTCAATTGAGTTGAGCTCACGGTTCTTCTTCGCGGTTTCTACCGCCTCGTCCACAACCTCAACACCGGTAACATGGCTTGCCCCGTCTGCAACGAACAATGAAATGCTCCCCACACCTGAATAGAGGTCAAGTGTTCTGCCCTGAACGTGTTCCTTTATTCTTCTGTACATCTGCACGGCAACTTCCGAATTGGACTGAAAAAATGAATTGGGCGTGATCTGATACTTTATGCCCTCAAAATCCTCTGTGATGCTTCCCCCCTTCAGCGTCTGAAAGACCTCGCCGAAACTCAGATCAGCAAGTCCGTCACTAAGTATCATGGACGCTGAATCGACCCTGTCAAGGAACGGTTCAAGTTCCCTCTCCATGAGATTCTCCCTTCTGGAAACAACAAAGTTTGCCATTACCTGACCGGTAAACATTGCCTGGCGCAGAACTATATATCTGAAATACCCTTCATGCTTAAGGTAATCATAATCTTCAATGTCCCTGAGAAGTTCCCTCAGTTCAATGAATGCTTCATTGGACTTTTTCTGCATTATGGAGCATGACTTCACGTCCACCACATGCCTGTAGAAGCCCGCCTTCCGTAGCCCCTTTTTGCCGAAGGCAGCCACCATGTCCATCCTGTTTCTGTATTCAAAGGGCCTTGAGGGTTTTACATCCTCAACTTCGGCTATGCCCTCGAAGAGTCCGTTCACATAGTCCTTTTTAAGCAGAAGCTGGTTCTCATATGCTATATCCTGAAACATGCACCCGCCGCATTCTCCGAAATGCTCACATTCAGGGCATGCACCGTCCCCCCTGTATTTATCCGCAAGTGTATTGAAAAGTTTCTTCTTCTTTTTCTTCATTTATATTTTATCTCCGTTATTTCAGGAACAAGTTCTAATTTACACAGTCAATATGGCAAGGTAAAATTACAGCGCGTGGTAGATACCGTTTTCATCAGAAGCAACAGTGCCCTTTGTTTTCATATGCAGGAGATGTATCCTGACCATGCACTTTTCCCAGAAGAGCAGAAAACCCATTGGGTGTACCGGGTATATGATCTTCTCCCTCACAACTGTTTCAAAATCCGCAGGAGCTTTCTTTAAAAAGGAGTATATCTTCTCCTCCCTTGACAGGACCCTGTCCCTGAGCTGGGACAGTTCACGGTTTACCTCAACCTTCCCTGTGACAATATCCCTTCTGTGGGATGTGGCCGCCATGGAACAGTTCATGGCCATTACACGGTTTATTGAGGAGAGGATGTCATCAATGTCAGAGTCACTGTCTCCATACCATGGCCCGAACTTCGTAAGGCACAGGTCCGCAAGAAATACAAAATCAGTCTCCGGGAAATAAAATACACAGTGTCCAGGTGTATGTCCCGGAGTGTGAATGACATTGAAAGAAGTTCTGCCGCAGGAAATGGTTTCTCCGTCATGGACAGTACCGTCAAAACGGAGCTTTCCGTAATCCACTTCAAGTGTACCCTTTTTCAGGTGGTCTCTTTTGCCGATATTTTCATTGCCCATGAGTTCATCCCAGCCTTCAGTTGCTGTCATCTTCGCAACAGAATTCACTGCATTCATTTCAAGTTCATGGATAAAGAATTCGGCCCTCATACATTTTTCATTTCCCGATACATGGTCAATATGATGATGAGAATTTATTACCATATCAATAAATTCAGGCCGCACATCCGGCAGTGCGCCTCTGGCGCCAGTGTCTATGAGGCATCTTATTTCATCCTCAATAAGCAGGATATTGCCTGTGCCGAAACCCTCCCGGGTCACAACAAGAAAAATATTATCAGTTATCTGTTTTATCATAGATGGTATAAATTTGTCTAAATCTCCGCAGCATGCATGGACGCCGGATCACATATGTTAATACGCAGGTTTGAATAACAGTCTTCACTCGCCACCACTCTCAGGGAACAATTATCATTCCCCGAGTCAATTATTTTTTAACATAAAAACCTGTCAAAACCGGCCCTACTTATCTCCCCCGGTATTAATATTAAAAGGTACATATGCCGGGCAGAATCCTATAAAGGCGGTTACCAGCATTACAAGTGCAATTATTCCAAGCACAATGGCTCCCACTCCTGTAATGACATCAAAATAATAGAGAAACCCCACACCAAGAGCAAAGAGAGCCCTGATTATTCGGTCAATTGAACCCATGTTGTTTTTCATGTGAGCCTCCAGCTTAATTTTCAGATAATATACAGAATATCTCCCCCTAAAAAAATAAATATACATTTATTTAATAAACAGTTTATTATATTTTAATTAAGGAGAGTTCTAAAAACTGCCGGTATGGATTTCTCATTGCGGAAATATCATCTGATAAAAAAGCATTTAGTATTTTTGAAATAATTTTAAGTACCGGTTTGGGAGGTACACTGAAAAATCCGATTACCAAGGAGAGATGAAACTCTTGACAGAGGTTAAATGAATATATAACTGTGCATAAACTTGGGAGGAGAAAATGAAAAAGCGTCTGAGAAAAAAACTGCATATTGGTGAATTCATGGGAATGGAGACCGTTCTTGAATGCAGTTTCATGGAATGCAGCGGTTCAGAGAAATGTGAGGATTTTTTCAACACCATTGTATTAAAAATAGAGCAGATGGGACTTGCCTGTACAGGAAGCAGCAGAGACGGCAGGCTCAGATTCTCAATTTACGGTGAAAACAGCAGAAGACTTAACAGCGGGGATATGGAAGAACTTAGAAGTTTTGTAACAGGCAACAGTCAGGTTTCTGAATTCAGTTTTTCCGACCTGCACTATGAAACAATTTAAGAAAAAGAGAATCTATATTAAAACGTGGCCGTACTTTTAATCCGGCATATAAAATGGAGTAAGCAATGGACAGAAAAATTTTCAACAGAGTATTCCTGGCGTTTGAACACTATTCATATATAGTTGTGGGAATACTTCTGATTTTTACAATAGGTATAATTTTCTTCTCATCCATGGGTGATATATATCACGCCTTTCAGGATGGAGATCTTATTCATGGAGCACTCACAATGGTGGACCGTATGCTCCTTGTTATTATGGCAATTGAGATTCTCTATACCGTAAGGGTTTCTCTCCAGGCGAACGGACTCAATGCAGAGCCGTTTCTGGTAGTGGGGCTCATAGCGAGTATAAGAAGAATTCTTCTCATAAGTGTTGACGGAGCATACAATCTGGAAAAATTCAGAAACCACATGATTGAAATAGGTGTACTGGGAGTTCTGATATTCATATTTGTAATCTCAATAATAAAGCTCCGCAGAGAGAAGAGAATCGATTACTGCAATATTCCGAATGAACAGAATTAGAGTTGCAGTTGTCAGTTCAGCATCTGATACTGAGAATCAGGAATTTAATTTCATAAATACAGTAAAATGGATTAAAAAGGCTCATGGTGAAGGAGCGGAACTTCTGCTCCTCCCTGAACTTTCCCTGAGCGGGTACACCAGCGACCGCTCTAAACTTCTGGAGATTAAGGAAAACCTGAACAGAAACTTCAACAGGCTTCTGGAAATTTCTGAAAAATTCCGGTCACTTGCAATCTGCACAGGGCTTCCGGTTTTTGAAAAAGAAAATATATACATAACTCAGACTACACTGTTAAATGGCGGCATCATCCATTCTCACAGTAAAATCTGTCTGAGCCCGTCAGAGGAAAAAATATTTTCAAGGGGAGAAACTGCATCCACCGGGCAGACTGGAAAAATACGTTTCGGAGTACAGATATGTTTTGAAACTCACTTCCCCGAACTCACTTCACACCTTGAAAAAAACGGAGCAGAACTTGTGCTCATGCCGTTTGCCTCGCCGGGGCAGAAACCGAAGGAACGCCTGAAACGCCTGAAAAAATTCCTGCCGGCCAGAGCCTATGACAACACGGTCTTTGTTGCAGCCTGCAACAATATCATGGTCAATAAACAGGTAAAATCACCGGCACTCTCAATGATAATAGATCCACGCGGTGAAATTACAGCTCTGAAGTATGGAAAGATGGAACAGTTTCTTATTAAAGAAATAGACCTTGCTGCAATAGAGAAAATCAGGTCAAAGAAAATGTCATGGTTCAGGAAATTTGCACCCACTATATACCAGTAAGATTAAATTCTTTCTGAATTTTTCTGTACATTTTAAAAAAATATAAAAAGTTCAAATATCTATTGACAGTAATTCCGCAGTCCATAGCCTTTAATTTATTAATTCGTTATTTGACATAGACAAAGAGATGCATTGATCCTCCATCAGACGGAGGTTTCAAGGGAATCCTGTTTAATTCAGGAGCGGGCCCGCCGCTGTAACCGGGGACGAAAACCAGAAGTTGCCACTGCCCAATGGGCGGGAAGGCCTGGCGAGTAGACAGATCCGGAAGCCAGAAGACCTGTCAATGCATAAAATCATTATACGTGGCTGTAAATAATGATATATATTCGAGGATAAAAAAGGGAAATCCCCGGGGCCAGAAGGTTTCGGGGTTTTTTTGTCTTTGCTCTTTAAAATATGTCATATAACTCTTTGAGAAAAAATATGTAAAACGTCCGGATAACGGCAATTATACGGAGGCGATCCCCTCTTTAACACGGGAGATAAATCACTGAAATAATATCCTCTCCTGTTGAAGAAACACGTTAAAGTCCAGGCCGTCAGACGTATTCCTGTGAAGCATCCGGGTGTTTCCATACATATTTAAAGCATTATCATATACAAAAGAGAGGAAACAAAATGTTGAATGCAAAAAAAAGGCTATTCTGGTACGCATGCCTGCTCTCAGTTTCTGTTTTATTGACACAGACAGCCACGGCCCAGGAAGAAAATTCTGAAGATGTAACCAAGCTGGGTAAAGTTGTAGTTACTTCAGGAAAAAGATCATCAAAAGTAAAGGATCTCCCCGTTGATGTTGAAATAATAACCAGGGAAGACATAGAAAACTCAGGTCAAACATCTATCTCTGATATAGTAATAAGCATTATTACGGGCAGCTCATATAAAATTGAATACGCCAACAAAGTTGCCTCTAACGGTATGTTTGACGGGGATGCCATGGGAGATCCGAAGAAAGACCAGGTACTTGTTCTTATAGATGGCCATAAAGCGGGTTCAGGATCCCTTTCCAATATTCCATCGGAAATTGTTGAAAGAATCGAGATCCTCAAAGGGCCCGCATCTGCCATATACGGCAGTCAGGCCATGGGGGGCGTTATAAACATCATAACAAAAAAAGGCTCCGGAAAAAATACAGGAACAATTTTCTGTGAAGCAGGAAGTTTCGGGTACAGAAAAGCAGGGGCCTCAAACAGCGGAAGGATTTCAGACCGCATTGTATATTTCATGTCTGTGAGTTACCAGAAGAAAGAAGACCATGACACTGTTGAAAACGGCAAAGCATATAATAGTGATGAAACAATGCTTAATGTTACGGGGAATTTCACATTCGACATCAGTGATTCACAGAACCTGAAAATCGGATATCTTTTCAACAACCTGCAGTACGGAACTCCCCAGTTTAATGATTCAACCGGCACATATTACGAAACCATCCTTCAATCTGCAAGATACGATAAAATAATGATGGGAATTGATTTTGACTATAAACTTGAAGCTATAAAAAATATTCTCGATTTTGACATTGCAGGTTTTTACAATCAATATGATTACAACTATGACAAGAAATACCGAAGCAGTACTGCAAGTGCTTTCAGTGACACTTCAAGCTACTGGAAAGAATACACTTTCATTACGCGCGGTATTGACACAAGTGCCTCATACGATCTTCCAGTTAACAATTCTTTCATGAAAAATACCATTGTTGCAGGCTATTCATTTGAAAACTATATCAGGGAATCGGCCAAATGGAATTATTCGGCAAGCTACGCGATGATGGAAAAACCGGGCACAGATCAGTATATGCACAGCCCCTATATTCAGGATAACATGAGTCTTCTTAATAATAAGATCAACATAGTTGCAGGGGTAAGGTATGACTACTACCGTATGAGCAAAATTAAACCTGAAAACTACGATGACATGAACACCACAGAGCAGGCCAAATATGAAAGCGGCAGCAAAAGCTTTGATCACATCTCTCCAAGAATCGGTATAGCAGTTAACCCCACAAATTTTCTAAAAATACGTGCCCACTACGGCCAGGGCATGAGGATACCTACAGCCTCTGAACTATTAGGCGTTGAAACCAGCAATCTCGCCGGCACAGACACTACAAACTATGCCCCGAATCCGGATCTAAAACCTGAAAAAACTGTGAGTTATGAAGGCGGGGCCGACCTTTCATTCAAACTAATAGACTTCACAACAGGCTACAGAGTAGTAAAATACAAAGATAAAATCGAATATGTAACCTACAGTGTCGGGGATTATGATAAAATATATGTAAACAGTGATTCGGAATATACAACTGAATGCATTGACGGAGGAATAACCCTGCGTTTGGGGAGCTTATTTCATAACATGGGCCTTCCCGTATTTGTTAAAGTCACTTCAAATTTCATTTATTACACAAAGTATGAAAATGATGAAGAAGAAAAACTTGAAGGCATAAATAAATACGAAATAAAGACAAACCTGAACATTGCCGCAAGTATAGTAAGCCTGAATCTTTCACATCAGTATCTTGGACCACAGATATACGACACAGATAAGGAAAGAAGTAATGTCAATTACATTGATATTAATGGAAGTGTTTTCGTTGGAGAGAAGCTTCAGATTTACGGAGGTGTTTACAACCTGACAAATATTGTTGAATACACACCTGAACACTATCTTCCGGAAAGAAACTACAGGCTGGGAGTTAAGGCTACATTCTGACAAAATAATTTAAACAGGACACTATGGTTCAGTATTCCCTTATAAATAATATTACTTCATCCCCATGGTACAGACCATGGGGATTTTTACATCGTTATATGAAATACCCTGCACTCCGGGGCTGAGTTCCAGCAGACGTATAACGATACAATTAATACTGTTTTCTGACTTTTTTTGTAACATCTTTTAAAAAACACAAAAAGTTTAAATATCTATTGACAATAATTTCAGAGACCATAGCCTTTGATCCATTAATTCGTTATTTGACATAGACAAAGAGATGCATTGATCCTCCAAAAAAAGGAGGTTTCAAGGGAATCCTGTTTAATTCAGGAGCGGGCCCGCCGCTGTAACCGGGGACGAAAACCAGAAGTTGCCACTGCCCAATGGGCGGGAAGGCCTGGCGAGTAGGCAGATCCGGAAGCCAGAAGACCTGTCAGTGCATAAAATCATTATACGTGGCTAATAGATAATGATATATATTCGAGGATAAAAAAGGGAAATCCCCGGGGCCAGAAGGTTTCGGGGTTTTTTTGTCTTTGCTGTCTACAATATGTCATATAACTCTTTGAGAAAAAATATGTAAAACGCCCGGGTAGCGGCAATTATCCGGTCGCGATCCCCTTTTTTAACACGAGAGATAAATCACTGAAATAATATCCTCTCCTGTTGAAGAAACATGTTGCAGTCCGGCCGTTAAAGGTCTTCCAGGTGAAGACGTCTGGCGTTTCCATACATATTTAAAGCATTATCATATACAAAAGAGAGGAAACAAAAATGTTGTATGCAAAAAAATGGCTATTCAGGTGCGCATGTCTGCTGTCGGTTTCTGTTTTACTGACACATACAGCCATGGCCCAGGAAGAGAACCCTAACGATACAGTACTTGGTACTGTAATTGTAACAGAAACAGGCAAGAAGGCCAAGATTCTTGATACGAATGCTTCAATAACTGTGCTCACAGAAAAAGACATCAAAAACAGCGGCCAGACAAGTACCGCATCACTGATAACGTCGATTCCAGGTGTTGTTAACCAAAAAACAAGTTCAAAAACATATATGAGTGTACGAGGAACCAGGCCAGGCAGTGCGGGAGGCCCTGCAATTTATGTTGACGGCATACCTTTAAACGGAGGAATGTATGACTATAGTAAAATAGATACAATCCCTATTGATACAGTCGGAAAAATAGAAATACTGAAATCACCATCCCCTGCAATTTACGGAATCAATGCATCCAGAGGTGTCATTCTAATAACAACCAAGAGAGCCAAAAAACAGGACAAAACCTTTGGCGCAAAAATTTCAGGTGAATACGGCAGCTGGAATACGGTAAAAGGTTCGGCCAGTGTCAGCCTTTCACTGGGTAATTTTGACTTCAGGTTAAACGGATCAGGTTTCAAGTCTGACGGTTACAGACATACAGATGATAAGATGAAGACAGCCGATGGTAGTTTAAAGTACAGTTTTAACGGAGGATCTGTTGAGTACACATGCGGTATTTCCGACACATATGCCAAATATGCTCCAGGCTTACCAGATAGTGTAGCAAAATCAGACCCGCGGACAAATCACTATTACAATGGAACATATGAGGTTATACCAAATGATACTGATTCATTGGTAATAAGAAATGGACTAAATTTTAACTACGATAAAAACAACTGGCTGTTAAACTCATATCTTAATTATATCCGCGAAGATGAAAAATACAAATACTTAAAAAGTAAAAATAACGCTTTATCCGGCGTTTATTATTATGATCGGAAAGACCAGCAGTACAGTTATAAGCTTAATGGCGGGAGAAGAATAACTCTTGGTGAAACTGCCGTTGATACAGTTACAATAGGCGGAGATATAAGATACCAGGACTTTGAACAGGAAAAATATTACCCTTACACTACCACTACAGGAGCAGATGGTGATCTGACTGCATACAGAAAAATGCTTGGGTTTAATGTAAACAATGATCTAGCGATTAATATATTCAGACTTGAAACCGGACTCAGATCAAATTATGCCAAATTACACGCAGAAAGAAAAGACGGCACAAAGTCATGCAGCAAGGAATACAAGAATGATATGGAATGGAATATTTCTCCATCCGTAAGCATAATAGAAAACAGCAATCTTTTCGTCAATTACAGTCATTCAAAAGTATACCCGAATCTATACTTTCTAGATACAAATATGGAAAAGGATACATCTCCGGCAACGGTTGACGATTTAAAAGCTGAAACATCAGACAGTGTTGAACTTGGATTCAAACATCAAGTCAGCAGAGCATTCAATTACTCAATTGTTGGATACAGAACGAAAATAAAAGATAAAATGCTATACTACTATGACAGTTCCAATTCGTGGAAAGGATTTTTTAATGCCGGAACAAGCATCCATCAGGGTATTGAACTGGAAATTGACGGAAGAATAATGAATTTCATCGGCTACAGAATAGGCTTTTCCACAATAGATGCAGAGTGGGATGAGTTTGTATATAAAGGGACTGACTACAGCGGAAAAAAACTTAACTATGTTCCAACTTATGAGTACCGTGCAGGTATAGACATACATCCATTCGAGAACACTTCTTACGGCTCAATGATAATCGCAGTTGATATACACGGTTTCTCAAAGCAGTATGAGGACTATGATAACACCATGAAAATGGATCCTGCTTATTTTGTTGATACAAAAATTACATACTCATACAAAGCTGTTGAAGCGTTCATAAGCTGTACAAATCTTTTCAATAAAAAATGGATCAGGTATTACAATAACACAGGAACAGACCATAGTTTATCTACTTTTGTCGATGCCTACCCGTCAGACGGCCGGTACATAGGAATTGGTGCATCACTTAAAATATAGGATTCGTAAACTTTTTCAAAATTGTGTTCCGGCTCCATGGCAGATTTTGTCATGGAGCCATCCTCCTTCATCTGATCTTTTAACAAAAAACACTGTACAAAAAATCTGAATTCCTGTTTCTGAAGATAAAAAATCCGGAAAAATTATATGGGCCTCAAATTACACATATCATTGATTATCTCTACCATAATGATTCTGGCTGCGCTTCACTGTACAGATACTGCAGAAAGAGGGAGATCTGAATCATTCCATGCCTCGGGGTTTAAAATACTTGACTCCGATGATACCAGAACCGTGTTAAAGGATTCACTTAACAGGACCATGACTGTTGTTCACGGGAAAAGCAAAAAATCAGAAAAAGAATTCTTCCACTCCCCTGCCGGAAAAGTGATATCAATATCATCTCCTTCGGTACCGCTTATTGTTGCACTTGACGAAACCGATTCCCTGAAGGGTGTGAGACTTCCGGCAGCATCATGGTACCTGAAGGAAATAAAAAAAAGAATGAACAGCGGAAAAATCAAACTGATAGGAAACGGTTCACACGGCTACATGAACTTTGAAGCCATTGTCGCGCTCAACCCGGACCTTGTATTCACCAATACAGAAATTGAAAACAGGTGGGAAGTGTTTCTTTCCGAAAGAGGAATAAAGACCGTGGCGGTTCTGACTCATCTCGAAAGAAGCCTCATGGGGCAGTTTGAATGGATAAGATTCATATCCTGTTTTTATGGGAGGGAGAAAAAGGCATCA
Organism: Spirochaetota bacterium; assembly: GCA_003246895.1. Lineage (GTDB taxonomy): Bacteria > Spirochaetota > UBA4802 > UBA4802 > UBA5550 > SZUA-423. The sequence goes on along the minus strand of QKCL01000058.1, from coordinate 4,496 downwards.
GACCTGTTCACCATAAAAAAAGATCTCTATTCAAAAATCAGTTCAGAGGTACGGTCATCTCCTTCAAAAACAAAAACACTCTGGTGCAATATTGTACAGCACAGGGTCTCTGTTCCTGGTGGAGATTCTTTCATTGCAAATGCCATAGCAGATGCAGGGGGAGATTACGTACTGAAAAATTTTACTTCTGACCTTCGCGGAGGATACATCCCCCTTGACATGGAACTGTTCTATGAAACCGGCAGAAGTGCCGATGTAATGATCATCTCGGCTACGAAGTCAGCAATTGGAAACATTGACAGCCTCATCAGAATAAATCCCTTTATCCAAAACTTCATAAGTATTAAAAACAAACGGGTCTGGTGCTACAGGCCATGTTTCTGGCAGTCCATACACAGGCCCGATGAAATTCTGAAGGACATCACAGCAATGCTCCACCCGGAACTACACCAGGACCACAGGCTAACTTTTTTCGAAAAATTATAAGAGCATGCTGTCTTTGAATATTTAATTTAAACCGCAGATTAAGACCATGTTAAATTCCATGGAAGACATGGCTATGCAGTAAAAAAGATTTTGTATCTCCAGCCTTCGGGGATACCTTCTCATACGGCAGCCTGTAAAAACAGATCCGTAAAGATCATGTCATGGCTCTTCTGAAAATGTACTCTAAAACTTTATTTTATAAAATACGCCCGGTAAACTATGAAAACTAAACTACTCAAAACCATTCTCCCCATTGCTTCAATCATGACTTCCGTAACCCTCTTTGCGGGTGAATCCGCTGCAAAGACCCTTGCAAAGGATGTGGAACTCAGCTGGATACTCATTGCCGGAGCCCTTGTATTCTTCATGCAGGCCGGTTTTCTCATGCTTGAAGCCGGACTGGTTCGTGCAAAGAATACAATCAACGTGGCCATAAAGAATCTCTTCGATTTCATAATCGGATCACTGGGATTCCTCACGGTCGGCTTTGGACTCATGTTCGGGCTGTCGCACTCAGGAATTATAGGAACAGACCTTTTTATGCTCCACGGTTACTCCAGCGGAAAGGAAATGGCTTTTTTCTTCTTTCAGCTCACATTCATGGCAACCGCCGCAACAATAGTTTCGGGAGCAGTGGCGGAAAGAATAAGTTTTATTGCATATATCATAATTTCCTGTCTCATATCAGTTCTCATATACCCTGTATTCGGACACTGGACATGGGGAGGAGGATGGATAAGCAGTTACGGATTCTATGATTTTGCCGGAAGCACAGTTGTTCATTCCGTCGGAGGATGGGTTGCCCTTGCTGGTGTAATAGTTCTTGGCCCGAGAAGGGGCCGTTTCAATGAAGATGGAAGCTCCAACAAACTCTACGGCCACAATCTCCCCATTGCCGTACTTGGCACCATGATCCTCTGGTTCGGCTGGATAGGTTTCAACGGAGGAAGTACTCTGTCCCTGACAGATGCGGTACCGGGCATAATAGTAAATACTTTCATAAGCGCCTCTGCCGGAGGGTGCATAGCGCTCATGACATCCATGATCTTTACTTCCCATGCATCTGCCGAGGATACCATGAACGGTTCACTGGCGGGCCTTGTGGCAATCACTGCCGGCTGCAGCGTTGTTTCTGTTGAGTCATCCATTATAATAGGGGTAGTAGCAGGAATACTGGTTGTCCTTGCCTCAAAGCTCCTGGAAAAAATGAAGCTCGATGATGTTGTCGGAGCATTCCCTGTTCATGGCGTCTGCGGCATATGGGGAACTCTGGCCGTTGCCATATTTGCAATTGACCCAGCAAAGAACGGCATCAGTTTAAAGGCGCAGCTCATCGGAATAGGAACCTGCGCGGTATGGGCATTTGGAAGCGCCCTTCTGATTTTTATCATCTTAAAACATACCATTAAACTAAGGGTAAGCACCGAGGATGAACAGACCGGACTAAACATAGTTGAACATGGCGCCAGAACAACAATGCTGGACCTGATCAAGGATATGTCGTCACTTCTTGAGAAAAAGGATTTTTCAAAAAAACTCACAATTGAAGATGAAACCGAGGCCGGTGTAATAGGAGAAATGTTAAACAATTTTATCATTGAATTCTCAGAGGTTGTGGCGGTTATTAAACGAAGCGCATTTGACTTCAGCAACCATTCACAGTTTCTGCAGAATTTTTCAAACGGTATGGCCACCAATGCCGTTCAGCAAAGCGAAAAAATCCATGAGCTGGAAGTAATACTTAAAGAACTTGCAGATGCCTTTTCTTCAGTGGAATCCATAAGCAAAAAACAGATGGATGAAATTATTGAAGCCACTAAACGCGGCAGAGAAGTTCAGGAAGGCTTCTCTGATATCACATCTACGATGGATAATGTACTTGATAAAAGTTCAACCCTCACTACCCTCTTTGAAAACAGTAAATCTGAACTTGAAAACGCCGCAGACAATATACATAAGCTCGATTCTCTTACCGCCAATGTAAGCGGCATGGTTGATGTAATCTCAGACATATCTGAAAAACTTAATCTCCTTTCCATAAATGCAACTATTGAAGCAGCACATGCAAAAACTGAAGGTCACGGTTTTGCCATTGTGGCAAATGAGGTGGGAGAACTTGCAGACTCTGCTTCAAAGATCGCAAAACAGGCAGGAAAATATCTTCATGAAATAAAAGATGCCGTTACCAATGAAATCAGTGAAATTACAAATACAGTCAAGTCATTCGACAACGTCAGGAACGTAATTCACAGTTCAGATGAGATGATAAATAAGCTGAAGGAGATGAGCAACGGATACAGGTCAGTACTGAATGTAATGGGGGAAAATTTTGGATCAATTGCAAGCAACAGCACAAATGTAATAAACAGTATGAAATCCTGCATGAATTTTGTTATGAATGTTAATTCCTTTATTAAGGACATAAACACTTCTTCTGAAAACCTGACAAATCAGGGTACAGAACTTAAAGACAACAGCCTTACACTTAATGATAAGTCAAAGAGTCTCAATGAAATGATTTCTGATTTCAAAATTTCAGAAAAAAATCTTAATTAAAAATTTTTAATAAAAAATATTGACATTAATTCAGGGTAAAGCTTGAATTCAATTAATACAGATGTCCGATAAATTCGGATTAAAAGGGAAACCTGTTTAACTCAGGTGCGGACCCGCCGCTGTAACCGGGGACAAAAGTCAGTAAAAGTCACTGTTGAAAAACGGGAAGGCCTGACAAGTAGATTGATCCGGGAGCCAGAAAACCTTGCTGTATTTAATGGCACATATGTTTAGGGAAAAAGCAGTGCCCCTCATGAGGATGAAAAGGGTGATCCCATGCAAGTACAGCAGCGGATTACTCTATTTGAAGACCACACTTAAATAATGAATCCGCTGCATAATAATCTAATTTTTTGGAGGACATTATGTTCAGATGGATGAGTCTTATTCTACTGTCAGTAATCACAATTTCATTTACATCATGTGGAGACAAAAAGCCTATGGAAAAAAGCGCAGTTGTTGTTGTAAGCTTCGGGACAAGTTTCCCGGAAACAAGAAAGGTCACTATTGAGGCCCTTGAAAAGCAGTTCGCTGAGGAATTCAAGGGATGGGATATCAAACGCGCCTTTACATCAAATATCATCAGAAAGGTCATCAAGAAAAAAGAGGGTGTAGATGTTCTCGGACCGGAAGAGATGCTTGATCAGCTTGCAAAAGAGGGATATAAAAATATTCTTGTTCAGTCCACACACATTTCTCTGGGGGCAGAATACAACGAACTGGTAAAGGCTGCAGAGAGCAAAAAATCACTTTTTAAATCCCTTAAAATCGGCAAGGCACTTCTTGACACAGACCAGGATTATATAAATACCGCCAAAGCCCTTGAAACACAGTTCAACAAAGGAACCATAGTTCTTATGGGACATGGCAATGAAAAACACCCCGAGTATAACAAAACCTATGTTAAACTTCAGAAAATTTTTGACGACCAGAAAAAACCTGTTCACATAGGCCTTGTTGAAGGTCATCCAGGTGTTGACCATGTTGTTGACAGGCTTAAAAAAGCCGGCATAAAAGAAGTAACAATCATGCCTTTCATGATAGTTGCGGGTGACCATGCCAACAACGATATGGCCGGTGAGGATAAGGACTCATGGAAATCTGTTCTGACAAAAGCCGGCATTAAGGTCAATATATACCTCCATGGAATTGGAGAAAATAAAAACATAAGAGACCTGTACATAGCCCATGCCAAAGAGGCTAAATAGTTATTATAAAAACTACTCCGGGGCTCATAACATGGCCCCGAAGTATCCTCTCCTGCCGGAATTTTCAATTAAAATCAAACCATTAAATTTTTCATAAATGTTAATATAATATTTGATATAATATTGATTTTTCAATATTATCTGCTTACAATTAACTAAAATTTTTTAATGAGAACGATAGGATAAACCGCTCAGTCATGGAAAAGGAATCAGCCCGATGGGTTGAAAAAGAGATAATCACGGAGG
>QKCL01000025.1 GCA_003246895.1 Spirochaetota bacterium | reverse complement strand
TTAGTATTTTAAAATATTTTTTAATTGTTCGGGAGTCATGTTTAGAGGTTTGAATTTTTTTCCCCATGAATACAGAAATCTGCTGAAAGTCAGCTGGTCAGTGAGCTGGCCCATGATCCTGATCATGTTTTTTGAATTCATCATAAGTATTACCGATGTTTTCATTGCAGGCAGGCTCGGGAAGGAGTACCAGGCTGCAGTGGGCTTTTCAATGCAGGTATACTTCATTTTCATAGTTGTCGCCAATTCAATTACTGTGGGGACAGTATCTGTTATTTCGAAACTTTATTCTTCAGGCAAAAAGGGAGAACTGTCGGGGGCTATTTACTCTCTTATTTTGTCTGTTATTATTACAGGTCTTTTTTTCGGTTTCATGGGAGTGGCCTTTACAGGCAATATAATATCATTTCTGAATATTCCTGAAAGTGTTGTTCTCTATGCTGTGCCCCTTGCAAGGATATATGCAATCGGCCTTGCTTTTCATTATCTCCTGATAAACAGCAATGGAATATTAAGGGCCACAGGCGGCGTAAAAAAATCGCTGGTAACAATGTTTGTCGTATGTATTCTCAATGTTTCCCTTAATTTTTTAATGGTCTTTCACACAGGGCTTGGTTTTTACGGAATCGCCCTTTCAACGGCGGTGAGTGTCATTGCCGGGGCTTTTATCAATTTCATGAGAATCTCCTGCTTCTGGTCAGAGAGGAGGGTTTTTTCATGGGAAAAGGTATTGAAGATTGTCAGGATAGGTTGGCCTTCCGGGCTTCAGCAGATTTCATGGCAGACGGCAGGGACTGTACTGTTCATGATACTCAGCGCCATTCCGTATAACAATGTCGAAATTATTGCCGCATTTACAAATGGAGGCAGAATAGAATCTCTCATCTTTCTGCCTGCATTTGCCCTGAATATGGCAAATGCGGTAATAATAGGCAATTTCATGGGTGAGGGCAGGAGAGAGGATGCATTCCGGGCCGGAATCGTCACTGCTCTGCTTGCTGTTGCGATAATCGGGGTGATCTCCATCTTTGTTTATGTAAATGCAGCTCATCTTGCCGGTATGCTTTCCGGTAACCGGATCGTAATTGAGGAATCCATAAGATATATCAGAATCAGTATAATAAGCGAACCATTCATGGCTATGGCCGTTGTCCTTGGGGGAGCTTTAAACGGTGCCGGTGATACCAGGGGCGTCATGAAGATCATTATTCTGGGGGTCTGGCTTGTCCGGATACCAATGGCGTTTACGCTTGGTTATGCCGCAGGATTCGGGGCTCCTTCCGTATGGTGGTCCATGAATACGTCAATATTTGTGTATTCATTTTTTATATTAAGAAGATATTTAAGGAGGAGATGGCTTGAACTTTGAAAAAGAAAAGCTTTCAATGAAACACAGGGAGTTGCTTAACGGAAGACTCAACAGCACCGGAACAGCTGTATCGGAGTATTCTTTTTCAAACATATATCTCTTCAGGGGATCACACGACTATGAAATCCTTACAGGTGGTGATGAAATTTTTATTTCCGGCAAAACATATGACGGCCGGAGATATGTAATGCCGGTCAGGGACATCCGTGAATACTCAAATGATTTTCTTCAGGAACTTATTGAAACTTACGGGATGCTTTTCCCTGTCCCCGAAGACTGGACTGAAAAACTGGATGCAAGGTTTGAACTGAACTATCTTGACGGGGACAGTGACTATATACTCAGTCTTGATGACCTGAGGACCTATTCCGGTAAAAAATTTCACAGCAAGAAAAATCTCCTGAACCAGTTTGAAAGAGAGTACATTCATGACGCCAGGCGGATTTCAAATGAGATAATAGAAGATGCCTATGAAATACTTGAGTCATGGCAGAACAATATTGGAACGGACAAGGATAATACAGATTACTATCCATGCAATGAAGCACTTGAATACCACAATGAGCTGGAACTCTGCGGAGCTGTGTTCTATGCAAACGGAGAACCTGCGGGTTTTCTTCTCGGGGAAGAGCTTAACGATAAGGTTTATGCCATTCATTTTGCAAAGGGCAAGCCCGGAATCAAGGGGCTCTATCAGTTCATGTATAATAATTTTGCCCATGTCATGCCGGGCAGGTACTGCTGTTTTAATTTTGAGCAGGATCTGGGGCTGGAATCTCTTAGAAAGGCCAAATCATCCTACAAACCCACTGAGATGCTGAAGAAGTACAGGGTCACACTCAAACAGTGATATTATGGATTGAATTACAAAAATACCGGCTCTATAGGTCAGAGGGATAAATTTTTACTTTGTCCTCTGATGTAAATTGTCTCAATTCATTGTTTTTTATATTTTAACCCGGAGCTTCGGGAGGAGAGGTGTGCATATGAACCTTAAGAGAGAGATGGATAAACTTAAAAAACACAGGCAGAAATATTTTCCTGTAATAAGGTATCTCCTGGAGGTACATGGGGGAGATGGTGACTTTTCGTTTCCCATGGAAATAGAAGATGCTTCGGATAAATTTGTTATCCTTGAACTCCTTGATCTCGGGTACCTGGATAAAAATGCCTTTTTTATAAAGAAGGACTTCATTGAAATCACAGGGGTCTATTTCAGGGGGGACTATCCCCTAACAAAATCCGGGGAACTCGTCTATTCCCGGGGGGAGGAGATTGAACGGAATTACAGAAAGGAGCTGTTTTATGGCGGGCTTCTGCTTCTGTTTGGACTCGTTCTTTTCCTGATTTTTCTTGAATAATCTCACTCTCTTGCATTGATTTTTTCTTTACATAATAGTTTATATAATATAAACATATCTAATTTCTCGGAGGGATTTTATGAAAAAAATAACAACATTAGTATTTGCTCTGGCAATTGCCTTTGCTTTTATTGCTCCAGATGCAAACAGTGCTCCAAAGCCCAGTGAATGTAATGGACTGAAAGCCAAGGAGTGCAAAAAAAACCCTGGTTGTACATGGGTAAAGAAGTTTAAAAAGAAAGACGGTAAAGTGGTTAAGGGATACTGTAAAGGCAAAGGCGGCAAACCTATGAAAAAAGGTGAGCCTGTTGAAAAGAAAAAGCCTGAAGGCAAGTAGACTTTAAATCCGAAAAATCATTCAGGCAGACTGAAAGGTCTGCCTTTTATGGAAAAAGTATACAGCTATGAGCAAAATAAAGGTCTTTACATCTCCCACATGCCCACACTGCAGAACAGCCAAAAACTGGCTCAATGAAAGAAAAATTGATTACACTGAACTTGATGTTTCATCTAATCCATCTGCAAGAAAAGAAATGGAAAGATACAGAATAATGGGCGTGCCGGCATTTGTCATAAACGGTGAGGTCATTGTGGGCTTTGACCCGGTCAGAATAGAATCATTACTCAGAAAGAAAATAGTTAAATGCCCGGTATGTGATGCATCTCTTCGAGTCCCTTCAGACAAGGGGAAACTTATGGTCACATGCAGGCAGTGCGGCAACAGATTCGAAACTCAGTGATTCTGCCTGCATGGTCAGTTTGAGACCCCTTTTTTAAACCTTGAGTCTCTCCTTCATATTAATATTAATTTTGTAGTCACTGGCCCGCGGTGTATCCAGGTATTTCTTCCGGAATTTCTTATGGTACGACGAATATGTTTTAACAGTCAGAGTGTTGTCTTTCTCGTTAAAAACAAGAATTCTAAAAAGTCCGTCCCCGCCGTTTGGGTACCCCTGGTAGTTCCCCAGTATTTCAATGACATCTCTTCCCTTGCTGTTTTTGGAAACCTGATGGAACTCTCCTGTGTCACCCTTGCGTTTGTTGTACTCGTGATAATTCCCGCAGAGCACCATGAATATCTGGTCATTGTTTTTTACCAGTTCGTTCCATATTCCAACTCCGCCCCTGCGGTCTTCGCCTTTTCTTCTGTTTTTCTTTTTAACTTCCGGTTCGGGTTCACGGCCAACGAATTTATCTCCCTCATTTTCGTCTGTCAGATAGGCGTGTGTGGAGAGGATAACCGGTATTCCCGGATTTTTGTCTATGATCTTCTGTGCCCATTTCAGCTGGTCCTCTTCATCTTTAAATGCTGTGTTTCTTGGAGCGTCGCATTCAATGTTCAGGTGGAGTATTTTTCTGCCGTTCAGTGTTATGTACTGGTAGTGACTTGTCTCCGTATTAGAACTGCCTCCGTACCATTTGAAACCGTCATAGCGTTTTTTCCCGTAGTTTTTTACAAATGCGCTGTACCCCAGATATGGTTTTTCGTCTCCGTTATAGTCATGGTCACCCAGTGAAACAGAGTAGGGGATTCCGGATTCTTTGCTGAAATCATGGAGTTTCTGCATTATTTTCACAGACCGGGACCATTCAGGATGGTTGATGTCGCCCTTGCCGTCTTCAATGACATCACCGATATGTGTTATGAGCCTTACGTCAAGGAGGGGTGAATTTTTTACAATCCAGTTTATTTCCTGGGCAAAGATTTCATCACCATTCTTCGCCCGGAAGTACCTCTGTGTATCAGGTATCATAATAATCGAATAGACTTCATTGTTTCTGAACTGATTCAGGTCTCCCAGTTCAGATGACAGGATTGTTTCATCACTCCCGCATGAGCTGAAAATGAATGCTATTGCAAAAATAGCATGTATAAAGAATTTTTTTCCCATATAGTAACCTCTTTTTTTGACATACCCGGAATTGTTTATTATTGTCAGATATGTGTCGATGCTGTTGGCTATAATAGTAACATTTTGAATTCCTATGGTCAACTATTTACGTGTAAATCCGGTTTTTATAACAAAAAGCGGTTTTTCCTGTGCAATTTTGTGTAACAAAAGTAGTTTATAAAAAACATAATAAGTCAAAAAAAGGGAGGTCCGCACTGAATGGGATCAAAAAAAATATCTGCCATTTTTTCTGCATTTTTCTACCGCATCATTTTTGTATTTTTGGGAACTTCAATTCTTCATCTTTTT
>QKCL01000015.1 GCA_003246895.1 Spirochaetota bacterium | reverse complement strand
ATATTCCCATCTCTCTGGCTACTTCAGGAACACTCCGGTTCTCAGGAGGTAATACTTTACGCAACACTGATTCTTTCATCCTTCGACTGTATTTCATAGCTTTCTCCTAAATATTTTAGGCGACAACTATGTTGACACTGAGGGGGGCTAGCACCATTTGAAAAGTCCGATTTCAGCACTGAATGCTGGGCCCATTGCAAGACTCAGGGCGGCCTGCCCCTGTTTAACTGTTGTAGAGCAGTCAATATATCTTTTGAAAATATCAAGTATAGATACAGAGCTCATGTTCCCGTTCTCATTAAGACTTTGCCAGCTGTTAATCAGTTCTCCTTCAGCGAGATCCAGTACTTTTTCTATGGCCCTTAAAACTCTGGGACCTCCGGGATGGGCAAAATATTCTGAAATGTCATTAATATTTCTGTCATGTGATTCAAGAAAATCATATAAGGGTTTTGGAAGCATTGTTTCAGTCATTGCCGGAACATCCCTGTTTAAAATTATTTTAAGTCCCTTTTCTCCTACATCCCAGCCCATCATTGTTTCTGAATTTCTGAAAAATGCGCTTGAAGAGCCAATCCATTCAAGAGGAGCAGTACATGCTAGAGGATGACTATCTCCTGCCATGAGTACTGCGGCTGCGCCGTCACCGAAAAGTCCTGTTGAAATTATATTTTCAATGCTCACATTATCGATCTGAAAAGTAAGTGAGCATAGCTCAACGGAAAAGAAAATTACTGCTTCGTCAGGATAAGCCGTGAGGTAATCCGCGGCACGGTTTATTCCAGCTGCACCAGCCATGCAGCCAAGGCCGAGAAGTGGAATCCTTTTGGTGTCATACCTGAAGTCAATTATGTTCATTACCCGGGCATCAAGACTTGGTATTGCAAAACCGGTTACGGTGTTGCTCCATAGAGAAGATATATCTCCGGGGCCTATTGAGTTGCAGGCGAATAAATTGTTAATCGCACCGCATGCAAGTTCAGTGGACTTTTCAATGAATATCCGATTTTTTTCATCAAAGCTTTCGAGTGAAGAGTAGTGTTCCATGGGAAGTGCAAGATGTCTTTTCCCCACTCGGGTATTTCTGTGAATATTCCTTATGGTGGAAAAGTCTGAATATCTGCCATCCCAGGCTGAGATAATGAATTCTGTAATTTCATCCTGTGTGTAATAGTTTTCGGGAAAGCAGGTTTGAACATCAATAATAAAGGGCATATTTTCCTCCAGAATTCTGTAATAAAGAAAATAATAGAAAACAGCTGCATTGTTATTTAATTTTGTAGAAAGGTTTTATTAATTAGTTATGCATTGTGAAGTGATGATAAATTAAAAAATATTTCCGGGAGTAAGAATATATGAATTTAGAGGGCATGACTGCACTGGTAACGGGCGGGGCAAAGGGCATAGGTCTTGCAACTGCCAAAAGACTTCTGGCCCACGGATGCAGTGTAGTGATTTGTGACTGTGACATCAAGTCTCTCAGGGATGCTGCGGCGGAACTGAAAGAATTTAAAGAAAGAATTCTTGCTAAAAGATGTGATGTAACAGATACTAAACAGATTCATTCGCTGGCAGGAGATATTCGAAAAAAATTTGGTACTATCGATATACTGATTAATAATGCCGGAGTTGTCATTGCAGGGAATTTTCATGAAGTGTCTGATGAAAAACACTGCATGGTCCTTGATGTGAATGTTGCTTCAATAATTCATATTACGAGAGAATTTCTGCAGGACATGTATGAAAAAAATTTTGGTGTTGTGGTAAATATCTCGTCAGCTGCAGGAGTTCTCGGAGTCCCGGGGCAGGCGGTTTATTCAGCATCTAAATGGGCTGTCTGGGGATTCACCGAGTCCATGCGCCATGAAGCAGAGAACCTGAAAAAAAATGTCCATTTCGCCAGTGTCCATCCCGGCTACCTTGCCAAAGGTATGTTCGAAGGCGCAAAGATACGGGGGCTGGGCGGGGTCATTGTCCCCCTCGTAAAAGATCACGATGTGGTTGCCAGGGCAATTGTGGATAAGGCGATTATAAGAAAAAAGACAACTGTATTCTGTCCCGGTACTGTCCGTATTGCGGTATTTCTGAGGGGTATTCTGCCTGACAGAATTTTTTATCATCTGGTAAGAATGCTGAATATTCACAGCAGTATGAATTCATTCAGGGGCCGTGGTGAGAAAAAGTGAAATGAGCAGTAATGGTCCGGGTATGTATGCAGTTTCTATGTTTTTGAAGGAGAGGCAGCATACATAGAACGTTTATGTCTGATTAGTGAAGAGAATAATCAGGCAGGGTCATCAGTTAATGACAGTGTCAATTTTTATTATGAGTTTGCCGTTTCTGAAAAGGGCATACCCGCTTCGTCCCATTAGTTTCTCCCAGGTTTCAGAAGGAGAGCAGTAATACCATATGGTATCCCCTTTTCTGTGGAGATCTAATATCTTATGGAAAAATTTCTGATCAGACTCACTTTTGACAACGAATCGTTTAAATTCACTTAGTCTGTATGATTTTTGTTTCCATGCATTAATGAGATCCTGGTCGCAGAATCTGCTCTGTGATTCTGTTCCTTGTACAGAAGTGATTTCTGAAGCTGAACATCCTGTCAGTAAGAAAAAGACTAAATGTATTATTAAGTACTTATTCATAGTGTTTCTGCCTTTAATTCTATAAGTTAAAACTTCCCGGAAAAATCAGGATAAACTATCTCTATCCACAGCTCACCTGAATCTGCATTTAAAAGAATTCTGTATTTATAAAAGTTATTTTCACATTCGGAAAAGTAATACCTGCAGTTTCTGTTTATGGAAATTCTGTTTTCGGGTCTGAGATAAATGTCTCCGGTAATACCATGCTTTTCTTGAAGTTTAAGTTCATGGAGTCTGCTCCTTCTGATAAATGAACCGATATTATCAGTATCATGGATTTTCAGTTTCTCCATGTGTAGCCACTGGCTGTTTTCAAATACCTCAATGACTTCGGTTTTTTCGGGCATCTTTACACCCGAGGCTCCTTCAATATATGAACTGCATGAAAAAGATGCCAATGCCATTAGAAATAAAGAAATGTTGCTCTTGATCTTCATGGTTTAGTATTTCCTGACCAATGATAGAATTAATCTGGAAGATATTTGAAAAATATTCAAGAAATATTGATATGGAAATAATAATTATTCTGAGGTTTGGTGATGTAAAAAGGGTATAAAAAAGCAGGTCCATCTGAACCTGCTTTTTTATTTATATCTATATCTGCAGTTTATTAACCTGCTGCGTACTCCATGAGCTGTGCAGGGGTCACTATGTGGCCGTATTTAGCCTTAAGTGCTTCAAGGCCCTTCTTCTGCTCTTCATAGATTTCAAAAATTCTTTGTGGAACCCTTTTCTCTCCTGAATAGGCCGCTTCCTGAAGGTCTATTCTTGCAATGATGTTGTCAATATAGAAAGAGAATTGCTTGTCATAGAGTTCCTCTGAATATGGTTTGTTTATTCCATCGAAAAGTTTTTTCAGATCTTCGTATTTTGGAATAAAGCCTATTGGAGTTTCAATAGCATCAACTTCATCGTGGGTTCTCAGTTCAAGCCAACCCAGCCATACTCTTACGTCTTTCTTTTCACCGAGAAGTTTGTTTCCTTCTCCGCCTCTGGCACCCTCTGTGAGAAAGTAGTTAAGGCCTGCCATGATAGGTTTCTTTTTGATTTTGTCATTGTTGTAGAATTTGAAGTTAGCATCCATGTAGTCGCCAAGTGCGCCCGGGATAAAAGGTGCGTTTGCCCATGGCTGCCTTTTTACTCCTGATGCACCGACCTCAGTTGCAGTTGCTGCGGAAACAATTGATGCTCCCACTGCAACACCGTGATCAGGGGTCTTAGCTACGCATACAGGAGGCATTGTGTCTGAATCACGTCCTGAATATGTAATTACCTTGATTTCAGCTCCATCAGGATTTTCGGCATCTGCTTCATTATAGTTTTCAATTGCTGTACTTCTCAGTGTACACCTTGAGTTGGGGTGGGCAACCGGAATCTCCTTCCCGTTAGCATCTTTTTTGCCTGGCCACCATTCACCCTGGAAGTTGATTCCCTTTTCAGGAAGAGGCTCTCCGTCACCTTCCCATCTTGGTTTTTTGTTTTCATCTATGCATACGTTGGAGAAAATTACTTCGGTTCTCTCCTGCCTCAGGCATTTCATGAGAAGCGGGTCACCTTCCTGGTTCACGTCTGCGAGAATTCCGAATATTCCCTTTTCAGGGTTGATTCCCCTTACTGTTCCGTCCTCTGCAATCCACATCTGAACAAGGTCGTCGCCGATAAAGTCATCTCCTACCATTGCTGTTGTGGTTTTCCCGCAGCCTGAAGGTGCAGCGCCTGCGAAGAATGTTTTTCTTCCGCCCGGTCCCCTTAGTCCTGTGAGGAACATGTGCTCGGAAAGTTCTTCTCCTCTCTTCTCATAAACAGCCCAGTCGCATGCGAACCTGTGATTTCCCTTTTTAAGAAGGAGAGTGTTCCCTGCGTATGTACAAAAAGTCGAATATGTAGTCTGATGGGCTCTGTCCATGTAGATTCTTGCTTTTGGAACATCCTCTGATCTGTTTGTTCCCTGTGAGTGGCAGTTGGTAAAGAACAGTCCAGCTCTTTTTACTTCCGCATCAAAGTCTTTGTATACGTTCCTGTAGAGAATATCACCGGAAGTCTGAACATATGCCGATGAAGTAATCATTATAGCAGGTATTGTAGCCTTTGCACCAACAGGTCCCCTGTTAAGAAAGGAGATGTACATTGTAAGGCCATGCATTATTCCCTTCATGTGTGTCTGGATGTACTCAAGCGATTCATCCCTGACTTCGGTTTTGGCAATACTCGATGTGTCTTCTCCCGGATTGATTATATACAGGGTCTGCTCAACAAGTCTTCCCTGGTCTTCGGGAAGGTCGAAGTGGATTGTGTGGTCCTTAATTGCAAGCTGGCTTTCTTCGCCGGTTGCAATACTTCTTCTTTTTACCTCTGCTGCATCTTCAGCTGTATCGCTGATTATAAATACCTCATCGGGTTCACACATTGAAATAGCATTGGCTATTTTGATGAGCGCATCTTCGGTTTTTATTCTTGAAAGTTTGGTGTAGTTTGCTTCGTCAAGTTTTGCTTTAAATAGAGCTTCAGCTTCCTCAACAGATGTTATTCCGCCGACTTCTCTAAGGATCTCAACACCTTTTTTGAGCTCTAACATGTATTTCTCCTTTTTTCCAATCGTTTCTTTTTGTAGTTAGTAATTTAAACTGTTATATTCTGAATTGTGGTAATCAGAATTTGCCTGAATAATCAAAACAGTTGGACAAAAAAATCTAAACAGTATATTTTATTTGTTTAGATTGTGTCTGAAAAGAGATTTAATTATCTGGCTTTGTATTTTCAACTACTAAATTAATTTTATGTAAAAATAACTATTTAAAATAGTTGAATCTATAAAAGTAATTGATTTTAGGTCAAACACAAAATAGAAAAAATTTTTCATTTGGATAGGCCATGGACAGTATTCTTGACAGCATCCTTGCATATCTTCTCAACGTGGATAATGTATATTTGTACATTTTTCTCTTTGTATCTTCTTTTGTTGAGAATATTTTTCCTCCAGCGCCAGGTGATACTATCACTGTATTTGGTGCTTTTCTCGTAGGTACCGGAAGGCTGGATTTTCTTATGGTCTATGCTGTAACCGGTGCCGGAAGCACTATTGGATTTATGTCACTGTTTTTACTGGGGAAATGTGTGGACAGAAAATTTTTCCATGGAAACCGTTTTTCATTTTTCAGTGATGAGGCAATAGGCAAAGCCCTTTCTGCATTCGGCAGGTACGGATATTACATTGTACTGGCAAACAGGTTTCTGCCCGGTGTAAGGTCGGTTATTTCAATAGCCGCGGGCATGGCGGAGCTTTCCACCAGAAAGGTTTTTGTTCTGGCATCCATGAGTGCTCTTGCATGGAATTTTATCTGGATTCAGGCTGGTTTCATGCTCGGGGATAACTGGGACAGGGTGAAAAGCGGAATCACGGAAATACTGAGAAGCTATAATATAATTGCCGTAGTATGTATTGTTCTGGCAATAATCTACCTTTTTGTAAAAAAGATACTTGTTAAAAACGGAGACTAAAATTTATCTGTTGTTAAAACTGTTAAGGGGAGAATTATGGCTAAGATTAAGAGAGTTCTTATCAGCCTTTCAGATAAAACCGGGGCTGTTGAGTTTGCCAGGGAACTGGCAGAGTTTGATGTTGAGTTCCTTTCAACTGGGGGTACTGCAAAAATTCTGAGAGATGCAGGACTGAACGTAAAGGATGTTTCTGAATATACAGGGTTTCCCGAAATGCTGGATGGGAGAGTAAAGACACTGCACCCCAAAGTTCATGGAGGGCTGCTGGGCCTCAGAAATAATCCGGAACATGTTGCAACGATGAAAGAACACGGTATAGAAAATATAGACATGGTTGTGGTTAATCTCTATCCGTTTAAAGAGACTATATCAAAACCTGATTGCACATTCGAAGATGCCATTGAAAATATCGATATCGGCGGCCCCACAATGCTCAGGTCATCCGCTAAAAATTTTCAGAGCGTCAGCGTTGTCATTGATCCTGCTGATTATAAATCCATAATTGAAGAGATGAAATCAAATGGTGGAGAGGTCAGCTATGAAACCAATCTCGGCCTGGCATGCAAGGTATTCAAAACAACCTCTGAATATGACGGCATGATTTTCAGGTACCTTGAAGATAAGGTAAAATAACCAAAAAACCGGGGAGGATGTCAGTCCTCCCTTATGTCTCCGCTTCTGTCCAGATATTTAACCTGCTGTATTTTTACATCTATAAACCATGTTGGGATTTTACCCAGTCCGGTTTTTGAGTAGTAGTCCGGTTTTTTTATTATATCACCAATCTTTACCCTGACAATGCCTGGAACCATGTTAAATGGAAAGGATGTTTCAACAGGGACAAGATCAAAATTATAAATGCTGTTGCTGTTTCTTATTACATGAAAGGCCGTTGTTCTGTAGAATCCTTTAGCATTTGATTCTGAGAATGAACGTGCAGTATCATGGTTGTCTATGTTTACCCAGAGGTTAACCTTTCCGTCTGTCACAAGGGCTCTGGCAATTGTATTCCCAGATTTTTTAAACCTTGCCTGATCCATTTCCTTCATTAAAAAAGTAATGTTTGTTTCCAGTTTTTCGCTTCTGAGAACTTTAAGTCCCTGTGCGGAAGAAATGTAGTTTTCGATTTTTTCAGGATTGGTGAATTTTGAGGTGGAATATATCTCTTCAGGGATGTCCATATTTCTTTTAACCGAAGGTATTGCCAGAATTGAACCCAGTTCATGCCATCTTCTGAAATTGGCTGTTGATGAGAAGAGTCTGTTTCCATTCATGAAGGTGTAATGGCTGCCTCCGTCCGTATCGTAGAGAATTTTTCTGTAAGTTATTATTACGGATTTTCCCTTCGTAAGTTCAGATAGTCTTGCAGAGGGTGTTCCGTCTTCAAACTGAATAGCGCCGGATATTGAGTTTATGGATATCCCTTTCTTCCTGGCCGCCGTCGCATATTTTTCTATATAAAATGCATCTGAAAGCTTTGTATTGTTGAAAATAAAGAAATTTTTTGAAGCATCTTTTCTCCATTTTATGTTTTCTATTGTGTATTTCAGCATTGATGAAAAAATTGAGCTGTCGGGCTGGCCCGATGGTGAAAGCCTGTCAAGTGCCCGGTTTATCTCTGTAATTGAATTTTCAGAATAGGCAATGCTGGCATTTGACATATTGGATGAGTATGGGATTATGTAGATGCGGGAACTGACCGTTGATCCCTGCATATTCTGTTCTGCGTAGTTTTTTATGGATGATTTTATGTCGTTCCAGTGGATTCTGTTGTTATAGGACATGTCTATGAGAAAAACTGTATCCGATTTTTCATGGGGGATTCTTGCCTCTCGCTGAGAAACAACTGTCATGGTTTCCATTGTTTCATTCTGGGCAAGTTCTATGAGATTCTTTCCCGTAACAGTTCTTCTGGAAATTATTTCACCTGAACTGGCGGAATATAGAATACTCTTTGAAATGAAGTTCCCTGATGCCTTTGATATTGATCCGGTAACAATATAGGAGAGGTCCAGTTTTTTGGAAATGACTGCAAGGTTTTCCAGCGTCAGTGATGTTTCAGGATTAATACCCAGAAGATCCATTGAAGACTGAACCTCTTCAGGTGTAACAACTTCAGTATTCTTATTCAGTAAAATTGATGTGGCCATGAGGGAACTGTACTCATTCCTAACTGAAAGTTCAGGAGTGAATATTTTGTAGGGCAAGACCGCCACTTTGGCCTCAAGGGGAAATGAAGCCGTCAGGATTAAAAGGATTAAAAATTTTTTCATATCAGATATCTGCCGGTTTTTTTTCATAATCGGCATATTTGAGGTTCCCGGTTGAGTAAAATAAATTTGACATTTGTTCTGTAAAATGGCTTATTAATTATACAGCATTATACCGGGGAGGAGGTATAATTATGAAGATAGTATCAGGAGAAATGATAACCGGAAACAGTACTTCAGTAAAACCAGCTGTTGGGCGCGGCATGGGAACTGAAAGAAAAGGCACAGATTCCGGTTCAGGTATTGTAAGCGAAGGTTTAAACATCGCCTCGGAAAGAACAAAGCTTGATGCTCTTATTCTGGCCCAGGTTTCCCGAAATGTCATAGACAAGGCTATTGCTATTTCTTCAAGACTTAAGAGTATCGCCAGTGAAGCACTTACGACCGGTACTTTTAATAACAGTGAGGTTGAGACTGAACTGTCAAGAATTCAGGGTACAATTTCACAGTATGGAGAAAGGGTTTTTACTCCAACTGCGGAGAAGAAGGCCGGCAGAGATGAATTTGTTAAGAATGCGGAACTCGTGAATAATGTGGGACGTAATATTCTCGGCGGCATGGTTAAAAACGAAGATCTTGAGAAAATGGACAGGGCTCTTGAGGGTTTCAACAAACTTAGAGGTACAGACCGGACCGTAGCAGCAGGCAAGGAACTGCAGACTGCTTCTATAAATGAAACTGTTTCCGGGATAAAGAAAGACATGGCATCTGGTGCTGACAGGTTTCTGACTGCACAGGGGAATATAAATGGGGCAAATGCCAAAATTCTAACAAATTAGTGCAAATATGAAATTTTATCTTGACTTAAAATTAATTTTGCATTTATTCTGCTAGGAAGGTTTTATTTCCTGAAAACTGATTTATTTAATGGGAAAGGGCGCTGCCCCGGGTTTTAATAATTAATCTGATTAATATTAATAATGGACTGTCAAAAAAAATATAGAGAATATTTAAACAGTGATCGGCGTCTTTTTTTTAGGGGAGAAACCTTAAGAAACAGAGGTGTGGAACGTTTATCTGCTTTTGAATCCTACAACAGATTTGCAGCAGATAATTATTCTATTCTGAAGGAGTATAATTTTTCGGGAAGAATGAAGATCAAAAATTGTGCCGCACTCATATATGGTAACACGATCCTTCAGAAACTGATGAACGAGTCTTTAAAGACAGATGAGTCATGCAGTCTCAGCGATGCATTCTATTCTGAAGCAGCAGATCTCCTTGAAAACAACTCAAAAATTATCAGTGACAGGGAAATGGTAATAATAAATCTGAAACAGAGTGCTCAGCTGCTCAGATACGCTTCGTTGATAGTAAATATTAATGGATACGCAAAGCCCTCTTTTGATTCCATTGATCCAAATGTCCTTTTCAGAAAAATGGCTGATTCGTTCTGGCATGGTGTAATGTGGGAAGATATTTTTCCATCATCTCCTGAACTTGCCAGAAATATATTTAAGAACAGAAGTGCTATTCCTGAACTGCTTAAAGAGAACAGACTTCAGGTGAAAACCGAAGATTTTGCCGGGGATTTTCTCGATATTACGGAAATATCATCAAGAGATGACAATTTCAGCATATCCTTTTTTGAGTTCTATGTTATTAACTGGCTCAGAAATTTCGGTGTTGTTGAAATCAAAGGCAAAGCTGACAGCGAACTTCTTTCTGTCAGCGAATACGGAATAGAACTGGCTTCTGTTTTTTTTAACTGACCAGGTACAGCATCTTCTCTGCACCACTGGCAAATACCTGAAAAAATATTTTATCTCCCTGTGTTGTCCAGAAGGTCATTTATTCCGTTAAATATCAGTTTTATATCCTGCGGCATATCCGGCCCTGTACATCTTCTCAGATAATCACCTGTGCTGCGTGAAATCAGTACCGAGTGTATTTCTTCAAGTGGCCTGAAAATGCTGTGTTTTGCTTTTCTCATAAAAAGAAGCCCCGCGATAAATATTGAAGAAGCCATGAACACAATGGCCCAGGCCCCGCCATTTCCCAGTTCCTTGGCTTTCATGTCAGCTTTTACCATGGCATTTCTGTTTATCCTGCTCAGATTTTCTATTGCAGCAACTGTGTGAAGAACTGCAGATTTATCCCCGGAAAAGGCGTATCCATAGTAGGATTCTATCTGCCCAATAATTTCAGGTTCCTGTTTTTCAGTGATATTTTTTCTGGCTTCATCAAGGGATGATTCAAATATTTTTTTCAGGCCCGTAAGTTCAATGTCTGAACTTATTTTTGCCAGTGCTGAAAGCATTTTTTCACATGCAAACTGAGATTTACCGTTCCGGATTATTATTGTTTCAATGGCCGGTGTCATGCGTGTGAAAATCCATATTGAGCCGAATGCCATGAATATATTGAGACTGATCAGAATCCACGCGCCAAGGTGTATGCTTCTGGTTACCTTCATGTCAGGCTCCTTTTATCAGTTTTGGAATTGCAGCTTCGCTGGAAACAATAATTATGGTGTCATTTCCCTGGAGGGGTTCCGAAGGCCTGGGCTGAAGTATTTTACCATCATCACCTCTTCTTATGCCCACAACCATTACTCCGAATTTTTTCGGAAGTTCCAGGTCAATTAGAGTTTTGCCTACCATAAATGGCAGAATTGCAATTTCTGTGAGGTGAAGGTTTTCCCCGAGATTTGTATCCACAATTATATCTTTGTAGATGAGTCTGTTGGCATATTTTTTACCAAATTCCATTTCAGGATTAATTATCTCATGCGCTCCAACAAGGTGAAGAATTCTCTGATGCATCCTGTCTCCGGCTCTTGCTATTACAAGCGGGGCACCCATCTGTCTTAGCAGGGCGGTACAGATTATGGATGCTTCCTTTGAATCATAGCCGATGGCGCAGATTGCTGAATCCCTTTTCCCGGGTTCAAGACGCGCAAGATCAGCCTCATCTGTGGCATTGGCAAGAACCGCTTCAGTTACAAACTGGGATGCTTCCTCTACAAGATTTTTTTTCATATCAACTGCAAGTACCTCTGCTCCCTTTTCGGAAAGGGCCTTTGCAAGTGACATACCGAATTGCCCAAGCCCGATAATAAGAATTTGCTGAGACATTGATCTCTCCTTTATGTAAGAAATATCTTTTCTTCAGGATACCTGGATGCCCTGTCAGTGAGATTGTCACTGAGCATTGTAAAAATTGTCATGGGCCCCACTCTCCCTGTGAACATGGTTAATATTATTACTATTTTTCCTATCCCGTCAAGCAGTGTGGTTGCTCCTGTAGAGAGACCCACTGTGCCAATTGCTGATGTTGCTTCAAAAATAAGATCCCTGGCGGGTATGTGCTGTGTTGTAAAGAGCATGATTACAGACATGAGCCATACGACCATGCCGGCGAATATGATTGTTATTGCCCTGTAGGCTGTGGACTGGGGAATCTTTCTGTTCTGAATTATAATATCCTTGCGGTTGGTTATGTTGGACCAGAATGTAAGAATTATTATTCCCAGTGTAGTTGTTTTTATACCGCCCGCTGTTCCGCCCGGGCTTCCGCCTATGAACATGAAGATTGCCATAATAATGAGTGAAGGATCTGTCATGTGCTCAATGGCAACGGAGTTGAAACCTGCTGTGCGGAGAGTAACTGACTGAAACCATGAATTGGTAATCTTGTCTCCAACAGACATTCCCGCGAGAAAGCCGTTCCATTCAAATGCCATTATGAGCATTGTGCCTGAAACAAGAAGAACAGAGCTTGTTATGAGTGCAATTTTTGCCGGAATGGGAACCGGTTTACGTGAAAGCCATCTGGGAATTACTATTGCAGTTGCCGGTGCAATCCCGCCGAGTATTATTAGAACAGCCACAGTATTGAGAATTACGGGATTATTCTGATAGGGTATAAGGCTGTCACTCTGGAGAGAAAATCCTGCATTACAGAAGGCTGAAACCGATGTAAATATGCCGCGCCAGACTGCATTGAAGAGGGTGTCTCCGCTAATGAGATAGTTCACTGATAAAAATACGGCTCCTGCGGCTTCGGCAATAAATGTAAATTTCAGTATGAGTTTAAGGGAGTCTATGAGGCCTCCATGATCAGTATCGGTCATTATATTCATCAGTCTCTCCTGCATTAGACTGAGCCTTTGTCCCATTATATGCAGCGCCAGTGTTGTAATTGACATGATTCCAAGCCCGCCGAGCTGTATAAGAAGGAGTATGCACGACTGTCCGAAAAGAGTAAAATCCACAGGAGTGTCCTTTACAATAAGTCCTGTAACACATACGGCGCTGACAGATGTGAAGGCTGCGTCTATGAGGTCTATTTTCCCTCCATTTACTGAAAAGGGCAGGCTCAACAGTATTGTTCCCAGTACACAGAGTCCAAGGAATGTTATGAGCAGCGATCTTGCCGGATGATTGAGGAGTATGTTCATTAGTGATTCGTTTTTCTCGTAGAGGGAGTCATCCCCTGTACTAAGTGAATGCATTAAGAGGCATATCATTACGGAGAGAAAAATAACCAGCGGTATCATTGACTGGATACTGGTCAAAACAGCAAGAATTGCATGTACTGTCAGGAGTGACAGTATAGTGAATATGGATTTTTTTGCTTTTGCTCCAACCGCCCACGGCAGCTGCAGAATGAGTGTGACCGCTGATGCCATGAGGATTGTGTATTTTGGAAACTGTGATTTCTGGTCTGCAAAAATCGAGTACAGTATTGTAATAATAAACAGGGCTATTATGGCACGGCCGGAATTATCCTTGTCATGACATGGCATCTTTCTGCCTGTTTCTGAACCGGATATTCTGCCGGGGAATTCAAAAAAATAGAAGGCAGTCAGGGTCAGGAGAATGTTTATGGCAAGAGCCTGAAATGGGCCGGACATGATAACTGGCAAAAGGGAAATGTAGAACAGGATGAACGCCGCAGCAATAACGGTTTTGCCTGTCCTGATCTTTTTTCTCAGAATAATTGACGCAGCTATAAACAATAATGAAGAAGACAGAGCTGAGGCGAAGTGGACTGTCTGTGGCAGAATTCTGTCGGTCATGTACAGTGACAATACAGGAGCAGCTGAGAATACAAGGATCATGCCTTCAGGGAGGCACAATAGAATTTTGAATAGTCTAATCATTAAATCTCTCGTGACAGAATTACTGTTAATTCAAGGATGATCAGTAACAAACATCATCTTTCATGATTAATCTTTAATAAGATGTATCAATGCAGGTTTTTTTACAAATAAATTTTTTCCAGAAAGGTATTTATTGATTTTTAAATTATGTAGGAGAGATTTTTCTATGACTGATTCAATAATGTGTGCTTTAAAATTTTTTGGAGACGGCGGGAATCGAACCCGCGTCCTACAACACAAATCCATAGCGTCTACATGCTTATCCGTGTTCATTTAATTTAGGAACTCAAATCCAGGAACCGGCACTGTATTGAGAACCGATCCTTCATTAGTGATTCGCCTTCAATCCGAAGGAGAGAGATCGGGCTATCCTCTGTTTCTTATGCCTCCGGGCCTCCCAGAGGAGAAAAGATTCCGGAGACAAGCAGCTTACGCTGCTAGTGCAAAGTTATCGTCTGCAGTTATAATTAGTCTGCCAGGTTTTCGAGGTGACAGCGCACTCGGCATGCAACTATAGATTCACAATTGCAGTCGAAACCATGTCGTCCCCTGCATTATGAATCAGTTTTAAAAGAACATGAAATTCCAGAATAAATATTTGTCAATGATATAATAACATTGACATTTACAATTTAATAAGATAAAATATGTTAAAAATGTTACAGGCTGGCGCTATGAATACTGCGTTTTTTCGGATAATATTGTTTTTTTTTCTAATCTCCGTTGTTTCATGCGGCGGAAATGAAACATCTGAAAAGATTCCTGTTAAAACTGAAAAAGAAAATGGACAGACTGTTGAAAAGATTCCTGTAAAAGTTGAGCCTGTTACTTTCCGGAATATTTCCGGAGTATGGCAGCTCAGGTATTCCAACAATTACGGATATGAATTCCGTCTCTACAAAAATTACAGGGCCGTAGTAATAATTTTTCTGAGTGAGAGTTCTCTTGTTTTCAGGGGAGTATATACTATTGAAGATGGAAGCGCCCTTCGTGTTAACCTTTCGGAAATGAAAAGGGTTGACGGAATAAAAAATATAAATGTTTCTTCAAATTTTGTAAAAACCAAATCTTCATATTTTATCTTTTCTGCATCCGGAAATAAGGCTGAAAAGAAACTGCTACTAAGGCCGAAAAAAATATATATAGACGGCAATGATTCTGAAGGCTACTTTGAACCTGTTCTGGCCCTGAAAAAAATAAGATAAATGAAAACAGAAAATTTCAAATTTACCTCAAAGGACACTATAAGTCTTAACGGAAGGCTCTATTATAATGAAGGAGAAAAGTCCAGGGGAATTATTTTTTCCCATGGTCTATTCTCCAGTAAAGAGGGTAACAAGATAGTAAATCTTGCCGGCCCAATCGTTGAGGCAGGATATACTCTTATGTCATTTGATTTCAGATTCTCCGCGGAATCGGGCGGGAATATTTCTGAGATACTGATAAAAGATGAACTGACAGACCTGCTTTCAGCTGTGGACTATATGAAGGGGCTTGGCATTGATGAAATTCATCTCATGGGCTCCAGTCTGGGGGGGCTTATATCCATCCTTGCAGCTGCTGAACTGAAAAAAAATATTAAATCAATTATTCTCATTGCAACACCTGTGAAGCTGGTGGATCTTCCCGGTGATATTACGGCTCAGGATATTGAGGAGCTTGATCCCATGGGTTACAGAAGCTATAAGGGGGTTTTGCTGAATAATGGTTTTTTCAGGGAATTAATTGATATTGATGTTAAATCGAATCTTGAAAAAATAGAATGTCCTGCCCTGGTCATACACGGTGGAGATGATTCCGTAGTAGATATCAGTAATTATTATTATATTGAAGAAAATATTCGTTCCCCCTTTACCGGTGTTATAATTGAAGGAGGAGATCACAGACTCTATTCAGAAAATGATTTCACCATCCTCAGGCATGAGATCATAAATTGGCTGAAGAAATAGCATGATTTTACTTTATACATTTATCTTTGGAATTTTTCAGATTATTGCAGGGCTGGCTGAACTAATCCTTCCTGAAAAAATATACACGATGATGAAAAGTTGGGTCAACAGTCCTCTATATTTTATACATGGAATAATTCTTATACTTACAGGATTTCCTCTTACTGTTTATAAGGGCAGCCTCTCAACTGCTGTTTTTATAATAGGCATTGTAATTGTCTTTATGGGGCCTGTTGTTCTGTTCTACCCGGAAAAAATCAGGTCTATATTCAATCAGGGAGAGGCTGACCTGGGAGACAGAGGACTTGTAAAAGTCGTCAGGGCAGAAGCAATGTTCCGGATTGGAGCCGGTTTAATTCTGATAACCGGTTATCTGCTCTCAGTCAGGTGATTCTTCAGGTGTCTGTTTCCCTGCATTTTATAATTGACATGAAGTTCTTTAGGATGTTTTTAAAATTGAATATTTTGGCTTGGAGAAAAAATGGATTTCATTAAAATTTCAGAAAAAAAAATATATAAGGGTTCAGTTACAGGCAGTTCCAGTTGTGAGAATGAATCATTTACTGCAGACCGCATACTGGATTCAACGGGATACTGGTGTACAAAAAAAAGAACTTTTCCCGTCAAGGATTTCGTAATAGTGGATTTTGGAGAGGATGTGGCCGTTGATTATGTGAAGCTTTCCAGTTCTGTTAACGGGACATCGACATTCCCAAAGGGATACAGAATTGAGGCGGGTTTTGACGGAAAGGAATGGCAAAGCCTCTTTTCTGAAAATGATACATCTCTTGATTCTCCGGAACATGAAATAAATATTCCCCTCACAGTACTGAGATTTCTAAAAGTCGTGATAAATGAACCTGCTGTTTTAAATGGGCAGTATTATTCTGAAATAGGGAAGATTGAGTCCGGACTTTCAGGTATCATGTCAGTCAGGGCGAGCAGCCTGAATGAGGGGAACTCTATAGAAAAGATCCTTGATGGCAACAGCCAGACATACTGGGAATCCGAATTAAAACAGAACAGCTCCAAAGAAATAATTGATGTTGATTTAGGGAAGGTTTTTTACGTAAACAAGGTTGTTTTTGCCTCTTCCGGGGACGGGTTCCCGGAAAACTTTACGGTTGAAATTTCAGCTGATTCGGAGATATGGACACCTCTGTTTCAGGAAAAGAATTTTTCTTCAGAATCAGGGAAGAGGTATTTCTGGGAAACAGGCATAGCTCCTGCAAGATTTATCAGAATAGAATGCCTCAGCAGACAGCTGATAAACAGAAGTTTTTCTGTGAGAATAGCAGGGCTTGAGATCTATTCAGCATATGTGAATTTTGGACATACACATAATATCGGAAATATTACACCCTATGCTTCAGTGTTTCAGGCCGGTATGGTCAGGCTGGCCAGAGACGGAGAAAGTATTTCAGGCGCAGTTGTACAGTCGACAGACGGCAGGCTCAGGGATGCAACGACAGTATTCAAGGGTGTTGTTCAGCTGGCGAATGACGGGGACATGTCATCGGGACTTGTAGTTCAATCCGATGATTCAAGGCTTCAGCCGGCAACAGAGATGAAGCCTGGTATTGTGAGACTTGCATACAACAGGGAAACAAACGAAAGTGCAGTAGTTCAGTCGAATGATTCCAGACTGCAGCATGCGGATGAAAATAATTTTGGAATAATTAGGCTCTGCCCTGATGGAGAATATAAGGAACATTCAGTTGTAACAGGTAATGACAAGAGACTTCAAAAAGCCACCGTCCGTGATTACGGAATAACACGGCTTGCAGAGGACGGGGTATCTGACCCATCGGCAGTAGTACTGAGCAGTGACCGCAGACTTAAGGATGCTACAACACATTCAAAGGGCATTGTCAGGCTTGCCGAAGATGGAGAAGCCTCTGACGATGCTGCAGTTCTGAGCAGTGACCGCAGACTTAAGGATGCTACAACCAACAGAAAAGGTGTTGTTGAACTTGCCGAAGACGGAGAGGACAGGGAAGCAGTAGCTGTTCAGGGTAATGACCGCAGGCTTAAGGATGCTACTACAGAGAGCAAAGGTATTGTTGAACTTGCAAAAGATGGAGAGGACAGGCCAAATACTGTTGTACAGGGTAATGACCGTAGACTCAAGGATGCAAGTATTTCTGACAGGGGTATTGTTCAGCTTGCGGAAAATGGTGAAATTGCCTTCGGGAAAGCAGTACAGGGGAATGATAAACGTCTCAGGGATGCAACTGAAACTTCAACTGGAATAATGAAATTTGCCACTGATGGTGGGAATGAACCATTCACTTCAGTACAGGGGAATGACAAGAGGCTGAAAGATGCTACTACAACCACACGGGGTATTGTTGAACTTGCAGAGGATGGAGAATCGCGGGAAGGTGTAGCAGTTCAGGGAAATGATAAAAGGTTACGGGATGCCACAACGGAAACAAAGGGTATTGTTCAGCTCGCTGAAGATGGAGAGTCAAGGCCGGGTGTAGCAATTCAGGGTAATGACCGTAGACTCAGGGACGCAAGTATTTCTGACAAGGGTATTGTTCAGCTTGCGGAAAATGGTGAAATTGCTTCTGGTAAAGCCGTTCAGAGCAATGACAGGCGCCTCAAAGATGCAACAGAAACATCTTCCGGAATAATGAAATTTGCCACTGATGGAAGCACCGAATATCTGACAGCAGTTCAGGGGAGTGATAAAAGATTAAAAAATGCAACAACCATAAGCAGCGGTATTGTTGAACTTGCCGAAGACGGTGAGGACAGGGAAGGTGTAGCTGTTCAGGGAAATGACAGAAGGCTCAGAGAGGCTTCTTATGAACGTGCAGGTATTATGAGAATAGCCCCTGATGGAGAGTCAATGGAAAGGGCTGTTGTTGTTTCAAATGACAGAAGGCTTTATGATAAAAGAGAGCCCCTGCCACATGACCATGAATATGCATCACTGCATCATGAATACGGCAGTCATACGGGAACTATTGTTGTCAGGGAAGACAAGAGTGAAGCTTTCAGGGGAATAACTCCTCCATCGGACGGTTCATCTGTTATATACGGGAAGAATACTTCGAAAGACGGGCATTCCATTGGTGTTGCAGGTATTTCCGGCACAGAATCCGAGGAAGGTAAACTTTCCTATGGAGTTCTCGGGCACGGAAGACATGTGGGAGTTAGAGGACAGGCTCCGGGGAGTGAAAACTGCGGTGCCGGTGTTATAGGTGTGTCGAGATTCGGTGCGGGTGGAGTTTTCTCCAGCGAGCATGGATATTCTCTTATTGCTGACGGTTCAGGTAAAACTGTTTCAGAACTGGATAAAAATCTTCATCTTGTCGGTGACAAAAAGGCCCTTCTCGTAGAGGGCATATCGGATTTTAACGGAGTAATAAGGGTAAATGGAAACCGTGATAAATCTGAAGTTCCCGGAGGCCTGGTTGAACTCTTTGAAGTTGATGAGGTCGAATATGTTTCTCCCGGAGACATTCTTGTTGTCAGTGAAAAGGGAGAGTCCGTACTTTCCAAGTCACGTAAAAAATTCAGCAGAACTGTTATAGGGGTTGTATCGGGAAATCCGAAGATAGTAATAGATAACAGCGGGAGACAGGAGAAACTTTATCCCGTAGTTCTCGGCGGAAAGGCCATGTGCAAAGTTGATGCAAGAAACAATCCTATAAATCCAGGAGATCTGATTGTAACATCTGACACAGCCGGCTGCGGTATGGCAGGCAAGATTGATTCCTTTGAAAAAATCGGTACCGTAATAGGAAAGGCTCTTGACCGTCTGGAGGACGGTGTTGATCTCATCCCGGTATTTATTATGCACCAGTAGGTGTCAGGCGGATATATCCCGGGAAACTGCGGGATATATCCTTCTATCTGTTTTCCAGTTGTCTGTATATGTCTTTATTCTCTCCTCCAATTATTCTATGACACTATTCATGCAGGTTTCAGGTGAATTAAAAAACGGGAGGTTTATCCGGCAATAATAGAATATAGCTCTTCCTTTTTTCAGCTTCTTCTCTACCAGATATTCCATAATGTCAAGGTCAGTGATGGTAAAATATCTTACATAATTCATGTGTCAGAAAAGGTCAGGGCCATTAAGCAGAACCCCAAGGGCATTAGAAAGTATAAATATCAGCAGATATCTTATGCAGAGATTCATTAATTACCATTTTATAGTCATTGATCTGCTGGTTATCTTTTATTTTTTTAACAGGTAATTTCTGCCGGTAGAATCAGTCTGTAAATTGAATACCATCTCATGCTTTAATTCAGATACAAAATTTTAAAAATGTGCATGGTTACTGTAAGACATTTTTTGACGCGGTCCTTTAAAGTCAATATATTGGTTTTCATATAATCTTGCGAGGTTTTATGAGACTCCGTTTTATTCTATTTCTCTCCATATTCCTTATCAGCCCTGTCGTTATGGGTGCTGAGGCTGTGAGGCATGGTTTCATAGATCTTCAGAATCACAATTTTAAAAAAGATGGAAGTGTTGAGCTCCGGGGGGACTGGGAGTTCTATATGGGTAAGCTCATTTCAAAAGGGGAATTCAATACCTATAAGGCGGAAGAAAATTTCAGATATATAAGTGTTCCCGGTTCATGGGTTAATCTGCCTGAAAAAGGTAAGGCATTTTCAAACAATAACTGTGCAACCTACAGACTTCGCTTAAGGCTTCCAGTCTGCAGTGAGCCATATGTTATCAGGTTTCATGAAATTAACAGTGCATACAGGATTACTGTCAACGGGGTACTTCTAAAGGAGGCAGGCAGGGTTTCGGAAAAGAATGAGGAAGTAAAATCTGTAGAGGAACAGGCGTTCGTAGCATTCAATGCAAAAGAACCTGATAATGAAATCGTTGTAGAGGTTGCAAACAGAGGTGATTATCATGCAGGTCTGGTAGGGTTTGTTGATCTGGGTACATACAGTGAAGCAGTAACTTCATATACCATGGACTTTTCATTCGGTTTTTTCCTGTTTGGATGTCTTGTAATGATGGGACTTTTTCATCTGGGAATTTTCTCGCTCCGGCGTGAGGATAGATCGAGTCTCTATTTCGGAATATTTACTCTTATCATTGCAGTCAGAACATCTGTAACAGGAGAAAAATTTTTTTATACTGTTTTTCATGAAGTCCCATGGGAACTGGGTGTAAGAATTGAATTTCTTACAGTCATGAGTGCGGCATTTTTTGTTCTCTATATTTACGATCTTTACAGGGATTATTTCAGGAAACTGTACCTGAATATTTTTATCTGGGTATCAGTTATAATGGTAATAATCACCGTTTTTACTCCTCCATCTTTTTTTATGGGACTGCATAAGATATATCATGCATCAATTCTATTAATAGCACTCTATATTTTTAAAATTATTTTTTCAGCCCTGAAAAATGATTCAAGGGGTTCAGTAATAATGGTAAGTGCATTTATTGTAGTAATTATCGCTTCAGTAAATGATATGCTCACATACTGGCTTCTTGTGGATTCCACATATATTCTGCCCGTGGGATTGCTGATTTTTATTTTTCTGCAGTCAGTTTTGATGTCTCTGCGAAACCTTGAGTCCCACAAGTCCGTAAAAAAACTCACTGAAAAACTTAACAGCAATCTGGATCATATCTTTCAGCTCAGGGAAAGGACAGAATCAATTGAAAATGAACTAGTAATGGCCAGGAAAATACAGAGACAGCTCATCCCTCATGACAGTCCCTCTGTGAACCTTAATGCGCTCTACAAACCCATGGATCTGGTGGGGGGAGATTTCTATGACTTTATAAACTTCAGGGATTCAAATGAAATAGGCATTTTTATCAGTGATGTATCTGGGCATGGAATTGCAGCGGCTTTTGTAACATCAATGATAAAAAGCCTCATACTGGAATCCGGATCATTCAGAAAGAACCCTGCCATGCTCATGAAGCATCTTAACGGCATCCTCTTTAACAATACCGGAGGAAATTTCATTACAGCATTTTACTGTATCTATAACTCTCAGTCCAGAAGTATGGTATATTCCAATGCAGGCCACGACCATCCTTTTATAATAAACGATTATGATGTGGAAGTACTCTCCGGAGGGAAAAGTGTACCACTTGCCATATTCAGCAACGAGGAACTTTCAAAATACAACAAGGAATATGTGAATGATGAGATCAGCTTTGAAGAGGGATCCAAATTTCTTCTCTTTACAGACGGGCTCGTTGAGAATATGGGGTCATGCAAGATTACAAGAGAAATGGAAGATAAAAATTTCAGAAGCTATCTGATTTCAACATCATACCTTTCATCAAAAAGGTATATAGATAACCTTTATGAGAAACTCATAGACTGCAACGGCAGTGATAAATTTGATGATGACATCTGTATAATCTGTCTTGATGTCTAAGCCTGATTTTGAATTTTTTTGGATATAATGCTCCTCATTTCAATTAAATCATTAAAGCCCGGAATTACAGCAATGAGGTCATGGGCCTGAAAAATAAATTCAGGGTCAGGGTTTGTTGTAAGTTCAGCCCCCCGGAGAACAGCAATTACAGAGAGGCCGGTTTTCTGTCTTATCTGCAGTGCATCAAGCGATTTTCCAATGGCCCGGCTTTCGTCTTCAATGGGAAGCCATGTTACGGCAACACACTGTGAGGTCTGGTTGAGCTGAGCCAGAGCCCTGTAGGCCTCATCCTTTTCTCCGTCCTGGGCATAGTGTTCTTTACGGAGTGTATCTGTGAGTTCATGAATCATTATTACAGGGAGTTCAAGGTGGAGCAGGGCCTGGCGCGTCAGTTCAAGGCCCGCTTCAAGTTCAGGCTGAACAACTTCGTACACGCCCTGAGCGTAGAGTTCATCCATGTGCTCCCTGTTAAGTGCCTGCGAAACAATGTGCAGGTCCGGATTAATCTCCTTCACATTTTTAACAATTTCCGTTGAAAGGAGCATTGAAGATATGGTATTTACCAGAAGTTTTGCGTTGGCAACTTCGGCGGCTTCGAGCACAATCTCCTGTGATGCGTCTCCGAAAATTACAGGGTAGCCGGCCTTCTTGGCCTTTTCAAATGACCTGTAGTTGTCTTCTATTATAATGAAGGAGATTTTCAGTTTTTCCAGAATGGAGGCAATGTGTCTGGACATCTGTCCCCCTCCGGCAATGACAACATGTTCAAGGAGACCCGTTTCGGGAATGTTCACGCTCTGAAGTACTTCCTTTTTAAAGCGTTTTTTCATGAAGGAGTATGCCGGAGTTGTGAGTCCCGACAGCACAGGCGTAATGAGCATGGTGGAGATTGCAGTGGACAGGGTAAGTGAATAGAGGTCCCTGTCTATTGACCCTGTATTTAATCCGAGTCTTGCAATTACAAAGGAAAATTCTCCTATCTGAAACATGGTAAAAGCCAGGGCAAGGGGAATCACATTTCCGTATCCGAAAATACGGCTCAGGGTTCCCATGATTATCCCTTTGCCAAGAGTAACAGCCAGAACAAGGAGAAGTATGAGCTTTATGTTTTTCATGAGAAATATCGGATCAAGGAGCATGCCGACTGATGTGAAAAAGAGAACTCCGAATATGTCCCTGAGAGGTATAATATCATTCAGGGCCTGGTATCCGTAATCGGATTCACTCATGACCATGCCTGCGATAAATGCCCCGAATGCGAATGACAGCCCGAACTGGTATGTGCCGAAACCTATTCCAAGGCCAATGGCTGTAATTGTAAGAAGAAAGAATTCTCTGGATTGAAGGCTCACCACATATTTCAGAATCAGGGGAATGAGCCTTGTGCCTAGAATTATCATGGCTGCAAGAAAACCTGCAGCCTTCAGGGCAGCAAGTCCCAGAACAGGAAGGCCCTTCTCTATGTCATTCATTTCGGGAAGTATAATCATGAGAGGTACAACAGCCAGATCCTGTACAATGAGCATGCCGATCATTACCCTGCTTGAGAGGGTTCCCATGAGTCCCTGATTGGAAAGGGTTTTCAGAATAACCATTGTACTTGAGACTGAAATAAGCCCTCCCAGCCAGATGGATTTGTTGTAGTCCCAGCCAAGAAGAATACCAAGTCCGAATCCGAATGCCATGGTGAGTATAATCTGTATTGGCGTACCGATTAGAGCTATTTTTTTTACTGGCATGAGTTCTTTAAGTGAAAATTCAAGGCCCAGGGCAAAGAGAAGCAGGGCAACACCTATTTCAGCGAGCATTTCAATTTCATGTACATTGTGAAGTTTTACAACCGGATTGAATGGGCCCACAAGGAGTCCGGCCATGATGTATCCGAGAATGAGTGGTTGTTTCAGAAGCCTTGCCGCAAGGCCTCCAAGGAGAGCTGCTATTACTATGATGATTATGTCAGATGCGATACCCATTATTACCTCTTTACATTAAAGGGCCTGCCGTGCCCTGGTATAATTATGTCTGCGTTTGCCTTGATAAACTCCATCTGTGCCGGTATGGGAGCTTCGTCCCATGTTGAGCCGGGGAGTTTCATTTCTTTAAAATACTCCTCGCTGAGAAAAATGTCTCCAACAAATGCGTGTATTTTGTTTTCAATATTTATAAAAATTGTCATGGATCCAGGTGTATGCCCCGGACAGTGATGAAAGTAAATGCTGTTGCCCAGCTTTTTAAGGTCCGGTACTGTTCTGGCCTTCATGGGCCCTGCAAGGGAGTTTCCTGTGAGGCCGAATATTGATGATTCCGACAGTTCAATTTTTTTATCATTTTTAAAAACGAAGGCCATCTTCTCGTCTTTGTGAAAAACAAAGGTGCTCTGTGAAAAAAGATTTTTATGTCCAATGTGGTCAGGGTGGAGATGGGTGAAGAAAATATACTGTATGTCAGCCGGAGTGAGACCGACAGATTTTAATTCCTCTATAATTCCAGCAGGATCTTCCTGGGGGTGGCCAAGGTCAATGAGAATGTTCATTGAACCGAGCTGAAGAAGTGAACAGGAGGGCCTTGAGTCCTGAACGCCCTTGTCGCTGGAAATATCAATATTGCCGTGCTGAATGGCTGCAAATTTTATGTGTTCCATGATTCCTCCGGAGACGTGTATAAATTATACAAGTTTGTTTTATCAAACAATTTATTTGTGTCAAGGGATTTGGGTAATTATTGTTGCGGTGACTGTAATAACTGTGTAATCTATTATTAGTTTTAATTCACAGAGAATCATCTTAAAGGTTAAAGTAGATATGAAGAATTTATTCGTGGTATTATTGCTTCATTTTATTTATTCAACAACAGTTTTCTCAAATGAAAAATACAGTTTAGCTTTTAAGGAGAATCGGAACTTAAAGTATAGTATAATATCTCATCAATTAACCGAAAATGATTCTGGCATTATAATATCGCAGTTGGAAAAATTTTATAATGATACAAGTATAATAACTGTAAATTATAAATCTATTAATGATAGTTCTCTTAAGTCAGAATTCATAATTACAAAAGATAGGGGCTCCTGTCTGACCCCTTTCAATTTCATTCTCTATTTCTTCCCACCGCGAATAGTTTATGAACAAAAAATCAAAGTAACAGGTAAGCCCTTTGATGGTAATATGAGTTTTTTCCCATTGTATTTCAGTAAGGAAAAAGCTGAGACCGGTACAAAATGGATTAATATTTTTAATTCTAAGAATGAAGCAGATCCGGTTAAGATTGAATATTCCTTAAAAGAAATTTCCTCCGATTATGAGGCGCTCATAGAAGGGGAAAACAAAGATACCTTTATTAAATGTATTTTTGATATTAGACAAGGCTGTATTACCAAATTCGAGGTTTATAAAAAGAGGACAAAAAACAGTTTCCTGCTTATAAAATGGAGCTAAAGAATTAACAGTACCCTGAAAATTATAAAAAAACCCCGGCAAAGCCGGGGTTTCTATACTGAAAAAAAGCTGGATCACTAAATAAAATTCAATATTTTCTGTCAGGGATTAACCTTCTTTATAAGCTCAAGTTCTTTCTTGAAGAACATGTCGTTTGTATATTTGTTCAGGTCCTTTGCAACATCCTTGCTCATGAATATTATTCTTCTGGAGAATGGTTTTTTTTCATAGTTGTCCACCCACATTAGAAGAAGTGTCTTTTCGGAATCCCAGATATATGCGCCCTGATTGTTCTTGAGGTTTTCCTTTGTATGCTCGCCGTATTTTGCCTTTATCTTTTCATAAACAGCATCCTTTGCAAGGTAGGGAAACTTCAGGGATACATAGAACAGTTTTCCCTCGTCTTTTTTTTCAGGCTCTGTCTTGTTTCCTGCAATATTATTCGTGTTTGTTCCGGTGCCGGAACCTGTTCCTGTATTATCTGGTTTTTTCTCTTCACCGAGAATTTTCTCCTCAGTTGTCATTGCAGGGTCGGCGTAGAAGAATCCGTAGTAGTACTGGAGCTCTCCGTCATTTGAAATTATTATCTTCTTTTCGTCAGTGTAGGTGAGTTTGCCCTTTATCTTGCTTTTTGCATCGGACAGGTATGTCCCCCAGGTGATGTCTCCGTACCCTTCAGGAATCTTGGAGGCGGTTTTTTCATCCTGGGTCTTTTTATCACCGGCAGTGTTGTTGCCGGTGGTATTTGTTGTATTATTGCTGTTTTTGTTTCCCGGCTGCTGCTGTGCAAAGAGTACAGAGCAGAGGGAAAGTATCAGTAAAATTGCCGCAAACCTGTGCATAATATTTCCTCTGTTATAAAGTATCAGGTATGTTTTTTATCGGCAATTTTACGGGGAAAAAACAGTTTTTTAAAGTAAAGTTACCTTCTGGTCCGTGAACTCTGTTACTTCACCAATGAGTGAAGGGTTGTGGCCCCCTTTTTTCAGTTCGGAAAGTACATTGTCACAGTTCTCAGGAGATGTGAATATCATCATGCCTGTACCCATGTTGAAAGTGGTGAACATCTCCCTCTCCTCAATGCCGCCTTCTCTTTCAATAATCCGAAATATCGGGTGCACAGGCAGAGCAGCCTTTTCTATTTTTACTGCTGCTTTTTCAGGAAGAATTCTCGGTATGTTTTCGTAGAAACCGCCGCCGGTAATGTGCACGAGACCTTTCAGCCCGTAACCGAGTACAGGTTTCAGGGCCTTTACATATATCTGTGTCGGGGTGAGCAGTGTTTCACCAAGGGTCATGTCAAGGTCATCAAATTTATGGCTCAGGTCATATTTTTTTATTTCAAAGAAAAGTTTTCGAACAAGAGAGTAGCCGTTTGAATGTATTCCGCTTGAGGGGAGTGCAATAATTTTATCTCCGGCAGTTATTCCTGCACCGTTTATGATGTTCTTCTTGTCTACAACGCCCACAGAGAAACCTGCGATGTCATAGTCGTCATCTGGCATGACGCCTGGATGCTCGGCAGTTTCTCCGCCGACGAGGCTGCATTCACCCTGTTTGCACCCTGCTGCTATTCCCTTTACAACGTCTACAAGTACATCCTCTTTCAGTTTACCGCATGAAATGTAATCAAGGAAGAAGAGGGGCATTGCTCCGCTTGTAATAATATCGTTTACGCACATGGCAACTGCATCAATTCCGATGGTATCGTGTTTGTCCATTTTCTGGGCGATTTTAAGTTTTGTCCCGACTCCGTCGGTTCCGGACACCAGTACAGGCTCCTCCATCTCTTTAAAATCAGCGGAAAAAAGAGCGCCGAAACCTCCGATTTCAGTGATTACATTCTTTGAAAATGTATCTTTCACAAAGGGTGCTATTCTCTTTACGAATCTGTTTCCACCTTCAACGTCTACTCCGGAATCCTTGTATGTTATTGCCATTGCCAGCTCCTTGTCCCTGATATTTAAGTGAGACTAAAAATATCCGTCTTTTTGTAAATAATATTTTTAAAGAATCATTTTATTCTCAGTCCATTGTCGTCATAGTATTCGTAGGTTCGTCTTCCAGTAATATATGAGGCAATTACCGGGAAAAATGATGATATTATAATGACAATATATACACCGGCATCAGATTCGATAAATCTGAGAAAGAGAAAACCAATGCCTGCAGAAACTGCAGAGCAGAGTAACATATAGGTTCCCAGCCATGTGTTGGAAAAATTCCATACATCAAGGTTCTGCATGGAGAGATTTGTCCTGTATCCGAAAGGGAACCCCAGTCTTCTGGATGACACAAAAATAAGAAACAGCCCCGCTATTATTAGAAGCGCTGCAGGCAGAAAATAAAAGTATATTTTAGACATATATCACCTCTCATAGAGAAAATATATATAAAAAAATGTATCGTAAAGGAAAAGTTTGCCGTCTGTTTAAATGGTGTATACTGGAGTCAGGCAGAAACAACCCTGTTTCTGCCGCTTCTCTTCGCAGCATAGAGTCTGGAGTCGGCATTTTTTATTAATTCTTCAATATCATTAAATTCCCTGTAAGAGGCTACACCGAAGCTCGCATTAACCTTACCCACCGTTGGGAAATAATAATTTGCGATTTTTTCCCTGAGCCGTTCCGCGAGATCTTCAGCATGGTTAAGGTCATTGCCCGGGCATACTATTATGAATTCCTCACCGCCCCATCTGGCGCAGATGTCCCTGCTCCGCAGGTTCTTCAGGAGAAGCCGGGAAACATCTCTCAGCGTCTCATCACCAGCAGTGTGGCCGTAAATGTCATTGATATCCTTGAAGTTGTCAAGGTCCAGAATTATTATGGAAAAATCGTATATTGCGTCACACGTCCTGTTTATCTCCGCTTCAAGCACACTGTCGATTTTTCTCCTGTTGTAGAGATCTGTGAGAGGATCTTTCATGGACATGTTAAGGAGCCTGCTGTTCATGTCTGCAATGTGTCTGTTGTTTTCAATGAGGATCAGGTTTTTTTCTTCAATGGTCTTCTTGTTCAGGAAATCCTTCATGAAGCCGCTGTAGTTCAGGCATGCGATGAAGCATGCAATCATGGCGTTTGATGTGATATCAGCCATGTATACATTTCCGGTAATGCCCGGGTGAAACAGCGGAGTCAGATAGATTGAAATTACGGCAAATGATGAGTAAATAAAAAGGCTTTCCCTGTAGGACATGTAGTAGATTACAGCTCCTCCATATATGACTGCAAGGTAAACCGTTGGCAGGTGAAAGTCTGTGAAATCTTTTATCAGGAAACGGTGGCAGGCGATTGCCATTCCGAACCAGACAATGGATGTGGAGTATATTCTGTGAAAGACAGTTATTCTTTCTGGACGGTGTCTGGTGAACATGAAAGAAGACAGGACATATATGACCATGAAAAACGCGGTGAAGAAAAATATTATCTGTTCGGCAGAACCCTGTCTGCTGAAGAAAAAGCCGTAAAGAAGCTGTTCAATAAAGAGGAACATGGCAATGACAAGTGTACGGAAATTGTTTTTTTTAAATTCAGAATGCCAGAATTCGGCATTATATGAGGCAAGTTTTTTCCTGGTGAAAAAGAGTTCACCCAGCAGTTTAATGCCGTATCTGAAAGTTCTTTTTAAAATGTTATTATACACAGTCATATTATTATAAATACAGACTCTCCGATATATTTTTAAAGATTAATACCCTTTGAAAACAGGGAATAACTCATTTTAAAACTAATTGACACACCTGTCATCCGTTATTATTTGTTTTTAAAAATTGTTTCAACTACCTGATTGAGACGAATTTTAATATAAATTGGATTAATTTTTTTATGAAAAACTGGAAAAAACTACAGAACGGTTCAGATATAAGGGGGGTTGCCATAGCTTCCAAAAGTGAGGCTGCAAATCTTACTGTGGCCGAAGCGGCAATAATGGGCCATGTCTTTGCCCTGTGGGTAGCGGAGAGGAAGAGTATATCTCCGGTTGAAGTCAGAATTTCCGCAGGCCGTGATTCAAGGCTTACGGGAGAGGAACTTCTCAATGCCTTTTTGTCCGGTGTAGAATCTGCAGGAGCAAGGGGATATGACTGCGGAATTGCCTCGACTCCTGCAATGTTTATGAGTACGGTATTTGAGGATTTCAGGTGTGACGGAGCAGTAATGGTCACAGCCAGCCACCTTCCATTTAACAGAAACGGGTTCAAGTTCTTCACATGCCATGGAGGGCTCGATAAAACCGATATTACAAAGATTCTTGAAACATGCGGGGAAAGGGACTTTGCAGTGAGCCTGGGAAGCGGTTTTGATAAAATGGACCTCATGGATGTTTACTCGGAATTTCTTGTATATGAGATCAGGAAGGGGATATATTCAAACGAAAATTTTGAGAAGCCTCTGACCGGCATGAAAATTGTGGTTGATGCGGGGAACGGTGCGGGCGGATTCTTCGTGGAAAAGGTTCTCAAACCTCTGGGTGCCGATACTTCGGGAAGTGTGTTTCTTGACCCGGACGGAAAGTTTCCGAATCACGAACCGAACCCTGAAAACGAAGAGGCCATGGAGAGCATTCAGAAGGCTGTACTCGACTCAGGTGCTGACCTTGGAATCATTTTTGATACGGATGTGGACCGTTCGGCCGTTGTTTCCGGGAGCGGAGAGATTATAAACAGAAACAGACTCATCGCACTCATGGCTGCAATAGTTATTGAAGACAAACCCGGTACGGCAATTGTAACCGATTCAGTTACATCGGACGGGCTCTCCAGCTTTATAGAAAAACTTGGCGGCGTTCATCACAGGTTCAAGAGGGGATACAAGAATGTGATCAATGAATCTGTGAGACTCAACAGCCTTGGTCAGGATTCTGCACTTGCAATGGAGACTTCAGGGCACGGTGCAATGAAGGAGAATTACTTTCTCGATGACGGAGCCTATACAATTGTGAAGATTCTCATAAAGATGGCGCGAATGAAGATTAACGACGGCGAAGATATTACTGAACTCATAGCGGATCTTGAGGAGCCTGTTGAATCCCTTGAATTCAGAATATCACTGAAAGATGAGGATTTTAAAAAACAGGGTGAGGCAATCATAGAGAGGCTCAAGGAGTACGGCGCTTCCCATGAGAAGTGGGCAGTGGAACCTGTGAATCATGAGGGGGTGCGGATCTCCCTGAAAAATGAAGATGAAAGGGGATGGTTCCTTTTAAGGCTTTCTCTTCACGACCCTGTTCTGCCTCTCAATGTGGAGTCGGATGTTCAGGGCGGAGTGAAAAAAATATGCATGGACATTGAAAATTTCCTTGGGGAATTTGATAATATAGAATATGACAAACTGAAAAGTTATCTCAAGGATCAGGGATAAAGGGGGATATAATGAAATACCTTGTTGTTGGATCGGGCGGAAGGGAACACGCCATAAGCTGGAGACTTCTCTCGGACGGGAGCGCGGAAGAGGTCTATGTTGCACCTGGCAACGGCGGAATAGATGAAAAGTACAGAGTGGACATTGCAGTGGATGATTTTGAAGGGATCTATAGTTTCTGCCAGGATAAGTCCATTGACATGGTTGTGGTAGGCCCAGAGGTTCCCCTTGTAATGGGACTGGTTGATTACCTTGAAGAGAAGAATGTTCCCGCATTCGGCCCAAAAAAGGCGGCCGCAATGATTGAGGGGAGCAAACTG
Organism: Spirochaetota bacterium; assembly: GCA_003246895.1. Lineage (GTDB taxonomy): Bacteria > Spirochaetota > UBA4802 > UBA4802 > UBA5550 > SZUA-423. Next base: position 74,615 of record QKCL01000015.1, on the reverse strand, counting down.
TTTGCAAAACGCATTATGGAAACCTATGAAGTACCCACTGCAGGCCACTGGGATTTTATTGGCAGGGAAACCATAACGGAATTTATAGAGAAAAATGAAAAGTACCCCATGGTCATAAAACTTGACGGCCTCGCAGCAGGCAAGGGCGTGGGAATACCGGAAAGCAGGGAAGAGGCCCTAGCCTTTATAGATGAAAATGTGAAGGATGATTCACGGGTTTTTGTTGAGGAGTTTCTTAAAGGTGAAGAGGCGTCGATCTTCGGCATTTCGGACGGAGTCACTGTTCTGCCCATGATCGCGGCACAGGACCATAAGAGAATTTTTGACGGAGACAAAGGCCCTAACACCGGAGGAATGGGAGCCTATGCGCCTGCACCTGTTGTTACGCCTGAAAAGCTTCAGTTTGTGAAGGAGAAGGTCCTTCAGCCTGTCATAGACGGCATGAGAAAGGAAGGGATTCCTTTCAAGGGAATACTTTATGCCGGAGTAATGATCGACGGAGATGACATAAAGGTTCTTGAATTCAATGCAAGGTTCGGAGACCCGGAAACACAGATCGTTCTCCCGCTCCTTGAAACAAAACTGGGCACTCTCATTCATGCCTCGGTTAACGGAGGTCTCGACAGGGTGGACCTTAAATTCAGGGACAGCCACGCCATGACTGTAGTTGTTTCTGCCGGAGGATATCCCGGTTCATATAAAAAAGGCGATGAGATCACAGGAATCGAAAATGTTGCTGAAAATGTTCAGGTCTTCCATGCCGGAACTGACACCAAAGACGGAAAAACAGTTACAAACGGCGGAAGGGTTCTCAATGTAACCTCGACCGGTTCATCCCTGAAAGAAGCGGCCGGAAACATTTACGGCGAAATAGACAAGATTAAATTCGACGGAGCCTTCTACAGAAAAGATATCGGCCACAGGGCTCTGTAAAATTTGTGGAAATAAAAAAATATATGGGGCAGGAGTGGTACAGTCTCCTGTCCCGGTGTTTTGAAACTGAAAGTTTCAGAAAACTGAGTGAGTTTCTCTCTGCCGAGAGAAAGCACCACACTGTATATCCCCCCGAAGAGATGGTCTTTAATGCATTCAGTTTAACATCTCCTGCAGAAACACGCGCTGTAATACTGGGGCAGGACCCGTACCATGGAGAGGGGCAGGCGCACGGCCTCGCTTTTTCTGTGCCGGAAGGAATAGCTCCTCCACCTTCACTTAAAAATATATTCAGGGAACTGCGGAGCGGCCTTGGTACTGAAATATCAGGTTCCGGAAATCTTGAACCCTGGGCTCGTCAGGGGGTTTTACTTCTGAATACAGTAATGACAGTCCGGGCAGGGCATGCAGGTTCACACCGTGGAATGGGATGGGAGGAGTTCACGGACTGTGTGATAAAGTCACTATCCAATATGTCTGAACCTGTTGTATTTATTCTCTGGGGCGGAGATGCACACAGGAAGGAGAGACTCATAGATTCTTCAAAAAACCTTGTTTTGAAAGGGGCACATCCTTCGCCGTTATCTGCATACAGAGGTTTTTTCGGAACCGGGCATTTCTCAAGGGCAAATGAATTTCTCATGGACCGGGGACGGGGAGAAATAGACTGGAGAATCTGACCGCTTTACATTTGATCGTTCCATATTAAGGAACAACCCGTGACTAATTTTTTCTGCTTTTGTTCCCTGCATGGCAAATCATGTTTTAATTATGAATAAACATCTGTATATTTATTGACTAACTTTACCGTCAGGCTAGAGTAAGCCATACAATATAGAGGACGGTCATATGAAAAGATTCAGGTTTATTGTTTCATTGTTGTTCATCACATTCCTCTCTGCAAACGCATTCCCGGATACAAAATCCATTGAAGAACTTGAAAGTGAATGTTCAGGTAAAAACGGAAAAAGCTGCAGGGAACTTGGAAATAAATATATTTTCACAAAATCAAAGGACCATGAAAAGGCCATTAAATACTACAGGGAGGCGTGTTCGCTTAATGATGCAGATGCATGCCGCATGCTCTGGATATGGCACAGCCAGGGTAAATTCCACAAGATAAGCCTCAACAGGGCCATGGCTGGACAGTACAGGATAAAGGCAGAGAGAGCTGCATCAAAAACTTCTGACATGGATACAGCAGAGGCTTCTATTCAGCTGGGATTTGATTACATGAACGGTTCCGCCGGCCTTGCAAAGAATAAATCCAAAGCCCTGAGGTTCTTCAAATACGGAATGGAGTACATTCAGGGGCAGTGCAGTTCAGGCGACAGCAGCAGTTGCAAAAGGGCCGAGTATCTTCTATCTTCAAGCAGCATGTCCGAGTTCAGGTCAAAGATAAGCCCGGAAAAGGAGAAATCTCTCACAGGGGGGGATCCAACTGCGGACCAGAAGGTGTTCATAAAGTTCCTTGATGCCTACGTGAAGTCTACTTCCGGGAACGGAGGGGACACAACTGCAATGATACAGGAGAAGCAGAACAGGTTCATGAAGGCATACAGTAATAAGAAAATCTCCTTCAGAAAACTCTATCTCAAAAATGTTGACGGAGGCGCAGCAAGCTACATCGCCGGTACAAATCACTGTTCATACAAGGCTACATTTTATGTGCCCCTGAAAGAGGGAAACCCCGGTACATCTGACAGCAGGACCAGATACAAAGCCCCGACAGTTATTCTCGAGGGAATATGTAAAAAGGAAGCGCTGAAATACAGGAAAGGGCAGATGTATCCTGTGAAAGGAAAGCTTCAGAGCTATTTTATATATCCCCCTGACCAGAAGGAACAGGATTACATAAAAAAATATTTTCAGTTCGGCGGGGCTGTTCTTAATCTTAAAAAGTAGTTTTTCTCCTCTCCGGGCCTGTCCCGGAGGGAGAGGGGTATAAGTAAAAATGAAACATTTATCTTTCCACAAAGTATAATAATTTGACAACAGATTTATAAGTATTAAAATACTTTATATATTGCAAAGAGGGTATTTGATGGAAAAAAGAGTTTATCAGTATATAACCTATGACTCTGAAATATTGAACGGCAAGCCTATAATTGCAGGTTCACGAATCAGTGTTGAATATATAATGGAACTTGTAGCTTCAGGTGCCTCTGTTGATAAAATTTCAGAACAGTATCCCGGCCTGCCTGTTGAAGGTATACGTGAAGCAATTTTATATGCGGCAAATTCACAGAAAAATGAAATATTCATTACAGCCAAAGTCACTGCATGAAAATTCAGGACTGTTTATTCCTTGCAGATGAAAATGTCCACCCGGAATTATTGAAGTATCTCAGGAATGGGGGTTTTGACATTATTTCAGTTTACGATGAAGGACTTTCCGGTGCTGCGGATTTAGATGTAATTGAAAAATCTGTCAGACTCGGCAGAATTATAATAACGCACGACAGTGATTTCGGAACACATGCCATTTTAAGGGGAATTCCGTTCTGCGGGATCATTTATCTGAGGCCGGGGCATATAGAAGGGAATAATTCCATAAAGACAGTGGAAGCAGTATTTTCCAGAAATATAGATTTTGTTGAAGGAATGATTATTGTAGCCCACAGGCAGGGAGATACTGTCAGAATACGGATCAGGTATTGATACGAATCAGTTTGAATCATATTCAATGAGTTAAGATAAGCTTTTCTGATGCAGGCCGCCGGTCCCGGAGGGGGCAATAATAGTGCTTGACTCTCTTCAATTTCCGCATAAGTATTTATTCCCATGGAATACAAAACATTTACCTTCATAACAGTTGCAGTAACATCACTTGTCTCATTTGCCGCATTCAGCAATAACAGGCTGGCAGAGGCGCTTCTCTTTTCCACACATGGAGTGGTGAAAAAACATGAATACCACAGGCTCATTACCTCCATACTTGTTCATGCCAACCTGGGCCATCTGTTTTTCAACATGTTCAGCCTCTATTCATTTGCCATGTATGTAGAGGCCAGCTACGGCTACAAAATTACGGCATATATATATTTCTACAGCGCCATAGGGGGGAGCCTGCTTGCTCTGCTCATGAACAGAAAGAACAGCTCATACCGGGCAGTGGGCGCTTCGGGCGGAGTATGCGGAATAATATTCGCATCCATATTTCTTGTACCCGGCGGGAGTGTGTACCTGTTCTTCGTTCCCATTCCAATACCTGCATGGCTTTTCGGAATAATATTCATAGTTGTTTCAATATACGGAGTGAGCAGAAACAGCGGAAATATCGGCCACGACGCGCATCTCGGCGGTGCGCTTACGGGAATTGTAATGGCAGGCACAGTGAGGCCCGAAGCGCTCATGGCCAGCCCCCTCCTTGTGACAGCCATAGTTGTGCCCTCTGTGCTGCTCATAATCTTCCACGACAGAATCCCCGGAAGAACCAGATCTGAATGATACAGCTTTAAAAAAGATAGATAAAAACAATATTATATTTTCAGGAGGGTTATTTTGAAAAGGACATTACTCTTATTATGCGCGATGTTTTTTGTCACAGCGGGTTTTATACCATCTGCGCTTACTGCACAGGATCAGAAAAAAAAGGAGCAGCCTGTAATTAAATGGGTCAAGGGGCCCACAAAAGCTGACATGGAAGGAGTGGCCTCTGTTAAGGTTCCAAAGGGTTACCTCTTCGCAGACGGAGACAACACAAGGAAAATTCTTGAGTACTACGGCAATATTTCTTCAAACACAGAAGTTGGTTACCTGTCTCCCGACAGCGGGGACTGGTTCGTGGTCTTCTCCTTCAGAAAAGTGGGCTACATAAAGGATGACGAGGGGAGTTCTCTCGATGCGAACGCGATTCTCAGTTCACTGAGGAAATCAAATGAAGAGGCAAACAAGATAAAACGCGAGAAGGGCATGCCTGAAATGGAGATAAAGGGGTGGTACAAGAGGCCGGCCTACGACAAGAAAACAAACAATCTCGAATGGGCCACACTTCTCAGGTCGGGAAAGGCTGACGTTGTAAACTACAACATAAGGTACCTGGGAAGAAAGGGGGTCATGGAAGTCATAGTAGTTGCAGACCCGAAAAACCTGAAACCGGTAATTGAAAAATCTAAAAAACTTCTGACCGGTTATGCCTTTAACAGCGGAAACAAATATTCCGAATTTGCGGAGGGGGACAAGGTTGCCGAATACGGGCTCAAGGCCCTCATGACAGGGGGAGCTCTGGCAGTAGCGGCAAAGACAGGCCTTCTGCAGAAGTTCTGGAAACTCATACTCATTGTGGTTCTTGGAATTGGTGCCTTTTTTAAAAAGATTTTCGGCAGAAAGGAGAAGCCCGGAACCGTTGAGGCCCAGGAGAACCAGCCGGAGAAAGAGGAAAACTGACAGAAGCCATGATAACGGAAAACACTTTCTTTCTGGTTTTTCTTTTTCTCTACCTCATTGAATGCACAACAGTATTCGGCCACGGGGCCTTCATTGTATATTCCCGCATTTACGGAAAGCGGGGATATACATCCTCAGGCTCGGCTCTTCACCTTGCAGGGAAAAACATATTCATACCATTTACAGTTGCACCATGGAATATCTTTCTTCTCTGCGGGTCCAGGCCAGTTGTTTTCGGCAGGAGAGGGCTTCTTGTAACAGGAAAGTCAAAGGGTACCGGGGGTGAATTTATAGATTACGGAAACATTAAAACTGCAGGTGTCCATGGAACATCTGTCGTTTTAAATGAAACAGTTACAGTAAAAACCCACAGTGCAGCTGAGGCTCTGCAGTTGAAGAATAGAATCATATCTATTGCAGAATCCGGATCAGGGAAGAGAGAGAAACTTCTGGAAGATTATTACAGTGACATGTACAGTTACGGAACAGTTTCCGAAGAACTGAAAGGTGACCTGAAAAGGTCAGGGTTTCTCAGGGTGCTGCTTGGCACGGCCTTTGTACTGGCCTTTATAATATCTCCTGGAGCAGCCATTATGGTGGGCCTTTCTTCTGCATGGCCTTACCTGCTTACAGCATACGTAATTATTCACTACTCTGCCTTTTTTTCATTTATACTGTTTCAGAAGAGATCAGGCATGGAGATGAAATTTGAAGATTTCATGAACCTCTTTTCAATGGCCTTTTACCCGCCGGCAATGCTTCGAAGCGTGAACAGCTTTTTCAGATACAGGTACATAACAAAGAGCCCCGCTGCAGTGGGCGCTTACGTTCTGAAGAGGGAATTATTGCCCCGGTTTCTTTCTGAAATAATGAGGGGCGTAATCTATAGTGACGGTGCGGGTGAAGGAGAGGCAGCGGAAGCGCTGAACTTCGGTCGAGACATGGAACTGGAAGGAATCAGGGGAGTGCTGAAGGAACTGGAAATAGACGAGGCGGAACTGCTTGTACCGGAAAGGGACGGGGATGATTCAGCAGGGTACTGCCCTAAATGTTTTGCGCAGTACGGGACTGAAAGCGGAACATGCACAGACTGCGGAATAGAACTGAAGGAGTTTTAAACCAATCTTTGTAAAGTATGCTCCCCGGAAAAAAATATTTAAGAATTAAAAATCCCAGCCATGCCGGTTGGGTAAGAAATTGCCCCCCTGACACAGACATGTTCCGGAAAACTTTTCCAATTATCTCCTGAAGTGCAATGGTGCAGAGAGTTCCGGCCGGGTAGCGGGATGGCGGATTTGTCTTTTGTCTGATGTTTTTACATTAATGCTGTTATTTATGGACTATCCGGTTGGTATTATGCCAGCCTTTTCCGTGACACCGGCAGTATCGAAGCGGAATCGAACCTCTAACGGAGAGGCATCGAAGGTAAAGGCTTTGTATACACCGGGAATAGCGGAGGGAAGAGCCTTTACCGGTTTGCTGGAGGCTTCCGGATTTACAGAGTTCTGTTTCATGAACATGGAGATGAAGAGGCAGTATCCGTTCCGGGAGTTTCTTTTCTTTGAAGAGATTCTGTTGTAACGGTTCTTTTCATCAATGGGAAGGGATTGCCATGCCTTAACCGCCGAGGCAAAGAGGCTGCGGTTTGCCCTCTGATTTACAGTATCGGGGTTTTGGGGAACAACGTAACGGCGCGCAAAGATGTCTGTGCCTATACGGTAAAGGACAATGTTTCCCATCCTTCCTGAAAAGTTAGTGAATCCCGGGTTAAGTTGAACACTTGCCATATGTTGCCTCCATTTGTATATATAACGAAAAACAGGGGAGGGAACATTAACATTAAATGGAAAATTTTGTGTAAATGTGTAAGGAGAGATCTCATGTTATGGTTAAATAATAGCTTGAAAAAGGGTGGAGATACATGGTAAGTAATGGTGTGCCGGAGACCATGGCAGGCAATGGGAAGGAAGGGATGAAGAAATAGATACTACCCTTCGGTAATTAAGGTAGCATAGTTTCTGTTTAAAACAGCTCTTGAAAATGGGGGGAGTACAAATACATGGGCCAAAAAAATAGATTATTAAATGCTAGAAAATCGAAATCTTATAATTACAAGAATGAAGAAATCAATTTTGAAAGAAAACAGATTATAAATATTTCTATTGTACCTTCGATAGTTTCAGGTATAGTTTGTTTGATATTATTTGTAATATCTGTTTTAAACTATATAGATCCTCCAAGTATGCGTACAGGGATGTTGGATCCAAAGGGGGGGATGGTAATGTCGACTATAGGTTTAATTGGTTCATTCATCGTTTTGTTGCACGGCTTTTATAAATTGAAAAAGATCAAATAAACAATTCGATACTATCCTACAGTATTATGAAATACTTGACAACTTAAATGGCAATCAATAAACACAAAGGAATTGCCGTCACATGAAATTATCAGAAGTATGGAATTACCTTCCCAAACCGGGCACTTCGGCTGCATCCGGTACAACTACTTCGTCTTCGTCCAGTACCAGAGCTTCCGGTTCGCCCTTAAATGAATCCCCTGAAAAGGCAATGGAGCGGGAGTTCTTTAACCTTAAGGTAAAGGAACTTGAAAACTACATACATAAGGTAGAAGAAATATACGGTTCAGTTGAGCAGGCTCCTTCCAGAGTAATACATAAAATAATACAGCACAAAGAGTTTCTTATGGAGTATGAGGTAAAGAAAGGGTTTGAGTTAATAATGTGGTTTCACCCCGGAAGAAGTCATTCAGTTTGAACAGGCTGCTCGGGGGGTGCCTATTTTCTTTGTTCGCCCAAAGAAAATAGGCGAAAAGAAAGGGCGCCCGTTCAGTCGCCACGGGAGGCTATGGCACAGAAGTTTCGAGTATTTCTTCGAAATAGCTTCGAAACTCTGGCTGAAAGATGTATCCGCCTTCAGCGGATGATTGACTACTTTTAGTAAAAATGGGCTTTAAAAGATGAAAAAAATCTGGTGAAATGGTCGTTAAATCAAAACACCGAGAGTTCCACATGAAATATGAGGTAAAGAATGGGTTGGTGCGACTAAGTCAACCGGTTGCCCAATTGCAGGATAGCATAAATAGTTTTTTCAAAACAGTTAAGCAGCGCAATAAATAGAGCTTGGGCAGGACGCCCTAGCCGGGTTTGTCCGTCAGGACGACGATACAAACCCGAACAGAACCAGTCCAGAAACACAAAAAGACCCACCAGTTTAGAATATAAAGAGAATCGTGAGTATGAAATGTTTAGGTTTCTTTATGTAAGCCTCACCGGCATGTGAGGTGGTAGCCCCTGCCGGCGCCTGAGGCAGAGCCCTTTTCTTTTGGCTCGTTTTCTTTGGGCGAGCAAAGAAAATGAGCGTATTTAAGCAGTTTTGTAAAACTGCAATTACAATGCAGATTGTAAAAGTAATTTGTCTTGCTCTGGATAAGGCCTCCAGAAAATGGACCAGGCCTGTTCTGGATTGGGGTCTTGCTTTGAATCAATTCGCAATTCACTTTGAAGGTAGAGTGCAGATTTAATATGAATCAAAGGCTATCTACATTATTATGCCCCAGGGTACAAAAAATCTGACACTCTCCTGACACTCCCTAAATCGACGCACCGTTTGGTTAAATCGATGCACAGTTGGGTCAAATTGGCACTCCCGAGCATCAAATTGAGGGAGTGTCAGAGTAACTGTGTAAATCTTCAGTATTAGACGATAATAATATTACTGGAGGATTTATTTATGATGTTAGATAGGGATTACCCACTTTTAACAATGTCCATCAGACCTTGAATTTATACTGTTCGACTCATACAAATACTCTGTATAGACCCCAATTTTTTATTGACTCTTTTGTATGGATTCATTTAATTAATTACCGGTCTGTTTTTGGTGCCAGAGTACCGATAAAAAACAGAAAGGCCGCAGCAAGGTGCCGGAGTACTTAACAAGAACCTGAAACCGGCTGCAGCAGAAAACCTGAAACAATGAAAAATCAGCCTCAAAAAAAGGCATAATTAAGGAGAAATAAGATGAAAACAAAAATGTTAACACTAACACTATTTATATCAGCGCTGTTCTTTGCAGCATGCGGAGATGATGACGGGTCAAAGGCAGACCTGAGATGGAAAAACAGTACATCATCCTCTGTTTCTGAAATAAAATGGAAATCAGGTTCAAGTACAAATCAGACCTGGGGTGGAACCCTTTCCGGCTCTAGTGAAACTTCTTACAAAGGCATATCAGTACTTACCGGAAATGGAGAATGCCTTGATAATGTTGGAGATACTGCCACAATCAATCTAACAGGTACTGGCAGTGAGAATGCTACCATTTTAGGAACCGATGCCACCATTTCAGAAAATACTTCTGCTACATTAGCTTTTGATGGAACTACTGCAAAATAAGTACATGAAATATTTATTAAGTACTTTATTATTTATTTTAGCAATTAACGCTGCTCTTTATAGTGCGGATTATAAATGGCAGCGTTTTTCCGGGAAGTGGGAAATTGTAAATTCTGCTTTATCTGAAAACCAGTCATGGATTTCACCATGGCACTACTATGAGCTGTTAAATCTCAATTCACTGATCTCATTAAATTCATTTGATGAATATTCATCAATAGACTTCGATTTTAACGTTCACGACAGACACGAGTCACCTGCAGAATTTTCAATTTCCTTTGCAGTGAGGAGTCCGTATAAAAAATGGTTTTACCACATCTATTCAATAAAGCTTTCAGGTGGTTTCTGGGGAATAAACAGGGCAAGCTTTATACACTCAGATATGAAAGATAAGACTCTTAAATACAACACAAAGAACAACATTTTCATCAAAGAACTGGCCTCTGAATCATTCAGGCTAAAATATGGAAAAAAATACAAGGCCAGTATCCGCTTTGAAAAAGACACAGTACTGCTTTACATTGACGGAGAAAAGGTTCTAACCGGCAAAATGCCTTCCGAGAACCACAGCGGGCGTATTGCAATAAGTACTAAAAATACAAAAGTTACGATTGACAAAATTCAGGTCAGAAACAATAATGCGATAGTTTTTGAGGATGATTTTAATACAGACACAGTTTATGTTAAAACCATGAAGGCCTTTGTAGAAAAGACTCCGCAAAAAACGACTAACAACTAAGCTCTTTAAGAGCCGTGATGGCGGAATTGGTAGACGCGCCAGGTTCAGGGTCTGGTGGGAGTACTCCTGTGAGGGTTCGAGTCCCTCTCACGGCAATTTTACTTTCCTTACTATTAAAACAATAAACATTATTGAGTGTACTTCTGTCACCCCGGTTTGATTTTAATCAAGACCGGGGTCTTATAGAATAGATTCATATAAATCTTTCCAGTCAGGGTTTAATAATGATATCAGGTTAAGTTTATAGACCCTCTTCCACCTTTTAATTTGTTTCTCTCTTTTGATGGCAGAACGGACATCATGATGAATCTCATATCAGACCAGTTTTTTACAGTTATAAATGAAGGTAAATCCCTGAGTTATTTGATTTTTATGTTCGTATATTCTTCTGGGCAGATTGTTCGTTACTCCTGCATATAAAACGGAATTATACTTATTTGTCATTATATAAACGTAGTAATTCTGGTTTTGCATATTATTAATACGACGGCAGATAATATTAAATCTAAAAAGCCATGACTATATTTCACCATAATTTGATTTGCAAGCCCTGAACATCAGGTATAAGATCCCGGTCTTCACTGCGTGAAACCGGGATGACAGCAGGCGGCCGGAACTGATACTGAAAATTCTGGATATTTCCAATGGACTCTCTCACCTAGGTTTGATTTTAATTAAGACCGGGGTTTTATAGAATCAGGCAGGGATATTCACTATGAGATACTGATATTCACTTTGGGAAACCGGAAATGGCATTCCACTGTTAGTGTGAGTTCATGGTCACATTGCGTTCAATGCTTCCGCCGGTTGTGACAGTAACCGTCTCTGACACCGAGGTATATCCGGTTTTAACAAAATTCAGGGTATAATCTCCTCCATCAAGAATTTTGAAGTAATACCCCTGTAAATCCGTTTTTGTAATGAGGTCCCCGCCCGAAACATATACCTCCACACCTGAAACCGGGTTTCCCCCGGAATCTGTTACCCGTCCGTATACCCCATAACCGGAATGTTCTATATATGCTGTTATGCCGTCCCTGTTGTAGCTGAAAACTTCGGCAAGTCCAGCTTCATCTTCAGGGTCGGAAAGCGCCACCTCAACTGTAATATCAAGGCATCCGTATTCAAGGTAGCTCCAGTCCTGGAGAGATCCTGTAATTACATACCAGTCACCGCCGTTTATGACACCATCCTCGACATAGGCTGAATCGTATAGATCCGGATTTTCCTTGAATATGTATGGACTGGTTCCGGCCATGCTGTATGCCTTGCCCATATATTTTACGAAATCATTCTCTCCGGGCAGCACGCCCATACTCCCCCTGCCGTAATCAAATGGAAGGTTAACAATGACTTCACCCGAATGGAAAGTAATGGAGCTGTGAATCACCCTGTCGCTTATCATATCCCTTATGGCCCGGCTTTCTGGCTCGGAAAAAGCTGCGGAACCGTAAATTCCCCCGGGAACATAATAGTCGCTGTCAAAATTCCGGTTAAGGTCAACGTAATTTGCGTTATATCTGGTGCCGGAGACATAGCCGTCAGGATTAAGAACAGGCACAATGACAATATATCTGCTGTCAACAAGTCCCTTTACTGTGCTGTCGGCTGCATAATTTTCCGTAAGATATTGTGCATACCTGAGAACAAGCTCCACACCGACCGGTTCATTTCCGTGAATTCCGCCTGTCAAACGCACACATGGTTCATTTTCAAAAGAGTCAGGGTTGTCGGAGATTATTATACACCTGATTGCCCTTCCGGACACGCTGTAACCAAGTGTCTTCACAGAAACGATTGAGGGGTAATCATTCGCCGTTGTGTCGATAAATTCATCTATTTCGTCAAGGGTTCTGTAGCAGTCAGGGAGAGTATATGCATGGGGATTTACATCTCCTGACCCGCCGGAGCATGAGATAAAAGATAAAAAGAAGATTATAATAAACAGTCTCAGGTTTCTGTACATCGAATTAAATTTAGCCACTGTATAAAATTAAGGCAAGCAATAAAAAATGCACTTTTAAGGGTTTTTCTTACGAAGAATTTATTGAAAATTTACAAATAATAGATTACTTATTATCAAAATATTAATGGAGGGTCTCTTTATGAAAAAGTCGTTCGTAATTGCTTTCGCAATCTGTGTTTCTTTTGTAGCTTCTGAAGTATTCGCAAACAATGTTGGCTGCGGATTCGGTTCAGTTCTTCTGAAAGGGAAAAAAGGAAAAGTTTTCGAAGTACTTGCTGTAACTACCAACGGTACTTCAGGAAGCAGCACTTTTGCTATCACAACTGGTACTTCAGGTTACAAAGAAGGTCAGGCTGTTGGTGTAAACATTGTTGATGCCTATATTGCAGAAAACATGGAAAACCTTGCAACTGACATCGCAAAAGGCGAAGGTGAATATGTAGACACACTTGCTCACCTCATGAAAGTTGACAACAAAGCTGCTTTCAGAGCAAAGCTTCAAAAGAACTTCGACAAAATATATACTTCAAAAGATATCAAATCCAAAGAAGTATCTGCTAATATTAAAAATATCTACAACAGCTAATTTGAAATTTTTAATATTGAAAATGTGGAAGTACGGCTCCAGGGCCGTACTTCTTCTATTAATAGGTACAGCTCTTTATTCGCAGAATTCCGGTACCGGCAGCTCCTCCATTGATATAAACAGATACCGGGATGAACTGGTCAGAAAGGCCCTGGACATGAAACTCCACAGGGACATATACTGGCATGCCCTTCTCCATTACAGAAAGGAACTTTTCGGATATAAAAGCCTTGTTGATGACCCCGGTTTTTTTTTCAGTAAAAAAGGGAAAACAGACCCGAAGTCTGAACTGAAATACACAATCGAAGCATTTTTCATGGAACCGCAAAAGGGGAAAACTCATCCCACGGCAAAATTCTGCGGGCGCTTCGACTGGCTCAGAAAAAAGCTGAACATAGATCTCAGCAAACTGCCCTACAACGGTGAGGAGAAATTTCAGAATTTCTATAAAACCCTTTCGCCCGACAAGATAGTTCTGGTTTTTCCTGCGGGGTACATGAACAGCCCGGCGTCAATGTACGGACACACTCTCCTTATCATGGAAAATTCCAAAGGGGGCAGGCTCCTCGCCAAGGCTGCAAATTACGCCGCCATTACAGATGAAACATTCGGGCCTGTTTTTGCATTCAAGGGGCTTCTGGGCCTTTACAAAGGCTACTACTCCTATCTCCCGTATTACAAGAAAATAAAGGAATACAGTGACGGAGAAATGCGCGACATGTGGGAGTACGAGCTGAACCTTTCTCCTGAAGAAATCGAAAGGCTCGTAAGGCATGTGGTGGAGATGGAGGATATATACTCGGACTATTATTTCATAGACGAAAACTGCTCCTTCAACCTGCTCTATCTTATCCTTGCGGCGCGGCCCGAGACACAGATCACGGAAAAATTCAGATACAGCGTTGAACCCATAGACACATTGAGGGCGGCCCGCGAACTGGGCCTTGTGAAAAACAAGGTATTCAGGCCGTCACTCTATGCCAAAATACAGCACCTCAAATCCATGCTCACACAGGATGAACAGATCCTCGTAAAGGATATCTGCACCGGAGAAAAGGACATCTCCTCTATTGATACAATGAATATCACGGAAGAGAAAAAAACAGTAATCTGCGACCTTACGATAGAATACCTCAAATTTCTGGCCGTAAAGGGTGACATAGAAGGCGGGCTTTACCGGTCGGTTCTTGTCTCCACTCTGAAAAAAAGAAGCGTACTTGAGAAGAAGGATAATATAAGCAGCATAAACCAGCCGGTATCACCGGATCTGTCGCACAGGGCTTCAAGACTTACCCTGGGGCATGGAGTCGACAGAAAGGATCAGTACACGTCTGTTTCCTTCAGAACATCAAGCCATCACCTCATGGATCCCGATGAGGGACTTAATACAAATTCACAGATAGTGTTCCTGAATTTTGAGGGTCGATACTATTACGATGAAAAAGAACTGAAACTCCAGAGATTCGACATTCTCGATCTGATATCCCTGCCGCCGTCTGACAGATTTTACTTCAGCGCATGCTGGGATTTCAAAACTGGCTTAATGGAGCACACCTATAGTGACGGGCAGGATAATCTTGCATACTACATGAAAGCCGCAACGGGCCTCAGCACAAAAATATTCTCCATGAACCAGATATACATTTTCGCGGGACTTGAAACATATTTCAACGGAGAATATGAAAACAACACAGATTATCTTCTTGGCGGTGAAACCGGATTCATCACAAAGGCCGGCCCGGTTAAGACCAGAATTTTCGGGCAGTATTTTTACTCACCTCAGTCATACAAGCGCAGTGAGGTTAAATGCGGTGTAAATGCGGCATTGAAAATAACAGACAGGCTGTCGCTCATGGGCGATTACTCATTCAATAAAATATTTTTGGGCAATGAAGGAGAGGAGAAGAGTAATCCATGGCACAACTATGAAATTAAAATGAATCTCTACTTCTGATAAATTTAACAATACATATACAAAGTTTTACTTGAAATTACCGCGGGCAATATCTTATTATATAGGAATATAGGGGGACATTAAAACTGCCGTTTTAATGTCCCCTTGCGGGCTTCTGGCTTGGTGCAGTGCCCGCAGTATCCTAACAACTTCCGGGGTTTTGAAATGCCTGAACTTAGCCTGATTAAAAAGATTCTATCTGTATTCAAAAGGGAAAAAACAGATAAGAAAAAAATTACCGAAACAAAAAAAACATCCACGGTTAATGACTCTGAATCTTCAGATGAAAAGCCGGAGAAACTCACATACCGTCAGAGAAGAAAGGCGAAGAAGGCCCGGAAAAAAATGAGGCCCCTGTGGAAGAGGATTACAATTCAGGTTGCTAAAACCCTTTTCATCAGAATTCCGCTTACCGTCATCGCAGTAATCATGATCGCAGGTATATTTCTAAATTACTATCTTACTCCCCCCACAGTACAGGAACTGGCAAAAAAAACCTTCAATGGAATGTCAACAGGTACACTTGACCTGAAGGTAAAGAGTTTCAATATTTACCGCGGATTTGAAATAGATAATCTTGTTATCAGAAACGGATCAGATTTCGGTAATTCAAAAATTGTGGCAATAGACAGGCTTGTTTTAAAATATAATATTTTTAAAATTCTCACAGGTTCTGTGAGATTTCCTGAAATCGGTATATACGGCCCCAAGGTCTATCTGAAACAGAGCGGAGACAAATGGAACTTCGCCACTCTCATGAAGCCTTCGGATAAAAAAGAAAAGCCCGAAGAGATTAAGGAGGAGAAGAGTTCGGGAGAAAAATCCACAGAGATAAATCTTCCCATTGCAGTTGATTTTCTCCTTAACTTCAAACTCAAAGACCTCCAGGTCTCTGTGAAGGGGAATGATTTCTCCGCAAATATGACAGGACTCACCTTCGGAGTGCTCATAGACATACCGCCTTTCAAAAAAGTTCCGCTATCGGTGGAAGCTGTTAACATACTAAAAACCATGCGCATTGAACTAAATCCCGACAATTCCATGGATATACGCTACTTTTCAAGCGGACTGTCTACCCAGCCAGACCTCACTATGATGTGGAAACTCATTTTTGAAAACGGTGACAAAAGCCATTTTGCAAGCCGGCTGGATTTCGGAACAAGAAAACTTCCCCTGAGGCTGAAGAACAGGCATATTATACCATTGGATTTCTTTGTCAGGTACGACATCATCTACAAACCGGTCACGGACAAACTGGTGATAAACAATTTTTCATTTTCATTCAAAAACAAAAACTGGATAAAACTTTCAGGATCCGTTGAGAGTGTAACCAAAAATCAGGTCATTGATATTTCAATGAACGAAAGCAATATCAGCCTCAGCGACCTCTATCCGTACTATGTTTCCTTCACAGGGGACAGAAAGACACGATTCTCTGGTGCTCTTTCTCTCTACCCTTTAACCGTAAGGGGAACTGTCAACAAGCAGAACATTGTGGGCGCAGTGAAAATGTCCGGAATAAACCTGCAGGTTCCGGGAACTTCAGCCAGTCTTCCGTCATCTTCAATACATTACAGTGTTCACAGAAACAACTCCTATATTTCACTGAATACAGACATCTCCCTGAACAGGTTTTTCTACGTGCTCCAGGGGAGCAAGTCAGGCCTTAATTCACTTGAAATTGAAACATCCCTGTCAAGCCCGGACAATTTTAAAAGTGTGGACCTCTCGAGAATGGACATCAGATTCACAGATCCGCTTACAGGAAAAAAAGCACTTCACATGACCATGAAGAGCAATGTCAGCCTGTCTCCTTCCCTGAAGGGTTCAGCAGATATTACAAAACTTGAATTCGACAAAACACCGCTCGTTTCCATGGTGCCCCAGAGGCTGAAAAAAAGCATATCGGGAATACCATTGAAGGAAAAAGTTTCTCTGAAAATGGATTCAAGCTTCAGCCTCACCGGTGCTGCCGCTGCCGCAAAACTTAACCTATACGCGGCTGTGCCCGATTACAAAATAAACGACCTTGTATTAAAGACATCTATCGTTCAGAACAACTCTGCAAAAAATCTGAAACTGAATTATCTTTCACTGGCAAGCAGGAGCCAGAACCTGGATCTCAGCGCATCAGGAACTGTGGGCCTTAAAAAGGCACCCATATCTGATTCAGACCTGAAATTCTCACTGAAAATTGACAACAGCAAAGACAGGTCTCTGTTCGGCCCCTGGATGTCCCGGGGCAAAATAGATATTACCGCTTCCATGAAGGGAGATCTTGCAACAGGCTCGGCCCAGGGGAAACTCAGTTTTGATGATTTTAACATATACAACAAAAATGAAAAAATGTATCTGACCGGGCTCAACATGAATTTCCCCTTCAGCTTTGACTTTGAAAAGCAGAAGAATGAATCCTCGCAGCTGCTGGTAACACAGAAGAACATCATAGAAACAACCAGATACAGTTCAAAGCCGAACTTCTCCATAAAATCATTCAAGGCAAAGCACCCTGCAAGGGATATAAGCTACGAATACATGAAGGACTTCAATGCCCGTCTGAGTTTCAGAAATCGTGTATTCAGGATCCAGGACCTGAAGGCTGAAATAATGCAGGGCTCGCTGTACGGCAGGTCAGTGCTTTTCAATCTTGCAGACTTTAAGCCCCAGCACATGGAGTTCAATCTCATCCTGGACGGAACAAACATAGACCTTTCACTTCTTGATGACCCAAACCCGGCTAAAAAGTCAACATCCGCTGAACTCTCCTTCAGTTCAAACTTTTCCGGACGCGGACTTGATGTTGGCAAGGAACTGACAGCAGACGGATACATAAACATCTACGAGATAGGAACAAAAACCGCAAACAGGCTCATGAAGGGACTCAGTGTTGAAAAGGGCCAGTCAAAGCTCGGCAAGGTCGGGCAGTTCGCTGTTGACAATTCAATGCTTGTAAAAAATTTCGACTTCCGACTGAAGAACGGTCTCATATATACAACTGTTAATCTTTCAAGAAAGATACTCAGTGCACTCATCACAGTTGACAACAGCGAGGTAGTCTTCAACAGGATAACCGTTCAGGAATACCTTAGAAATATTTTGAAAAATGAAGAGGCAAATAAATGACAAAGAAAATTTCAGCAATCCTTATCCTGGCCGCAGGGCCCTTTATATGGGGATGTTCGTCAACCCCAAGCTGCCTGAACGTTGTTCCGCCCAAGGTAAATCTTACAGGTGAAAAAACTGTAATAGAAAGGCAGATAATAGGGGATTATGAGGAGATAGAAAAGGATGCATGGGCTGTCTCTTCCGTGAAAAGGCCCTCCACAGGAACCGAGCCTGAAGTCAAGAAAACAGCAGATTCCGAAATGCTGAAGGCAATGAATATAAGGGAGAAAAACCTGCCAATAATAAGGGATCATAAAAACAGCGGCGCACTGGGAGAATCTAACAAAGGCTACCTCTCCTACATAAAAAATGAAAAGTATGAGTCAAACAGGCTTCTTAAAAATCAGCTGCTGGATCTAATAAAATCCGAGAATTCAGCCAGAAAAACAATATTCACAAGAGCAACCCTGACCGGCGGGAAACCCGACGAAGCCAAGGCTTCGGCATTCGGCGCGGAATTTTCAAGGGAACTCCAGGCTCTTGCACAGAAGAATGACTGGATACAAAATAACGAAGGGAACTGGGTCAGGAAGTAGTTATGAAAATTTTATTTAGATTCTTACCGGCATTTCTCATTCTCTGGTTGTTCTCCTGTGATTCCAAGGGGCCTAGCGTGGTTTTTAACTACGACGCAATCATGTACAAGGAATTCCGTTTCAATATCGGGAAGACTACTCCCATAACAATAAACAGGTCCATCGAAACAGACGGAGACATCTCTGCGGATGGAAAATATTTCTTTTATACATCAAATGAAGAGAGCGGGAATTTTGACATATACCTGAGATCAATGAATGACATCACCACAGTAAGGGTAACTGAGCATCCTTCAAAGGACATAAGCCCTGTTATCTCTCCGGACGGCAAAAAGCTTGCTTTTGTTTCATACAGAACAGACCCGGAAGGTGATATTTTTGTCATGGATATTTCACCTGAAGAACTTCTGAACAAAACAAAATCAGCCATTACTTTGCCTTCGGTTCTGGACACAAAGGCAAAACTCTTAAACCTGACAGAGCAGAAAACCCCTTCCGGCGTAGTGAAAAACATTAAGGATTATTCTCCTGCATGGAGCAGGGACGGTAAATATATTGCATATACATCTGAAGACGGCGGAGAGTCCAACATCTGGATAATGGACAGCACAGGTTCAGGGAAAAAGAAACTTACAAAAACAGGCGGAGTCTATCCGTCATTTTCAACAGACGGCAGCAGTATTCTGTTCATATCCTACAGGGACTCGCAGAATGGTGAAGTTTACAGCATGGACCTGAAAACGGGAAAAGAAAAGAGGCTCACTGCAGACACCAGCATCAAACTCTATCCGTCCTTTGCCGGGAACAACATAATTTATACGTCAATTGAGAGCGATACAAACGGCAACAAAAGGCTTGATCTCAACGACAGGGCAATAATACGTTTCAAGAACCTTAAAAAAAATGTTTCATATCCTCTCACAAGAAAGTCAACATCATCCCTCAAGGCAAAGTGGCTACCGGTTCTGAAGACCCCTGATTTTAACGGTGTCCTGATCTACTCAAGCCTTGAGAATAACAACATAAACCTTAATCTCCTGCCTGAAACAGGCATTATCCCCAAAAAAGTAAACGCTAAACTTCAGTATGAACTCTGCGAAAGATTCATCAACGAATTTGAAGACAGTGAACGATACATCATGTCACTTGAAGCAGTATATCACTATTACGGAGATGACAAAAAGATCAATTCATCAATATATGTGGACCGGGCACTTGGTGATGCTGTTAACTACTACAAAGAGAATAAGCTTACGGATAATGAAAAATTCATTTCCGGTATTCTTTCAAAACGGGTTGAGAACGGCGACAGGTATGCGCAGATAATACTGGATCATGGTGCGGGGAAATCGGTCTCAGCCCAGATTTCTGCCATAAAAAAGTATTCATCAGAAAAATTTGCCCCATTCGCAGTTGAGGACATGGGAGATATTCTCTTTGCAAAAAAGGATTACTCCGGGGCAAAAAAAATATATATGTCGATTCTTTCAGACTACCCTGAATACGAAAGAGTTCTGGACATTCACAATAAAATCAATTTTTGCTCAAAGATTTCATTCAATTCGAAACCTTCAGATTCCTTCTTCACAATACTTGAAAAGGGGAAATACAATCAGAAAATTTCTCTCATCAAATTTATTGCGGGTGACTATGTGTATAATACCAGGAATGCTGCATTTTCAGTGGAAGGCCTTAAAAAACTGAAAAGTGAATACGGTTCAAATAAAAACATATATCCCATGATCGGTCTTTCCCTGGGCATTATGTTCATGAAGAGTGGTGAAACAAAAAAAGCCATAAATGAGCTACAAAATGTAATAAAAATCGTACATCCCAATGAACTGACCTATTACTATTCAACTGTAATTCTTGGTGAATATTATAAGACTAACAACCCTGATTATGCAGACAGTTTTTTTTACAATTCAATAGATAAGTATTCAAGAAGATTCTCTGATCCTAAACTTAAAGGAAGAATCCTTTACGTTACTGATCGCTACAATTCGAGAGGACTCAAACAGTTTGAAGAAAAAAATTTCATGAAAGCTGTTGAGACTTTTAAAACATACAGGACTCTGCTAGATGGAATCTATAGTAAGAGAATTTATGTCGACATATATGACCGCTTCTCACCTGAAGTCCAGATCCGATATATAGATGCATATATTGCTTTACATGGGGAAAAAGGCATTGAAAATCTTGTAAAAACCGGTGAAAAAATGCAGGATATTTATAGAAACGGCTTTAACAAGCCATACCTATATGGGCTCGCATACATCTATGCACTCAAAGGGATGGATTCATACAATAAATCCGGGAAAAGCGATGATTATTCAAAACTAAAAGAAACACTTGAATACTTCAAAAAATCCCTTGCTCAGCTTGAATGGTGCATATTCATCGATGATACTTTCATTGACCCATATCTCATGAAAACATGGATATATCAGTTTGTGGACCGCCAGAGGTCTGTTTCTGACGGCAGGTATAATTCTTTGATATCTGAATATTTCCCCGAAGAGCTCTTTGAGGAGAATATTGAAATACTGAAAAAAGCCCTTGCGGCAAACGATGAAATATCCAGGCCTGAAAATGAAGGCAACATTCACCTGAACATGGCCAACAACTACTTTCTCCTGAGCAACTACACTAGGGCCCTTGATTCATACAGGCTCGTTGAAAAATACAAAAAGCAGTTCAACAACCCCGCAGAAAGGGCTCTGTTCCACTTTCACTACTCATACTCACTCTGGCAGAACGGAGAGATTGGCCAGGCAAGAAATGAAATGGTCAGGGCAAATACAATATACCAGGGCACACTGAAAAAGGGATCTGAAGGAGCGCGGTCACAGCTGGTTTTTATGAAGTACTTTGCACTTTTCAGCAGGTACAATGGTGAATATGAAGACGCAATTTTCTGGTACACAAAGATAATGGATCTCTCAAAGAAATACGGAATAAAAACAGACAGTGCACGTATTCTTCAGGAGCTTGCCTACTGTTACCATAAAACAGAAAATGACAAAAAGGCCCTTGAGCTCATAGCAGAATCAAACAGACTGCTGAAAGATTACCCCGATGACAAAAAGAAGTACAGCACAGTACTGAAACTGTTCGGATTCCTTCCATTCTTCAGCTGGGACCTGGGACCGGATGCCATTGTTATCGGAAACAATAAAATATTCTATCCTCTGGACAGAGACAGCAAGAAACTTCTGAACCTTTCCATGGAAGAGGAGATAGCTCTCCGGAACGGAAAGCTGGATCAGGCAATCTCCATTCTTAAAAGAAAAGTTGATTCCATCAGTGACAGTACATCCACATCAGTGGAAACAAAGATAAGAAGCCTCAACAATATTGGATTCTACTATTTTAGAAACGGCGATATTTCAAATTCAGAGAAATACTTTACCCTGGCAAGGAAAACAGCATTCGAAGCAGGAAACCTTCAGGGAATATTCATGACAACCCTGAACCTTGTGAACCTCTACTCATCGCTCCATGAAAACGGGAAGAACGAAACTTTAAGTATTAAAACTCTGGAAACCCTGTCATCGGACATTCAAAAATACAGGAATGAATACGAAGACAGTACCTTCAAGGCAAAGTACAAGGATCTCAGGGACGAAGCCGAAGCAAAGAAAAGAAAAATCACAGAACAGGAAACAGAAGCACTCCGCCTATCGGTAAAGGAATCTTCTACAAGAATATATTACAGGCTCGACACAGCTCTTGCCACTCTTCTTTTCCTCAGAGCCGAAATCATCTCCATATCCTCTTCCGGCTCAGAAAAGCCGGCGGACAGATACTCTGCAAACAGCACCATATTCAGGCTATACAGTGAAGCGGCAAGGCTCTTTGAAGCTTCATTTTCACCGGCCGGTACAGACGGCCAGACAGGCATGCAGGCTAAACTTCTCCTGAATATGTCGGCCTGCAGTGAAAAACTGGGCGACATTGAAAAGGCATACGAAATACTTGTGGATGCGGAAGACCTTTCCGTAAAATCCGGCCTGAAATGGGAAGCGGTTCTCTCCAAAATCAGAATGGCCATTTTTATGGAAAGACACGGAAGCGCACTTGCTCTTTCAGTTTCATCGGGAGAATCATTAAGGGTAATGAAAGAAGCTGCTGATGTGATTATAAAATCTCCTTCAGAATACAAAAAGAGAAAGAACCGTATCGCAGCTCTCTATGGTGATTTTGCCGAACTTGCCGAGAGCATGGGTAAATCAAAAACCACTTCCGGGATTCTGGAACTGAGAGATAAAATAACCGCTGCCCTTAAATAAAAAATACTTACCCTTTCTCTTGACAATTATCCATCCACTGCTTACCAATATAAAAAGTGGATGGATAAAATGAAGGAACTATCGGACAAAAAATTTATTGAGAGAGTACACCGTGACACCGGCAGAGCTATCAACAGGTACTCTCTCATTGAAAATAACGACAGAATCGTAGTGGGACTCTCGGGTGGAAAGGATTCACTTGTGCTTCTTGAGGTTCTTGCAATGCGTAGAAAACGCATCCCCATCACATATGAACTCCATGCAGTACACGTTGACATTGAAAATATAGATTATGTAACCGACACGGCCTGGCTTGCAGAATTCTGTATGGAACTTGATGTCCCCTTCCATCTCATTAAATCTACAGTAGACCTGAAACGGGATGAATCAAAATCGAAATGCTTCATCTGTTCATGGCAGAGAAGAAAGGAGTTGTTCGACTTTATCAGAAAATTCAGCTGCAACAAACTGGCTCTGGGACACCACAGGGATGATGTGAATGAGACACTCATTATGAATCTTGTCTTTAACGGTGCATTCAGCGCCATGCCTCCAAAACTGAAAATGTTTGACGGAGAAGTTGAAACAATCAGGCCCCTCATCCTTATTTCTGAAGAATACACTAAAAGATATTCAAAAATCAGGGAATACCCTGAGGAGCTGAAACGCTGCCCATACGGAGACAGGACAAAACGAAATGCAATAAGGGAGATAATAGACTCCATGGAAAGTCTTGATAAAAACGCAAGAAACAACATCTTCAGTTCAATGAGTCATATACATGAGGAGTATCTTACCATAAAAACAAAATAAAAATTTGAAACATTTTTTTCAAATCCTTGACAAATGTCTCTATTAAAATTTATGTCGATTAGTATAATTCTTTTTAAAAAGTTGAATTTGATTCTTGCCGTGAATATAATTTAATAATATAAAATTTAAGGAGTAGATGAAGATGGAAAATATGGACGGTTTTTCAGCAGAGGAAACCTTTTTAAAAAATACAGGTTATACATACAATGACTTTATCATTCTCCCGGGATTTATAGATTTTGCTCCTGATGACGTAAATCTTGAAACAAATCTTACACGAAATATCAAAATAAAAAGCCCTCTTGTTTCAAGCCCAATGGATACAGTAACTGAGGCTGAAATGGCAATAAGCATGGCGCTCTGGGGAGGTATAGGTATTATTCACTATAACAATTCTCCGGAAAAGCAGGCAGAAGAGGTAAGCAAGGTAAAGAGATATGAGAATGGCTTTATCACAAATCCGCTTGTCCTCTCCCCCAATCACAGAATAAGCGATATAGACATTATAAAGGCAAAGTACAATTTTTCAGGAATCCCCATAACTGAGGACGGAAAACTTAATTCAAAACTCGTGGGAATTGTAACAAACCGTGACATAGACTTTGAAAAGGACAGATCAAAATTTTTAAAGGATGTGATGACTCCGGAGCCCCTCACTGCAGAAGAAGGCATCACTCTCTCCCAGGCAAACCAGATTCTCAGGAGTTCAAAGAAGGGGAAACTCCCGATAGTTGACAAACAGGGAAGACTTGTTTCTCTAATGAGCAGAAATGACCTTCTGAAAAACAGGGAATTCCCCCTTGCATCCAAGGACGACAAGAAGCAGCTCAGAGTCGGTGCCGCAATTTCAACAAAGGAAGAGGCAAAGGAAAGGCTTGCCGCACTTTCAGAAGCAGGAGTGGATGTTGTTGTCATAGACTCGGCTCAGGGAAACTCAGTGTATCAGATTGAAATGATCAAATTTATTAAGAAAAACTATCCGCAGATCGATGTAATAGGCGGTAACGTGGTCACAGAGGGACAGTGCAGGACACTCATTGATGCAGGCGCAGATGCACTGAGAATAGGAATGGGACCAGGATCAATCTGCACAACACAGACAACAATGGCTGTTGGAAGATCACAGGCCACAGCAGTTTACAGAACAGCCAGGTATTCAGCCACCAGGGGAATACCTGTCATAGCTGACGGAGGTATCGCCAATACAGGACATATTTCAAAGGCTCTCTGCCTCGGTGCTTCTGCTGCAATGATGGGGTCAATGTTCGCTGGAACAAATGAAGCTCCCGGAGAATACTTCTATGAAAATGGAGTGAGACTTAAAAAATACCGAGGAATGGCCTCAAACAAGAGATACTTTGCAGAGGATGCAAAGATAATCGTAGCACAGGGTGTTTCCGGTGCTGTACTGGACAAAGGGTCGATGAACGACTATGCCCCATACCTCATACAGAGTCTGAAGCATTCATTTCAGGATATGGGAATAAAGGATATGTACACTCTCCATAAATATCTTAACTCAGGAGACCTGAGGTTTGAAATAAGGTCCCCAATGGCCCAGAGAGAGGGCCATGTCCATGACATGTACTCATACAACGAGCCGAAATATATGTAACAGAAAAATGGAGGCGAAAGCCTCCATTTTCTTTATGCAGAAATTCCAGGAGAAATGGTTTTATGATAGCAAAACTCACCGGAAGAGTTGAAGTATTAAGCCCCACTGAAATTATAGTAGACGTAAACGGTGTTGGATATGAAATTTCCATACCCTTCAGTACATTTGAAAAAATCGAAAACAGAAAAGAAACTTCTTTGTATATACACACACTTCACAAGGAAGACCAGTTCAGGCTATTCGGCTTCATAACTGTTCATGAAAGGGATCTGTTCAGGACACTTCTGAATATAAACGGAATCGGACCTGCCATGGCCATTTCGCTGCTATCGGGCCTCTCTGTTGAAAGGCTTGTTGATGCCGTAAAAAACCAGAACTCAGGGATTTTGACCAAAATTCCCGGCATAGGGAAAAGCAAGGCAGAAAAACTCATCTTTGAACTTTCACGGAAGGTGAAAAAACTTGAACAGTTTTCCGGAACCGGAGAAGAACATGTCTCAGCTGGGAATGATGCAGTGGAGGCACTCATGGCTCTGGGATTTGAGGAGCAGAAATCTTCAAAATGCGTTTCGGAAATTCTTAAAAACAATGAGAACATGACAATTGAAGAATTGATAAAAGAAGCTCTTAAAATACTTGTATGATTTTTTTATTGACATAAGAATTCCAGGATTCTTATTGTTAACTAACATTTTACATTTTTGTCTTATCAAGAGTGGTGTAGGGAACTGGCCCGCAAAAACCACGGCAACCTTCTGATGAAAAGGTGCTAAATCCAGCGGAATTTTTCCGGAAGATGAGACAGCAGTTTTTTTATACACAATTAAACCGCTGTCAAAAGGCGGTTTTTAAATGGAAATAACAAATTCACCAGGCGGGCTTACAACTGAATTTTTTACCTTTGCAGAGAACGGAGGCTTCAATCTGCTCTGCGGAAGAAGTATAGGCCCGGTCACACTTGCCTATGAGACATACGGCACACTCAACTCAGAGAAGAACAATGCAGTGCTCATTCTTCATGCTCTTTCAGGAGATGCACATGCTGCAGGCTGCAATGACACTACAGGTAAAAATCCCGGCTGGTGGGATGGATACATCGGCCCGGGGAAACCATTCGACACAGATAAATACTTCTTCATATGTTCAAACGTAATAGGGGGCTGCTCCGGCTCCACAGGGCCTGCGTCAATTAATCCTGAAACCGGGAAACAATGGGGAATGGATTTTCCCATCGTAACAATTGAGGATATGGTCAGGGCCCAGTACCACCTTGTAAAGTATCTGGGCATAGAAAAACTTCTCGCCGTTGCAGGGGGATCCATGGGCGGGATGCAGGCCCTTCAGTGGTCCATAACATTCCCTGAAATGATAAACTCATGTATCTGCATCGCAGCCTCGGCTTCTCTTTCTGCGCAGGGAATTGCATTCAATGAAGTAGGCCGTCAGGCAATAATCAATGACCCCAACTGGAATCACGGCAACTACTACGATTCAAAATTTCCCGGTGCCGGACTCTCACTTGCACGGATGATCGGCCACATCACCTACATGAGCGAAAAACACATGCACGAGAGATTCGGAAGAAACTTTCAGAGTGACAACATGTCAAAGAAAAACATGGATTCCGAGTTCAGCATAGAATCATACCTTCACTATCAGGGGGTAAAATTCGTAGACAGATTCGATGCGAACTCATACATCTATATAACAAGGGCCATTGACTATTTTGATCTCAACGACAACGGCCGCGGCAGGCTCACTGAAGCATTTGAAAAGGCTAAGGCAAATTTTCTCATTATCAGCTTTAATACTGACTGGCTCTATCCAACGGCTGAGGCAAAGAAGGTTGTACAGGCCCTGAGGATTACAGGGAAAAATGTAAATTTCAATGAAATAGATACGGAGAACGGACATGATGCCTTTCTCCTGCCAAATAAAACACTCGAAAAAAACATTTCGAGTTTTCTTAAAAATGAATTTAAAAAGAGTACAGGCAAATGAAATACCAGAGAATCGGATACGATCTTGTAATCAATGAAATAGACAAAGGTTCAAAGGTCCTTGACCTTGGATGCGGCGACGGAGTTCTCCTTGAAATGCTGCAGGATGAGAAGGATGTAAAGGGCTCTGGTGTGGAGATCTCCGAAGAGGGTGTGACAATGTGTGTTGAAAAGGGCCTCTACTGCTACCAGGGAGACATCGACGAAGGGTTAAGCGACTATCTTGACAATTCATTTGACTTCGTAATAATAAACCAGACCATTCAGAATACAAAGCGCCCTGACCATGTAATTGAAGAGGTTCTCAGAATTGGAAGGAGAGTGATACTCAGTTTCCCGAACTTCGGCTACATCAGCACCAGATTCAGCCTGCTTCTGCTCGGAAGAATGCCCGTGAACAGGCTTCTCCCCTATGAGTGGTATGAATCACCGAATATTCACCTGCTCACAATAAAGGACTTCAGGAACATGTCAAAAAAATTCAGGTTCAGAATAGTCAGGGAGAAAGGTTTCTGTTTCACAAGCGGCAAAAAATCCAGAATCCGCAGATTAATTCCCAACCTCTTTTCACAGTACGGCTTCTTTGTCATAGAAAAGATCAGTTAATAATCAGCAGAATTGCACTGAGTGAAAAAATACTCATGACTGCGGATATGAACACCGCACTCCCCGCAAGTTTTGTGTCACCGCCGTACTGTTCAGTAATAATGTATGTGCTCACTCCCACTGAACATGCAGAAAGAAGCATGAGAATCTGACCGTAAATCTCATTAATTGAAATTCCGAAAACAAGAAGCAGTCCGTACATGATTGCCGGTGCCAGAACAGTTTTCAGAAATGAAGCCAGAAAGGGAGGGAAAAGAGCTCCCCGCAGCAGTTTCGGGTCTATTGTTGCTCCTATACCTATAAGGGCAAGGGGAAGAGCCATCTTGCCCAGAGAAGTCCCGGTCCTTGCAATGGCTGTGGGGATTGTTATATGCGCCAGGTTTACTATAAGTCCAAGTACGCATGCAACAATGAGAGGGTCCTTTATGAGAGACCTGAAAATGAAAATATACCCGGACTGGTTTTTCTCCTCCCTGTAATAAATCATTACAAGTATTGCCAGCACATTGTGAAGAATAATTGCCGGAGTGAAAATGAGTATTGCAATTTCCGTGGAGCTTTCGGCATATTTGGTATGGGAAAAGGCATAGAAAACAACGGGAAGCCCGATGTAGGCATAATTTCCCCTGATTGTACAGTGAATGAAAGCACCCTTCATTCTTGCCGGCATGGAGAAAACAAGGCCGAAAAACCATGAAACGAGAAGAAGAACAATTACCAGTATTAGTATTGAACCGATGGACCTGAAAGTATTGCTCAGGTCTATTGACATTGTTGCGGTCTTGATAAAGAGCATGGGGGCGAGTCCGTACCTGTAAACAAGCCTGTTTACACCAGGGAAAAAATCTTCCCTGAAATTTCCTGTCCTGCCTATAATATATCCAAGCAGTATTATGGATATTATGGGGAACAGTATGTTGAAAATGGTAATCATCGTGTCTCCTTTTGCATGTACTCCCTGACCTGCCGGCAGTTCAGACATTTGTCAGTAAAAATTTTTAACTTGTTATCAAAATGACAGTCCCAAGTGAAACGAGGCTGCTGAATGTAGAAAGTATTATTGTACTCCCTGCCAGATTGCCGTCACCCTCATACTGCAGTGTTATAATATAACTGCTTACGGCTGTTGAACATGCTGAAAAAAGCATGAGAATCTTACCGGGCATTGAAGTTAATTCTATTCCGAAATAGCTTATTATAAAGAACATCACCAGAGGCGAAATAAATGTCTTGATGACTGCAGCTATTACCGGAGGAATTATGGCTCCCCTGAGAAGGCCAAGGTCTATTGTTGCCCCAATCCCTATGAGTGCAAAGGGCAGAGCCATGCTTCCAAGAGATTCACATGTTCTTACAATTGCAAATGGAACTTCATGACCAGTCAGGTTTATCATGAGTCCGGCGGCACAGCCTACAATGAGGGGATCTGAAATTATGGATTTACCTGTTTTCAGCAGACCACCGTTTCCTGTACCTTCCCTGTTTGCTATCATTATCACAGTGGAGGTAATAATCTGGTAGAAAATACCCGGTGTCATTATTATCACCGCAAGGGCTAGTGCTTCGTTCTCCTTCCCTGAACCGGAAAATGAATAGAGGATTACCGGAAGACCTACATAGGCAAAGTTACCCCTCATGGAGCAGTGAATAAATGCACCTCTCATTCTTGAAGTCATCTTCAGAATATATGATACAATAGTTGCAATAATAATAAGACATGTTATGAGAATAACAATGGATTTAATATACTGGACAGCCTCAGTGAGTTTTACACTCATGGATGCGGTTTTTATAAACATGAGAGGAGAAAGCCCGTAACGGTAAACGAGCCTGTTTGAGCCTGCAAAAAAATCCCTGCTGAACTCTCCTGTTCTTCCTATAAAAAAACCAAGTATGACCATGGAAATTACGGGAAAAAGAATATTGAAAATTACTGACATAAATATTATCCTTCACCTTAAAGGAGATGATTTTATTATCAAAATATCAGAATTATAGGCAAGGAATAAAATGGAAAAAACAGACAAAATTGACATTATAATAAAAGAACATGTACTTACTGCAATGGGAGCCGGAGCCATACCTGTACCGGTTGCGGACATAGCCGCTGTTTCCGCCGTACACCTAAACCTTATCAAAACCCTGACAACTGAAATGTCGGGCCATTACAGTGAAATAAAAGGGAGAGCTCTTCTCTCCGCCCTTGTGACAGGTACTGCAGCAAGGGCAGGTGCCAGTTTCATAAAACTTCTTCCGGGAATCGGCACAATCATCGGCATGGCATCCCAGATTATACTTTCCGGAGCAGTTACCTATGCCATAGGCAGGGTTCTGGTTTCCGCATACTCAAGGGGGGAGACTCTCGATACAATCAGCGGGGATTCCGTGAAAGAGGAATTCATGACTCTCCTTAAAAAAGGGAAAAAATATGCCTCCGACCTTAAAAATTCAGGAGAATTCAAAAGTCAGGAAAATAGTCGCGATACAGACCTGTCCGGTGACAGTGAAAATTCTGAAAAAACATCAGACCATTCAGAAAAGGACACAAATACACATTAATGGCGCTAATTATATGTTTCAGCCGTTGATCGGAGTATTTTTATGGAAGTACCTTCGGTCTTTTATTTAAGTTTTAATTCAGGGATTGCTTAATTCTCCTTACTGAGAGAGCATTCCCCGGTCTTAAAAGCTTCACTTAAATTATTCTTGCCTTTTTAGAACATTATGCTATTTTAAACTCTAAATTTTTAATTTACCGGTGGTATCCATTGGAAACATTCAAAGAATTACTGGGAATTCAGAGCAACCTGGAAGCAGCATACTGGGTCATCGCCATAACGGCAACACTCCTCTTCATATCCAAGTTCCTGCTTTCCATTATTGGCAGTGATTCAGGAGAAGGAGAAATTGACGGCATTGATGTTTCCGGTGGAGACGCTGATATCTCAGCAGACATGGACATCTCCGAAGGCAGTGATTCAGCCGAAGCAGATACAGGATATTTCAGCATAGACACTGTTCTCTCATTCCTTAAGGGAGCAGGCTGGATAGGTGTAATATGCTACAGGTTCACAAGATTTTCTCCCGGTTCAATCATAGCCATTACTCTGGTTTCCGGTGTTGTCACATTTTTCTTCGCATGGTTCCTCCTGAAAAACCTTAAAAAATTCGAATCATCAGGGAACATGGAGATAAAAAAC
Organism: Spirochaetota bacterium; assembly: GCA_003246895.1. GTDB lineage: Bacteria > Spirochaetota > UBA4802 > UBA4802 > UBA5550 > SZUA-423. Next base: position 43,407 of record QKCL01000015.1, on the reverse strand, counting down.
GCAATAGGGAATACAGGGTCAGTTTACATGAACATCCCGTCAAGCGGCAATGGCAGGGGCCAGGTACAGGTCGAACTCCAGGGACGCCTTGCTACACTTGAGGCAATGTCAATGAACAGGGAACTTAAGACAGGTGAAAAGATTCTTGTATGCGCCATAGACAAAAAAACAAACACAATTATGGTCGCCCCCTACAAAACAGAAGACTCACTATAAAAATATAAAACATAAAAAAGGAGAGCCAATGGATTTTCTCAATATTTTCACAGGGTTTGTCGGGATTATTACCTTTATTTCTGTTCTGCTCATAATTGTTGCAATAAGCCGATACAGGCGTTGCCCATCGAACCAGATTCTGGTTGTCTTCGGTAAAGTCGGCAGGGGAAGAAGCGCCAAATGTATTCACGGCGGAGGAACATTTATAATACCGCTCATACAGGATTATAAATACATGAGCCTCCAGCCCATGACTATTGAAATCAACCTGTCAGGGGCACTTTCAAAACAGAACATCCGTATTAACACGCCAAGCACATTTACTGTGGCAATTTCAACGGAACAGATGATAATGCTCAATGCCGCAGAACGTCTTCTTGGAATGTCATATGATGAGATCATGCAGCTTGCAGAGGATATCATACTTGGACAGCTGAGACTTGTAATTGCAACACTTGATATTGAAGAGATCAACCAGGACAGGGAACTTTTCCTGAAACAGGTTAATGATAACGTAACAACCGAGCTCAACAAGATAGGCCTTCAGCTCATAAATGTAAATATAAAGGACATCACAGACGAGTCCGGATATATAGAGGCCATAGGAAAGAAATCAGCTGCCGAAGCAATAAACAAGGCAAAGGTAGCCGTTGCCGAGCAGGAGAGAAACGGTTCCATCGGAGAGTCCAAGGCAAACCGTGAGCGTGAAGTACAGGTGGCCTTTGAATTTGCAGAGGCTGAAAAGGGGCGCAAGGAGGCTGAGAAAAACCAGAGAATTGCAATTGCCCACTTTGAGACAGAGAGTGCCACGGAAGAGGCAAAGGCCAACAAGCTTAAGGAAGTTGAAGTTGCATCACAGAATGCACAGATAGAAACCGGAATAAAGGCTTCCGAAATCGAGAAGCGTATGTCCGTTGCTGAATATGAAGCATCGGCAATTGAGAAGGAAAACATTGAAAAAGCCAGAATAGCAAGCTACAATGCAACACTTGCAGAAGAAAACGCCAAGGCACAGGAGAGAAGCCAGGTTGCAAGGGCAAAGGCCGAAAAGGAGATTCTCAGTGCAGAGAGGTCGGCAGAACTTGCTCGTCTCGAAAAGGAAGAGGTTGTACGCAAGGAAATAGAAAAGAAAAAAATAGAGATTGCAGCAGAGGCGGAAGCGGAAAAAAACAGAAGGCTTGCCCGCGGTGAAGCAGACTCAATACGCATGAGATACGATGCCGAAGCACAGGGCATGAAGGAGCTTATTCAGGCAAAGGCTGACGGTTACAACCAGCTCATAAAGGCCTGCAACAACGACACAAAAATGGCTGCAACACTCATGCTCCTTGAAAAGATGGAGACACTGGTTGACAAGCAGGTAGAAGCAATCTCCAACCTTAAAATAGACAAGATAACAGTATGGGATTCAGGAAACGGTTCTGACGGAGGTACCACATCAAATTTTATACGGAACTTCATAACATCAATGCCTCCGCTCCAGGATCTTGCAAGCCAGGTTGGAATTGAACTTCCCAAATTTCTCGGAACACTGAAGGATAATACCTCACTGGATAATGTGAAAGGAAAAATCAAAGCTGCAAAGGAAGAAATAGCCACCACAGATGAAGAGGGGGAGACTGCAACCGGAGAGGAATAAGGTTTTTATAAATTAAACTTTCAAATAAAAAAGGCTCCCTTTCATGGAGCCTTTTTTATTTGAAATGGAACACGGATGCTGATTCACATTAAATATATCTTTTGGTTTTTCATCATAACCTGCACCTCTCCTGCACCATGCAGAGGGGATAAATATCATACTGCTAATAATCCTTCAGAGTCTCCTGTATCCCCTTGTGGATTTCATACCAGAACTCAAGGGCAGCCTCATGTTTGTTCTCTTCAAATGCCTTGATCCACTTGTCAAGTTCAGGGTTCTCAACTTTATCCACTTCCTTTTTGCGCTTAAGGAATTCATAAACAAAATCAAAGTTCCTCTCTGACTCCCAGAATGCCGAAGAATTACGGCTGTTTATGCGTGTTGCAGCCCGTGAGACCTTTTCAAGGAACAGGTCTTTCATTCCGAAGAGCGAGTCTATTACTTCAGGAAGCATCTCCTCCGCCCATTTTCTGTGAAACCTGCACATGCCCATATTATCGAGAATAAGTTCACCCTTGAACCTCTCGGCATCCTTTTTCCCCAGTTCTCTCGGGGGGATAAAATCCTCTCCGTAATACATGAAGTACTTGCCCATTATTGCCATGGGGGAGAGAGCTCCCGGTGTCCAGTACTGGTTGGGAACCATCCACCCGTTTCTTGCAAAGGAGACAGACACAATTCTGTCCTTGATGGACTGGTCAATCTGTCCGGAAAGCCTTCTTGCAAGCTTTCTGGCTCCTGTGGAGAGATCCAGAATCCCCTTCTTTTCAATTACAGCGTCAAGGATCTCCACACCAATATCTGCGTTGTGCATGGAATCATTTACAACATCAAAATTTTCAGGACTGAATTTCGGAAGCCTGTCGGATATTCCAAGATCAGAAGGTTTAATCAGCTTTTCATCGAGACACTCAAGCATCCATGCCACGACACCGCCGATTGATATGGCGTCAAAACCGTACATGTCCGCATGGTGATTCAGCTTCTCCGCAGCCCTCTGGTCGAAAATACCTGAAAGGGGGCCCATTGTCTGGTAGGGCTCGTAATCCTTTTTATATTCTCCCCGCATTTTCTTGCACACCGCAACACAGGGTTCACCGCAGGTCTTCTGCTGTTTTGTCTTAATCGTTTCTTCATTGAACTGTTTCAGGTAATGGTTACGCACAAACCTGTCGTGTATGTCAACCCTCTCCTGCTCTGTCATGTATATGCTCTTGTAGTTGAACGACATCATTCTTCCGCCAAGAGTTGCGTAGTTGACGCCGAATGTGCCGCCCGTATCAAAATCCGGCTCGAACCTGTATTTGGCTGTGGCTTCCAGGTCCTTTGCCGCGAGTTTCTTGTTGTACTTGTCTACAAACCATTCATCTGCCACCTTCCTGTCCCGGAAATCCTCGTCAATGAAAGTACCGCCGTAGATTACCGCAACTATGCCGTGCTCCTGATACATCTTTGAACCGAAACCTCCGCGGCCGGCCCATGTATCCACATATGAAACCTGACCCTTTGCTATGGGAACAGATGCAACCGCTCCCACGCCGGTTGCCGCGGCAGCAGGGCCTGTTACCAGAATCCTCGGGTCTGTACTGTACCTGTCCGCGAACTTTTCAAGGACATAATCTGTCAGGGAATAGATTCCCTTTCTCCCCTCTCTCCATACTCTTGAAATATCTACAGGATGAAGCTCCACCTGAACCTCCTCGCCGTGTATCCTGTTCAGGTATAGAACTGAAGGTGTTCCGGCCTTGTTTGTCAGAGAGAGCATGTCTATGCCCAGATTGTTGAAAACAAGTCCAGCTCCTCCCATGGTGGAGATATAGAAGCCGCTCCAGCAGGGGGAGAATCCGGTAAAGATGAGCCTGCTGGATCCCGGAAAAATTGAACCTGCAAGAAGCCCTGTCCCGATGTTCAGGCTTCCGTATTTTCTTGAAAGATGGAGACCCAGGTCAACGGGGCCGAAAAAATCTCCCACCTTATACCTGTCTATACGGTAAAATCCCGTTGCCGAGTCAACAACCAGTGTTCTTAAATATGCGTCCATTTGAGTCCCCCTGTCAGTAATAGTCATATCCTTCAGGCCTTCTGCCTGCAATAAGTACCACACCTGCGGTCAGTGCTGCTGATACGGGCAGAATAACCCAGAGAGGCACACCGTAACCTGCAGGTATAAAAAATGCCACAGCGGAAATAATCCCCACTGTGAGTGAGTAGGGAAGCTGTGTAATAAAATGATTCACATGCCTGCACTTTGCCCCGGCAGATGAAAGTATTGTGCTGTTCGAAAAAAACGATGAATGTTCCCCCATAATGATACCGGACATTGAAGCGCCCAGATAAAGGGGAAGGTTCACCTCAATTGTGAGAGGGCTCATGACCGCAACTGCAACCGATGCCGGAAGCATGAAGGCCATTGCCCCGAATGGTGCGCCTGTCAGAAAAACAGCAAGGAATGAAATCATGAAAATCATGACAGGTGTCATCGGTCCTGCTGAAAAGTTTATCATCATTCTTCCAGTGTACTCAACCGTACCCAGGTCTTTCATGATATTGACAAATACCCATGAAACAACAAGCAGAAGAGCTGCAGGAAGAACCGACTTCACACCCCTGACCCAGTATGAGAAAGCCCTGGACGGGTTCATAATACCCCTGAGATGCATTAGTATAACCGAAACAAGAAGCGTAAACAGGGACGCCTGAAAAAGTACAATGGTGACATCTGCAGAGCCCATGACGTGCACTATCCCTCTCCTTGAAAAAACAGAGGAGATTTCACCCGACTTGCTTATATTATTAATGCCTCCCATAATGAGCCCTGCAAGTGAAGCTGCAATAAAAAATCCAACCGGTATGAAGAGAGATGACATACGTGGAACTGTGCACTGATCCTGAAGAGGTCCGGTGCTCTCTTCAGCGTTTTCCGTGTTTTCAGGCTCTTCTCCAGGCATTGATTCAGCGCACCTGATCTGAACCCTCTTCATGGGCCCGAAATCCCTCAGAGACCTGCACGATACAAATGTAAAGACAATCATGAGAATAGGATAGATCTTGTAGGGCAGTGTCTTTATAAAGAGAGTCATTACATCAAATCCGGTTTTCATTGACTCCCCCGCCGCGTATATGACACCCATCTCGTACATTGTCCATGTGGAGAATATCATAATGCCCGTGAGGGGAACGGACATTGAGTCGGCGATGAATGCCAGCCTCTCCCTGGAAATTTTCATGCGGTCAAAAGCCCTTGCCATTACCGTACCTGTTATCATGGGGCTTGCAAATTCCTCGAAGAATGTGATGAATCCCATGAGAAAAGCAAATACCTGTGCAGAACTCTGTGACCTTGATCTGGTCTCCATATATGCAGCAATTGCGCTTAAACCGCCAGATTTGCTCAGAACCGAATAGAGCCCTCCCATGGAGAGGAAGAAAAAGAGAAGCCCGCAGTTCCATGGATCGGCAACTGCCCTGACAATACCGGACATGAGGCCCGATATCCCGAAGGGCAGAGCAAGAAGAACCCCGGCAGACCTGAACTGAAAAATAACAGAAGCCAGAAATGCCCCGGCAGCCACTGAAAGAACCGCCCTTCTGGAAATTACCGCAACAATTAAGGTAAAGAGTGCCGGTGCCAGAGTAATAATCCCAGCAGCCTTTTCCTGATCATTTACTGTGTCTGCAAAAAGAGAGCACTGAAACAGAAACAGTGCCGCTGCTGTAAATATGATTTTTTTTGTGGAGAGATAAGATTTCAAAAGAATACTCCTGAATATGAATAAAATTATAATACTCATGAAACCGATTTTATCAATAAAAAATTATCCCCCATTCAGGGTTGGCAATGGAATCTGTATTTAATATATTAAAACAGTCAGAACAACGGGGTGGTAAATTATGAGGATAATAGATTTTAACTGCAGATACTGCGGAAACAGTCTCAGCGCTCCTGAAGGCGCAAAACGGGTGCTCTGCGGCAACTGCGGAGGACTCAATGCTCCGGGAAAAGGTTCTCTGAAGGAGAGATTTCCTGAGATGAATGAAATTTTTCCAACCCGGAATGAGAACGGAAAGGCCTCCCCCAAGGGTATTTCAGACATTCCCGTAAAGAAAGATGAAAATAATACAGAACAGGAGGAGAACAGAAAAACCGGCCCATTCAGCTTTTTATACGTGGCAATAGTAATAATCTCCTCCATTGTAATAACAATAAAAGAGAAGTTCGGGAAGGAGATCGACCGGTTCATGGATAACCCGAACATTCTGGCATATCTTTTCCCTGTCATTGCCCTCATCATATTTATTGTACTGTTCATAATAATCAAAAAAGGCCTTGCTGAATTTATCAGGAGAAATACAAAGAGATAAAATTTTCAGGAAGGCACGATTCATCCTTAATGGACAATATCTTTAAAACATCAGGCTCACTCGACCGGAACCTGCCCTCATACAGGTACAGGGAGAGCCAGCTCAGAATGGCACAATTCATACTGGACCGCCTTGAATCTTCGGAAAACGGAATCGTTGAGGCAGGGACCGGTACAGGCAAGAGCATGGCATACCTTTTTCCGGCCATACTCTACAGTCTCTCAAAGGGGAAGCGTGTAGCCATATCCACTGAAACCAAGGCGCTCCAGAAACAGCTCCTGGACAAGGACCTGCCCATAGTGCAGAAGATATGCCAGGAGGAGCTTGGACTTGATTTCAAATATTCACTCTGCCTAGGAAGCTCCAACTACCCATGCAGAAGGCGTTTTGAAAAGGCAGTGAAAAAGGGCCAGTTCAGCCAGGGAAACATGATATTTGTGAAAAAGATCTCCAGACTATTCACTGAAATGCGCATATTCACATTCTTTGACACAGGGTGCCCCGGAGAGTTCTGGGAGGAGATAAACCGTGACCCCGACGCATGCAGCCACCAGAAATGTCCCTATTCCAGACAGTGCCCCTTTCAGGCTGCAAAGAGGGAATGGTCTCAGTCTGATATTCTGGTCATGAACCACTACCTGTTCTTTTCAAATGTCGCATCAGGCAAGGCATACCTGCCCGTGACGGAAGCTGTACTCTTTGATGAGGCACACTCGGTTGAAACAATCGCTTCGGGTCAGCTTGGATTCAGCATAGACCACAAACTCCTGGCAAACATAATGTCAAGATTCCATGTGAAGGGGAAGTTCGGCCTCGTCTATTCATTCAAGGACACAATAACACAGCAGGAAGCCATAAACTTCATAGACAAGATACTTAAAGAGGGCCAGAAATTCTTTGAACAGCTCCGTGACCTGTTCCCTGAAAAGAACAATGTTCTGCGCATCACCCATAAAGTCAACATGGGGCAGAAATTTCTGTCGCTCCTGTCCCAGTTCCTTGAACTCATTGTACGGGCAGAAAATGACTTTGACGAAGAGGATACAGTTCTGGAATTTGAACCTGCAAAGAACAAGATCACCGCATATACAGAGGCCCTGAAATTCTTTCTGGACCTGAACCGTGATTCCTTTGTCTACTGGATAGAGAGAAGCTCGGATGAACTTCTGGGCAATGTCAGGGCCATTGCAAGGCCCGTGAACATAAACGAAATAATGCAGAGTGAGGTATACTCATTCTATGAATCATCTGTGTTCATCTCTGCCACTCTTTCTGTTAAGAATGACTTCTCCTATTTCTCGGGCCGCGTCGGTTTCAGCCGGGGGAAGGCCATCATGCTGAAGTCACCCTTTGACTACAAAAAACAGATGCTCCTCTACACAGACCGGGAACTCCCTGAGCCCAACAGCTTATCATTCCCTGAAAAAATCTCGTCCGTAATAGCGGAGATAATACGAATAGTAGACGGCAACTGTCTTGTGCTCTTCACATCATACAGCCTGCTCCGTACAGTAAAACATCTTCTTCAGAGAAACATAGAGAACAGAATATTCTCCCAGGATGAACTCAGCGCATCAGGTGCAATCTCCGCATACATTGCAAACAGGGGATCAGTTCTAATGGGGACCCACTCGTTCTGGCAGGGGATAGACCTGCCCGGCGACCTTCTCAAGGGTGTAATAATTACCAGGCTTCCATTTTCGGTTCCGGACACTCCAATAATGAAGGCCCGCATAGAAAAGGTTGAACAGCAGGGGAAGAATTCATTCTTTGATCTTCAGATACCCGAAGCCGTCATAAAGATGAAACAGGGTGCGGGCCGCCTCATCAGAAATGAAACAGACAAGGGGATAGTTGCAGTACTTGACCCGCGCATTCTTTCAAAGGGGTACGGTTCATCATTTCTTGAATCACTCCCCGACGGGGTAAGGGTAAGGGACCTGCCGTCCCTTTCACGCAGTTACAGGGAACTCATGGGGATTTTTGAAAACTAGAGGTTTGCAGTAAGATATAGGTGGGTGTGTCAGCCGCCTCCTTTTCATCATGAAATCGAAGGCAGTGCAGACACGATGACTGCCTGCAAAAAGCATAACGGAATGTTCTTAATAGTTTTGCATAAGGCATCCATGCCTGTCTCCTTCATAACTGAAATCAGGCAAACTGCAGTCCATATGTCATAACATTAAAAGGTCCTAAAGAAGCAACTCCTGTTATTACAAAATTGAGGCCAGACATCATAGCCAATGGACTCAGATATGGTGCAATAATAAGCGAAGTAGTGGGAGGGCCTGGTCTGTAGACATGAGTGTATTTCTAAAATTTAAGGTCACTTAAAGTCTTTTTTGACAAATATTCTTTGTAAATGCTCTCATACTCTAAAAATTTTTCTGTCCGTTCCTTAAATGTCCGTCCTAAATTCTTGAATATTTTGTGACGCGTTATTTTGAGAGGGAATTTGAAGGTTTTGTCTAGATAGGCATTTATTGAACTGTATTTATAATTTCTAGGGTCAGTAACTGTTCCTTTACGGACACTGTTGTATGCGGCATACCAGAGCAGGTGAATAGTGTATTTGACGATATCTTTAGCTTTTTCTACTATTTTATGTCCAAAGCGTTCGTTCCAGAAAGGTCCGGTTCTTGAATGAATTTTGTTATATCTCCTTGCAAAAACAGATTTTATTCTCTGCATGATCAGTGAAATTGTGTCACAGGAAGAGGTGGTTCTGATTACCATGTGAAAATGATTGTCCAGTATAATGACGGTATTCAGTTCAAATTCATATTTTTCCTGTGTTTCGGAAATGACCTGCAGAAATAGATCCTTTATCCAGCTGCTTTTCAAGAGATCAAGTCTCGAAATGCAGCGTGAAAAAATATGATATGTTGCGCCTGTTATTGTTTCTCTGTGCTTTCGTCCCATAAGTCTTTTTAAATTCTGTTTATTGTTTTACGCTTTCTAACTAAGTTTTGGAGAAATATTTTTGCAGGGTGCCAGAGAAAGTTAATAATTTGGGAAATTATAGACTGTTTTTGAGTCTGGTGCCAGAGAACGCGGTCGGAGAGAAGTGGAGATTTGGTGCCAGAGACCGCTTTATCCTGTTCCTGAAATTGACATTGCAGCAAGCCTGCCTGATGATATGGCCCACTGAATGTTGTATCCGCCGGTATCTCCGTCAATATCAAGTACTTCACCTGCGAAATATAAACCGGGGCATATTCTGGATTCCATTGTTTTTTTGTTTATTTCAGAAGTCAAAACTCCTCCTGATGTAGCCATTGCGCTGGAGAAATCTCCAACCATATTAATTATTGATGGGTATTCTGACAGATAACGTGCCAGAGATATTCTTTGTTCTCTTGAAAGCTGCGAAACCTGGGCTCCAGGGCTTATTTCTAATGTATTCAGAATAAACAGTATAAGCCTTTCGGGAATATTTAAAATCTGTAAAAATTTTTTAACACTTTGTTTTCCACTATTGTTTCTTCCTGCCTGAAGAATCTGGTCAGTTTCTTCAAAATTTTTTCCGGTAAATGAAATTTTAAGAAGGTCAAGATTTTCCATATATCTGCTGTTGTTTAATATTGCGGGACCGGAAAAGCCTTTGTGTGTGATCAGGAGTTCTCCGGTAAAGGATCCGGTTTTGGTGTTGTTCCTGTACAGATCAATTTTTGCATTGTTAAATGAGATACCCGATAATTCCATGAGTTTATGGTTTTTAATGAAAACAGGTGCCAGAGACGGTTTTAATACAGTTATTGAATGTCCGAGCATCTCCGCAAGTTTAAATCCGGTGCCGTCTGAACCGGTCTGGGGATATGATTTTCCACCGGTAGCGATTATGAGATATCGTGAATTATAGGAGGTGCCAGAGGTTGTAATGTTAAAGCATTCCTCATCTCTTGAAACAGATTTAACATCGGTGCCAGAGATAATATCTACACCGTTTTCAATATTGAGCCTCACGAAAAGGTCTGCTAAGTCAGAAGCTCTGGCACTTTCAGGAAAAACCTTGCCGTCATCCCTGATAAGGGATTTAAAACATTTTTTATCTAAAAAGTCGATCAGATCATTGTTGCTGAAGGATCGGAGGGAGGGAGTGACAAAATTTTTGTTATTATATCTGACGTTGAATTCCCTGATTTCAGATGAGTTTGTGAAATTGCATTGTCCGCCACCGGATAGTAGCAGTTTCTTGCCGGGAGTCTGTTTCTTTTCAATTATAAGGGTTTTAAATTTTTTTCCATTAATAGATAGCCCTGCAAACAGTCCTGCCGGCCCGGCTCCGATTATTATTACATCATATTTCTTGCTCATATCTCTCTTTTAACAACTTTTTGGGATCATTGTGTCAAATAATAATTGATAAATAATAATTGATAATAAAAGCTAAAGCCTTATAAAGATAATTGTCAAATTAAGGAGGGAAAAATGAGGCAGATCGCACTTATAGCCCATGATGGGAAAAAGGCGGAGATGGTTGCATTTGTGAAGGATCACTGGGATTTCCTGTCACAGTATGATCTGGTCGCAACAGGAACTACAGGAAGTCATATTGAAAAAGCCGGGCTCCAGGTGAGGAGAGTTCAATCAGGTCCGCTCGGTGGTGATGCGCAGATTGCCTCTGATGTTGTAGAGGGTAAAATTGAAGCTGTAATTTTTTTAAGAGACCCCCTTGGGAAACACCCCCATGACCCTGATATTAATATGCTTATGAGAATTTGTGATGTTCATAATATTCCGCTTGCGACTAATATTGGAACTGCTGAAATAATAATAAAGGGTCTATCTTTGAAGTGATAAAACATTCTTTATTGGTGATATGACTGCGATTAAGTCTATAAAATAGTTGTAATTTCAGAAGGCTTAATGTATAATCAAATAAATACAATATTGGAGCTTATTGATGAAAAACAGGGTAAGATTCTTTTTTATAATAGCAGCCTTTCTTCTATTTATACCTGTATTTGCATATAGTATGACAGTTTCTTTTTTCCTTGGAGATGTAAATTTGGTAAGGGGTGGTAAAACTGTTAAGCTGGCAATGGGGGATAAAGTAGGGAACGGAGATGTAATTAAAACAGGCCGTGGAGCCATTGTTGATCTTCTATATTCCGATAAGAGTAAAGTCAGTATTAAACCAAATACTGTTGTAAAAATCGGGAGTGAAAATGTAAAGGATTCAGAGGGGGTCTCTATTGTTTCCGGTCAGATAAGCGGAAAATTTGTGAAGCTCAAAAAGGGTAAACACAAACTCTATACACCCACAACAGTTGCCGGTGTTAGAGGAACAAGATTTAATATTGCTGTGAGCAAGGGAGGAGATACGAAGATTGATCTTTCTCAGGGAAGATTGGCTATAGATAACAGTTATGGCAACGTCGACCTTAAACCCGGCTATTCAGTTGAGACAAAGGTCTCTGAAATGCCTGAGAGAGTAAAAACCCGTGGTTCAATATCTTCCTGGGAAAAAAACAGAAACAGCGATATCGCAAAGAATATTGATCAGCAGGCTGAGCGTTATGAAAAACAGATAAATTCGTGGGAGGATTCTGTCAAGGAATCGAATGAGAATCTTTCCGGCCTTGAAAATAATATAAAAAAAATGAAGTCCGAAGAGGATGTGAAAAAATCTGGTGAAGCTATTGAACAAGCTGAAGATAAAATTGAAAATAACATGATGATGAATGAAGCATCGAATATGAATATGAGAAATCTTTCAAGGGATTATGAGGGAAAAGATATATCTGAAAGATTTGAAAAAATAGCAGATAAATCTGAGAATGTAAGAAGTGAACAACAGAAAAGCTATGAAGCAGTGCAAAAAATAAAGGCACAATATAAAGAAGCCTACGAGAAAATCATGAACAAATATCAGGAAGATAAGTCTAATATCTTCAAAAATCTGGAGGACTATAAAAAGAACATGTTCAAAAAGAACGAGTAAAATGATCTCTTTTTATAGCCGATGTAAAAAAGGGCTGCTTTATAGCAGCCCTTTTTTGTGTGGAAAAATGTGTTACTGATATAATATCAACTATACTATTTTTTTGCTATATTTACCGTTGTATTTTTGATAAATTGTACAGAAGAAAGAAAACATAAAATTTTGGTATAAGAATAAATCTGAAATACGCAAAACAGTTTAATATTTATCGCGATAAAAGATAAAATACAGTTATCAGCAGTGATGGTGCCAGAGACATAGATATGAAAGAAGACAGATATAAAAAAGTATCGGAGAATGTAATTGCCCTCAGTGTTCCGGGCAGGAAGATTATAGCCTGCTATACACCCTGAATTTTCCAGGTGCCAGAGTACAGATATTTCAGGAAAGTTGAGCAGTGCTGAATTTACCGGATAATAAAAAAGGGATACATTGGTATCCCTTTTTTATTAGATTATGTTTCTTTTATCTATTTAACTATTTTTCTGCACATTGAATCGTCTGATTTCTCATTCTCCTCGACCAGATTAAGGCTTTCCGGATTCTGCCTGAATCTAAGTACATTGAGCATGAAAATATCAAGTTTGCTGATGATGTTTGGAGGCAGAACTGCTCCGTCAATTTCAACTGACATGACCGGATAATTTCTGTCCCTGCTCCATGGAGTGATCAACCCTTCAATTACACGGCCGATGAGGCATGCAAAAGGAGATATGTTTACTACACCTGAGTAGTCTTCCATCATTGCTGTTGAAGCGACACCGCTTGAGATTGTAATCTCGGAATCAAGGTCCATTGATACAAAGTGTTTCTCTGCATTCTCCATGATCTCAGTCATGTTGTGCGGGGCGCCCGGGATAAGTCTTGTCGCGGAAAGCGCGTCCTTGACTTTTTTATCCACACTGTGTTTCCACATGGCTTCAATTTTCCATACGATTCTCTCCCTCATCTCTTTGGAGAAGGGTTTTTTGTACCATGGCAGGAGATTATACCTTTTCATGAGTTCGTGTTTTCTGACATGGTCTGTGTAGTAGATCCATTCACTTACTGCAGAAACCTTTGCGATGATTCCTTTTTTGCTCATGAGACGAACCAGTTCATCAACTGCAAAGTCATCCCGTCTTACATAGATCTCTCCTACAACCAGAACCTTCGGTGTATCCTTCACATCCTGTTTAAGAGGAATCTTTGAAATTTCTGAAGCAATCTTTTTAAGTGCCGGAATCATCTTTTTGGGATTCTCTTCTGCGATGTCAACTAGGTCCTGCCATAGCTCATCGTATTTGGCGATGGCCGTTGACGGATCAACTGCACATGTTCTCAATGCTGTTTCAACATCCTTCATGTAATCCGCTGCGATGACTCCCCACCAGGCGCTTTTTGAGAAAGTCTGGCCGAGTTCGTTGTATGAATTTTCAGAGTCCAGTGTGATTACAACAACGTTGTCTATTCTCAGGTCTCTGAAAAGGTTTTCATAGAATATGTAGTACTGCCCTGTACGGCACGGGCCGGTTGTTGTAGGAACAAATAAAAGGTATGTTTCATCCTTTCTGTATTTGTCCGAGTTCAGGTACTGAAGAGCAGCTCCAAGAACAAGCTGTGAAGGAAGACATTCCTTGCCTGACATATAGCTTCTTGCTGCCTGGAGAGTGTATACATCGGGAAGAGGCATTGCTTCTGAATTTATTCCGATACCTCTCAGTGAGGCTGCGAGAAGTTCAACCGAAAGCCTTCCCATGTTGGAGAGAAGAAGCTTCACATTTTTGTTTCCGAAAATATCAATTCTTCTGTTGTTTATAATGTCCTGTACATGAAGAGGGTCTTTGCCGTTGTTGATGAACCTGAGTCCGTTGTCGTATCTCTCTTCATCCGCTCCTGAGAACTTCAGCCTGTATCCTTCAATAATATCCAGGAACGCCTCAATTCTTGTATCAACACCTGCATCTGCAGAGTGTGAATCCAGTTCCAGAATGAGGAATGGTTTTGTTCCCATGATCCATTTTACGTAATGGAGCATGAATGAGTCTGGAGCGCAGGAGAAGTTTGAAATATAGGTTACGTAAACATTCTCCTCATTTTTGAGCAGCGAAGCCGCCTTCATGTCCTGCTGTCCGTAGAACCAGTACATGTTGTCGTATATGTCTGCTCCTTCATATGGGAGCATGTCAAATGGAATTACAGAGTATCCCCGGCTTGTAAATTTTCTGGGGATTCCCATGTTTGCGTCTTTTGTGAAGGAGTTGTATGGCCTTCCCAGAACTGCTATCACTGGCCTGTCAGCCTTTCGCGCCTGTTCAAGGGCCTCTACCCCTTCCTTGTGGTATGTGGCGAAGAACTCTTCCTGTTTTGCATGTGCTATATTGAATGCTTCCCTGATTTCAGATCTTGTAACTCCAAGCTGTGAAGAAAGAGCGTATAGATCTTCCAGAGCCTTGTTCTTTCCGTATTTGAATGTGATAATTGGAGCAAGGACTTTCTCCTCAGGAAATCCCGTGAATGATTTTTTGATGTAGTACGGCAGACTCTGTGTGATCGGGCAGAAGTTTGCGTGTACATCATTCACATGGCTTGGCATATCCCTGAAATGCGGAACGAAGATGTAATCCACTCCCTTGTCTATTATATCCTGTACTGCACCGTGAGCAATTTCCGCAGGGAAACAGTAGGCACTTTCTACCTTTGCAATACCCTCCTGCTTGATATCAGTGGAGAGTACAGTTTTTATTCCAAGTGTATGGAAAAACCATGAATAGAATGGCCAGAGTGTATATACTGAAAATGCCTTTGGAATTCCGACTACAAAATCCTTTTTCTGGATAAATGTATCTCCGGCAGGAGCCGTTTCCCTGAACATGAGTTCTTCTCTTCTGTCCACATAGTTGAATATCTGTTTCTCATCAACTTCCTTGCGGTTTCTGGAATTTGCATACTTGTTGCATCTCCCGCCGAACATGTATTTATGTCCGTTGACATTGAGTACTTTTATCGGGCACATGTTGTCGCATGCCTTGCAGGAGAATTCCCGCTCGTGTACAATGTTTGTGTCGAGAATTTTGTCTATATCAAAGGATTGTTTTTCAAGAAGCCCGTCCTGGTATTTCTGTTTAGCAAGGATTCCAACTCCGAAGCATCCGAGAAGTTCAGGGCTTGGAGGTACTGTTATGTTTTTGCCAAGGAGCATGGCAAATGCCAGAGGCACAGCCTTGTTCTTCGCAACACCTCCCTGCAGTACTATGCTCTGGCCTACCGATCTGTTGCCCACAACACGGTTCAGGTAGTTTGAAACAATAGATGAAATAATTCCTGCAGTGATATCCTCTTTTGTTGCTCCATACTGGATGGCCTTTCTTATATCAGAGTTAATGAAAGCAGAGCAGTGTTCCCCAAATTTTAGAGGCTCTTCCGCTTTCAGGGCTATATCTCCGATTTCCCTTACATCCTTGATGTTGAGGTCTCCTGCTGCAGATTCCTCGAGGAAAGAACCAGTTCCTGCTGAACAGGCCTCGTTCATGGCATAGTCAATTGGTACCTTGTTCTTCAGGTAGACGTACTTGGCGTCCTGTCCGCCTATTTCAAAAATTGTATCAATATCCTCCTGGAAGAATGTTGTACCTGTGGCATGGGCTATTATTTCATTATAAATTGCAGGGCTCTCAATGAATACACCGAGAATTTCACGTGAGGAACCTGTTGTAGATGCCAGTGTAATGTTTATCTTTTCATCGCCGATCTGTTCCCTGATCTGCTTTTTGACCTCAATAAGGCAGTTTTTCAGAGCCTGTACCGGGTCTCCGTGTGTACGGCCATAGTGATCTGCAACAATTTCATCTGTTTCAATGTCAATGAGTGCAACCTTTGTGGTTGTGGAACCGCCATCAATACCGAGAATGTATTCTCCGCCCGGTTTAATCTTTCCGCGTTGAGGTTCAATATATTTAACCTTTCCAAGTGCAGATTGAAGACTGGGATATCTTCCAAAACCTATGCTGTGTTTTTTGAAGAGTTTTTTCTCTTCAGGGAGCATAGATCCCGATGTCTTAGCCATAAGTGCTGCACCGTAGGCCTCAATAAAATTGGCTTCTCCAGGAACTACTATTTCAAGCTCTGGCAGCTTTTCCTTTATGAATTTCAGAATGAACCTGTTGTTTGTTACTCCTCCGAAAAGAAGTACTCTTCCGCTTTGTATTTTTGCACGCTTCAGAAAGTCCGCAACCTTTGTGGCCATTACATCACTCAGAGAAAGGACTATATCATCCTTGGTGGCCTCACCCTTGTTAAGCTTGTGCGTGCAGTCACTTTTCATGAAAACAGAGCATCTTGCGGCCAGAGAGTAAACTCTTGCTGTTTCTTTGACATTGGCGATGTCATCAAGCGTCATATCCATACGTCCGAGCTGCTGTTTGAAAAACTCACCTGTGCCCGATGCACATTTGTTTCCTGAAAAACTTGTAATTATTTTTCCGTTCTCATCTGTTGTATAAACAATAAAGTTTTCTCCCCCGAGAGAAACTGCGGCATTTACATTAAGATTAAGATCCCTGATGGCCTCTTCAATACAAATTGATTCTATTACATTGTTGGCGTTAACCAGATAGCGTCCCTCTGTCCCCGTCACAAGAACCTTAGTATCTGAAGGAATTTCATCATAGGAAATTACGTTCTTTAATGTGTTTAAAAAGTCGCCCTCGTGGGCTACAACCCTGTTCCAGAGAACTTTTTCCTCATCCATGAGCACAACCTTGATGCTGGATGATCCGATATTTATTCCTAAACTATACATTAATAAACCTCCAAATCAGAACATTAACATTGAAAACCCATGATTGTATATGTCTATCTTTTTTTGAATTACTACTCTTTTTAGGAGTTTATTTTCTTTGCAAATTTATCCGAAATTTTTATTCTAATTATTGTTTTTCCGGTTTTACGGGACTTGAAACAGCGGAGAAATATTTATAACTTACTAAAAGGCACTAATCTATGAATTTGAATGAAGGAAGCATGTAATGTATAAAGTTTTGCTCGTGGAGGATGACAGGATAACATCAACACTTGTTCAGAGATATATTCTTGGCCTGGGCTATAATCTTGTAGCAGCGGTGGCAACCGGTGAGGAGGCCGTGGAAATAATTAACAGGGATAAGCCGCATATTGTTCTTATGGATATAAATCTTGAAGGTAAACTTGATGGTATTGAATCAGCAAACCGTATAGAAAACAGGGATCAGATTCCATTTGTGTATATAACGTCATCATCGGATATTTCAACAATAAACAGGGCAAAGGAAAGCAATGCCTACGGATATATAATAAAGCCCTTTGACAAGAAGGATCTTCGGGCAGCCATTGAAATGGCCCTTGTGAGACATTCAATGGAAAGAAAAATAAAGGATAACGAAGTAAGGGTTTCAACTGTTCTCAACAACATTCTCGATGCAGTGCTTGTAATTGAGGAAAACGGAATTATAGGTTATATAAATGAAGCTGCAGAGAGGCTTCTTGAAATAGAGAAGAGAAATATCCTGAATAGAAAGGTCGGAGAGATTGTCAAAATAGGAAGTGATCCGAGAAGTGATGGAGGAATTCCCATACCAATGGGAATAGTCTATTCTGAGTTCAGTAATTACCTGACAGTCAGAACCGGGAAAAAAATACCAATTGACTTTACATCAACACCCATAAGGGAGAGCAGCGGGAGAGTTAACGGCGCAGTGCTGGTCATAAAGGATATAACGCAGCAGGTTGAATTCGAGAACAGGATAAAGGAAAATCTTGATGCCCTTTCCAGAATTCTTTATGGGACGATAGAGGCGATGTCAACTGTAGTAGAAACAAGAGACCCATATACAGCTGGTCACCAGCAGAATGTTGCACATATTGCAGTGGCAATCGCAGAGGAGATGTCTCTTCCACGTGAGGTTGTCGAGGGAATACGTCTTGCCGGTCAGATACATGATTTGGGTAAAATTGCCATACCAGCAGAGATACTGAGCAAGCCCGGTAAAATTAGTGACGATGAATTCAATCTCATAAAGTCTCATCCCAGAATGGGAAGGGATATTATCAAAAATATAGATTTTCCATGGCCCATTGCTGATATTGTTGTACAGCACCACGAAAAGATTGACGGTACCGGCTATCCATATGGACTGAAGGGGAACGAAATTCTTCTGGAAAGCAAAATACTCTCAGTTGCAGACGTTGTTGAAGCCATGGCCTCTCACAGGCCATACAGGGCATCTCTTGGACTTGAAGCGGCATTGAATGAAATAAATCTCTATAAGGGCACTAGTTTCGACCCGGATGTTGTGGATGCATGCTTCAGGGTATTTAAGAATGATTACTGGAAGAACAGATTTTAGCCCTGGATTTTGATCTTGTGTTGCTTAAAGTATCAAAAATGTACATTTTTTTCAGAATCTGTTTTTTTTTCTTGTAAACCTGATTTTTTATGTGTAAAGATATTAGCTCATTGAATCTCTATTCCGGAGAATGCCCTTTTTTATTTTTGTCTCAGCATGGAGGATTTGTCACATTTTTGTATCGTGTGTTCATTACACAATTGTATATAGTGCAAAAATGCAATGTGAAAGTTTAGTTCAGGTTAAATAATAGGTGAGTTCAAATTTTTATATTGCGAACAGAACGTCCATGTTGATTTTCAAAGTTAGCAAGTGAGTTATTTAAATTTTAAATAGTTAATAATATCAACTTGAATGGTGGTTAATATGGCATTTGTTTTTTATACAATTTTGTCCTTCTGCTCATATCTCCTGCTTACAGCAGGATCAGGGAGTTTTATTCTGATATGGTCTCTGGAAGAGATAGCTGTAGCACTGGCAGTAAGTCTTTTTATAGCCTTTCTATCATGGCGTTTTGTCCCGTCTACGGTAACTGCACAGATTGCCAATCCTTTCAGATGGTTTGCATTTTTAATTTATCTTCTTATACCGTTTTTGATCGGGCTTGTCTATGCCAACATTGAGGTGACCTACAGGGTTATTACGGGCCGGATCAAACCAGCTATTGTTAAACTCGACACTGATTTTAAGGGATCTCTGGGAACTTTTTTCCTGGCGAATTCCATTACGCTTTCTCCGGGAACCCTGTCCATTGAACTTGATGAAAGTAATGATTCTCATTCCATATATGTTCACTGTCTTTCATGGCAGAAAAGTACAGGAAAGGGATTTGCCCCTAAAGAGGTTGCTCCATTTATATACTACTGGTTAAGAAAAATATTTTAGAATAGGCAGGAGAAGAGTATGAATCTGTACCTTGGTTATGCCGCGGTGGCGCTGTCTGCACTGATTCTCATCGCAGTTATAAGGGTCTTTGCAGGAAAAAATATTCCCGAGAGGGTTGTAGCTCTTGATGTGATCAATACGCTTGTTATCATTGCAATGATTGTTCTCGGGGCCCATTACAGAAAACCGCTTTATATAGACATTGGAATTGTGTATGGAATCCTTTCATTTGTCGGGACTCTGTACATTGCCAGATATATCAGGGAGGAGAGAGAAAGAAGATGAGTATTCTGTCTGACATTCTGCTTGGCTTGGGAATTTTTGTCTGTGTCATAAGTGTTATCGGTCTATTGAGGTTCCCCGATGTATATACAAGACTTCATGCAGGAACAAAGGCCACAACTCTGGGAAGCCTTCTTGTGGTATCGGGTATTATTGTGGGGTTTCTGCCTGAAATAGACGACAGTGAGTTTATGATAATTATACATGCTCTCATTGCAGTTATGCTGATTATTTTTACAAACCCCATCAGTGCACATGCAATTGCAAGGGCTGCCATGCTGGCAGGAATTAAACCTGCAATGGCTGAGGTGGATGAGTATAATTCACCTTCACATGATATTTCTGTAAATGATAATGATACGAACAAAAGTGATGAAGTATTAAAGGAGGAGCAATGACATTTTCCGTTGTTTTGTCAATTCTCTGTGCTGTTATACTCATAACAGCTGTACTTAGCATTCTCTTCAGGGATCTTATGGCTGCAGTGGTTAGTTATGCGGTATTTGGCCTTGTGATGACTGTAATTTATTTTATGCTGGATGCACCTGACGTGGCAATTGCCGAGGCATCAATCGGTGCAGCTCTTACGGTCTGTATTTTTGTAATAGCTATCCGCATGACAAGGAGGAGAGAGGAATGAAACTTGTAAGTCTTCTTGCCATGTTTATAATAGCCGGTTTCATGTTTACAGGCATCGGAAAGCTTCATCTGCCCGGTGATCCGGCTGGGAACAGCAATGTGTTTTCCCAGAGAAGCAGTGAAAAAACAGATACTGCAAATATCAGTACAATGGATGATTATTACCTCAGAAACGGCCAGATGGAGACCGGATCAAACAATATAGTTACCAGTGTTGTTTTCGACTACAGGGGATTTGACACCTTGGGTGAGGCTGCGGTGCTTTTTCTGGTTGTGACAAGCATATCAATGCTTCTGTTCAGCATAATAAAGGGAAAAGACCTTGAAGAAACAGTTCTTACTGACAGCGACGGGTTCCCGGCTGGTATGACACGCATTGTTTCCATAGGAACGGTTCTTATGCTGCCGATTATTATGGCTTTTGGTGCCTATCTTGTTATACACGGTCATCTTTCTCCAGGCGGCGGTTTTCAGGGAGGAGCTGTTATGGCTACCGGAACTGCACTTCTTGTCATAAGCTCATTTGTAGTAAGAAACCTGCAGAAAACCTACAAACTCTTCTCATTCTTCGAATCACTGGGGCTGACTGTATTCATAGTAACAGGTTTTGCAGGCATGGGAATCTCATTTCTCCATAATTTTCTTGCAAATAATGACGGATCATTTCTCGGGAAGGTTATTCCTCTTGGAACTAATCCCGGATTCCTGAATTCGGGCGGAATTCTTCCAATATTGAGTACTGCTGTTGGTATAGAGGTTTTCTGCGGTATCAGCATAATACTGGTCCTGCTTAGCAGGGCACTCAATGCAAGGGGTTCTCAAAAGGGGGGGCATAAGTGTTAAGTATATTTCTATATGTCACAGTGGTTTCATTGCTGATTCTGAGTATAACTTCGGTAATCTACAAGAGAAACCTGATCAAACTTGTTATTGCGCTTAATATTGCAGAGAGTTCTGTTAATCTGTTTTTTATTACTCTGGCATACAGGCCCGACAGCACTGCTCCCATATTCACTCTGGCGCCTGCACTTCAGGAACTGCGAATGGTTCTGCCTTCTCCGCAGGCTCTCATACTTACAAACATTGTAATCGGATTTGCCACAACTGCACTGATGCTCGTGCTTGCAGTTATTACATATAAAAACAATGGAACACTTGATATCAGAAAGTTAAAGGGTGTTGAAGATCATGACTAACCATATACCAGTGTTAATAATAACCTTGCCGCTCATTGCCGCTTTCCTGCAGCCGGTTACCGGTTTTGCCGGATTCAAGCTTAGAAATCTCGTGATCATAACCATATTGCTGGTTTTGAACGGACTTCTCTTTATGCTTGTTCCTGATGTTGCTTTACAGGGAAAGACTATTTACTATACAATGGGTGCTTCAGATCCGTCACAGTTTACGCAGCCGGGAATCAGTTTTCCAGTGCGTATTGTTTTAAAAATAGACTCATTTTCACTTTTCACAGGCATAATTGTGGGTGTTGTAACTCTTACTACATTTCTTTTTTCAACCGGAACAGTAAAGGAGGACAAAAGGAAGTCCTACTTCAGCACATTGTTTCTTCTGTTTACTGCCGGTCTCATGGGAATGAGTTTTACAAATGACCTTTTCAACTTTTTTGTTTTTCTTGAAATATCATCAATTTCAGGTGCCGCGCTTGTCGCATACAGGACATACAGGAAGCATGCTCCATATGCCGGGTACAAGTACATTCTTATCAGTACCATTGCCACTACATTTTTTCTATTTGGTGTAGGAATCTGTTATGCCCAGTATGGTTCATTCAATATTCAGTATATAAATTCAGTGCTTGCACATTCATATCTGGACAAGGTGGCAATGCTTTTCATTATAGTGGCAATGGCCATGAAAGCCGGTTCGGTTCCAATGCACATGTGGGTTCCTGATACATACGCCGAGGCTCCGGCTTCCATATCGGCCATGCTCAAGGCTTCGGGAATGGTTACACTCTGCGCCATGTTCCGGTTCACGTTTTCTCTTTTCGGTCCATCCTCATCAGGAGCAGGTAAGATCAATTATGAGACACTTGGATGGATAGTCATAGTTCTTGGTGTTCTTTCAATGTTCATCGGTGTAACCATGGCCCTGATTCAGCACGATGTGAGAAGGCTCATGGCATTTCATGCGGTATCACAGACCGGATATATGCTTCTTGGTGTGGGAGTGGGAATCGCGGTCTTTGCGAAAGGTGACGGAGGTGCTGCATTCAAGGCATTCGGTAAAATGGCCATGGTTGGAGGTATTTTTCATATAATGAATAATGCCTTCTACAAAAATCTTCTTTTCCTCACGTCCGGTGTAATGGAGAGGAGATTCGGGACACGGAACCTGAATGGAATGATAGGCCTTGGACACAGGGATACACTTACGACTGTTGTATTCATGATCGGAGCTCTTGCAATTGCAGGTATTCCTCCTTTCAACGGTTTTGATTCCAAACTTCTCATCTATGAGAGCGTTTATAAATTCAGCCCAGTACTTGCAATTATAGCAATGTTCGTATCAGTAATGACGCTTGCTTCATTCATGAAAGTCTTTTACAGTTCATTCATGGGGCCAAGAAGGGATGACCTGATAGTTGAGGGTGCTCCTCTTACAAAGGGAACAAAGGCAGGTCTCATTATACTTGCTGCTCTGATTATTCTTACGGGACTTTTCCCGGGTATAATTGTGGACGGAATTATTGAACCTGCTGTTACAGCACTAACCCAGATAAGGTAGAGGTTTTTATGAACGGCAAAATAATAGATTTAATAATTAAACCGGAGATCGGTATTGTATGGATACCACTTCTCCTCGTTGCTGTGTTCTTTGTGTTTATGGTTGTATTTCATGTTTGGGGCAGAAAATTTTTCAGAAATGATTACAATGAGAACAGCGATCAGGTCAAGCCATACAATTCAGGTAAC
Source organism: Spirochaetota bacterium (assembly GCA_003246895.1). Taxonomy (GTDB): domain Bacteria; phylum Spirochaetota; class UBA4802; order UBA4802; family UBA5550; genus SZUA-423. Next base: position 20,139 of record QKCL01000015.1, on the reverse strand, counting down.
CTGGATGAGGTTAATTACAGCGTTAAGTCTTCAAACCTGTACTGGGGCTTTAAAAAGTCCATGGATAGGTATTTTGATATAATGAAAAAATTTCACGACGGTGACCTTAACAACTATGCCAAATGGTTTGTTATAGTGGTGGCCGCCTGTTTTCTTCTTATAGGTGGAGGTCTGCTTTGAAAAAAGATTCATTCAAATATTTTAAAAGGTCTCTATGGGCGTTTCATATAAACAGCGGTTCATGCAATGCCTGTGATATTGAGATACTTGCAGCTCTGACCCCGAGGTATGATGCCGAGAGGTTCGGCATCAAGCTCGTTGGTACTCCAAGACATGCCGATGTTCTCGTTATAACCGGGACCATGACTGAAAAAATAAAGGACAAGGTAATAAGGGTCTTCAATCAGGTTCCGGATCCGAAACTTGTCATGGTTGTGGGAAGCTGCGGAATAAGCAAGGGTGTATTCCAGGAATCCTATGCCATGGCTGGACCTGTTGATGCTCATATACCTGTTGATGTTTATGTTCCCGGATGCCCTCCACGGCCTGAGGCCATAATCTATGGTGTTGCCAGAGCCTGGGAAAAACTTGAAATGCTGGAGAAAGGAAATGCTGCATCCTGAAGAGATAGTAAATAAACTTAAAGAATATATCGGTGATGGTCTCCTTGAATGGGAGGTAAGAACCAGATTTGACGGAGTAACAAACATAAGGGAACAGAAGCATCTGTATATAAAACTGAACAGGGGCGCCTTTCACAGATCAGTTGCGTTTCTGTATAAAATTTCTCCTCTCCATATCTCCTGCCCTATGGCCTCAATTGAAAGTGAAGAGGCAATAGAGCTCATATATCCATTCATGATATATTCAGGCCACGGTGACCAGACTGAACAGCCGTTAATAGTAAGCTATGATATTCCTAAAAGTGATCTCCGTACAGTTTCAGTTACGGATATAATCCCCGGAATAATAATCATGGAAAGGGAGACTCAGGAGATGCTCGGCATTGAGGTCGAGAATCTCCCGGATGAGAGAAGAATATTTACACCTGACAATATGGAAGAGGGCTTTCTTCCTCTCAGGGACAAGGTTTCAGGAATAAGTGAGGAATAGATGAGTAACAAGGAAACATATAAACTTCAGATAGGACCCACTCACCCGGCATTCAAGGAACCTGTAAGGTTCGAGTTCGAAGTTGACGGAGAGCATGTTCTCCACGCCGATATTGACATGGGTTATACCCACAGGGGAATTGAACATGTTTCGAAGGAGAGAAATTTTATCCAGATAATATATCTCCTGGAAAGAATTTGCGGAATATGCTCAACATCACATCCAATGGCATACTGCCTGGCCGTTGAGAATGCTGCTGAAATTGAAGTTCCTGCCAGGGCGAAATATATCAGAACAATCGTGGGAGAGCTTGAGAGGCTTCATTCACATCTTCTCTGGGCAGGTGTTGCTGCGCATGAAGTAGGTTTTGATACTCTTTTTTATACAACATGGGATATACGTGAAAAGGTAATGGATTGCCTTGAGGTGATTTCCGGTAACCGTGTTAACTATGCAATGCTCACAATTGGCGGAGTTAGAAGGGATATAATCGGTGAGGTTGCAGAGGCTGTGAACAAAACTGTAGAATATTACAGTGACCTTTATTCACAGCTTGAAGATATTATGCTTAATGACATGAGCCTGAGGCTCAGAACTGAAAATGTGGGTATTCTCACATATGATGAAGCACTTAAGCTCTGCGCAGTGGGGCCAACCGCAAGGGCGTCAGGACTTGCCAAGGATGTGCGGGCTGACTATGCAGTAAATGCCTATCCAGATATTCCATGGCTTAAGGCGATTACTCCAAATGATGTGGGCAAAAAACCTGTAGGTGACATATATGACCGTATCGTTGTAAGGGTACTCGAAATAAAGCAATCAGTGGATATAATCAGGTTCTGCATGGAAAACATGCCGGGCGGAGAAATCGTTGCAGAACCCAAGGCCGTGAAGGTAATAAATCAGCTTAAAAAGGTCAAGGCACACGGTATCGGACGATATGAAGGTCCGCGTGGTGAAGTTTCGCACTATGATATTCTTGATAACAATGAATGTCCTGTTGGTGTAAAAGTCAAGGCTCCTACATATTCAAATATAATATCCTGGGTACCGATGTTCAGGGGAGCGGAGATTGCGGATATTCCTATAATTATGTCATCCATAGATCCCTGCATTGCCTGTTCAGACAGGGCAAGTTTTGTTGAGGGAGAGGGTAAAAAGACGGTATCATTTGGCGAACTCAGAAAATTGAGTATGGAAAAGATGAACAAGATAAGAAGAGGGCTTTAGGAGGATCGACAGTCCATGAATGAATTAACAGTATTTTTAATAATGGTAATCTCCACACTCATTGGCGGGATATATCTTGGGCTTCTCGGCAGGGGTATTGACAGAAAGATTGCTGCAAAGTTTCAGTCCAGAATAGGGCCCCCAATAAGACAGGGATTCTGGGACCTGAAAAAACTTATGCTGAAACAGACCATTGTACCTGAGAACTCAATAACATGGGTTTTCAAGGGAGCTCCTCTTGTTGCCCTTGTTACATCGGCAATGCTTCTTGTATATATAATGGTTCCATACCTGCTCTATCTCACAGGCTATGAAAGCCCAATGTTTGCACATATGGGTGACTTTATTCTTGTAATATATCTTTTGATGATTCCTGCAATAGCACTGGTTGCCGGAGGGTTCTCCGCCGGTTCACCTTTGTCTACAATAGGTTCACAGAGGGAGATGGTTGTTCTCATGGCAACTGAACTGCCCCTTGCGGTGACAGTAATTGCCTTCGCAGTAAAGATGAGTGTTCTTGCTCCCTCAATGCCGTCATTTTCCATCTTTACAGCTGCATCAAATCCTGTCTGGAACGGTATGGGGCCTGCGGGAATTCTTGGAGTTATACTCCTTGCATCGGCATTCCTCTTTATTATTCCGGCAGAAACCGGAAAGATTCCATTTGACCAGGCTGAGGCGGAAACAGAAATTGCCGAAGGCCTTCTGGCTGAGTATTCGGGCAAGTATCTGGCATTTTTCCAGCTGGCAGAAGCCCTGAAGTCGTTAGGTGTCGTGGCTTTGGTTGTTGTTCTATTTTTCCCGCAGGGTGTGTCGACAATCATGGGCGGGCAGATGATTGCGGGTGGAATAAATATTACGGTTCCATGTGAAATTATGTTTTTTCTTCTAAAAGTGTCTGTAGTGTATTCGGTTTCCATCTCCTTCATAAGGGTATCCATGGCCAGGCTGAAAATATCACAGGTATCAAAATTTTTCATATATTCGGTTTCGGCTGTGAGTATTACGGGGTTTATTCTCATAATGATTGATCCCAGAATCATGGCGATGTAGGAGGATCTTATGTTATCAACAGTGAGCAGAATAATGCAGCAGTTTTTCGGCAGGAGATCCACTAACGTGTTCCCTGTGAAGTATGCACCTGAATCTGTAATAGATGCTCTGGCAGGAGGGGATATTCATCCGCCGATTTCCATGCCGGAGGGTTACAGGGGAAAACTCAGTTATGACTTTGACAAGTGCATAGGTTGCGGTATGTGTCTGAAGGTGTGCCCCGCAAAGGCGCTTGAGGATTATCCCATAATGGATACGGAAAAGAACAGGCCAAGCAAAAGAATCGTATTTTACAGAGGGAAATGTACTTACTGTGAAGAGTGTGTGAAGGTATGCCCCGTCGGTGCCATTAAACTCAATCCGGACTTCATGATGGCTAATTATGAAAAGTACGGTGATGACCAGATTGAGGGGATTGAAAAAAGACGCGAGTTTGAGGTAAAGGAGGGGCAGTAGCCCCTTTTTTTATAACATCCATTCAGCAGTATACATCCTGAAAGAATCTTTTTAAAAATAGTACAAAATCCGTCATTTTGTTTATTCAGTTTGCAGCAGTTTCAGCCGAAACTTTTATTAACTAAATTTATGACTGCTGAAAAGTTCAGCAGATGAAAAGCATCAGGAGTTTGAAAATGTTTCATTGTTTTAAAATAAAACATGTTTTATCTGTTTTAAGTATATCTTCCATGATTCTGTCCGGTACAGTTCTTGTAAAAGCTGAACCTGCTTCCCAGATAAAATTTCAGGCTGAGAAGAGGGTAAGGGTTCTCACAAGGGAGAACATAAAGAAGATTGATTACATTGAATTTATATCAAGGATATATGGATATACCGGTTATGAATCCCTGAAAAAGGATTACTGGTCTGCAAAGATGGAAGTTGTACGCGGTGATGTGGTTAAGGCCAGGGAGATACTGGAAAAGAACAGGGATGACCTGAACAGGTATATGTCCGAGGTATTTTCAAAGTACAGGGACAGAAGCAATATAGTCATTAATGACGGTGTAATGAAGATAAGCGAAATGCACATTCAGGCAATGGACAGCAAAGAGGAGAAGACCAGAAAACTTTACAAACAGAACAATGACAGAATGAATGTAGCCATGGAACATGTCCGTCTTGCGGAAAAGGCGGGGATGAAGGAGAATTACAGGGAGGCCATCAAGCATTACCGCAATGCCAAGTTCATAGCCATAGAGGTTATAAAAAAACTATCTGCCGGTACACATGCTGATGATATTCTTTCAAAATATGAACTGGATATCAAGGATTTAAATACGGAATATATTAAAAAGGATTCATATTGATTGATGATAATAAAAAGCCCGCCTTGAGCGGGCTTTTTATTATTTTAAGGTAATGAGGTGTTTTCAAAAAAATTTATACAGTATAAATGTCGATGCACATTTATCTTCTGAAATTGATCAAAAACTGTCTTTAATGGTTTTGGTTATAATTGAATCAAAATAGTTTCTGTTTTTATTGTAAAGACTCTTGAAGGCACTGAAGTGAAAGACGTGCATATTTCCTGACTGATCCTGACTGTAAATATCAACCATATATGTTTCATAACCGTTTGCCGGGTCTAATACTGTATATGTTGATTTGTAAAATTTACTGTGCTTTGTAATTCTTACAGTTGAAGGAATAATACAGGAACCTATACTAATCTGCCTTATTAATGCCTTCTTTATATCGTTCAATCCGAATTTTTTAAGGAATGCCATTGGTAAAACCTCTATGCTTACCTGGGCATCACGTAAACTGTTTTTTGACAGCCAGAATCCCTGCATAATCTCGGTGCCGAAATTAATTTTCTTCCAGTTCCCATCCAGTCTGATTTTATATCGGCCGAAGCTGAAAACATCAGTATTACCAGTATTTGAAATGGAAAAGGTTCCTGAATCCTTTGCTTCAGGAAGGGATTTTATTTTAAAGAAATAAAGGTCCTTGTTTCCTTTCATGTGACCTGTGAGAAGTAGTTCAAAGGTGCTGTTCTTTCTGTTGAGATTCAAAGTCCTGTTTAGGTGAAAGAGTGGTATCCATGCATTGTAAATGTGTTTAAGCGTGTAACCGAATTCCGGCCATGGATCCGTTATGGATGTATCGGCCTTTAATGTTTTTTTATACCTGCTGCTCTGGACAATCATGTTTTTGAGATCATTAAGGAGAATTGCGGTATCTGCTGTGTTTCCGGAATAAACTCTCACAGGAATGATGTCAACATCCCCGTCTTTTAATATTTCCGGCCTGAACTGAAACATTGTATCTGTGCCTTTTTTCATGTCATAACGCCTGGCTGCGTATTCCGTTTTATTGAATTTAATTATACCAACAAGGGAGCTGTTTTCGCCTCTCTTATCAAGGTAATAGACATACTGCCCCGGTATATCATCAGTAAAGAAATCGGTGAACGGCCGGTTCAGAGCAGAATTATCCGCAGGTACTGCCTTCCGGGAAGTTGAAGTGCATGATGTTGCTGCAAATAGGGCAAGAATAACAATAAGTTTATACATAAAATGGTCCTGAATTATTTATATTTACCATTTTAAAGTTGTATTTTTTCTTTAAAGAAGCTACTGTATTTCAGAAAAAGTCAAACAGTATTTTGTTTGGTAATTCATCGTTGAGACAAAATTTCCGGGGTGAGTTGAAATGAAGATTACTGTAGTTGGTGCAGGAATGGTGGGCACAGAGGTCTGCGGACTTCTTGTTAGTATGGCTGTGGCGAGAGAAATAGTTCTCATAGATATTGACAGGGACAAGGCCAGGGGGGAGATAATGGACTTTCTCCACACTACATCATTTAACAGCACCAAGAATATTCATATGACTGCAGGCGACTATGAGGATGCGTCCGGAAGTGACGTCGTTGTCATAACAGCAGGCAGGAGTGTACGGAAAGGAGAGACAAGGGCTGATCTGGCAAGTGTGAATATAAGGCTTATTTCGGATATTGTGTGTGAACTTAAAAGATGCTGTCCCGATGCGATTATAATAAATGTTACAAATCCTGTTGACTGTGTAACTCTCCATTCCATGAAAAGAGCGGACTGGAACCCTTCGAGAATTATCAGCACAGGCACTCTCATTGATACTGCGAGATTCATGAAAATACTTGGAGAATATCTTGATATTGATCCGAAGAATGTTACGGGGTATGTGCTTGGGGAGCACGGGCAGGAGAGTTTTATCCCATGGAGCATATGCAATATTCTTGGAATTGATGTTGATACATACTGTGAAATAAACGGTATGAAAAAACCGGATCATGATGAATTTCTTGAAAAGGTTAAACAGAGCGGATTCGATATATTCAATCTTAAAGGAAACACGAGTCATGGAATCGCAAAGACTGTATTCAGAATAATAAGGGCAATTGAACTAAATGAGAATTCTGCAATGCCCGTGGGTATATATGTGGACAGGGCATTCGGTATTGAAGATGTTGTGATTAGTCTGCCTGTAATATTAAATAAAAACGGTGTTGGAAGGATTGTTAATTACAAGTTCAATGACAGTGAGCTGGAAGCCCTGAAAAGAGCGGAGGAGCATATTAAAGGTATGCTGCCTCAATAGGTAGAATAAAGCCGTTATTATTCAAATGCGAGTTTCAAGTCAAGGGCATGACAGATTTTCAGAAATTCTGTAAGGTCAGTATTGAATCCGTTCTCAATGTTGAATATCTGCTGTATTGGAACATTTGAAATACGTGATAAATCATCCATGGACAGGTTGAGTTCCTTTCTTCTTTCATGTATATGAAATGCGATGCTGTGGAGTTCCCTTTCTACTGATGTGAATTCCCTGAACCGGTCATTTATGAGGCGGTTCTGTATATGTTTTTTAAATGTTTTCATTACTGTTGCTGAATATATATTTATTATGAAGGAATATTAAAAGTAGAGTATAGTCAAATATAATTATGAGACTGTGTAAAATTTAAAGAAATTGTAATATTTATAACCTCTTCTGTTTCAGCAACAGGAACCGCCCGTGCCGCATCCGCAGCCTGAACCCTTTGGTGTAATTTTAAGTATGTCTTCCTTTATAATCGCGTAGAGGCAACCGGTACCCTTTGTGACTTTGATGGCATCAAACCCGCAGTTCAGCATGCAGGCGCCGCATTCGAGGCAGTCCCTGTTGTCTTTAATCTGTGCCTTTCCGTTTACAAGAAATATTATGTGCCTTGGGCAGACTTTGAGACAGACAGAACAGCCGGTGCATTTTTCTGCGTTGAAATTTATCATGATAATACAACCTTCACTGTAAGAATAACTGCTGCAGCAAGATAGAGAAAGAATACCAGGGGGAGAAAGTGTATTATCTCCCTTTTGACAAAGGTGTAGCTGCTGACACCGGTATTCCCTGTGTAATAGAGGCCGAAGAGAATGTTGGTTGCAGAGAGGAATATGGAATAAAACATAAAGTCCATAAACCCTATGGATAATTCTCCCCCCTTGAAAAAGAGAAAGAGGAGGAGTATAAACTGGGGAATAAACAAAAACAGCCCCTTAAGTGCAAACATTTTAGAAGGCAGAAACGGGAAAAGTACAATATAACAGATTGTAATGAGGACTGTAACCGGGAATATGTGCCAGTAAAAACCGGTATTGAAAAAATGGTGAAGTACAAGGAGCGGCAGAAAAATATAGAGAGAATACATGATAATCTGTGAGAGAGTGGGAACCAGTGTAAAGAGCCTGTCCTTCAGGTCAAATGCATAGAGATCATCGGCGCAGTCGGCAGAAGGGATGAAGGGTACCAGTTCACTGCCGTAGACAGGGCCAATTACAGGCCTGATTCCGTTACGGCGGAGATCAGCGAGAGAGACTCCGGAAAGAGAAAGTTTAGGAAGTATGAGTATCAGTTCACCATTTGTTGAAACAAGATCTTTGTCATGCTTGTTCAGCTGATTCATTATGTTCTCTGCAGAAAATGTTCCCTTCCCGGCGGCACACCATACGTTTATCCCGCCTGTGTCAATTACGAGAATTCTTGTGTCGGTACTGCGCAGGTATCTCCATAATATGAAAAGTGTGAGAAAATAATTGCATGTGACTATTACAGGGGAGTCTTTCCGGAAAGTGCCTGTGAAGTAGAGCCCAGGTTTCATTGAAACACTGTTTCTGTATGACCTGACCCAGCAGTACAGGGCATTCAGGTAATCCCTTATGCGGAAGGTGAGTTTTAACGGTTCCGGAGATTCTGTTTTGCATGTGCAGCATGAACAATTTTCAGGCATGGATCACTCTCTTTTAGGTTTGGGAAAATATATAAAACCGGTATCGCAGTTTCAAGTAATAATAGTATAAGTGTGTGGTACAGTTGCATAAAAAGTTACTGATACAGTATGCTTTAATAAAGAGAATAATCTGTTGAACAACTTCAGACCTCCTCTATGTCCATCTCCCTCTCCTGAACCAGTATTTCTTCGAGTCTGTCGATGGCATCGAGAACCGGCGGGGTCATGTCCTCGCCGAAACCGAGATTTTCAGGCTCTATGCCTATGAATATGATCTCCCCCACATGTTCATTAAGGTAATACATGAGGTATGAAGCGGACATGGAGTGTGTGTTCATCTCACAGTCTGCGGATATTTTATTTATGGGGATTCTCCTGAACTCTCCCGGTGCCAGAGACATGGAAGTTGCATCAACGATTATGAGAAGATCCGGTCTCTCCCTCTTTATGACGCCTGAGTAGTTTTCCGGTGTGGAGCCTCCGTCAAATGAAAGCAGCTCACGACGGGCAAGCCGTTCTGCCAGAACACTTCCTGCTCCGTCGTCCTCTTTCAGGCGGTTCCCGATTCCGAGTATGCATCGTTTTTTCATGGACAGTTTTATATCTCCTTCATAATATCAGCAGATATTAAAAACAGAGTCAATTGAATTTATGGCGCAAACTACAAGAAAAAAAATAGAAGTTTCAGGAACTGTTCAGGGTGTGGGATTTCGGCCTGCAGTGTACCGCCATGCCCTGAGTTACGGGCTTTCAGGATATGTTCTCAACGACAGCACAGGGGCGGTGATTGAGGTTCAGGGACTGGCAGGAGATATTGAGTCTTTCATTGAGGCCCTCTCCTGCAGAATGCCCAGACTGTGCAGTATCTCAAAGATGGATGTAACTGAAACTGAACCGGTTCTGCCCGATGAAAAATTTGAAATAAGAACAAGCGCTGTAAAAAGCGAGGAGTTCTACAGCATAGCACCTGACCTTGCCATGTGCCCGCAGTGCAGCCGTGAGTTCAGTGACCCTGCTGACAGGCGCTACCGCTATCCATTTATTACCTGTGGTGACTGCGGGCCAAGATACAGCTACGTGAAGGGCACACCCTACGACAGGGCAAATACGGCAATGGATGAGTTTCCCATGTGCGAAAAGTGCCTGGCAGAATACAACGATCCGGCAAGCCGAAGATTTCACATAGAGGGCTTTTCCTGCCCGTACTGCGGACCCAAGGTCACAGGCTTTGAAGATGGTGTGGAAAATCTGAAGAGAGGAAAAGTTGCGGCAGTGAAGGGAATCGGCGGGTTTCATCTTGTGTGCTCTGCAATTGATGAATCCGCGGTTGAACGACTACGTAAAATAAAGAGAAGGCCCGCAAAGGGCTTTGCAGTGATGTTCAAAGACACAGAGGATGCCGCTGAATACATTGAAATAAGTGAAGCTGAAAAACTGGCACTTGAGTCTGCAGCAGCACCGATAGTTCTTGTTAGAAAGAGACTGAAAACTGATCTCCCGCAGAACATAGCTCCCGGCAACGGCTATATAGGAATAATGATCTCATACACGCCCCTTCACAGGCTAATACTTGAAGAGTGCGGTTTTCCGATAGTGGTGACAAGCGCGAATATCACCGGTGACCCGCTTATAATAGATGACATGGTCATGGATGAGAACAGACAACTATATGACAGCATCATAACCCATGATAGAAAAATATTCCACAGGGCAGACGACAGCGTTCTTTTTGTAATGGGTGACGATGCAGTAGCTGTGCGCAGGGGGCGGGGGCTCATGCCATCTGCAATGGAAATTCCGGTGCAGAATAAAGGGGATATAATCGCAGTTGGGGCTGAACTGAAGAGTTCCATCTCCGCTGTAAAAAACGGCAGGCTCATAACAGGGAACCATATCGGGGATGTGGAGAGCCCGGGAACTTTTGTTCATTTCAGGGATTCATTTGACGAGATTGTGAAAAACTACAGCCTTGACCCGGGGACCGTGGTGTGCGACATGCACCCGGATTTTGAGACAACGGCCTTTGCGGAGAACTATGCCGCAGAAAAGGGGTCCAGACTCATTAAAGTGCAGCATCACCATTCACATTTTGTATCAGCATACGTTGAAAATGAAGCTGAAGGAGACGTCCCTGCCGTAGTCTATGACGGCACAGGTTACGGCGCAGACGGCACAGTCTGGGGAGGAGAATTCTTCTACGGAAACTGCACGGAAATTCACCGTGCCGGGCATATTGAAACTTTTCCCCTTCCCGGAGGAGAGGCTTCTGTTAAGGAACCATGGCGCATCCTTGCTTCGTTTCTATCGGTACAGGAACTCTCAGAACTTTTCCCTGAAAAGGAGAGAACGCTATTGAGTAACCTGAAAACAGTTTCAGGCAACAGAAAATTTTCACCATTAACGTCGAGTATGGGCAGGCTCTTTGACGCGGCCGCGGCTCTTGCAGGTTTCACAGGCAGGGTCACATACGAGGCAGAGGCTGCCGTATATCTAGAGAGCCTTGCCCTTGAAGGAGCGACTGATTTATCCATTGACTTCCCAATTGAACATTCTGATGCCATGGTAATTCCGCAGACACATGATTTCATTAGAAAACTGTATAAGCTGAAAAGAGACGGCATGGGCAGCATTGAGCTTGCTGGGGTATTTCACAATTCAGTTGCTGAAATGACAGCCAAAGCCGCACAGATAGTATGCAGCACCTACGGTACAGACAGAATAATAGTTACAGGCGGGGTGTTACAGAACAGGATTCTCCTTGAGGGTGTTAAAAAAAGGCTTGCCAGTTGCGGAATCAGGGCCCTTATAAACAGAAAGATACCGGCATGCGACGGCGGCATATCCGCCGGGCAGGCCATATACGGAGCAATTAATGCATGAATTAAGCCTGGCAATGAGTGTCAGGGAGATAGTTGAAACAGCAGCAAAGGAGAACTGCGCAAGTGCAGTCAAAGAGGTCACAATTGTTGTTGGGAAGTTCAGTTCAGTTGTGCCTGACGCCATGGCGTTTGCCATGGAGGTTGCAAAGAGAAACACTGTTTTTGAAAATGCGGAGATTGTTATAAAGGAGATCGACACAATCCTTTCATGCGGGGAATGCGGACAGGAAACTGTAATGGAGGACTTCGAGTTCAGGTGCAGGGCCTGCGGTTCCGGGGTTGTGCAGATAGTATCCGGAGACAGAATGTATGTTGAATCAATAGATATAGACAGGGAGGAAGAAAAATGCACTATGTAGAACTTGAAAAGGATCTGCTTCACCATAATGATAAAATCGCCGAGCATCTTAAGAAGAACATGGATGACCACGGCATATTTGTGCTCAACCTCATGAGCGCGCCCGGCGCGGGAAAGACATCAATACTCGAGGCCGTGCTTCCTCAGCTTGCTGAAAAGTACAGGATAGCGGTAATAGAGGGTGACATGCAGGGGAGCGCCGACGCAGACCGCCTGAAGAAACTTGACATTGAGACATACCAGATAAACACACACAGCCTCTGCCATCTTGAAGCGTCAATGGTTGAGAGGATGATGGCAGGAATAAATCTCCACGACATAGACTGTATAATCATAGAGAATGTGGGCAACCTTGTGTGCCCCGCGGACTTTTATCTGGGTGAGGATAAAATACTCATGGCAGTGTCTGTTGCAGAGGGTCACGACAAACCCCACAAGTACCCGGTCATGTTCAGCAAGGCAGACATGATTCTGCTGAACAAGATAGATTTGCTTGAGCATACCAATTTTGACAAAGCGGTTTTCAGTGAACAGGTCAGAAAGCTCAATACACGTGCAGAGATACTTGAAGTGTCTGCAAGGCGGGGAGATAACATGGACAGGGTTGTTCATTTCATTGAACATGGTATTGAACACAAGAAGGGGCACCAGACAAAGCATAATCACTAGGAAGTTTGTCCACACAATATGTAGAAATGTAATTGATGAGGGGGCAGTGATTAAACAATATCAGGTTGATTACGTAAATTGAAAAATTTAATCTTAAAGAGGCAAATCATTATAGGTGTTTTTGTCCCTGCAGTTATGTTTATACCAATGATAGTTATGGGAGAGTCTGAATATTACGGCTTGGCTGTAATATCTGGATTTGTTTTAGCTCTTGGAGGAATTATATACGCTGGTGATATGAAATGCCCCGGATGCGGTTTAAAAATCGGTTTTGGTAATTCAAAACTCTTTGATGATGTTTATGTCAGAAAGACCTTTGCCCCTAAAAGATGTGTGCAATGTGGATATGATTTAACCGGAAATGATGAGCCTGAGGAAGGAGAAACTAATAATATTCATAATGAAACCAGGATGATTGATGTTGTTAAAAAAACTCTGCTCAATATCCTGCTAATGGGGATTCTGGTTATATTTGTCTTGTATATGAAGGGTGCTATACCTTAAAATTCCCGCATGTTATTTCTTAACAATAGCGTAACTCTGGCCGAAAGTGGTGTACTCCTTCAGCGGAAAGATCTACGACTTTTAGTGTTATCTTCATAATAAATGTAAACTGTTTCTCATTGGACCTGACAATGAGGCTGTCACGAACTGTTTTCCGCCCTGAAACCGGCTGTATTATATCTATACACACGGAGTAACGGAGCGGCATCGAAGGTGAAGGCTTGCTGTAACGAAGGAGAATGCAGGGTGCAGGCTTCATTGCAGCCGGTGATGCATTCTGATCCGGAATTATTCTTTTCAGTAGCTGTCATGTACTCTGAGATAAAGAGGTTATATCCATTGAGGGGATGCCTTTTCCGTGAGGCAGTAGTGTTGTACCAGACCTTCTCCTCCATGGAAAGGCTCTGCCATGCCTTAACCGCATGAGCAAAGAGACTGCGGTTCTCTCTCTGTTTAACCGTATTCGGGTTCCGGGGGACAACATAACTGCGGGCAAAGAGATTGCCTCTGTTGTAGTAAAGTACAATGTTTCCTATTCTGCCTGAATACCGGTTGGACATGGGGTTAAGCTGAACTTTTGCCATGGTAATCTCCTTCAATATTATATACGAAGGGGAGAAGGTAAAAAATTAGCAGAAAACGGGTAAGGGTGTGTTTTTTTACAATGAGCTGTTCAGGTAGTACCATTGATGCATTTATTTTTAAATGCGAATTCAGGACAATACTGTTAAAGAAAAAACATAAACAGAAGCATTGATAAACTCGACCAACAGTGATCTGACATTAACAACAGGAAACCTTGAATACAAAGACCTGAAGGACAGTGAGAAATCCTACGGAGTGGGCGGCGGAGTAAATGGAGGTTCAAGCAAGAGTGTGGATGGAAACTACAACCTCAGCGACAAGAGGCAGAAGAACTTCGCAACTATTGGTGAAGGGACAATAGTCGTAAAAGACCCTTCGACCCATTCGACAAGCTCAGGGACCACAGGCTCAGGGACCGGACTTGAAGGCCTTAACCGTGATGTGGACATAGCCCAGTATACAACAAAGAAAGATCCAGGCCTTAAGGGGAATTTCAAGGTAGATAATACATTGGTAAATACTTTGATACATCCAAAAGATACTGCTAAAATTTTGTAGATTCATGGAATAAGGGATTGGGAGAAGCGGCAGAAACAGCAAAGAATATAAAAAAAGAGGCATCTGAATTAATACAGAAAATAGATAATTTGATTGATAAAAAGGGATTTATTACAGATAAAGAAGCTGAAAAAATAGAAGCAGCAAAAAAAATTTCAGAATTAAAGAAAAAGTACTCTGATGAAACTATTAAATTGTTAGATAAATTAGGCTGGGATGGTAAACCGATAGAAAATACGAATAATACACAAGTTCTTAACCAAATGGATTTGAATGCATTAAAGAAGGCCGGTTTGCCGGATTCGAAAGGTGCTTGTGTATTTTTTTCGACAGTTTATGGTGCTGCTGATGCTTTAGGTATTACAATATCACCTCAAGATATGTCTGCAATTTATAATAAAGCAAAAGAAAATAATGCTGTAGGTAGTGGTAAATGGGGGATTTATGGAGTGGATAGTTATCCCGGTATAATTAAAGCTGTAGCAGAGGTTAAAGGTGCAGATGCAAGGAATATATCAATTCCGGATACTCAAATAAAGACTACTTCTGCTTCTGGTAAGGAAGTTACTAAAGATATTATAAGCGCATTACAGAGTGGCGGTTCTGCTCAAGTCCGTTATAGTGGTCACTCGATGTGTGTTACTGGTTCATATATTGAAAACGGGACTGTAATTCTCAATATTAAAGATACTGCATCACCAAATAGAAAAACGTACGTAGATACATCTACAATGAGTCTTTATACTTTAAACAAAGAGAATGAAAGGGTACCAAGCGATCGTGTTCTTACACATTATTTACCAATAATAAAGAATAGCAATGTAGCAGTAAATAAAAATTAAGAGGTAGAATAAATATGAAATTTAAATGGCATCAACTAATCTGTGTAGTATGTGTAATTTTAATTATTAATTGTAATGATATGAATGCACAGAGTGAACCTAAGACGCAAATTAAAAGTGCTGCTGTTCAGAAATATAAAAATAGTCATTCATTTATAATTAAGTTTAATAATCTTATTTACGAAAAGGATGGTAAAGAATTAAGAATACCGATTTTTCAAGGTGAAAGTGGGGATGTAACTTATAAAGAATTTCGTAAGTATTGTTTAGATCATAAATATCTAAAGCCAAAAACTGCTGAAAGTAGTTTTGTAATAAAAGCCAAAAAAGGGAAACTTACAAAAACATTTCGAGAGTTTCTTAATTTTTATAAGGAGAGTATACTAAAAAATGTTAATATAAATAAACCAACCAAAATTAACGTATATGACGAAGGCGGGCTTACTCTATATTATGATTTTGAAATTAGTGGAGTGCCATTTGTTCTTCAGCTAGAGATTATTACAGATGATAAAATTGAATCGTTAGATTCAGTTAAGCCTGTACTTGATGTGCATCTTGATGAAAATATTGAAGATCCAATTTTTAGATATAGATTTTGGAAGGATTATACAAGTAAAGAATTGTGATAATAAAAGTTTTCACTGCCACAACGCAGTCAATTCTGAATTTAGAGGTTCCTTAAACGGAACTGGAATTTTGAGAGTATTCAACTAAGGAATATTTGTATTTAGATTATGACTACACTGTAATATGTTTTTTAGTTCAGATGAGCTGGCAGTTCGGGGAATGCGTTCATTTCTTTTTATGTGAAAAAAAAACGAACCAAAGGCAGAGCAAATTTGGACGTCCTGTCCATGCTTTGCACCATGGCATCCATGCCAAAGTAAAGATTTTTTATGTCGCCACGGGGGGCTCAGGGCCCTCTATGCCGGCCTTAATGGTAACTTTAAAGTTGATAAGTATATCATAAGCCCTGTAACAGATGTAAAAACAACACTATCATCCAGGGAATAGTGGCAATACTTTAATACGGGTTGATTTGCAGTAAATTTTTATTGTTAGTTTTTTGAAAGAGAATTAAAATCCATTTTTGCATGAATTACAGCAGCAATTTCGATGTCTCCCTTTATTCTGTAAATAATTCTGTAGGAATACTGTAGTAATTCCCTGATGTTTTCATCATGTAATTCCGGTACAATTCTACTACTTTCAGGAAATTCCTCTAGCTGACTAATTTTTTCAAGAATTGATTTTATTACCTCACGGGTATAATAATGAGAATCTCTGGCTATGTATTCAAAAATTTGATGAAGGTCATCCTGGGCAGGTTTTGAAATTCTTACCATTTTTCCACATCTTTTTTGAATTCATCAAGAGCAAGGCTTTCACCCTTATCAAGGGAAGTGATTCCTTTTTTAACTTTATCAATTACATAGAGCCTATACATTATTTCTTCAATATTTGCATTATCAGGTAAAGATGATATTGCATTTAATGCTTCCTGCTTTATTGATTGCATACTATACCTCCCGAGAAACAGAATATAAAATATTAATTTCAGATAATATTACAAGCAATATTTATAGAAAATATATCAAGCAAGAGCAGTGAACAGACAATTCAGGGAAATGTGACCTTTGATACATCGGCGGGGTTAAGCTGGAATGTTTCAGGCAGTACAACCAATTCAGATTCAGAATCTGTGTCTTATACAAACTCATCTTTGCTTGGAAATAATATAAGTATAAAGAGCAAGTCAGACACAACAGTGAGCGGCGGAGTTGTAACAGCAGAGAACAAGTTGAATCTGGACATAGGCGGCAACCTGACAGTTGAATCACTGCAGGACACAAGCAATAGTTCTTCCTATACACTTGGCATCAGTATGAATGGAGGTAAAGATGGAATAACTGGTGCAGGAAATAACTTCAATATAAACAAGAGCAAGAGCAAATGGGTGGCAGAACAGACCAGCCTCACAGGCGGTAGTGTAGATATAAATGTGGAGAAGAAGACCACACTGACAGGAGCACTGATAGCGTCAACTTCAGAGAATGCAGATCTTAAGTTAACTACAGGAAGTCTGGAATACAGCGATCTGAAAGATAGTGAAAGATCATACGGAGTGGGCGGCGGAGTAAATGGAGGTTCAAGCAAGAGTGTGGATGGAAACTACAACCTCAGCGACAAGAGACAGAAGAACTTTGCAACTATTGGTGAGGGAACAATAACAGTAAAAGACCCTTCGACAGGCTCAGGGACCGGACTTGAAGGCCTGAACCGGAATGTGGAAATAGCCCAGTACGAGACAAAGAAAGAGACAGGGCTACAGGGCAGTTTCAGGGTAGATGATACAACAGTGGATATGATTGCTCACCCAATAAAGACTGGTGAAAATTTGGTAAGCTCGTTGCAGCAGGGGTATAGAGATGCAAAAGAAACAACATTAAGTACAGCTGTGAAAACAGGAAATTTATATAAAGGCTTAAAAGAGGGTGATGGATTAACCTGGGAAAGCCAGGAAGAACGAGTGGAGAGATTAAGTTTAAAGTTAAAAATGGATCAGATTGAAGATGCATTTGGTGGTGATTCAATTCTTGAAAGAAAAAGGAATGTCATTGATGGTGAACTTGAACTTAGTGGATATGTTAAAGGGGACTTGTTGAATATAACTGACCCGGAAAAACTTGGACAAGGATCTGCAAATTTAAGAAGTGATATCGGTGAAGTTTATGATGAATTAAATAAAGATATTAGTGTTTTAAATTTTGATTCACAGTATGATGAGGTAATTGATGGATACAATAAGAAAATGAGTAAACTCCAACTTGAAATAGATACGATAAAGATTGATGGACCAATCACAAAAGAAGAAAGTTTAATTATAAAAAATAAAGAAAAAGAAATTAGTTCATTATATGATAGTAGTTTGCAATATGAGAAATATAAAGAGGATAGAAAGCTTATAAGGGAATACGTTGACAATACACCTAAAGAACAGTTTGTAAACGAAACTGTAAGCAAATTATGTAATCCGCTTGCATACTGGGCCGTAGGCACAGATAAGGGCTACGAGGATAGATCTATAAAAACATTTTATAAAGAGGAGTTAATTAAAGGGAATATTGGATCGGTAAATAAGGACGGAAAAGCTAATGCCTATTGGGGTACTGGTGGCAACAAGTGGGCTGAGAACTATAATATAACAAGGACGATAAAAAATTCTGATAAAACTCCATTGTCTAAAACTCAAATTGCTAATTTTATCAATGAAAATAATGGGAAAACAGTGATATTGTATACAGATAAAAAAAATGCTGGTAATGGAACACATTATCATGCAGGAAAGGTTACAAATAATCAGATAATGAACTATGACAATAATAGAAGACCAAATACATTAATCAAAGTAATTGATAAGCCAGTATATAAGATAAGTTATTAGAATAGGAGGTGTTATTATGAAGAAAGTAATTATTTATATTATCATATTTCTGTTTCTCATATCTTGTAAAAACAGTGAAGAAATTGAACATGAGAAGAGAAAGGCAGAGGCTCTGAAAGAATATGATAGAATAATGCAGAAGAGAGCAGATCAAAAAAAAGAGAAGGAATTGCTTAAAGAGAAAATATCAAAATTCAGTTCAATGCTATCGGTGAACAGAAAAAAAGGTGACATTAGCGGGATTTGGTATATGGATAGTAATGATATTTTTTTAATGGCCAAGTTTCTTGATAAAAAGATAAAGTACTCAGATGGTTATTGCATTGAAATTTCGGAAGATTTAAAGAGTGCAAATATATATTTTGCAGTTACTGATGAAGTATTTAAAGTAAAAGTAGAGAAAATTAGTGAAACAAGATATGCTTTGGTAAAAGAGAAGAAAAAAAGATTCTTTGATATAATAAATTTAATAGCTGATAACAGCGAACAATCATACCTTGAATGGTTTTTTGAAGATAATAAAAAATACGAATCTAAGAAAGGTAGTACACAAGTTTCAAATGGAAATAATTTTTTTGATATATGTACAAGTTCAAATCAATATGAGTGCAGTGTCAAGGGAGTACTTGAGAGAATAAAGGATATGGATAACATTGGTTCGGTCGATGATCCCCTTGAGAAAAAATAAATGTTGTTGCATTGCCCTTGAGGGCGATTTAATAATACGATTACTCATGCGGCAGTATCCTTATAGAAACAATGGTGATGCATTGCCACAATGCAGTCAATTCTGAACTGAGAGGTTCCTTAATCGGAACTGGAATTTTTGGTCATTTATAATTGCCGTATTTTTTAGAAGAAGAGAACAGGTTCATGATATTGAAGATT
Source organism: Spirochaetota bacterium (assembly GCA_003246895.1). GTDB lineage: Bacteria > Spirochaetota > UBA4802 > UBA4802 > UBA5550 > SZUA-423. The sequence goes on along the minus strand of QKCL01000015.1, from coordinate 767 downwards.
ATACTACTGACACAAGGTACAAGTAATACTATCTGATATTTCAAAACTCTTAATTTTACCTGTTAACCCTTCTTTAATAAGATCATCTTTGTTGTCAGGGCGAAGCCCTGACAGAACCTCTGAATAAGTCAACCTGTTGCCCGATTCATAGAAATAAATAAATCTTCTTTCTAGCATTTCAGGATCATAGCAATCCAATTCAACATGAGGTTGAATCGGAGGCTGCCGAGGCAGCGATTAGTTGACACTTCCTGTGTCAGTATGCTACATCATTTTCATCCTGAAAAAGCGACAAGCATGGATGCGTCCGCAGGCAGAAAGAATATTTTTATGAAACAGTAAGGCAAGCCGACCCAGGGCCGTATGGTCGCCCCCCTTTTGTCACTTCCTGTGACTGGGGCGACACCAACATCATCGTGATGTCGTACCGGGCGGCAACGGGCATGGATGCCATAATGTAAAGCGTTGGCAGGATGCCAAAATTGCGCTTTACCTTTTTGCGTAGCTTTTTGTGTCCCTGACAAAAAGCTGTAACAATAAGTATTTGATACTTAAAATAAATTGAAATTTATGGAAGTTCATGCCACACCCGCGAGAGGGTCGATTCTTTTCGCTACATTCTGTTGAATCTTACCCGATAAACCGGACAGGTAGTTAAGCCGACAATAATTTTATGGAGGCTTTTAGTGGATAAAAGGAATAAGTACGACAAAGAATTTAAAATGAATGCAATTCGTTTGGCTAAAGAAAGCGGGATGACTCAACGA
>QKCL01000082.1 GCA_003246895.1 Spirochaetota bacterium | reverse complement strand
AAAATTCTATTGACAGTTTTATCGCATAATTTTATCTCTTACAACATAACTTGCTGGCGTAGCTCAATCGGTAGAGCAGCTGATTTGTAATCAGCATGTTGGGGGTTCAATTCCTCTCGCCAGCTCATAGAGGTGAGGTTCCCGAGTGGTCAAAGGGATCAGACTGTAAATCTGACGGCGTCGCCTTCGAAGGTTCAAATCCTTCCCTCACCAAAAAAACTGCAGCCATTTGGCTGCAGTTTTTTTATTCTTACCATACCTTTTAATTTGACAGACAAGCTCCAATAATAATAATCCCTGTTATGGAAAAAAGATACTTACGACATTATTCTGTTTCTGAATGGAATGATGATGCACAGAATAAACTGAAAAATTCCAGTGTCCTTGTGGCTGGAGCGGGTGGACTAGGCAGCCCCCTCCTGTACTATCTTGCTTCCGCAGGAATAGGAAACATAACAATCGTTGATGATGACATCATAGAAGATTCCAATCTCAACAGACAGATACTTTTCAATGAAACAGATATCGGACAGCCAAAAGCAGAAACTGCGCTAAATAAACTTTTTTCTCTAAACAGCTCCATCAATATATGTGCTGTTCATTCTACTGTGGAAGAACTTGATGACGAATTTTACAAAAAACAGGACTTACTGATAGACTGTCTTGATAACTTTGAAACTCGTCTTTTTCTAAACAGAAAATCCATTACTCATTCCATCCCACTTCTCCATGCCGGAGTTTCCGAATTTCGCGGACAAATCACATTAACCGAACCGGGCAAAACATTATGCCTTGCCTGTTTTTTGGACAGTGAAAACGAGAATTTTAATGACGGAATTATTGGGGCAGCCGCGGGCGTTATCGGTTCTATTCAGGCGCTGGAGGCCATAAAATATCTTGCTCTGAGAAAAAATTATCTTGCAAACAGAATACTTTTAATTGATTTAATTAACATGAGATTTAATCTTATAAATGCTGCAAGAAATAAAAACTGCAATGAATGTTCATAAATACTAATTCCAAGGAAAGCAATATGAAAAAACTTAAAATACTTGTTCTTGTGTTAATAATTTTTCTAATTCTCGGTATTTATCTCTATTTTAAATATTATTTCACTTATGAACAAAAAAATATTACACAGAGAAAAATTGAGGAATACACCGGCCAAAATCTCTCAATTACAATTTTTGGTTACGATGGACGAATAATTAAAAAATGGACCGGGATAAAAAAAATTACCTCAGGCAGGGACACAAGAAACTACACCTATTTTTATACTAAAGATGGACGATATGTCCAGATTCCTGATTCGGTATGGTACATTGCAGAAGAAGAATAGTATTGCACTGGATTCCCCTGTTTCATGCCTGAAGGGAATCGGTGAAAAAAAAACCAGCATCTTAAAGATTGAAGCAGGTATTACAACAATCGAGGACCTTCTCTACTACAGTCCGAGAAGATACATTGACCGTTCGGCATTAAGAAAAATTATTGAATGTAATGACGGAGAGGATGTGACCGTTTCAGGAACAATTACAGGTTGTTCCATATCTGTACAGGGGAAAAAGAGAATAATCGTCACCCTGTCTGATGGCACAGATATACTTTCAATGATTTTCTTCGGAAATATTTTTTATTTCAAGGAAAAATTCACAGAGGGTCTGCCTCTGATTATTTCCGGAAAAATAAATATTCACAAAAACAAAAAACAGATTTTTCATCCTGAATATGACTTCTGCGATGACGGTTTTAATGTCAACACCGGGCGCATTGTGCCGTTGTACAGATCAACAGAAAAACTCTCAAGGGCAGGCTTCGATTCAAGAGGCTTCAGGAAATTACTGAAAGAACTTCTTTATAGTCACAAAATAGGCATAACCGATTTTCTCTCACACGAAGAATGCAGAAACTTCAGCCTGCCTGAACTTGAATACTCCCTGTATAAAATACATTTCCCCGAAAATTTGAACGAAGCAGACTTATCCAGAAAAAGACTGGCCTTTAATGAAGTATATTACTTCAGCCTCTACCTCTTCACAAGGAGACATTACAGCGAAAAAAATATTCACTACAATTTCCATACAGCAGAAATGAAACTTCAGAATAATTTCATCAAGAATCTTCCCTTCAGGCTTACCGCTGATCAGGAGAAGTCAATAGAAATCATTGATAAATATCTCGCATCAGAAACACCAATGAACGTGCTGCTACAGGGAGATGTCGGATCTGGCAAAACCGTTGTTGCTCTTTCTACCTCCCTCTTCATCATTGAAAACAGGGGACAGGTAGCAATAATGGTGCCCACAGAGGTTCTTGCCAGACAGCATTATGCAACTGCAAAAAAATACATTGATTCATCTATTAAAATAGAACTTATCACAGGAAGCCAGGGAACAACAGAAAAGGAAGAGATATATAAAAAAATATCCTCAGGAGATGCAGACATTATAATAGGAACACACGCCCTCTTTCAGGAAAAAATTGAATTTAAGAATCTTCAGTATATTATTATTGATGAACAGCATAAATTCGGGGTAAAACAGAGGGCTGCACTCAGAGACAAAGCAGCCTGTCCAAATCTCCTTGTCATGAGCGCAACCCCCATACCGAGATCGCTATGCCTGACGCAGTATGGTGATCTTGATACAGTAAAAATAGGGGCAAAGCCTGCAGACAGGTTGCCGATAAAAACCCTCTCCTTCACAACAGAGAGAATAAACGGCATTTATAATTCGATGCTCAAGTACCTCAATGAAGGGAGACAGATTTATTTTGTACTTCCGTTAATTGAGGACTCAGAGAAAACTGATTTAAAATCAGCAGAGTCAAGATATTATGAACTAAAATCATCTTTTCCGGATCACCGGGTTGAACTCATTCACAGCAGAATCGAAACTGAAAATAAAGAATCCATCATGAAAGATTTTTTAAGTGGTTCTATTGATATACTTGTCAGCACAACGGTAATAGAAGTCGGGGTTGATGTCCCCAATGCCAATGTCATGATAATTGAACATGCAGAAAGATTCGGACTTGCCCAGCTGCACCAGCTTCGCGGGAGAGTCGGCAGAGGTGAACATCAGTCCTTCTGTATACTTCTCCATCCTGAGAAAATTTCAGACACTGCAGCTAAAAGAATTAAAATAATGACTGAAACAGACGATGGATTTAAGATAGCAGAGATGGATCTCAAACTACGGGGAAGCGGGCAACTGACCGGAATTAAACAGCACGGATTAAACGAATTCGAATTCCTGGATATAACCAGAGATCTAAAAATAATTGAAACCGCCCGGGAATATGCTTACGCACGGACCATGGAGCTGAAGACACATGAAGAAAGTCAATATAAGGAACATGAATTCATGGGAAAAAATACCAGATCCCGAAGAATAGCCTCACTCCTCTCATAATACAGAGGAGTGAGTATTTTTATCAGATAAATATTCGTTAGTTTAAAATATCTTTATCAGGTTTATCCTCGGAGCCAGTATCTTCTTCAACTACTGATTCATTTTCATGATCCATTGATGAATCAGGGGCATGCCTGTTGCCGTTGTTTGCCGGGGGTAATTCCTTACCATCCATAATCAGGGCTATCTCCTCTGCGTCAAGGGTCTCTCTCTCAATAAGAGCCCTTGAAAGAGCCTCAAATTTATCATTATTGCTCATAAGAATCTCTTTTGCGCTGGCGAGAGATGTTTTTATAATACTCTCAACCTCTTCATCAATGAGCTTTGCAGTTTCTTCACTATGATCATTATGCTGTGCAATCTCACGCCCCAGGAATATCTGCTCATTTTTTTGTCCGTAGGCAATGGGGCCGACCTTTTCACTCATCCCCCACTCCATGACCATCTTTCTCGCGATTCCGGAAGCCCGGGATATATCATTACTGGCACCTGTGGTTACGTCATTAAATTTAATCTGCTCAGCAAGATGCCCTCCAAAAAGAATCATGATCTGGTTTATCCAGTGTTTCTTTGAATGAAGGTGTTTCTCCTCTGTTGGCAACTGCATGGTAAGACCAAGAGCCCTTCCGCGCGGTATTATTGTCACCTTGTGAACAGGATCCGATCCCGTAGCAATACCAATAATGGCATGACCCGATTCATGATAGGCTATTATTTCCTTTTCAGAATCAGATATGAGCATCGACCTTCTTTCAGGCCCCATTAGAACCTTGTCCTTTGCATCCTCCATCTCAATCATGGAGACTCTTTTTTTATTCTTTCTGGCAGTAAGCAGTGCTGCCTCGTTTACAAGATTTGCAAGATCAGCACCGGTAAAACCTGGAGTTCCTCTGGCAATAACCTTAAGATCAACCTCTCTTGCCAGTGGAACCTTTCTTGTATGAACAGCAAGAATCTTCTCTCTTCCCTTAATATCAGGGGTATCAACCATGACCTGCCTGTCAAACCTTCCTGGCCTCAATAAAGCCGGATCAAGTACATCGGGTCTGTTTGTTGCAGCAATAATAATTACGCCTTCATTTTTCTCAAAACCGTCCATCTCGACAAGAAGCTGATTCAATGTCTGCTCTCTTTCATCATGCCCCCCGCCAAGACCTGCACCTCTAAGCCTTCCAACTGCGTCAATTTCATCGATGAATATTATACATGGAGCATTCTTTTTCCCCTGCTCAAACAGATCCCTTACCCTCGATGCTCCCACACCGACAAACATCTCCACAAAGTCTGAACCGCTTATGGAGAAGAAAGCAACCCCAGCCTCACCGGCTATTGCCCTGGCAAGGAGAGTCTTACCTGTTCCCGGAGGCCCCACAAGAAGCACCCCGGTAGGAATTCTTGCACCTATATTTATAAACTTTTTGGGATCTTTAAGAAAATCAACTATCTCTCCAAGTTCCTGTTTCGCCTCATCTGCTCCTGCAACATCACTGAAATCCACCTTGTTCTTCATATCAGGATTCAGCTTAGCCTTGCTCTTGCCGAATGCCAGAGCCTTATTTCCTGCCCCCTGGATCTGCCTGAACATTATGAACCATATAAATACAAAGAAAAGAAGCCATGGAAGGAAATTCAGCAAGCCCTTGATTAAAATATTATCATCATCATCTGATCCCTCTATCACAACCTTGTTATTTAACAGAGTCTTCATTAGTTCAGGATCATCATATGGAATTTGTGTTGTAAAATCATATGTCCCTTCTGCGGAACGTCTTCCCTTGACACTCTTTTCTGAATTTTTATATTTTCCGGAAATTTTCTTTCCGTTTTCGATTCTTACCTTTGAAATTTCATTATTGCTTATTTTTTCAAGAAATATGCTGTAATCCAGAACCACTTTTTCCTTATCAGGTTCGTTCATTCTGAATATGGCAGTTATCAATAATCCGATGAGAAGGAAAAAGGCAATCTGCTTTGTTACTTTATTCATTCCATGCTCCTAAAATTAACTACATTCCCTGTTTAAGGGTAAACAGGATAATGTTCTTTGAGTCACTGTCTATTAAATATTTTTTTGAAATCCGGAAATTATCACCAGAATCGGGAAGCGGAAGATACACAGCCACTTCATTGTTTACAGTTATCAGCGGTACCTTTTTTTTGGCAACACTGTCAAGTTTCTTTTCAATCATTAAATCTTTTATTTTTTTTCTGCCGTTTTTAATTATGATTCTGTCGCCGGGCCTTCTGCTCCTCACCATAACTTTAGAAGCAGAGGGTAAATCACCTATTCCAATGAAATCCTTATATTCAGCAGGTATCTCGGCAACACATGAAAATCTCCTGAAATATATCACCATATCTGATTCTTTTATACAGATTTCTCCATCACCTTCCGGTATAGCATACTCCCACTCATCAGGTATTTCATCTGAATTATACATGGAAAGAGATATTACAGCCTTTCCCTTATGATAGCCCTTATTTATGGAAACTGTACCGTTTGAATATAATAAAATATTTGATCTCTTACTGTAAATTTTTCTGAAAATTTCTCTAAAAACAGAATGGGACAACACCGTGTCATAATTGTTTCTTAAAATTTTTGAAATGATAAATTTAGTGACAGGAATATCATCATTTAAACATTCAATATCAACAAAATGAGAATCTCCTTCAGAATAAACACAGTGCCCGAACCTCTCGTCAATAAATCTTTCCATGAGGAGACGATTCTCCCTTGAATGCTCCATCAGACCTGTTATATTGTCCAGAAATCCCGAAAAACGTGAACCGATAAGCGGAAACACACTGTTTCTGATAAAATTCCGTTCATATTTGTCGGAGAGGTTACTGGAATCCTCCCGCCACTTCAGTGAATTGTTTCTGAGAAAACTGTAAATCTCCTCCACATCAAACGGCAGAACCGGCCTCACAAGGGAACCTTCGGATTCCGGAATTCCTTCGAGTCCACGAAGGCCTGTTCCCTTGAGAATCCTCATAAAAACAGTTTCAGCATTATCATTTTTATTATGTGCAGTTAAAATGAGGTCATAATTAAATTCTGACTTTATAGAATCAAGCATTGAATAACGTACAGTACGTGCATGCTCTTCAAATGATTTCCTGTGATCGGCACAGGCATTAAAATCATATTCCCTGAAATATGTTTCAACCTGGTAATCCATTAGAAAACTCTTAAGGAATTCCTCATCTCCGTCTGACTCTTCTCCCCTGAGAAGATGATTAAGATGAAATACCCCTATACGAAGCCTCATCTCCTTTACCAGACTCATTATATTGCAGAACATGAACATTGAATCCTTCCCTGCGGACATGGATAAAAGGAGGGAGCTGTTTTCCGTAAATAGATTTTTATCTAGAATGTTGGCTTTGAATCTGTCGCTGATTTCATTCATTTCATATTCAGTATATGCTGAAGGACCATCTCCTCCTGTAACTGCATACGCTTCTCTTCATCATCAGAAATTTCATGGTCATAACCAATCAGATGAAGAATACCATGAATTACTAGTCGGAGCAGCTCTTCAAAAAAAGTAACTTCAAATTCCACTGACTGGCTCTCTGTCTTTTCAAGAGATATGTATATATCCCCCAGTTCTTCAAATTCCTCATCAATACCTGGGAACTTTTCCTCTCTGTATGCGAAACTTATTACGTCCGTGGGATAATCTTTTCCACGGTAATCCCTGTTGATCTCCTGTATCCGGGCATTGTCTGTAAAGATAATTGATACATTAACAGAATCAACATCGCAGTATTGCAGCACTGAACCAGCAATGCCCCTTATCTCTTCGAAGTTGATGCCGTATTTTTCGGGATCAATATCTCCTTCAAGAAATGTTTCTATATTATTCATTTATGCTTTCCTTAATTTTCTCTTCTACTTTCTGTTCAAGAAGCCTTAACTTTTCATGATCAGGATATTCAAGTCTTGTATGAAAAATTCCGTAAAGAATACTCAAAAAGGCATTCTGAACATTCTTGAGCTGGACCATGGAAAGATCCGAATTGTCCAGATCTCCGTCATTGAGCTTGTTATAAATAATTTTTTTTACCATCCCTTCAATCTTTTCTCTTGTGGGATTCTTCAACGAACGGGATGCAGCCTCAATAGCATCGGCAAGCATTACAATTGCCGTTTCCTTACTGTGAGGTTTCGGGCCGGGATACTGAAAATCACTCTTATTAATCTGAACCTTGCCATGTTTACCTATGCTTTCAAGTGCCTGATGATAAAAATATGACATTGTGGAATTACCATGGTGTTCCCTGATAAAATCAATAACAGATTCCGGCAACGAATGGTCACGTGCCATCTCCACTCCCTTTTCCACGTGGGAGATTATAAGTTTTGAATATTCTACGGGAGACAGTTTCTTTGCCCTGTGATCGGTAATTGTATTCTCAATATAAAGTCCCGGATCCTTTAGCTTCCCAATATCGTGATAAAAAGCACCAACCCTTGCAAGCATATAGTTTGCCCCTATATCCTTGCATGCGGCTTCTGCAAGAGTAGAAACAAGCAGTGAGTGATTATATGTTCCTGGAGCGTTGACAAGCATGTTTTTAAAAATATCCGCATTAAGGTCTGAAAGCTCAAGAAGAGTGAACTTTGTGGTTATGTCAAAAAGATGCTCGTAAACCGGGAAAATCCCCAATGCAAGAATTGAACAAAATATACCGTTTGCCATTGCCATTTCTGAGTTTACGACAATGACTTTCCACGGTGCATTTTCGATGAGGGAGACTGAAACTATTGTGATAACATTCACAACTCCAAGAATAACCCCTCCCCTGAAAAAATCAGAACGTTTTTCGACCCCTATGTTAACAAATGAACCCACCAGTGCAGAACTGAAACCAAGCACAAGTACCTGCAGATCAAAACCTATAAGCATGACCGTGAAAAATACAAGATAAAGCCCGGCGAACATGGAAAGATAAATATTATACAAAATTGAAATCATCATTGTTACAAATGCAAGGGGCAGGAGAAGGACATAGGACATTTTTGAAAAACCGGAAATCTGAAAACTGTCTACAAAAATACTGTAAACCATAAAAAGCAAGATCAGTGAAAAGGTAACCATCATTGATTTACGGTCAGGGTGAAAGAACTTCTTGTATTTGACGCTGAAAAAACTTAAAATTGCAATAAAGAGCAACTGCAACAGCATTACACCGAATATAAAACTAATATGTGAAGTTTTTGCGTACTTGTTAATAATATTAAGTTTGTTCAGAATATCTGTGGTAACAGGTTCATTCTTCCGCGCAATGACAAATCCCTTTTTAAGAATTCCGGTAATCGGTTTGATCTGTTTTGTTTTCTCATCAATCCTTCTGCGTGTTTCATCGGCGTTGAAGGAAAGATTTGCCTTAAGACCCATGACAATAATCTGGGACAATGATTTAAGCGTATCAGCAGGGAGGTACGGCGCAACAGATTTACAAATGGGATAGACCCGGTTCTGTATCTGGTTTAAAGTCAGGAGATCACTGACAATGCCGGATATCTCATCATCGGGATCTGTCGAATTTATGCTGCGCACGGATATGTTATTGTTCAGAATTCCAAGAGGATTTGAGTACTCCTCATCAAGAATGCCGAGCCCCCTGTAATCATAAATATATATCAGAATCTTGTTTACGGATCTTTTCAAAAGTCGCGGATTATTAAATTTAAGAATATTATAGAGAATCGGATCATCAAGCTTTATGTAGGCAGGCAGCTTGGTCTTCAGTGAGGCGAGCTGAAAGGTTAGATCATCTGTGCCTATTGGAGGATTTTCATCAAGCGTTTTTATTACCGCATTCATAAGAGAATTTATACGGTTTAACCTGCTCTCCAGAACTGATGAGTCCTTGTCAAAAACAAGCCTGGCAGAATCTGAAATCTGCTTTTTTAACTTTGCGGTCTCCTCATCCTTAACATAATATATATCTCTGGGAACCTTAATATCAAAATCAGGAGATTCTCCCAACGCGTAGAGATATGTGGTATCTGTTACTTTATAGGCAAGGATGGCAGTGGAAATCAAAACAAGCAGCATTATGAGGTAATAACTGAACCTGATTTTGCTGTCATTAAACAGCGAACTCAATATCACCCTTGATATGTCATTCAGATACTTCATATTATTGTTTAATTATAACCTGCACTCTCGTATGCTGCAACAATTTTTTCAACAACAGGATGCCGTGAAATATCTTCTTTTGAAAAAGTAATAAATTCTATATCATTTATGCCTTTAAGAATTTTTCTGCTGTGAAGCAGGCCGGATCTTTCAGGTTTTTCAAGATCAATTTGAGTAACATCTCCGGAAATTACAATCCTGGAATTTACACCAAGTCTTGTGAGAAACATTTTCATCTGGGACATTGTTGTATTCTGCGCTTCATCGAGAATAATATATGCATTATTCAGCGTACGCCCTCTCATATAGGCAAGAGGCGCAATCTCTATATACCCCTTCTCTATGAGACTGAGCACTTTTTCAGGAGAAAGAAGTTCAAAAAGCGCGTCATAAAGAGGTTTAAGATATGGATTTATCTTCTGGATAAGATCCCCCGGCAGAAAGCCCAGGTTCTCCCCGGCCTCTACTGCTGGTCTTGTAAGAACAATTCTTTCCACCTTACCCTTTAGAAAATGATCAATCGCAGCTACAACGGCCAGATATGTTTTACCTGTACCTGCAGGCCCTATTCCGAATGTTATTGGTTTTTTATTAATTGAAACAAGGTAATTTGCCTGATTTATGGTTCTCGGCATTACGGTTTTACGTGACTCCGGAATATAGACCTTGAGTCTGTCTATATCATCAACTTTCAGATTTTTTCCCGAACCGACTGCTTTGGAAATGTATTTAACTTCAAAATCATCAAGCTCATAGGAAGGATCCTTTCTCTGAATATAATCAGAGAGAACATGAAGCACCTTCATGGCCTCAGTCATCTGATTGCCCTTAAGAATAACTGTATTCCCGCGTGGAATCAATTCTATGTCAAGAATTGATTCCATCTGCTTAAGGTTCTTGTCTTTGTATCCGCAAATCCTTTTATATATTGAAGTATCCTGGACCTCAAAGGAATTACTTTGCATTCGTTCTGATCCTGATGGATAGTTCCTTCAGCTGATCTTCTGAAACTGGAGAAGGAGCCTGACTCATGAGACACTGCCCTTTCTGTGTTTTAGGGAATGCAATAACATCCCTGATTGAATTTCTCTTCAGAAGAAGCATCATAATTCGATCAAGACCAAGAGCAAGACCTCCATGAGGTGGTGCACCGTATTCGAGTGCATCAAGAAGGAACGAAAACTTCATCTTCGCCTCTTCTTCAGAAATTCCCAGTATATTGAATATCTTCGCCTGAAGTTCCGGATCACTGATCCTGATGGAACCTCCACCGATTTCACTTCCATTAAGAACAACATCATAAGCCTGAGCTTTAATCTTTGATCCGCTTTCCTTTGTCAGGTTTTCAAGCATGCCCAAATGCTCAGGAAGTGGGGATGTGAATGGATGGTGAACAGCGTAGAATCTCTTGTCTTCATCATCGTATTCGAGTAGAGGGAAATTAACTACCCAGAGGAAATTAAGTTTATCACTATCTATCATATCAAGGTCTCTTGCTATTTTAAGACGCATGTTTGCAAGAGTGCTATTAACAATTTTAGCAGAGTCAACGGAGAAGAACAATATTGCGGGATTAGTAAGTTCAAATCTTTCGATTATCTTTTTCTTTTCATCTTCACTTATAAATTTTGAAATTCCGCCCTCAAAATTTCCGTCCTTGTATCTGAACATCGGAAATCCCTTGGCTCCGTATCTCTTTACATACTCAGTATAATCATCTGTAATTTTTCTTGAGAGCCTGCCTTCATCTTCAACGGCTATACCCTTTACTATTCCGCCATTTGCAAGTGCCGATGAAAACACCTTAAATTCTGAATTGGCAAATATATCAGAACATTCCTTTAACTCAAGTCCGAACCTTGTATCCGGTGCATCAGTACCGTATCTGCTCATGGCTTCATCGTACTCCATTACCGGAAATTTATAATCGATCTCCTTCCCGATAACTTCTTTAACAGCCACTTTAAGAAGATCTTCAATTATGTTCATTACCATATCTGCAGTCACAAAAGAGAGCTCCATGTCCACCTGGGTGAACTCGGGCTGTCTGTCGTTTCTCAAATCTTCATCCCTGAAACATTTTACGATCTGAAAATACCTGTCATAGCCTGATATCATCAGTATCTGTTTAAAAAGCTGGGGGGATTGGGGGAGAGCATAAAATTCCCCCCTGTTGATTCTGCTGGGAACAAGAAAATCTCTTGCCCCTTCCGGTGTTGATTTATTCAAAACAGGAGTTTCAATTTCCAGAAACCTGTGTGCAGAAAGATACTCCCTGGTTTTCTGCATGAGCTTGTGTCTCATTATCATTGCAGTCTGCATCTCTTCACGTCTCAGATCCAGAAACCTGTACTTGAGCCTTACCTCTTCATTCAGGTTGTCTCTGGAATCAATTGCAAAAGGAGGTACTGCAGATTTATTAAGAATTTTTATCTCTTTAGCCGTAATCTCAATGTCTCCATTTGGAACATTGGGATTCACTGTATCATCCGATCTTTTTCTCACTGTACCCTTTACTAAAATTACGAATTCACTTCTGGTACTGTCGGCAATTTTGGCATTCTCTTCTGATTCTGATGAATCAAAAACTGTCTGTATAATTCCGGAAACATCCCTGACCTCAAGGAAAATAATTCCTCCCAGGTCCCGTTTCCTGTCAACCCAACCCGCAATAGTAATCTCTTTATCAATGTCTTTAAGTGTTAATTCACCGCAATAGCATCTGTTTTCAAACATTTATTTCACCGTAAAAAATATTTAATCTCTGAAATAGTTTAATCTGCCCGTTATTTGTCAAGTCTAAAAAACGGACATTTACTTGCGGAAAGTTACTGCCAGATCATGTCTTTTCTGCATAAATTACGGTATCCGGACTGTTTGGTCGTAAAAAACTGGAAAAAAGACCGTGGCCCCCCTTTAAAGACCTCCATTGATTTAACATGTCCTCTTTACTGATATTCTACCTAACAAATGTCATTCCACAAAATACTTCCATGGGCCGGAATATATCTGTTACACTAGATTTCTGCAGGGTATAAATAAGTATTTATCAGGGAGGAGACGCCTGTTACCAGAAAAAGAGGTGAGAACCTGTTATTTAAACAAACATCAAAATCTGAACAATTCGACTCTTTTCTTTTTCACTAATCCAATACAACATCATGTCCGTATGGCCCGGCACATAAAGAGTTTTTCAGCAACAGAGGAACGGCAGAAGGTCTGAGTTATAAGGTATGTAATCAAAGTCAATTCTTCAAGGGAGGAAAAGTTTTTTACAGTCAGCCTGTGCTTTCTCGCTGATTTCAATAAAATCCTTGATTATTTCATAGTCTTCCTGATCCAGGATCAGGAAGCAGTACCTCCATGAGGACATTCGCCTATATATATCATCAAGATATGCCCTGACTTCACGGACATAAAACTTCATATTATTCTGTTTAAGTTAGAACTTGCTGCTCATCTGCTCATAAATCATTTTGGCAAGGCCCAGATTGGAATTTTTAGACACCTGAAGCGAGTACTCATCATAAAGCATGTCCTCAAAAATTTCCTCAGCATGACCTCCATGATTCCAGTCACTTTTATGAATGGTTTTACGCATTTCCTTGAACATTTTATTAACAAAAAGAGATTCCATTTCAACACAGGTATCCCAGAGTTTTTTATCCTTTACCGGCTCTTTGCCTGGTGAAAGTTTTGCCTTATCCAGAACATTTTTAAAATCTGAACCCGACACTCTGTGTTCAGATTCCCTTTTCAGTTTTCTCGCCTTATCCAGGGAATTATCAGCAATATTGACTTTCACATTATCCGTGATAGTATTCATTGAAACCTCACTTCAGAATCAGTTCTGCATGCAATGCCCCTGAATCCTTCAGGGCCTTTATTATCGCAATGGTATCATCAGTATCGGCACCGATTGCATTTAATATATCGACAATATCCTTTACAGTAGTTGAATCTTTTATAAACGCTGTATGTTTCTTTTTTCCGGTTCCTTCGATCTCAATGGTCATCCCTTTTCTGCTCACAAGCGATTCCGAGACTATTACATTCCCCCCGGATACGATAACACCATTTTTCTGATCAATAACGATTCTGGCTCTTATCTCCGGTGTGATCTCGATATTCTGAATTTTTGAAATGAATTCGCTTATGGGAACATCATTTTTTACCGGAACAACAATTTTGCCGTCCCCCTGGACAAGGGCATTTATATCGGGATATATTTTTTTTATGGATTTTGAAATTTTATCTGCGTTAGCGTAATCCCATTTTTTCAAAATAAGTCTTATAAACCGGTTTTTGTTATTATCTTCGAAAATATATTTCGGCTGGATTTCGTTTTCAATTATTCCGCCGTTACTTATTCTGGAAACAGTTATTCCCTTTCCTATGCCCGCTGAACTGTCAGAAGGGCTCTCCAGTTTTCCCTGAGCAACAACATAGGTTTTTCCATCTGCTCCTTTAAGAGGAGACTGAATAAGAAAGCCCCCATCTAGTGACTTTGCGTCTCCAATTGATGATATAACTACATCTACCCTGTCCCCGATTCTGGTATGAGGATAAAGCTGGGCAGTAACGAGCACTGCCGCTATATTTTTCATCACAGGCTTGTCATTTTCTATTCCGAGAGTCCGGAGAAGATTTTTTATTGAATCTGCGGCAAGTGCCGCCTTCGAGTCTCCGGTTCCGGGCAAACCTGCAACAAGGCCGTACCCGTAAACCTGATTGTATTTATACCCATCTATGATACATATATTCTTTACCTTCACCTGAACTTCAGCAAAGAGATTAACATACAGCATTATGAAAAAAACAATTATTGAAAAATACTTCATCTTGTCATTTCCCTTATGATTTTTTCAATATAATCTATGATAAGCCTCTGTTTTTCCTGTTCGGTCAGTTGTGAATTCGCAGTCTCATTATTCTGAATCTGTTTTTTAGTAATGGTAACTCCGTCTTTACGGCTTCTTACAGCTATGGTAAAATTAGCCACCTTGTCAGATGAGATTGTTCCGGCCTTGATCATTCTTGCACTGGCATTGCCAGAAACGGTAACTGTTGTTGTGGTACCGTTTAAGCTGTAAGTACGCGAGCCGGTGAGTGAAATAACACCGTTGTTTCCAACATTTGTAACCTGTGATGCGATGGAAAAGGCTATCTTGGTATTTCCTTCAAAACCTGTGGATGTGTTATTCTTGAAATTTTTATTCTGTGATACTTTCGGAAGAAAACCGGTTATTGTTACATCAGGATTGGACTGGATATCAGAAACAGTATTATCCCTGTGTTTCATGTTGAATTTATACTGAGAAAGATCCATTACGTCGACAACAATGACATCTCCCTGTGCAATATTCCCCGTGGAAGCATAAATATTCCTGTCCCTCCAGATTGTATCCGCCTGTAAAACACTTAAGCCGTTTAATACAATAAATATAGTTATTATAAAAGCTGTTTTTTTCATAACTCGACCAGAACTTTCCTTTGATCCACTATGAGTCCTGAAATACGTTTGCCGTTTGGAAGTTTAACAAAGACCATATCTCCCACAGAAGAATCTCTTTCAACAGTGCCGTAAATTTCAAGATTCACATTTCTCTTTTTCACAATAATTTTTATCATTTCTCCCCTCCTCACAGGCAGGGAAGGAGCCTTTTTTTTGTTCTCTTCATTATCTCCTGACACCAGCCTCACACCTGAACCGCCGAGATAATAGGCTCCTGAATATTTTGACTCAAGGATCGACTTCATCTCATTCCGGTCAATGTAATTGTCACTTAAAACTGTGTCGGGCACACAGATTGATCCGATAGCTGCTGAATCTTCTCCTTCAATCCTTGCAACATCACCAAGCATAATTTTTTTTCCGGAAAAAGTACTTACCCTGGATAACATGAAAATACGGGTCATGGAAAAAAGATCAGACCACGACAGAATGAGAATGGCAATTAGAGCTATTCTTCTCAAAATTTACCTCTTAAGTCCAATTGCTGTACCAAGCATAGAATCTGAAGTCTG
The DNA here is from genome assembly GCA_003246895.1 of Spirochaetota bacterium. GTDB lineage: Bacteria > Spirochaetota > UBA4802 > UBA4802 > UBA5550 > SZUA-423. The sequence goes on along the minus strand of QKCL01000082.1, from coordinate 40,973 downwards.
AATGGCCTTTGAATTTACTTCATAGGCTCTCTGCGCTACTATCATATTTACCATTTCTTCAACTACTTTCACGTTTGACATTTCAAGGAATCCCTGATGAAGCTTGGCCATGCCTTCTATTGCAGGCTGACCGGGAATTTCCTCTCCTGAAGCAGGAGTAGTTTTATAAAGGTTTCCTCCTATACTGCTGAGACCGGCAGGATTGACAAAACGGTAAATCTCCATCTGAGCAACTTCAACAGGGTCTTCTTCACCTACAATTTTAACAGTCATCTTACCGTCCTGACTTATTGACAGTGAATTATGTATAAAGTTCTCCGGCAACACAATAGGAGGTTCCAATAAAAATCCATTTGATGTAACGATCTGCCTGTTGGAGTCTATTTTAAATGAGCCATCTCTTGTATATGCCATTGAACCGTCAAAAAGCCTTATTTTAAAAAATCCTTCTCCCTCAAGGGCAATATCAAGTTTATTCTCAGTATTCTGAAGACTGCCCTGTTCAAACATTTTCTGTGTAGCGGCAACCTTAACTCCATGACCGACCTGTATACCTGTTGGTATTTCTGTAATTTCAGTTGCCGGTGTTCCAGCCATTAATACAGTCTGATAAAGCAGATCCTCAAATTCTGCTCTCTGCTTTTTAAAACCTGTAGTATTAACGTTTGACAAGTTATTTGAAATAGTATCAATGTTAAATTGCTGCCCGACCATACCTGATGCAGCTGTCCAGAGTGATCTCATCATACCAATTATCCCTAATATTAAAGTTTAGCCAAAAAATATTTGACTAGTGTAACATAATCCGCTTAACTGACTTCTATAAAAAGAAAAGTTTATATTACTTTTATCGGTAAAAAACTTAAATAATCCAGTCTTTTCCAATAAGACATAACAGAAATAACACTATTTTTATCAAAGGACTCCAAATGAAAAAAAACATTAACTGTATCCTGATCTTTTTGCTTTTTATCTACAGCACATGTGCGGCAATCTCTGAAGTAAAAAATGAAGCTCCAACTTTTGACTTTGTAAATGATGTAGATACCGACTTTAACATAAGTAAAGCAAACGGAACTCTTAAGGTGTATTTCAGCAATGGCCAGATCAAGGCTGAAGGTAAAGTTAAGAACAGGCAAATGGACAGCGAATGGACTTTCTACGGTCAAGGTTCCAACGGAACATATCTAAAGTGCAAAGGTACTTTTAAGGATGGCCTGAAAAACGGAATGTTTACTATTTATTACCCAAGTGGAAAAGTAAAACAGAAATCCTCATACAGAAAGGATCTTTTAAACGGAGTTGTTCGGCAGTATTCAGAATCCGGTGTTCCATCATTTGAAATTATGTTTAAGAATGGCAGGAGACATGGGGTATACCGCGAATATTTTCCTGATGGAAAGCCAAAAGAAATATCCAAGTACAGCAATGGAGTAAAAGATGGAGCTGAAAACCTCTATTCTCCCAATGGCAAACGTATATCAATCGGTTCATACAGTGATGGCAAAAAGAATGGATTGTGGAACTATAAATACGACAATGGCCGGCCAAAAGCTTCCGGGTACTTTAAAAACGGAGAAAAGATCAGCAAATGGAAGTATTATGACGAAAACGGGAAGATTATAGAAAACTAAAATATATTCGGGTTTTTATTGTGGCTGAAAAAAAAGACAAATCCATAGCTGCTTCAAAAACAGCACCTAAGAAAAGTACTTCCCCAAAAAAAACTCCTTCAAAGAAGAACTACAACCAGGCTTCTTCGTTGAAGGAGACTTCCAGAAAAAAAACTTCTCAGGCCAAAAATAAGCTTTCCACAAAGGGAAAAACTACTCCAGTTCTGCCGGTTGCAAAAACCACCGGTGATGATTCTGCAATGACTGTTGTTGAGCACCTTGATGAACTTCGCTCAAGAGTATTGTATGTACTATTTTCAATAATAATTCTCACAATAATTGGCATTATACTATCTGATGAAATTGTATACTTTATAAATAAGCCCTTCCTTGAGACAGGGCACAAACTCAATATATTCAAACTATCAGGCGGTTTTATAATAAAACTTAAAGCTTCAATTGGATTTGCACTTCTTATTTGCCTTCCATTTATACTGCTACAGATCTGGAAATTTATCGTACCGGCAATTGATAAAGAAGACAGAATGTTTGCAAGATTGAGTCTGCTTTCTTCCGTTATTTTATTTTACAGTGGCGTAGCTTTTGTATTTTTTCTGATGCTTCCATTTACCATAAAAATGATGCTTGGATTTATTACGCCGGAAATGATAAGCACCATAGGTGCAGATGACTACCTGAGTTTTATTTTTCTTTTTAGTATTGCCATGGGGCTGCTTTTTGAACTTCCCATAATAATTCTGATACTGACTAAAATTGGAATAATTACACCATATTTCCTGATTTCAAAGCGTAAATATGCCATAGTGGCTATCTGGGTAATAGGGGCCCTCGTCACACCGCAGGATCCACTTTCTCAAATTTTAGTTGCTGTTCCCTTGATGTTTCTCTATGAGATATCTATATTAATATCAAAACTTGTCATAAAAAGATCAAGAAAAAGAAAGCTGAAAGTTTAACGAAGTGAGGTAAATAAATATGGCTGTTAAATATCTTAATGAGATAAGCGTAAAAGACAAAAGAGTATTAATAAGGGTCGATTATAATGTACCATATGATAAGGAACTCAATATTACAGATGATACACGAATTACGGCCACCGTTGACACGATAAAATACTGTCTTGAAAATGATGCCAAAATAATACTGATATCTCATCTGGGCAGGCCGAAAGGCAAGATAAATGAAACAATGACATTGAAACCGGTTGCAAGCAGACTTTCCGAAATAATGGGACAGCCTGTTAATTTCATAGAGACACCTCTTGGAAAAGAAACTATAGATATAACCAATAAAATGTCACAGAGAGAAATTGTACTCTTTGAAAACATAAGATTTTATCCCGAAGAGGAGAAAAACGATCTGGATTTCGGAAAACTCATTGCTTCGCATTGTGATGTATATGTAAATGATGCCTTCGCCACTGCCCACCGCGCCCATGCATCGAACTGGGCTGTAACAAAATATGTTGATGTTAAGTGTGCCGGTTTTCTCCTTAAAAATGAAATCGAATATAGTCAAAAGACTCTTGAAAACGCAGAAAGACCCTTTGGAGCGATTATAGGTGGGGCAAAAGTTTCGAGCAAACTCGACGCTCTTCAAAATATTATAGACAAGGTCGATTTCATGATTATTGGAGGAGGCATGGCCTTCACCTTTTTAAAAGCCCAGGGTTATGAAGTTGGAAACTCTCTGCTTGAAACTGAACTGCTTGATGAAGCAAAATCAATTCTTGACAAAGCACAGAGCAAAAAAATTGAAATACTGTTGCCAGTAGACATTATATGTGCGGAGGAATTTGATAATAATTCAAAAACAGAAATATGTGACATCAGTTCCATTGAAAACAACTCAATTGGACTCGATATCGGCCCCAAATCCATTGAATTATTCAAAGAGAAAATCAGCAAAGCAAGAACCATTATATGGAATGGCCCAATGGGAGCATTTGAGATGCCGAATTTTGCAAACGGAACGAACCAGATTGCATTTGCACTCTCCGATTCAGATTGCTTAAGCATTGTTGGAGGTGGAGACAGTGTCACTGCGATAAATCAGGCTGGAGTCGAGGATAAAATATCATATATTTCCACTGGAGGGGGTGCTTTTCTTGAACTTCTTGAAGGAAAACAGTTGCCTGGAATTGAAGCGCTAAAATAAACATAACACATAAACAAAAAAAAGAGTGCATTGCGCACTCTTTTTTTTGTTTATAATAAGAAATAGATTATTCGTCCTTGCTGTTTTCTATTTTATACTGAGCAATTCCCAATTTTGCTAGTGGGATTGAAAACGGAGAACAGGATACATAATTTAATCCTGCATCAATGCAGAATGCAATATTATCCGGATTAGCTCCATGTTCACCGCAAAGTCCCATTTTTATATCAGGTCTTGTCAGTTTACCTCTCATTGACGCAATACCTATTAGTTCTTTCACAGGCTGTCCAAGGACCTTGAATGGGTTACTTTTCATAAGGTCAAAAAGTGAATAGTCTGGGAAGAATGAGTTGGAATCATCTCTTGACAATCCAAATGTAGTCTGTGTCAGGTCATTTGTACCAAAACTGAAGAATTCAGCATACTCGGCAATTGATCCAGCCAACAGAGCTGCTGCCGGCAATTCAATCATTGTACCAACATGGTAGTTGATATCATCAATTCCATATTCCTCAAGTACCTCATTTTTTATATCTCTTATCCCTTTAACAACAGTACCCTCAATTTTCTTACCGTTTTTGATAAACTTAATTTCCTGCTCACTCATTACTATAGGAATCATTATCTCGGGCTCAACTTCTATTCCTTCTTTATGAAGCATGCACGCTGCCTCAAAGATGGCACGGCACTGCATTTCATAAATCTCAGGATATGTAACAGCCACACGGCAACCCCTGTGTCCCAGCATGGGGTTCATCTCTTCAAGTTCCTCACATCTTGACCTTATATCTCCTGCGACAACACCCTTTTTCTTTGTCTGCATATATTTGATAAAATCTTTCATCCCGTCTTCTGAACGTGGAAGGAACTCATGCAATGGAGCATCAAGTAGTCTGATGGTAACAGGTTTCCCTGCCATAGCTTTAAAAAGATCATAGAAATCGGATCTCTGCATAGGCTTTAAGGCCTCAAGAACCTTAATTCTCTCTTTATCATTTTCTGCGATTATCATTTCACGGAATTTCATGATCCGTTTTTCATTAAAGAACATATGCTCAGTTCTGCATAAACCAATACCCGCTGCTTTAAACTCATTTGCTACATCTGCATCTCTTCCCTGATCTGCATTTGCCCTTACATCAAAATCATCAATATATTTCTCTACAATTTTAAGGAAATCAATGAGCCCGTTTTTATTAAAGTCTGGCTGAATCAGCTCGACCTTGCCGAGATACAGAGTCGGCTCTTCATAATATGGAACATTTATTGAAACATAATCACCTTCTTTTACAGTTTTTCCACCGATTGTAAAAGTGTTCCCCTTTATTTTCATTTCCGGTTGCACCATTGCCACTTTACCAAGACTTCTGGCTACAACAGGAGCATGGGAGGAGAAACCTCCTTCATTTGTAACGACACCCTGGGCAACTTCGATTGCCTTAACATCCTCTGCATAGGATGCATTAAGAACAAGAATAAGATTAGTATCCTGTCCTTTCATTATAGCTTTTTTGTATTCTTCAAGCAGTTTAGGAGTAGAGAAAAACACTCGTCCGATTGCAGCACCTGTCGATCCGGATATACCACCCTTTATTGTCTTCATGTTTTTTACTGTTCTTGGATCAATAACAGGGTGAAGGAGTTCATTCAACTGACCTGGCTTAATGGTGCTTACCAGAAAATCATCAGCCACAATGCCGGACTGATTCAGGTCAAGAAGTGTTTTAATCTGAGCCTGAGTTGATTTTTCATCAACTTCTCTCTGCTCCACCAGCCAGAAATCACCTTCTTCTATGGTGAATTTAATATTTCTGATCTCTTTAAAATTTTCCTCAACTTTGCAGGCTATTTCAGAAAATTTTTCATAATAATCTTTATTTATCTTTTTAATCTCCTGAACCTTTCCGCTGGTAAAATCAAACTCATTTTTAAGGAAATCACCCTGAATCTCTCTATCACCTGTTACAATGTTTCTTGTATAATAACTCCCTGAATATGAATTATCTCCAAAATTACCATAAACCATTGACTGTATCATAATTGAAAGAGTGTTATCAACGTCTATCTCGGAATCACAATATTTTTCTGCTGCTTTTTTTATAACAAAGATAAGCTGATCATATACATCATCACCATACTCTTCGCCAAAACTTTTCTTATACGTATCAATTGCCTTTTTATATTGTTCGACAGTAGGTTTTTTGGGAAGTTTTCCTTCAACTTTCTGAATGTCCTCATCTGTAAAATCAAAAAGCTTGGTGGAGATATTTCTCATTAAATAAAGATATTCACCATATGCAAAAGAACTATTCGTAAACTGGGCGAATCCTTCAACTGTTTCATCATTCATCCCAATATTATGTATTGATGGGAAAAAAGGAACATTTAAATCAGAGCTCAAAACAACCTTCAGCATTAATGGTTTCTTTGTATCACCGAATTGTTTATTCATGTCCTTTTCAATCTGTGAAATATAAGTCTGAATTCTGTCTTTTATATTTACCTGACTTAAATTTTTTGTCAGCTCTGAATCTATAATAAAACCGGGAACTATAGGCAAAGCCATACCGGCTAGTTCTACAGCCCTTCTGCCACGAATTCCAATTTTTGAACTGTCTATTTCATCAATATTATTCAGTTTATCATTAAAAAATATTATATTATCCATATACCTCAACCTCTATCATTAATTATTTTTAGAAAAGATTTAGAACTCTACCAACACCAAGCTTTAAGAACTGCTCAAATCTTGGACTTGCCCCTTCATAAAGGTACTTTTGAAGCTTTGAAACCCCTAAAATATTCTCTCCTGATACCTGAAAAAAGATGGTATCTCCGTGCTTAACTTTTCCCCATTTAAACAATGAGTTTATATCATTTATCACTTCACCTTCAAACATAATATGAACTTCAAGTTCCGGATATTTAGTATGGTAGCTTTCCACAATTTTTTTCCAGGCTTCAACATTTCCATTGTGAAACAACTCATTTGAAACCTGAACTCCATATTTTGGTGTTATATTTCTCTTTTTCTTCACCGGTTGCGAAGCAACAACCTTTTCCTGAGCAACAACATCTTTTGGTTTTTCTGCAACAGTATTATCAACGAATTTTTTATTGCTGAAGACATCTTTTCCAAAAATCAGATCTTCAAGAGTCTTAATTGCTTCAGTCTCAACACTCTTGTCATCCTCTTTTAGATCTTTAACATAGAGCACAATAAGCTGGTCTGCAGATAACTCACGGACACGTTCCCAGCTGTCAAGGCCCTTGGGATTAATTACCGATCTATGCCCATCAGGTGTAAAATATACCGCAACGATATCCAATGCAGTCCACTTAACTGTTTCATTTATTATTTTATCAAAATTCGTTATATTAGAAGGGATATTTATTGATCTGTTGCTGTATGCAAACTTATCCCTGATTACAGAACCTATAATCGGCAAAATCTGATCCTGGTGTATCTCTTCATCATCTATTAACTCGTTAATATAATCTGCAATATTTACACGTGAATCAACTTCCTCTACCGCCTCATTAACTTTAAAAAAATGACGTAAGGCTTTATTAAATGCAGCCTTTGAACCTAGTGAAAAATATGTAGTTTCCATATTATGATCTCCTATTTATTAAACACTCTTATAAATAATGTCTTTATAATAACGTTTTTACAAGCACTATTCGAATATTATATAAAAAAAAAGGAGGATTGAAAATCCTCCTTTTTTTTTATTCATAATTCTTTTTTTTTAAAGTTCTTTCAGACCGCCGGAACTTTTCCTTTTAGATTTTCTTGAAGAAACATCTGGAGAAAGCTGAACCTGTCCTGAAATTTCAGGAGAAGCAGTAAGGTCAATATTAGACCCTGAATCAGATCTGTAAGCAGTTTCAAAAAGATCTTCTCCAATCTCTTCTTCTCCGAATGATTGTGAAATATCATCCCTGACTGTAGATCTTCTTCTTGAATATGTAGCAAAGGCAGCATCTGCGAATCCTTTAGATACACTGTAAAGGAACTCATTAAGGACATTTGCCATACTCTTCAGTATATACTGCTTTCTCTTTATTGTTGTAATGTCAATATCAAGAACCAGTCCAGGCTGAATATGATGCGGGTTAACAAGATGTGTAAACTCGTTAAACCTCTTTTCAAGGAAACTTAGTCTTTCATCAAGAATAACTCTCTCAACAGGGTTCTGATAACCGTGCATTTTAGCAAGTTTATCTTTAAGATAAGTAAGTTTTCCCTTAAGGTTTTTATATCTGTCTTCATACGTTCTGTTATTTTTTTCAACGAATGTTGATTCAATATACATTTCACCAATTTCATTCCAGAGTACATTATCAGGATCGGTGTCATAATCCTTCTTCTGCCTCTTCCACTCTTTGTTCATAAGTCTTGCACTCAGGTCTTCAAAATCCTGTAATGACCTGAACCTTTTTTTGGATTCATAATGAGCATGTACTACATCCCAAGCCATACCAATCTCTGTTGTAAATGCGGCTACCTGCTTGTCATACTCTTTTTTAGACTCTTTTAGCTGATTCTGATCATAATACGCCATTCTTATTGTATATCTTTCATCTGGTAGAATCATTTTGTCAGTTTCTTCATACTCACTGATTCTGCAAATCCTTGCATTCTTCATGTTATCACATACCTGATAACCGAGTTTACTTGTATCGAGAATTGAAGTGATAGAGTTAATACATGTGTTATAACCCCTGTTTCTGATATTCTCCTCATCAATTATGTACTTGATGTTTTCCCGAACATTAAGAGGATCCATATCCTCTACATCAATTTCTGCTCTGAGTCCCTCAATTTTATCGAGGAATTTTTTAGCAAGAATTGTATATCTTTTTGACTTTTCATCTTCCTTCTCATCATCAGTGAAATTTTCAATTCTTTTCACTTTTTCAAACATCTTTTCGCTTGCATTTAATTCATTTTTACCCTGATCAACAAGTTCGTCGTTAAACTTTTCAACCTGCTTTTCAATAAGGTCCTGAATATGTTTCTGTATTGTATCTTTCATGATTGATTCAACAGTAACCTGATAGTGATACATTGGACTAATGAGCTCACTTTCAAGAATATTGATCGATAGCTTTACATCATATACATATTTTGGTCTTAATTCATTATCCTTGAAGACACATTTAAGGATCGCATAGGCATTTTCACCTCGTACGAATGCCCCTACATCAGTTTTTTGTCTTAATATTGAGTTAGTCTCAACTTCGAGGTCGTTTACTCCCCTTTGAATATGTCCCTGAAGGTGACCATACATGTTTACGATGGATTTTTCAATTTCACCAGTGTGGAATTTATCAGCACCACCTACTTTATCGAGAATTTCAACAATCTCTTTCGGTGTATACCTTGCCAAACCCTTGGCCTCTTCCTTGTCTACAAAGTCTCTGACTTTTTTCAGAAATTCATCTTCCATTGTAACAGTATATCTGTTAAACATATTTACATATGTCTGGTTGATGTAATTATATAACTTCTCTTTTAAGCCACCCATAACATCAAGTTCCTTAAGAACTTCCTCTGGGAGTTTAGTCTGAATGTGATTCAGAACTTTATCATAAGTTTCATTCAGAATAAGGTCAGCCTCAGCAACTTTATCCCTTCCCTCCTGAACAATTGATTCCCTCGAACCAACCGCACTTGGGACTGTAGGGTGAACCTTATTAGGGCTTTTGGGGAATTGACCTATAGACATGTTTAAGACCTCCTTGGATATATAAGAAAACAGTTATTTCTTAATTTACTTCAATAATTTGTTAAATATATAATTTTTAATATTAACGAATATAATCATTCAATATTTATTATGTCAACATTTATTTAATAATTTTACACCTTTAAATAAAGGTTTTATTTATCTTTTTATAAATTCTTATCTTCAGATAAATTTTCAGCCAAATATCTAAAGCTGTAGTTTTCAACCTGGAAAATATCTCCATTTTCAAGGGTATTGCCTGCTTCCTTGTTCTTAAAATGGGAATTCAATCCCTCCGGAACCAGTAACTGAACTTTCACCTCACCATTTATCCTTGACGCTTTTAAAGTAAATGGTATACGTGATTCATATTCCCTTATTTTAAGCTGACAACCTGGCACCCTTCCAACAATAATCATACCTGCATTGTATCTCTCAAGGTGTGCAACTCCAACCTCAGGTTTGAGAAGCTCATGATTCCAGAATTCAAGAACGCCGACAAGTTTCACAGATTTGATTCTCTTTATAACCAGGAATAGAACCAGCAGACATCCAAGAACTGCGGCCAATGCCAGAAGAATAAAGATTATAAATTGAACCCTCTCCTTCTTTGCTATATCAGGCTGAATTTTTTCATTAATTGCCTTATATGGATCACTTCCATCCACAATTTGGGAATTTTCACTTATCTTTGAAAGCTCACCCTTGAGTTTTTCCTGAGCCTGCCTCAACTTTGATGATTCCTTAAGATTAGCGAGATTTACCAGATATATCCACCAGTCCTTTCCGCTATACTGGTCTGCAATATTTTTCAGATTAAACTTGTCTTTTCTTTTACCGGGCGGAGGATCATCAAGTGCGTCTGTCATTATAAGAATTACAAGATTTCTACTGGTGCCGTTCTCCTTTGAAATCTTGTCTGCCAGAGAAAAAACCTGATTAAGCATTTTCATTGTAAAGGTCCATTCACCTTTCGCCTCGGTTACCGAAATATATTTCTTTACGATATCCCTGTCATTTTTATCATCAATGAGAACGGTTGGAAAGACTTTCACATCTTTATCAAAGGTGATAAACGTAACTCTATCTCCGTCTTTTAAACCGTCAACATACTTGTTTATGCTGTCCTTAACATCAGGCATGATATTTTTGCCGCCATAGCCTATCATACTCATTGAAGTATCAAGAACAAGGATTACATCCTTATTGTTTTCAGCCCTGGCGTTAACAGAACTAAGAATAAGTACAAGTGAAACAGAAAATAAAACAAAAAGACGGGTTAATTTATTAAAACTTGTTCTTTTCTCCACCACTTTCCCCTTTATTAAACTAACTTTTTTAAAGGCTAATACATTTAAAAATCAATGTCAACAAATATTATGCACTAATTTTCAATACTCATTATATACCTTTTCGTTTTTTATATAACTTCTCAAATCAAATGATTCTTCTCTTTCAATGTCCAGATATTCATTCATGAGTACAAAAAGCCACATCAGTGTATCCTCGGCGGTTTCCAGTGCAATAAAGCTTCTGGCTCCATGATTCCAGTCCTTGACTATAATACCGTAATTGATAACAGCCAGAATCTCAAATTCAGATTCACTCTCCACACTCTTTGAGATATAATAATTAGTCAGATCGTTTTTAATATCAAGCAGGGAATAACTTTCAGGAGGGCCTGCGACAATAAATGATGGAAGATTAAAGCTGTTTTCTGACTCAACAAACCTGTTTATTCTTTTTACCGTAGAAACCCTGTTCAATACCTCAGCAAGACTGGTCTTGGAAAGTTCTTCAACAAAAAAATACGCTCCCTTTATCAGTTCAAATGGAATGTAATTATTAAAAATCTCGGGGAGTGCCTCACAGTAATTTTCGTATGCAATAAGATCTGCACCTTCAGGTGAAAAACCTGACTGGTCAATGGGCTTGTATGGCCCGACTTTTATGTTTGAAGGAGATATTGATGAAATCCTCTCTGTGAGATATTTTATATCTATCTTTTCGGTACTTCCCTTCGAAGTCACTTTTTTGGATGTCGTTTTCTTGGATGCGGCCTTTTTGGCTGCAGTTTTTTTTACGGTTTTCTTGTTTATTTCCAAAAAATAATCTTTAAGCATCATTTCCGTCCTTGCCTTGATGTTTATATAGTAATTTATTCGGCCAAATATTCCATGTCAATTATTAAAAAATTCTTGCCTAATTACGGCCTCTATTTTTATTTTACATTACCTGTGGTGTTCGCGATTAGTCCTGACGCGTTTTGAACCTAAGAGAATTAAGGGATCCCAATATTTGTACTTAAAGGCCATACTCTTAACAGAGGAGGCCGGATAATGCATGCGGGAACCCACCTGGTAACAGGTCTCAAAACCCCTGACTACACGGCACCTACGGGTATAAAAAAAGCTGCCCCATTCATTTGAGGCAGCTTTTTTATTTAATATGTCTTTCTTTTACATTTCAGAAAGTTTTTTATACTTCTCAAATCTCCACTTGGAATTATCCTCTGCAGCCTTAAAGAGCTCACCAGCATTTTCAGGGAATTCCTTCAGAAGCGAAGTGTATCTTACCTCTCCTTTCAGAAAATCCTGGAACTTATTGTAATCTGGAGTCTTGGAATCAAGGATAAACGGATTCTTGCCCTCTTTTTCCAGAAGAGGATTATATCTGTAGAGCTGCCAGTATCCGCATTCTACTGCGAGCTTTGCTTCATTCTGGGTTTTACCCATTCCGGCACGAAGCCCGTGATTTATACAAGGGGCGTATGCGATAATCACAGATGGTCCTGGATAAGCTTCAGCCTCCTGCAGAGCCTTAAGATATTGAGCCTGATTTGATCCCATGGCAACCTGGGCAACATATACATAGCCGTATGACATCATCATCATACCAAGATCTTTTTTACGTATTTTCTTTCCAGACGCCGCAAATTTTGCGATAGCTGCTGTCGGGGTAGCCTTGGATGCCTGACCGCCTGTATTTGAATAAACCTCAGTATCCATTACAAGAATATTAACATCTTCTCCCATTGCAGCAACATGGTCAAGACCGCCATAACCGATATCGTATGCCCATCCATCTCCGCCAAAAATCCATACAGATTTTTTAATGAGATACTGTTTCAGAACAAGGATTTCCTTTGCAATATCTGACCCATCCTTTTCAAGGAGAGGAACAACTTTTGCTGTAACATCTTTTGTTTTTTCTACATCCTCTGTATTAGCTGTCCATTCAGAAAGAAGAGCTTTGATTTCAGATGAACTTCCGCTTGCCTCATATTGTGCTACAAGCTCCTTCAGTCTGTTTTTCATCTGTTCTATACCGAGATGAATACCGAAACCGTACTCAGCATTATCTTCAAAAAGCGAATTCGCCCATGCTGGTCCATGTCCGGCTGCATTTGTACAGTAAGGAGTAGAAGGAGCAGAACCGCCGTATATTGACGAACAGCCTGTTGCATTGGCAACAACCATTCTGTCTCCAAAAAGCTGTGTAATGAGTTTTATATACGGAGTCTCCCCGCAACCGCCGCAGGCTCCGGAAAATTCGAACAGAGGCTGAGCAAACTGGCTTCCCTTAACGGTATTTTTAGCCATGAATGTATCTTTATATGTCACATTTCCGTGCATATAGTCCCATCTCTCTTTTTCTTCCATCTGACTGTCAAGCGGCTTCATTTCAAGAGCTTTTGTTTTTGCAGGACATACATCCGCACAGTTACCGCATCCTGTACAGTCAAGAGGACTTACCTGTATCTTAAACTTCAGCCCCTCAAGACCTTTACCTTTTGCCTCTACAAGTTTTGTTCCTGCAGGAACAGATGCAGCTTCTTTCTCATCAAGTAGAAATGGTCTGATAACCGCATGAGGACATACATAAGCACACTGGTTACACTGTATACAGTTTTCAGGAATCCACTCTGGAACGTTTACCGCAACCCCTCTCTTCTCATAGGCTGTTGTTCCGGATGGAAATGTTCCATCTTCCCTGCCAACAAAGGCGCTTACAGGCAGGAGATCACCATCGAGGTTATTGATCGGATCTGCTATATCACGGACGAATTCAGGGACACCTTCACGTTTTTTTCTCGAATCTGCAGAAAGGTTCTTCCATTCAGCAGGAACCGGAATTTCAACCAGACCGTCAGCACCACTGTCAACAGCGGCATTATTCATTTTTACAATATCATCACCCTTGCTTCCGTATGACTTTTTAATAGCACTCTTCATCTCACGGACAGCATCTTCATATGGAATAACATTGGCAAGTTTAAAGAATGCAGACTGCATAATTGTATTTGTCCTGTTTCCAAGTCCAATTTTGTCAGCAATTTCGTAGGCATTTATCATGTAAAACTTAATTTCATTATCTGCCAGGTACTTCTTGATATTATCAGGCACTCTTTCAACAGTCTCCTCAGGTGACCACATACTGTTAAGAAGGAAAGTTCCATTCTTTTTCAGTCCCTTTAGGATATCGTAGCTGTCAAGATATGCAGGAACGTGGCATGCTACAAAATCAGGTTTTGTAATCAGGTAGGTAGACCTTATGGGCTCCTTACCAAATCTCAAATGTGATACAGTAACACCGCCGGATTTCTTGGAATCATAGGCAAAGTAAGCCTGTGCGTAAAGATCAGTAGTGTCTCCGATAATCTTTATGGAGTTTTTATTCGCACCGACAGTTCCGTCGGAACCAATTCCAAAGAATTTAGCCTGGATTGTACCTGCCGGGGCAACATCAAGAGTCTCCCCAACTGGAAGGGATGTAAAGGTCACATCATCGACGATACCGACTGTAAATCTGTTCTTTGGTTCAGGAAGTTTAAGATTATCATATACTGATGCAATCATAGAAGGAATTGTGTCTTTTGAAGAAAGACCGTACCTGCCCCCAACAATGAGTGGAGCATTTTCTTTTCCATAATATACATCTCTGATATCAAGATAGAGAGGCTCGCCATTTGCGCCCGGCTCCTTTGTTCTGTCAAGTACGGCTATACGTTTAACGGACGACGGAACCACATTAAGTAGATATTTAGCGGAGAATGGCCTGTACAGGTGTACACAGACAAGACCGACCTTTTCTCCCTTTGCATTCAGGTAATCAACTACTTCCTTGATTGTATCTGTAACAGATCCCATGGCAATGATTATATTTTCTGCGTCAGGAGCTCCGTAATAAACAAAGGGCTTGTAGTCTCTGCCGGTAATTTTACTGATCTCCTTCATATAATCAGCTACTGTGTCATCGAGGCTGTTATAGAAAGGATTTGCAGCTTCTCTTGCCTGGAAGTATATATCAGGATTCTGTGCAGTTCCCCTTGTTACAGGATGTTCCGGATTAAGGGCATTCTTTCTGAATCTCACAACAGCATCATAATCAATAAGACCTTTCAGATCGTCATAGTCTATGACTTCAACTTTCTGTATTTCATGGGATGTTCTGAATCCGTCAAAGAAATGCATAAAAGGCACTCGGCTTTTTATTGCCGCAAGGTGCGCGATACTTCCAAGGTCCATAACCTCCTGAACACTGCCGCTGGCAAGCATTGCAAATCCGGTCTGCCTGGCTGCATAGATATCAGCGTGATCTCCAAAAATGGAAAGCGCCTGTGCAGCAAGGCTTCTTGCAGAAACATGGAAAACTCCAGGAAGCAGCTCCCCGGCTATCTTGTACATATTAGGAATCATCAGAAGAAGTCCCTGAGATGCTGTAAAAGTCGTTGTCAGGGCTCCACCCTGAAGTGACCCGTGTACAGCACCGGATGCACCTGCTTCCGACTGTAATTCTGCAACTTTAACTACATTTCCAAATATATTCTTTTTGCCATGAGATGCCCATTCATCAACATGCTCAGCCATCGGCGAAGAAGGTGTAATTGGATAAATGGCGGTAACTTCAGTAAAAGCATAGGCTACGTGGGCCGCAGCCATATTACCGTCCATTGACTTCATAGTTTTATTAGACATTTATCTTCTCCTTGAATATTTATTTTTCAAAATTTGTAGAATGGTATTAATCTACAGAAAATTGAAAGTATAAGCAAAAGTGATTTGAAACTTTATTCTTTTATTGCAAAGCTGGTTTTTGTGGAACATTATACAAATAAACCAAAATCAATAAAAAACAATACGATAAAAGCAATATTTTTGATGTCAAGTTATAAATATTGATAATTGTATAGTAAAAATTTTATTGCTATACAATTATTACTGTATATGTATATTATAAAATAGAGATAATAGTTATGGAAAAGTCAGGAAATCTAGACAGGATTATAGAATTTATTCAAAATGAAATCAACAAAATTATTAATGAATGCACAATATTATTAAAAAATATTGAAGAAGAGGCTCAAAATGAAACACCAATACATGACAGCTTGAAAAAATCTGTCAATGAGCTTGTTCTTATCTGTTCAGGCAACCCCGAATACTTTCATAGCGAAAGTTTATACAGACTGAACACACTATCTGGATTATTGAACAAAAAAAACAGGGAGAGCAGACACATCATTGATTTAATGATAGAAATACTTAACAATGTTCTTATTACTCCGGAAATAGTTGAGAAATATACAGAGAATAGAAACGATAGCAATAATGGAAAAGATCATACCGGGTACGACTCAATAAGAGACACAAAATTTAACTGGATTACATTCCAGCGCATGGATTTACTTTTCATCACAGAGTACAAAACATCCGAATATTTTATCACCAGCCAGAATTCCATTACAGTGAATTCTCCAAATATTGCAATTAATGGAAAAGAATTACATTACTACGACCCCTTTTCATATACATCAACCGGGTATACTATGCCGGAACTTGTTCTGGTAATAGATAACAAAACAGCCATACCTGTTGATAAACGGGGAATAAAAATTCTCTCGGGAAGCAAAATTGATTTTGAGATTACAGAATTCAGGGAATTACAGAACCCTGCAATCAGGGGAAGGACAAAGATCAGAGGGAGAAGCTACATTTACATTGAATTTCCAAAATAGGTTATTGTTGAAAAGGCAATCAGAAGCTGTCCCGGTCCATAAAATAGCCAGGTAAAGACAGTGCTGTTTTCTATGGGCTTTACATATTTATTATAGGCCAGTATCAGATCGGACACATACAGAAGCACCGCGCCGGAAGCAACCGATACCTCATAGTATCCGGCACCGGAATTTAGTTTAGCTACTGCGGAATAGACCATTGCGCTTATTATGAAAATATATGCAAGCACCGGCAATCTGAGAGACAAAAGTCTTTTTCTGATTTTAATGTAAATATAACCTCCTGAACAGACAAGGAGAGCAAAAACTCCAATGTTCCATATTTCAAAGGACATCCCCCTGAGAAAAACCGATACATAGATCACATGTGAAAGAGAAATAAAAGGAAGGGCATTTTTCAGGAGATCCACCTCCTCCACCATTAACATTACATCTGCGATAAGGGCAAGGACAAGTGCGGTCAAAACAGAGAGGTTCATGACACCCGGGCCGTTCACGGCCACTGACACCATCACCACAAATAAAACCAGTACCATGACAAGAGGAGTTAAGAGATATTTCATAAATACTTTTCTTTTAAAAGAAAAGTATTCCCTGAAAAAAAATATCACCACAAATAATACAAGTAATAGCTTAAGTATATTCATCAGTTTTTGTCTTTTTTGAACAGATCTGAAAGATCGCGAAGTTTACCGGGATCAAATTCAGACCCCATGGCAGCGATATTTTCCTGCTTAATCTCCTGATAAATTTCTTTCCGGTGAACAGTAACCTTGCGCGGAGCCTTTATGCCGAGTTTTACCTGATCTCCCTTTATGTCGATGACCACAACTTCTATGTCATCTCCTATCATAATGCTTTCATTTAATTTTCTGGCCAGAACAAGCATCTCAACCCCCTGTTCCGGTAAGTTTATTCATTTCCTGCAGGATGCTGTGCCTTACCTTATACTTGTCACTCAGAGATATGGCCTGCCTTCCTATTCTTTCCTTAAAGTTCAGAATAATCGGCCCCTGAAGATTCGCTGTCATCTCAGCCGGATTTTCCGGAATTGTTACAATTGCGAAGATAAGCAGGTCCTCCACCTTTTCAGCATTAACTGCATCCATGTCATTTTCAGAAAGCATGGGTCTGTAATTTTTCATAAATGTCTCAGGCTGTATAATGATAAAGGCCAGCTCGGCCTCCTCCAGAGCCTGCAGCCATTTGAAGGGTGACCCTTCATCTTCAGAATCGATTATTGCAAATTTTCTGACAAAATCGAAACCTAGTATTCCATCGGGAAAATTAAAGACCTGCAGTTCGCTGATCTCCATCTCGCCGTATGGCTTTGTATTGATTTTAATACTCAACAGTAGCTCCTCTGCCTTAATATTATTTTTCTGCTGCTATCTCAAAAAGTCCATCAATGTGGGCTTTATTGTTTTTGCTCCAACTGCCAGCGCATAATTATGCACACTTTCGAGCCATTTGAAATTCATTATTGTTTCAGGATAATCAATGGCTTCGTTTTTGGCAAGTATTTCAGTGATATTTGTCTTCTCGTACTCACTTCTTTTGGCAACTTCCTCAACCCTGTTCTGCCTTGCTCCGAAAGAGGCTGTATGCTTCAGTATATTTTCAAGTGCAGAGTCTATGAGCCCCAGGTCTCTTCCGCCCACGAGCTCCTGATCACCCCTTACAAGGTCATCCCTGAGCTGTATTATCATTTCAAATGTGGACATCCCGCCAACTGTTACAGTTGAGTCGATATTATTGGGCGGTTCAGGAAAATTCTTGTTAACAAGCCCCAGATCCTGCAGCACAGTCCCCGTACCCTTGTCCTCAAGCCATATCTGGTGCGGGGTTGTTGAGGAGAGTATGAGATTATTTCTCCCTCCCTTTGAAGCCTTTATGCTTAATCCGGCGTTATTAATTTTATCGATAATGATATCGGTATTATCTCCTGCGGAAACAGTGATTTCCTTCCCGTCAATTTTAATTACCTGATTGCTTCGAGCTACATAGTTTGTTGAGTCGAAATTGGATGTCAGAATCTGGTTAGTCGCCCAGAAGACCTTGTTGCCTGGAGTGTTGATTGATACAAACTCCCCCTTACCTATTTCCCTCTTCTGCTCCCCGATATTCCCCTTATATTCCACACCGATCATAGCATCTCCCTGACGCCCGGCAGTAAGGGTCATGTATACAGGAACAAAAGGGTTAGGCTGTTCCTCTGTACCTGTCTGATATCCGCCGAAAATAGACCTGCCAGTAGCGCCCTTGGTATTGGCAATGGAAACAAGTTCTTCCAGGAGCTGATTGATCTCTGTTGCAGCAGCTTCCTTTCTTTCAAAGGAGGAGTATATGCCGTTTGCTCCCTGTACTGCCAGGACACGGATCCTCTGAAATATTCTCATTGAAGACTGAAGCGCCGTGTCAGCTTCATTAAGCCTTGATGTACTCTCATCAACATTTTTTATATACTGTTTAACCTCAGTAAGCCTTGTCCTGTAGAGCATCTGGTTGGCGGCCCCGGACGGATTGTCCCTTGGAAGCCTTATCTTTTTGCCTGTTGCAAGCTGATTCTGCACCTCATCCATCTCACTCTGATGCCTCTGGAGGTTATAACTCATTGTATTATTTATCATCTGGTTGGATATTCTGTTCATTTACTATACCCCCATTTTATTTATAATGGTATTGAGCATTTCATCCATTGTGGTAATAACCCTTGCCGCGGCGTTATAGCCGTGCTGATATGCTACCATATTGGACATCTCTTCGTCGAGATTTATCCCGGACAGTGACTCTCTCATATTCTCAAGATTCTTAAGAACAGTTTTCTGACTGTCTATTCTGTTCTTTGATTCCTCGCCCTGGGTGCCTATTTTAGAAATCAGGGCTGTATAAAACTCATTGAATGTTGTCTTGCTGTCTACCATGGATTTTTTATGTCTAATGGAGGCAATTTCAAGGGCATTGCTGCCGTCTCCAATACCGTTTGATTTATTGTAATCTCCGGTACCACCCACATCCTTACCCTTTGCGGCCGCAATAAGGTCAACATCGTTCAAAACCGCTTCTGAAACGGCCATGGATGCCGCAGGGTTAAATTTTGGCGTTATGGTGACATGTTCCCTGTCGGGAAAAAATTTCATAATGTCGTTTACACGCCTGTAGTCAAATGATCCCTGCTGACCGCTCTGCTTCAGAACCCCTGTGAGGCCCACAAGAAACTGTCCCGAATCTTCAAGGTGTCTTATCATGAAGCTGGTTTTGGTTTCTCCCTTTGCCAGAGTTGCCTTTATTGCAAGCTGTCCGTTGTGGTCCATATATGCCGAAACACCAAGCTGGGCATCGTTTATCTTTTTTATAACGGAATTAACAGTATCGGAAACATCATAGTCTATTTCAGCCACTGAATTGTTCACATCATTTCTTACGAATGTCAGCGTCCCTCTGATTCCTATAGCAGCTGTGGGATCGACCTTGTTCTTGCCTGAAATTTTAAAAATCGCAGTAACATCGTTTACGCCGTCATTATTTATATCAAAATTTCCCTCGGGATTATCACTGATATTGAGATGTTTGAAAAAACTGATATTCGTATCACCCCTTCTTCCAAAACCGTCCCTGTGGACTTCGTTCACCATGTCTGTGATGTTTACGGCAAGGGCATTCACGTCATTAATATTTGCTGTTATCACATGGTCTCTCACGTCAATAAGCCCCGCAAGTTCACCGCCCTTTATGGTAACAGAACCTTCGGTATCTTTCCAGAGAACATCATTCATTCCTTCATTGTCAGGATTTTTTACAACCTTGAGCGGCCTCATGACATTCCCCTGAACAAGGGTTTCTGAACCTATATAGACCATGAACTCATCCTTGTCGCTTCTGCCGACAGAGACATTCACTATTTTTGAAAGTTTTTCCACAAGGGCATCACGCTTATCAAGAAGATCATTTGGCCTGTCACCCAGCGCTTCGGCCTTCTGTATTCTTTCATTCAGTTCTTTCAGGTTATTGGCAAATCCATTTATCTGATCCACCCTGCTGGCTACCTGACGGTTCGCGTTATCCCTTAACTCATAGAGCTGCCTGTATACGTTTCTTATCTCATTGGAAAGGTGAACCGCTTTTTCCTTCACCACTTCACGGCTGGATCTTTCTTCCGGATATTTTGAGAGCTCCTGCCATGAAGCCCAGAGTGCATCCATTCTTGATCTCAGAGACTGATCAGATGGTTCATTGTAAATGGCTTCAATCTGATGAATAAATTCATCCCTTGATTTCCAGTACCCCATTGTGGTCTTTTCCGCCACCATCCTGTCATCCACAAATGCGTCGCGGACCCTTTCCACAGAAAGAACAGTACTGCCCTGCCCGATCTGCCCCGGTGTATTAGCCCGGTTAAAGGCTGGATTATATAGTGGGTCAGAAGATGTGATGACAATCCTCTGTCTGGAGTACTCCTTGTTGTCGGCATTTGAAATGTTATGCCCCGTAATATTCAAAGCCTGCTGATGGGACATGAGGCCTTTTCTGCCTATTTCAATCCCCATAAATGTTGAATTCATAATTTTCCCCCTCTCAGGCTCTAAGGTTAAACAGAACCGGATTTGTTATCATATCTTCCTCTTTCCCGTCACGTCCATAGCCGGATTTAAGCGTTGAACTTTCTTTAAGGCCGGAAATAAGAATGTTGTAAAATTCCATATTATCTTCAAGAAGCTTCATATTCAGTTTCTGGACGGACTGAAGCCCAAGAAGTTTCCCCTTCAGATCCATGCCAAGTGTCAGGAGATGATGAGCAGAATCTTCATCCATTGAAGATACCACCTCTTTAAGCGTCAGATTTTTGCACATGTCGTGAAGATTGTTTGTCTGGATATACCTTTCAATACACTTCATGCGTTCATCTTCAAGTTTTTCAATTTCAGAAAGAAATTTTTCCTGAGCCTCAACCAGACCTTTAATAGAGTGCCCGTCCTTTTTCAGAATAGATTCACCCTTCTGTTCCTCAATTTCACAGATCCGTGTATATATTTCATTTTCCTTTGACAGGATATTTTCCATCTCAAGTACGGATTTTTCCATAATCAGCCTCTCCCTGAGGATATTTATTCCTTCTCAATATCGGGAAAGGCGGAATATTTCATGAGTATTATTTTGCGTGCTGTTAAAGTATGTCTTCAAGGATGCTGAAGGTAAGCCTGTTAAGGATTTTAAGACCTTTGTCAGTAACTGAATATCTTCCGGAACGGCTGGCCAGATACCCCCTGCGGACATTTTCATTGAGCCTGTCTGTTACCGACCCGGGAAAATTACCCCCGGTTTTTTTTGTAAAATCTGCAGGAGAAAATCCGTCCATGCACCTGATGCCTGTCATTACAAATTCTATGAGTTCATCATATTCTTTTCTTTCATCGAATATGTATTCAAACCTGTCCCCTATCAGATACTCATTAACAGATGGAGAAAGATGATACCTGCGGTTATTCATGAAGGAGTGGGCCCCGGGGCCGATACCGATATAGGGATCATACTGCCAGTACTTCATGTTGTGCCTTGATGAGAAGCCGGGAAGACAAAAATTTGAAACCTCATAGTGGATATACCCCTTTGATTTCAGGAACTCAATGGAGAAATCCCATAACATTTCCTGTTCCTTGTCAAATTCGTCACCTGGAACAAAACGTTTATGAAGCTTTGTCCCTTCCTCAACAGAAAGCAGATACAGGGAAATATGTTCCGGCCTGAATGAAGTGACTGTTTCCAGGTCATTCAGCAGTTCTTTCTCTTTCTGGCCGGGAATTCCTGTAATAATATCGATGCATCTTGCATAACCATCCACAGAGAAGAATGTTTCCAGATCCCTGACTGTGCAGCACCTGCCGGTTCTGCCTATTGTTCTGTGATGGATTTCGTTTAACGTCTGAACCCCAAGTGAAATTCTGTTCACACCTGCGGCGACAAAGGATTCAATATTATGCGCTGTTACATCATGCGGATTCATCTCAAGAGTTATTTCTGAACCTGGAAGCAGACTGTGGCACACTCCGGTACAGCTGAGTATTTCAGAAACCACATCTCCTCCAAAAAGCGACGGAGTTCCTCCTCCGAAATATACCGTATCTATTGTTCGTTTCCCCCATAAGGATGCAGAGAATAAAACCTCTTCACAGGCCCTTCGGGAATACTCCTTTAACACAGAATCACCGGGCAATACCGGCTCGGAATAAAAACTGCAGTAATCACATTTCCCCCTGCAGAACGGAACATGTATGTACAGGCCGGCCGTCTCCGTCACATCCCCCCGCGTCCGATTCCGAGATTGCAGTTTATTTTTGTTTTGGGTTTCAGAATGCCGTTAAAGACCTGTGCAGCCTGTTTCAAGGACATCTCTGTGGGGGAGAAAGTAAAGAGAACCGGAAGATTTCTGTCAACGCCCGTAAAAATAAATGGATTTCCGGTATACAGTGCAATTAATTCAGCACCATTACTCTTTGCTATTTTATTGATTGAAGACAGGAAATTCCTGTTTAAATTAAAAAACTGATATACAACCTGTGTTTTAGATTCAGCTGCTGTTTTACTGGATAATGCCTTACGAAGCTCTCCTGCTGAACCTATTATACGATCCCCTTTTTTAAGATTAATACTGGTGATAAAATCCCTGTTCCCAGTAAAGTAAAGTCTTCTTACTTCACCCTTGCGGTCAAGCGAATCGGTATTACCTCTGAAATAGAGAGCCGACCCGGATATTTTACCGTTCAGTGCTGATGCTCCCTCAAGAAGTTTGAGCTTCTCCTTCTCCGGCACAAAGCTTCCGGAAAGAAGTTTTCCTGATTTTTTATCAAAACCTGCTATTGCATACCTTAACTTCAGTTCAATAATTCTCCTGACAGATTCATCAAGCCTTTCCATGGAAATTTCTCCGTCATGAACAGCCTTCAAAAAACTTGTATATATCTCATTGATATTTTTGCCGTAGGTGCTCACAAGAATTATATCGGATCCGGCCTTGAATGAATCCACTGCCGCCCTTCCAAGCTTCAGGCGCATGGATACAGCATTCATCTCAAGATCATCTGTCATTATTATCCCCGAAAATTTATATTTTTTCCTGAGAAGTTCCGTAAGGAAAAAAGGTGAAAGTGTGGCAGAAACCTTTTTATCAACGATTTTCGGGTAAAGTATATGGGCAGTCATTATGCTTTCTACATCGTTCCTGATTGCGTTGCGGAACGGTATGAGCTCATTTTTTTCAAGGTGAGCAAGATCGTGTTTTATTACCGGAAGTTCATAGTGTGAATCTGAAGCTGTATCTCCATGACCTGGAAAATGCTTCGCAACAGATATACACCTGCCCATGGCAAGCCCCTTTATGTACCTCTCCCCCATCTTTGAGACTACTTCAGGGTCAGAGCCGAATGACCTGGTATTTATTACAGGATTTTCCGGATTATTATTCACATCAAGCACAGGCGCAAGATTCATGTTTATACCCAGCATGCGAAGCTGGAGGCCTTGAATCTCTCCCATCTTTTCCACAGCATCATATTCTTCTGATATACCTGAAGCGAGATTCCCGGGAAATGCCTCAACCCCCTCGTTAATTCGCCTCACCCGGCCGCCTTCCTGGTCAGTTGTTATGAACATTGGAATTCCGTACTTCTCAAAAGCAAATTTCTGAAGTGAATCTGTAAAATAGGCAAGCTTTCCGGAGCCTGTAATATTATAGCCGAAAAATATCACACCGCCAGGTTTATATTTTGATATGATTGCCCTGTTATCCCTGTTCATCTCCGTACCCGGAAGGGCAAAAAGCAGAATCTGTCCGATTTTCTCCTCAAGGGACAGCCTGGACACCACAATTGAAGCCTCTTCATTCATTTTCTTTGAACAGGATAAAACCGAAATTGAAAATGATAACAGCAAGACAGTAATTCTAACCATAGTAACACCAACTTTCTTTTCTATATTATCAGAATCAGGACAAATAAATTGGAGGTCAACCTATATTTTTTATTGACTAAAATGCTAAGAATGAATAAAATTAAATACTAAAATTTATAAAAGTATACTATATTGTATTAATGAACAAAAAGAAAGAAATCGCATTTCTTGACAGCTTCCATGCAGACACGTCCATAGTACCAGAGGTGATAGGTTATCTAATCAAGGACCTGAATGAAATGGATTTTCCTCAGGAAGAAATTGATGAAATTATCCTTTCCATGGATGAATCCATTACAAATGCAATTCAGGTAACCATTGATTGTGACAGAAACCGTAACAAAATTGGAGTTAATCACAATATAACAATCAGATATACTATATCTGATGACGAATTTGATGCCACGATAATAGATCATGGAAGCGGTCTTGATTTTATCAAGATTCTGGGGGATCTTCCAGATAGAAATGCCGGCAACTATTTTGATCAGGTTGTTACATATGCTACAGACAGCGACAAGTCCAAACTGTCGCTGAAAATCAATGGAGAAGAGGTTCCTCTGAGAGGTATAGGTGCGGGACTTAAAATCATACTGAATTTTATGGATTCGGTTACCATTGAATATATTGATAAAAAGCACATCATTGCCTCAAATGTTTCTGAGACCACTGACGGCACCATTTTTAATATTAGAAGGAAAAGACGGTACTTTTCATAGATGTACAAACCTAAAAAATCATACAAAAATCCTGAATTCATGAACTCAACACCTGCCAGGCCCCTTAGAATCCTGAGTGAATACATAGAACCGGCCTCAAGATTCGAAGAGCTCAGCATAAATAACACGGTTGTCTTTTTCGGATCAGCCAGAACAAAACCCGAGGACAAAAATTATCTAGATGCATATGAACTTTCCAGGGAACTGTCCCTGTTCAGCAGGGAAATTGAAGAAAGATGCGGTGAAACATTTTATATATGTACAGGCGGCGGCCCGGGCATCATGGAGGCTGCAAACCGCGGAGCAAGTGAAGCAGGCTGCAAAACAATTGGACTGAACATATCGCTGCCTTTTGAACAGTTCCCAAACAAGTACATTGACCCTGAACTTAATTTTGAATTCCACTACTTCTTTACAAGAAAACTCTGGCTGCTTTATCATGCAAGAGCTGTCATTGTATATCCCGGAGGTTTCGGCACCCTTGACGAAATGTTCGAAACACTGACATTAATTCAGACAGGAAAAATGGACAGGGAAAAAATATTTGTAATGCTCTACAACAGACAGTACTGGGAGGAGATTATAAACTTTGAGGCTCTGGTAAAATACGGAAAAATAGCAAAGGAAGAC
The DNA here is from genome assembly GCA_003246895.1 of Spirochaetota bacterium. Taxonomy (GTDB): domain Bacteria; phylum Spirochaetota; class UBA4802; order UBA4802; family UBA5550; genus SZUA-423. Next base: position 15,136 of record QKCL01000082.1, on the reverse strand, counting down.
CTTAAAATTCTGAACTTCTTTGATTCTGTAGAAGAGGGACTTAATATTGCCAGGGAAAAACTTAACGGATTCTTCAGCAGGTAGCACAACTACTTGCCCGATTCCACATACTCCATATAATTTTCCCTGTATTTATCCGCCATAGTATCAATCTGGACACCAACCTTTATAATGTTGTTTTCCATGAATGTTATATTTCTCACAATGGCACCCATTACAGCCTTTTTCATTGTGGGGAGCATTATCTCAAAACTGACCTTGCTCCCTTCCTGAAAATACCTGATGAGCCTCTTGTCCTTGAATACAAAACCTACACCGCCTGCAGAAAGGTCAGAAACCAGAAACTTTTCGCTTAAAGGAGTTAGAAGATTGTTTTTTCGCAGGAGCTGATCAACCACAATTGTCATACGCCTGCACACTTCAAGGATACCGTCTGTAAAGGGCTGCATTCCGTTCACCTGCACATATCCGTAGGGTATAACCTCGTTGTACATAATTGGAGCTGTTATCTCAGCTATGAACTTGTTCCTTGAAGAAACTGAATGGTCAGTACGGTATATGTTGTTTATATAGTGATTAAAATCCTCTTCAAGTTCCGGAGTCGGGTCTTCATTCAGGTTGGGAATATAAAGGGGCCTTGAATTTGACTGGATAAACTTGAATCTCTGGTCGGATTTTGCCTCAAAAGAAAAAAGTATTTTAACATACTCAAATTTTTTCTTAAGTTCAAATTCAGCAACCTCCTTGACCTTGTCTATTTTTTTCTCCGATGTGGAAAGCTCCCTGTGGAGCATATATTCGGTGACGAGATTATTGACATACATTATACTCTTGCCGCCCCCTTCAACCTGAAGAAGCTTACGGTCTTCCTTTCTGGACTCTGAGATAATCTGAAACTTTACAGGAATGAACATAAAAGTATCTTCACTCCTTTCAACAAACTTCATGCTGAGATAGATATTATTATGGCCGCGTCGCACAAAAACCACAACATTATCAGGAATGGATTTTACTAGTGGAATTCTGAACGCAGCATTTCCGTCAGAATACCCGAGAAACTGCAGATTTATATTCCCGCTGTTTGTCTTTATAAAAACCGAATTACCAGTGAAGAAATTGTTAAATATAAATTCGAACTGACTCTTATCTGTGACTGTCTTTATTAGATCCGCCATAATCTCCTGTACTATAAGCTTTTTTCTTCTATAATTTTACCGTCTATCATGGAAACAATTCTGTCAGCCTTTTCGGCAATTTTCATATCATGCGTCACAATAATGGAAGTTTTACCATCTTTACGACAAAGTTCAAGCAATATATCCATAAGTTTTAAAGAATTATGGGAATCCAGGCTTCCTGTCGGTTCATCAGCAAGTATAAGGTCAGGCTGCCCCACTATTGCCCTTGCCACCGCAATTCTCTGACATTCCCCTCCGGACATCTCAGAAGGCTTATGACTGTGTCTGTGGGTAAGACCAAATTTTTCCAGAAGCTCCATGGCGGATTTTTTCGCTTCCCCCCTGTCTACTCTGCGTATGAGAAGCGGCATCATAATGTTTTCAAGTGCGGTAAATTCCGGCAGGAGATTATGCAGCTGAAAAATAAACCCTATATGCCTGTTTCTCAGATTTGAAAGTTCATCAACCGAGAACTCTGAAATATCCTTTCCGAGAATTGTGAGCTGCCCTCTCTCAAAATTATCCAAACACCCCATGAGATTAAGAAGTGTTGATTTCCCGGCACCGCTCGGCCCGATAATGGACAGAACCTCCCCCTTCCTGACATTGAGATCTATTGATTTCAGCACTTCAACACTGCTTGTCCCGAGGCCGTATGTCTTTGTGAGATTCTTTATTTCAATTATATTTTCCTGATTTTCAGTCACGTTAGCACCTATTCATATCTTATTGTTTCAACAGGCTTCTGTCTTGAAGCCTGCCATGCAGGGAATATGGCTGCAAATGTTGAAAGAAAAATCGCCACAGATGCTATAAACACCACAAATTCCGGATCAATATCGGTCGGTATTGAATCTATATAATAGACATTGGTCGGAACAATATTTATCCTGTAAAAAACACCAAGGTCAAATGTCTGATAAACAAACAGCATCACACTGTTTATGGCATCCTCAATCCAGATTATTATTGCCTCAAGATTCAGGGCCGTTGCCAGTCCAAGGATTACTCCAAGAAATGTTCCGGTAACTCCAATAAGAAATCCTTCAAGAATAAATATAATCATTATAGATTTCGGCCTGGCTCCCATGGACTTCAGTACACCAATGGATTTCTTCTTTTCCATGATGACCATGACTATGGTTCCCATAATTGTAAAACCTGCTGAGATTATCACAAGGAAAAGAATAATTGTCATTATGAGTTTTTCAAGTTTCAATGCGTAGAACAGATTATGGTTCTTCTGTTCAGCGGTCATTGTGGAATACTCAAAACCGATTACAGTCTGAATCTTTGATGCCATTTCAGTCATTCTGTATATATCATCAATTTTTACGCCCACACCATACGCGACATCACCGAGAGAGAAAAGCTTCTGGCTGTCCTTCAGCGACATGAGTATCAGCTTTGTATCAAAATCATAGTAACCAGTTTTAAAAAATCCAAGAACTTTGTACCTTCCAATTCCCGGAGTTACTCCGGTAACGTAGCTGAGCCTCCCCTTTGGAACAATTATCTCAACGGTCTGGCCCTTCTTGATGTTATAGTTATGGGCCATCTCCTCTCCAATATAAACACCGTGCTCCTTACCGAAACTTTCCCTGTTTACCTTGATAAATTTAACTGTATCTGCCGGAATCTCATTTTTGGATCCCATGCCCCGAATAATCACAGGCCCGACATTTCTCCTGAACCGGAAAAGCCCCTGACCCTGGATGTATGGGTATGCGGATTTTACTCCCTTGACCTTTTTTATCCCTTCAGCAAGTGGGCGGTAATCCCGTATTGCCCTTCCGTCTATTTCACTGGAGAGATTGGATACTGTAATATGGGAATCAACATCAAGTATCTTGTCCTTTATCTGGCCCTGAAAACCGTTCATTACCGACAGCACAACGATAAGAATAAAAACCCCGAGAAAAACAATTAGAACAGAAAGCATTGTGTTGAACGATATAAACCCCTGCTCCTTCTTTGACCTGAGGTATCTCAGGCCGATAAAAAACTCAAAAAACTTCATTTAGTCAAACCGATCCTTGTTATTGTTCTGTTAAACATGAGCCATCCCCTTTTTGCATCGGGACCGTCAGAGAATCTGACAAACTCAACCTGCCCTTTCATAATATCGAGAACACGTGTGCCCTCTCTCATGATTCTCCTGCATTCAAAATTCACATTTCGGACTTTATATTTGTAGCCCCGGCTGTCTTCCCTGATATTTTTATCATTATCATCGTCAACTTCTGTTACAAAGACATCATCGAAATAGAATTTCCCGTACATGTCCATGAATACCTCTTTTTCCTTTGGAAAAAGCTCACATTCACTGTAACTTCTGTAATCAAGCTTTCTTACTGAATCTGACCATTTCATGAAAACATACGTGGGGGCGACAAATGACGGTTTATCCTTACAGCCGGTTAAAAATAAAAAAATTACAAATAAAGCAATATGCAGAATTTTTATTCCGCAGTTTCTGTTTAACATAAAAAATATCCGTTTACTTATTAAAATCAAATTCAGAAAAAACCTCTGCCGAGAATTTTTCAATCTTTATTTTTTCTTTTCTCCATGTATCGGGCATGAGTCCCGCTTTCATGCAAGTATGGCTCAGAAACTCCTCAAGCTCCCAGCCCTGTTCGACAGGAACCTGGGGGAGAAGAAGCCCCCTGTTATAGCCCTTTGTAACGATAAGCCCGTCTCTCCCCACCAATATTTCATCGATGGAGTTAACTTCTGAAATAGGTGAAAGCAATGAGATCTCAATATCAATGTTATCGTATTCAGTCTTTGAAAGAGGACTGAATCTGGGATCCGAGAACGCTGCGGACCTTGCGAGTTCAAAAATTGTATCATAGAGACCGGCAACTCCCATTATATAACCGATACAGCCCCTGAGATTGCCCTTTATATGGAGGGTTACAAAGGCTCCAAGCACAAGGGACCCGGCGTCACCGGACAGCCCGTAATCATCCTTCATTTCACAGAGTCCGAGCTTTGAAGCGATGGAGTCACGCGCAATCTGGAGGAGAATTTTTTTATCTTCCCCGATTATTAGTTCATTTTTACTTTCCATATATAACTCCTGCCATATAACCTACAACCTGGCTCCTGTCACCTGATACATCACCGGAATTTGCGTAATTAACAATTTTTATACCTGTGGCCCCAAGACTTCTGCAGGCAGCGATGCCGGATAGAAGAGCCGCGATACCGCATGCTTCGGACCTGCCGGACCGAATGGTATTTATAATTTTTTCCTCATCAAATGTCTCTACGGCATTGATAAATGCACTGTCCATTTCCCCGGCCTTATCATAGCTGTGATAGTGCGAAAGGTCTGTTGATATTACAATAACTGCATCTTTCCCGGACTCCCTGACGGCTTCGGCAATTGAGGAACCAACTGATTCAGTAAAAGTGCGGTCTGAATCCCCCACTATTACCGGCACTATCGATGAATCAGGTGACATGAATTTAATAAAGGGGACCTGAACCTCAAGGGAATGTTCTACCTCATGAATCTGGGAGTAATAGCTGAAATAGTCCTTTTCAAGCAGTATTTTGCCGATTTCAGAATCAATTGACATCTCACCGATCGGCGTTTCATATATCCCTTCAGGAATAACACTGGCTCCATCAAACCTGGCCCTGTGCGACGGCGCGATTACAACAAAAACTGCATCCTTAATACCTGACAAATAGCTGTAGGAATGGGCAGCCACCTGCCCTGAATAGATGTAGCCCGCATGTGGGCAGATGAGTCCAAGCAACCTCCCTTCTATTTCCTTTTTATCCGAAGATGCACTGGAAATAAAAGTTTCAATCTGCCTCCTGAGATCCGCCGGATCTGATGTATAGAATGATCCGGCAAATGATGGTCTGCGTCTGTACATGGCTCACCTCCGCTATTCAGAGTCTGTTTTCTATTATCCTGAGAATCTCTCCTGCAATTTCGCCCTTTGACTGCATGGGCAGTTCAACGCGGCTGCCGTCATTTATAAAAACAGTCATTATGTTTGTATCCTTCCCGAAACCGGCCCCTTCCGCTGAAACGTCATTGAGACAGATCATGTCCAGTCCCTTGGACTTGAGTTTCCCTATGGCATACTCTTCAGTGTTGTTTGTCTCCGCTGCAAATCCTGCCACAAAAAGTTTTGAGAGCCCCTTTTCAGTTTTATGCATGGACACATTTTTCAGAATATCCGGTGTGCGTTTAAGGGAGAAAGAGATATCTCCTTCACCCTTTTTTATCTTAACCTCTGATTTTTCAACAGGTGTATAATCTGCAGGAGCGGCCGCCATGATAAGAACAGACATATCAGTAAGTTCACCAAGAACAGCTTCAAGCATGTCTGCAGTGGACTCAACAGAAAGAGTCCTGTATTTTTTCCCCTCAAGAAGTTCAGGAGATATGGGCCCGTGTATGAAAACAACATCTTCCGATACCCTGAATGCCTCGTCTGCCAGGGCGACACCCATTTTACCGGTAGATGCATTTGAAAGAAAACGTATGGGGTCAAACCACTCTCTCGTGGGCCCACCGGTTACTATGATTTTACGCTCACTTAATTTCATTCAATGCTTCCCTGTATATTACTTCGATTTCCGGGAGTTTACCCTTTCCAGTGTCACCGCATGCAACAACACCTTCCGCCGGATCTATTATTTTAATACCCCAGCCTTCAAGTTTTTTCAGGTTCTCCTGAACAGGCCTGCTGCTGAACATGTCAGGGTTCATTGCGGGAGCAAGAACCACCGGGCACTTCATTGCAAGAAATGTGGTAGAGACTATGTCATCTGCTATACCGGAAGCGAACTTGCCTATGATATTTGCTGTAGCCGGCGCAACAAGAAAAAGTGCAGCACCCTCTTTCAGGTTTATATGTCCCATTTCATGTTTTTCCCAGAGAGTTTCATTTGTGTGAACAGGGTTGCCCGTCAGGGCCTCAAGCGTGAGAGTTGACACCAGCTTTGATGCATTTTCAGTAATGACAACGTGAACATCATACCCCCCCTTTACAAAGAGCCTTGAGAGATCGCAGGCCTTATAGGCTGAAATTGATGATGTAATTCCGAGTACCACCTTCTTTTTTTTCATCTTTTAAACATCCTTTCCAGGTCGTATTTTTTCAGTGTATAGAGATATGGCCTTCCATGGGGGCACCTGAGATCATATTTCATGCTCATGACCTCCGCCACAAGGGATTCCATATCCGCCCTTGAAAGCGAATCCCCTGCCCTTTTGGCACTGTGGCAGGCAAGTGAAGCGGCAAACTTCTCGTTTATCTCACCGCCACTGCTTTCATGAACTATTCTGTTGAGAATATCATTAAGCAGGTCATCGATATTATCTTTTGCCGTAATAACAGGCACTGACCTTACAACTACAGTATAATCGGGAAACTCATCAATTGCAAAGCCGAATCTTTCAAATTCATCAATATTTTCAAAAAGAACCCTGAATTCCTCGGGTGCCAGTGTCATGGTATGTGGAAATATCAGGTTCTGCACATCACTGTCATAGTCATCGGCAATTATGCTATCATAGAGCATGCGTTCATGGGCAGCGTGAAAGTCTATCATATGAAGGAGATCACCCTCCTGGACCAGAACATATGTATCAAAGACCACACCCACTATTACCAGAGGTTTCTCATCAGTTTCAGTCTTAACCTGTGCATCACCGGAAGCGGCAGTTATTACTCCCCTTTCAAAAAGATATGACGGAGCTGAGTCACTGACTATTTCCGGCATGGATTCTCTCCTGCTGTAAACAACATCCCGTACAGGGAGAACAGGAGCAGAGGAAATGCTGCCTGAATCGGCAAGTTTTTTTCCATCATAGCCAGGCACTGTGTCATTTGCAGGAAAATCGAAAACACTCAAGGGGACACTGTGTGACCTGTTGAGAACCTTTTCGGCAAGAGAATAGACCAGACTGTCAATATATGGCTGGTCAAATACCTTGACCTCCCTCTTGGCTGGATGAATATTTACATCAATTAGCGATGTGTCGATATCAAGGAAAATAACTGCAGCAGGATATTTGCCCCTGGGAATCACAGCCTCATAGGCCCTGGAAAGATGAAATGACATGTACTTGTAATCCACGGGTCTTCCATTAATATAGAAGAGCTGCATGTTTCTGCTGGCCTTTACAAATCCGGGTTTTGAGAGGTAGCCCGAGATAGTAACCTTAAGGTCAGTGAGAGAATCGTAATAGAGATTGTCACTTACTGCTTTACCGTATATCTGGGTGAGCCTTTCAAACCTGTCATTGCATGGAGAAAATGTAACTATACGGCTTCCGTCTATATCAAGAGAGAACGCGACCTCATATGAGACAAGAGCCATCTTGAGAAATATTTCCCGTATGAATCTCTGCTCAACCTTTCTGGATTTCAGAAACTTCTTCCTGGCTGGGAAATTAAAGAAAAGATTCTCAACTATTACCGTTGTGCCTGAAGCCCCTGCAAAATCTGTGACAGTTACATCTCCGGATCTTGAATTGAGCCGGCTCCCTATGTCTTCACCGGAAGCCCTGGTAAATATTGTAAGATCCGATACTGAGGCAATACTTGAAAGAGCCTCCCCCCTGAATCCGTATGTTCTTATGTGTGAAAGAGAATCTATATCTTCTATCTTGCTTGTGGCGTGTTCCCTTATTGAAAGTGAAACATCCTCTCTTGACATTCCGGAACCGTTGTCACGCACAACAATCTTTTTCATGCCGCTGTCGGCAATCTCAACCTCTATTCTTGTGGAACCGGCATCTATGGAATTTTCCATGAGCTCCTTCACTACCGAAAAGGGACCCTCTATGACCTCTCCTGCCGCAATCATATGTTTAATATGATCAGGCAGAATTTTTATTCTGCTCAATATTACAACCCTTTACTGTTTGATTGGTATAAAAGATAATTTTTGTTCAAAAATGTCAATACACTTTCCCTGCATAAGGTTTCATGGAACACGCGACGGGAAGTCCGGTGAGATAAAAACTGTTGTTTTTCAGCAGATCATTTTCCGGCTATAACGGAGGCGATGACAACAAAGATGCCTAGAACAATACTCAGAAGAGGAAGCATTGAAAAAATAATGTTGGCCCTGTTTTTTTTCATCAGAAGCGTAATAATAGACCCAATTATAGAAACCAGAATCAGTACCGGGAAAGTAATTATAAGATAGAACAATGCGTTATTGATGAAAAATTTTTCAGAACCTGGTGCGTCAAAGAGCATGGGGGAAAACATAATCATACTTACAGACGGTATCAGACATATAAGCCAGAGTATAACCGAAGCTATGGTGAGAATTGTATTGGATTTTATCTTCATAATTACCCATACCAGTTTACAGTTTTTTAAAAGCCCACCCCATTAAACAGACCGGTGCAATAATAAAACATTTACAACATAAAAGTCAATATTATTTTACATAGTACTGATAGCAGCTGCAATAAAGACAAGGACAGCCAGAACAATGTTCACAAATGGCGCCAGTGAAAATAACAGATTCAATCGCCACCTGTCACTCCTGTAGCTGATCACTGAGCCTGACACTGAAAGGATAAGAACAAATGGATAAGACAGAAAAATGAAATAGATTATATTGCTCATCAGATATTTTTCTGCAGCCGGTTTATCAAAGAGCATTGACGAAAGATCTGTCAGTATCACTGAAGGCACAAAAAAGTATCCCCCAGAAAACAGCAAAAGCTACAGTTATTATATAATGATTTCTCCTGCTCATACTCAGCAACTCCGATCAGAACTTCAGTCCGAATTCAGCCACGAGCCTCTTTTCATCATAGAGCTTTGACTTTTCAGGAGATGCTCCGATACCCCTTACTTCATTCATGTCGCTGCCAAGGCCCAGATAGGTACCGGTGAAATATGCCGAAGCGCCGTATCCGAATCCTGATGAAATAAAGCATATTGCAGCAATGATCTTTCCGTAAATGCTGTCGCCGAAATAACGGTAAACGGCATAACCGATTCCTGCCGCACCCGAGGCAGCGGTAAAGGAATAAAGCGCATCATATCCGTAAAATGACCTCTGGCCGGCAAGTGCATGGTATGCAACATAAAATCTGGGGTGCATGAAATGTACCTCATCTCTCCTGTCGGGTTCCACAAAAAAGTTCCTGTTCAAAGGGTAGCTGTCATAGTAATACCGCCTGTCCCTGATTGGTCTGCCGTTCTTCATCTTTTCAATTTTAAGGGTGTATGATCCTTTACTGAGTTTTTCCGGGATTCTGTAGAAATAGAACTGGTCATAGAGTGGTTCAGGATAAACATTATAGACCAGGTGATTAGAAGAAAAATCTGTATTTTTTTCTGAAGAAATTACAGTTATACGAAACAGAGACCCCCTGTAGGGGGCCTTGCCGCTGTATTTATCCTGCCAGATAACATATGGGTTCCGGCTTGAAACAGTATCTTCGGGAAAGGCAAGAGCCTCAAGATAATCAGATGCAGAAAGATTAGCAAAGGGGAAAAGGCATATTAAAAAAATTGTGATAAACAGTCTCCTGAACATGCCGCCCCCATTTCAGACTCATCTTACTTGTACATTGTCAGTATCTCTTTTTTATAGAAGTTTTGCAATACATTTCTTTTCAGTTTCAATGTAGGAGACAAATAACTGTTTCCAGGTGTCCACTCTATTGATGTCAGCATGAACTTCTTGATTTTTTCAACCTGCCCGAAATTCTCATTGAATCTGTCAATTTCGTCCTGGAAACGTTTTACCACAGTCTTCATTCTTATGAGCTTCTCGTTGCTTGAATAGTTAAGCTTCTTGATGGCACACCAGTTATGGAGAAACGTAAAGTTAGGCACAATTATTGCGGAAATGTACTTCATACCCTCTCCAACAACCATTATCTGTTCAATAAAATCAGACTCCTTGAATTTATTTTCAATAACCTGCGGAGCCACATACTTGCCGCCGCTTGTTTTCAGAAGTTCTTTTTTTCTGTCAGTAATAACAAGATACTTGCCGTCCTCAAATTTTCCGATATCTCCTGTTCTAAACCAGCCTTCATCATCGAAAGCCTCTGCAGTGAGTTCAGGTTCCTTGTAGTACCCCTTCATAACATTGGGCCCCTTTACAAGGATCTCTCCGTCTTCAGCCACCTTGACAGTTACATTGCTTGCCACAGTTCCCACACTTCCGAACCTGAATGCAGGCGGCAAATACCTGTTGGCTGCGATAATCGGCGAAGTTTCAGTGAGTCCATAGCCGTTCTGCACATTCATTCCTGCAGCCCGGAAGACCCTTTCCAGTCTTTCCTGAAGAGGAGCTCCGCCCGATACTATAAACCGTACATTTCCTCCAAGAGCCTCCTGCCATTTTGAAAATACAAGTTTTCTGGCAATTTTAAGTTTCAGGGAATATAAAAATTGTTCATTCCTTTCATAGCTGAACTTCAAGCCGACTTTTAAGGCCCAGTAGAAGATAATTTTTTTATGAAGAGGCAGATTCTTTGCGGTTGCATTAATCCTGTCGTATATTTTTTCAAGGAGTCTGGGTACTGTAATAAAAAAATGCGGTTTAACATATTTTATATCATCAGAAATTGTGTCTATACTTTCGGCATAATGTATGGACGCACCATAATACTGAAACATGTAATTCCCGGTTCTTTCCAGAACATGGCACAATGGAAGAAAGCTTATGGAGCGGTCCCCCTCTTTAATAACAGTAAACTCTCTATCTCCTGAAAAATTTGAAATAATATTCCAGTGGCTGAGCATTACCCCCTTGGGTGTTCCGGTTGTTCCCGAAGTATATATGATGGTCGCAACATCATCCTTATGGACGATGTCCCTGCTGTGCTTCAGAAATGCCAGACTCTCGGGCGACCTGAACTCCCTCCCTTCATTAAGAAGCTCCTTCCAGTTACGCGCCCCTTCAACTTCGTCAAATGTATAAATCTCAATTTTGAGATCTGCTGAGGAAATAATTTCCCGGGCATTATTGTAATGATCCTCACTGGAAACAAAAAGAATCCTGGTTTCAGAATGACTAAGGATATGAAGGAAATCATCCCTGCTTATGGTGGGATATATTGGGACGTGGATTGCTCCCAGCTGAAGTATGGCCATATCTGCAAAATTCCATTCAGGCCTGTTGTTGCTTACAGTTGCTATTTTATCTCCTGAATTTATTCCCTTTTTTATGAGGGCAAGGCTCAGAAGTTCAGAATTTTCAATAAATTCATCCGTTGAAACATTCTCCCATTGACCGTTTCTTTTTACAGAAAAATGATTGTCTTTGGGGAAACGTTCCTTTACCCATTGGGGAAGGTCTATAAGTCTTTCTAGTATCATATTCAATCCGTATTTCAAAACTATATTTTTTTTCCAAAAATATAGTTTTCCCACGGGAAACTCCGGTCAAGATTTTTTTGAAAAATCCTTCAAATGAAAGTAATATTATTTCTGGTTTAAATATGATTGACACATACTGATCCTTTATTAACTGATTAATCAACACAGATAATACTATTATGCTAATACCTGAATGTGCAATCTACCGGAGTTGTTTATATGAATAAGCTTAAAAAAATATCTATTTCTGTTTTTACACTGGCTATTGCTGTTCTTCACCCCTGCCTTCATGCAGACACTCCCGGACAGGGAGATTTCGGCCTAGGACTTATGATTGGAGAACCCACTGCAGTGTCAGGAAAATACTTCATAGGCAGGGAAAGCGCCATCGACGGCGGCCTTGGTCTGAGCATCATAAACAACGGATTCTGGTTCCATAGTGACTATATCTACCAGCTATGGGATGTTTTTGATACAACCAGGGATCTGCCGGTCTACTTCGGAGCCGGAGGTGTCATCCACAAAAGAGAAATAAAGGAAACCAACAAAGAAAAAGAGGATAAGATTGATTTTGGCCCCAGAATCCTTGTTGGAGCAGAATTTCATCCCCGGAAGTACAGATTTTCATTTTTCGGAGAAGTCGCCTTCAATATTTTCATCCTGCATGAACTGGATATTGCCCCGGGTCTTGCATTCGGCATGAGATATTACTTTGAGTAATACCTCACATTAACTCAGTACTGAACCCCGTATCTGGTCTGGACAAGCCCGCTGCGGTATGATACTGAACTGATGAGTTTCAGTTTTATATCACCGGAAAGTTTCCCAAAAGGAGAAATGCCCTCGCCGAGCAGGACCGGGACTCTGTTTATTATGATTTCCGTAAGAAGACCGCATCTAAGAAAAGACTGTATGGTCTTCCCTCCATCCACATAAATATGCCTCTTCCCTTCATTGAGCAGTTCCCCAACCAGTTCAACAGGTTTCAGTGAAGAAACCCGGACATGCTGCGCAACATGTTCCGGAACAGATTCCTGAGTCATTGTGGAACTCAGAACAATTACCTCTTTTTCCTTGTATGGCCATTCATTGTACCTGGAAACCTTCTGAAAGGTAAGCCTGCCCATGACAAGTACATCAACCGACCTGTAGAAATCCATATACCCGTAATCATCACCGCACCTGTCATGATCCAGCCAGTCGAGCCCGCCGTCCTTTCTGGCAATAAAGCCATCTGCACTTGTTCCTATAAAAACTGAAATTTTTGGAGACATAGACCCATCCGTTTTTCAAAAATTATTTCCATGCCAGTCTGGTAAAAACTGTATAATTTGTATATCTTATATTATGCATTTAATCAATAACTTTATGAGAAAAAACAAAACAGGAATGCCATGATATCATCAATCATAAAAATCATAACATCAATGACACTCATTCTTGCTCCCCAGGACAGCGGTATTTTCAGTTCAATAAAGCAGAACGACTATAATTCACTGAAAAAAAGTATTATGAGACCGAAAGAACTATACTCAGTTAACAGTGAAGGCCTTTCCCCACTTGACTACGCAATCAGGATTAAAAATGAAAAGGCAGTCAATATGATATGGAAAAAATGGAACAGACCTGAGGTATTTTACCCGGATAAAGTTCCAGCTACTCTTTATAGAGAAAAAGACATGAAAACCGGTGCAGGAATAATCACAAGCCTTTCAGAATCAATGATCTATATGGGAAAGTGCACTCTCCGGAACAACAGATTCCTGCTTAAAGTTAAAAAAGGAAATCTCACATCATGGATAGACTCAGACAGTATATCATTTACAAAGAAGAATCTTACAGATAAAATAAATCTCACCGGAAAATGGTCATACACACTGAACAGCTTCACAGAAGGATTCATTTTCAGACAGAACGGAACATTCAGTGAAATAGGACCGGATGGCGGAGAAGGAAGATGGAATCTCCTTGGCAACACTGTTATACTCGACTACGATTATATGGTATTTCCTGAAAAGCAAAAAAAGAACCAGAGAAAAAGGTACAGAATCAAACTCCGCCTTGAACTGCTGCCGGAAATATCGGGGAAGAAAAGAATAAAACTCAATAATGCTGTTTTCTATCTGAACAACTAAAACTGCATAAGATTACGGCTGATGAGTTCAAGAAAATCTCTTTCATCAAAGGGTTTTACCAGAACTGCATCTGCACCTGCATCAATAAACCTAACATGGTCGGATTCAAAAAGATTTGCGGTGGCAACAATTATAGGGGTCTTATGATTCTGTGTTTCAGTCCTTATGCGTGAAATAAGTTCCACTCCGTCAATTCCAGGCAGACCTATATCTGCAACAATGATATTGAGTCTGTTCTCCATGGCGATCAAAAGAGCCTCTTCTCCGTTATGAGCTCCAAATACGCAGTAGTTTTCACGTTCAAGTATACTTTTCATGTAAAGCAGGTTAATGACTTCGTCTTCAGCCAGAAGTATTCTTTTCTTTATTGTATTCACTGTTATGCTACACGCCCCGTTTTATTAAAAATACAATAATTTCAGGATATGAAAAAATTTTTCCCATCCCGCTGAAACTGAATAATTTTTTTATTCAAAAAAACCTACCACTCCGCCCATGGAATCAGCAATCTTCCATATAATAGTCAGGATAGGTATCATAAAGTTTTCTCTGCTTCAGAAGTTCTATTCCCCTGTCAAGTTCCTTCACAAGACGGTTTCTGTCACGGGGAAGTACACCTGAAAGTGATACAAAGTTTGAAACATGGTTTGACCTAAAGGTAATGTCTGAGCCTCCGATATGAGAGATAATCATCTTAGATTCTTCAAGTAGATCACCCATTGTGGGGGTTTCTATTTTCCGGAAGTAATCCCTGTTCCTCCTCATAAAAAGAGTAAGAAGGCTCGCATACTTCGGATTAATTTCAGAAACAGCCAGTGCAGTATCGATTGAATGCTCCCTGCTGTACCTTTTCCCCCCTCCGCCGAGAATAATCATTACTGAAAGATCGATAAAAGTGCTTATCTCTTTTAATACTGGAAGAATATCTTCTATTTTCCCCCATTTATTCATCAGTTCTCTTACAATATTATTCCCGCTCTCCATACCGAAATAGAGCATTTTGAGCTTTTTTTCAGAAAGAGCTCTCCATTCATCGGCTGATTTCAATGAAAACTGCCTGGCGCCTGCATAGGAACTCACACGTTCAAGATTTGGAAATTTTTCACTGAACCTCTCAAGAATACTAAGCAGCGAATCTGTAGGATATACAACTGCATCTCCATCAGCGAGAAATATTCGTTTTACGGAATCAGCGAAGTCCTCAGGAATTCTGTCTATTTCTGTAAAAACATCATTCATTGGCTTCAGTCTGAACTTTTTGTTTATATACATCCCGCAGAACGTGCATCTGTTATGTGAACAGCCTTCCGTTATCTGAAATATAAGGGAATATGCTTCGCTGGGCGGCCTGTACAGAGGCTCACTGTAAGCTGGTAAAAAATCCTGAAAAAATTTCATTTTAACCTCAATCAAAGTGAGTTATAAAAAAAAAGACATTGTTACATTAAAAAATATTTTTTTATAAAAATATGAATAATAATTA
>QKCL01000012.1 GCA_003246895.1 Spirochaetota bacterium | reverse complement strand
GCTATGACAGCATAATCATTGAATTAAAAGTACAAAACAACATTCTTCCTGTCCATCGTGCCCAACTTATAAATTATCTAAAAGTAACCAGCTTAAAGCTTGGGCTGATTATTAATTTCGGTTCTTATCCCAAAGTCCAGATTGAGAGAATTATACTTTAAAAATATCCGTGAATATCCGTGCAATCCGTGGTGATATTTTAAAAAATTCAGGGCCTCAACCGGATTCTCACATTACCGCAATTGCTTCTCGCCTTCACAGATTAAAAAACAAAAGAATTTTTAAACCACGGATAGGAAAGATTTACACGGATAAAGAAAAGATTATGTTTTAAGTAATTCTTTAACCCAACTATCATATTCATCCGTGAATATCCGTGTGATCCCTGGTGATATTTTAAAAGTTCAACACAGATTCAGATTCAGGGATAACAGTAAATATTAAAATCCGAAGCTGCATTGGTCCGGCAATTGAGTAATTAAAATTTATTGACATTAACTTCCTTATGCTCTAAATTCTGACAAAAGAGGTATTATGAAAGCACAGGACCTGTTGAAAGAAGCATTAAACCTGCCACCCAATGAAAAGAGCCTTCTCGTAGACGGCCTTCTTAAAAGTCTTGATGAACCGAATCAGACAATGGAACAGATCTGGGCAGAAGAGATTGATAAACGGGTTAAAGCTCTTCACGAAGGTAAAATTAAAACAATTCCCTACAAATAGCATTTCCCATGAATGTCGAATTCTTACTCCCCGCATATTATGAATACAGTGATGCCGTTGATTATTACAATCTTCGTTTCCCAGGCTTAGGTTCAAAACTGGAAAGTGATTTCAGAAAGGCAATAGAACGTATAAAAAAATATCCCGATGCCTGGCAGCAGGAGACAAAGGAAACGCGGAGAGTCTTACTCAGCAGCTTCCCATATAAAATAGTTTATCACCTTTACGATGAAACAGTCTATATAATCGCTTTTGCTCATACTCACCAGAAGCCCTATTACTGGGTAGACAGGATGTAATAAAATTAGAATATCAATCCGTGAATATCCGTGCAATCCGTGGTGATACTTTAAAAAATTCAGGGCCTCAACCGAATCCTGAGATTGTAACGATTGCTTCTCTCCTTCACATATTCAAAAAACAAAGGAATTTTAAACCACGGATAGAAAAGATTTACACGGATAAGTAAAGAATCACTGTCATTCCCAACCTCATTGGGAATCAATAATATACATAATATAATTGCCTGAAACATGGATCCCCGGTCGCAGCCGGGGATGACAGAGTATAGTCTGGGTATGGCAGAGTATCAGGTCATGGACTATATACAATGTTCGCAAACCCTGTCAGGGTGGCGAGGGATAAATTCATGAATAACTGAAAGAAACACGAGCCGGGGTAACTCTCAACCTAACCCATCCGTGAATATCCCTGTGATCCGTGGTGATGCTTTTAAAAAGTTCTTGTCCGGAACTGATATTAAACCAGATCAATACCGATAAATTTTTTCATCAGTTTAAAATGCCTGTCGAGAGTATATAACTTCAGATTATTATTTACCGCATTCTGGAGTAGAATGAGGTCAGGTATTCCAACCCTGTTCACACCCTTTTTAAGGTTCAGGGACTGGTACTGAATTATTTCATCCCAGTCTATGACCAGAGGAATTCGATTCACTGATTTTAAAATATCGATGACCTCAAATTCCTTTTTATGCTCAAGAAAAGGCACCAGCTCTGCCAGGATTAAATCATTGATGCAGATCAGATTATTATCGATACACTCATGGAAGAATTCAGAATTTATATTCTCCGACCCTTTGAAAAAATCAATCCACACCGATGAATCTACAAGAATCTGGTTCATCGTTTTCTTAATTCATCCAGATTTATATTCAGATTAATTTTACCCTCAAACTTTTTTAAGGCTTTAACTTTCTCTTTCTGTATGAGATTTGTCAATGCGACCTTTATTACATCTGTTTTTGTGGAGATATGAGTCAGCTTCATTGCTTCATCTATAAGATTCTCAGGAATATCAATTGTTGTTCTCATAACACTTCCTCTCTATGCATATAAAATAGCAATTGTATATGCATAGTCAAGCAGTAATTCATGATATGAAATTATAAGAATTCTTCCAACACCCATCCGTGAATATCCGTGCAATCCGTGCAATCCGTGGTGATATTTTAAAATGTCAATGACCGGAACCGTATTCTCACGTTGCCTAAATTGTTTCTATCCTTCACATATTTAAAAAACAAAGGAATTTTTAAACCACGGATAGGAAAGATTTACACGGATAAAGAAAAGATTATGTTTTAAGTAATTCTTTAACCCAACTATCATATTCATCCGTGAATATCCGTGCGATCCGTGGTGATACTTTAAAAAAGTTCAGGTCCGGAACAGGTTCTGCGATTTCCCCGATTGCGTCTCTCCTTCAGCAGAGCCTTGCCGGGCCCAGGTATCTTAATTATTAAATTCCTCTGCGATCTGGTCCTCAATGTTTTTCAGTCTCCATGCGATATGTTCCCCTTCCGGGACATAGCCCTTTTCATGACAGAAAAGCATGAAGGCTTCAAGGACCGGGACAAGTGCTGCGTAGAACTTCTCTCCTGCCATTACCTTGTTCGGCAGAATGTCAAGACAGCATTCAACTGTTCTTCTTCCGTTCCAGTTGCGGGGTACCATGAGAAAAGAATTATACATTATTTCGCTGAAAGCATTCACTACTAATTCAGACTCATCTTTTGCATCGTGGCTGAGCTTCATATATCGTTCAGTTTTTTTAAATTCATCCAGATATCTCTTTGTATCACTCTGGACATTGTTGAAGCTGTCCTGGGAGTAATCCCCTTCACAGTTCTCCTTCAGTGCATCCTCTTCATCAATAAGCAGGCAGTCCATGGCAGTCTTTAAATCATTGACCACATTCGGTATTATTTCCGGCCTCAGGGAATCTCCGGCTTCTTCAATATATCCCTCAATGGAATCCATTAGTAAATTCATGAGAACCGGCTGTCCGTTGTACCGTTGCATAAACTCATCCAGACGGCCCTCATCCTCATCACTGGATTCTTCCGATAACATTATCATTGAATCAGCCATATTCCGCTCTGACATTTCAAAGAGATATTCTTCACTTACTTCAATATCTCTCTTGAGGGCGCTTTTAATTATATACCACCCTGTTTCGACAATGTCGATAAGCAGGTCATTTTCATCGTCATTCAAGTCTTCCGGCTGGATCAGGAAATCAAAGAGTACAGGCTGTCTCTTGTGGAATTCATCTTCAAGAAAATTACTGCTGTTTTTTTCTTCCTTCTCAATTTTTAATAATGCTTTCTCGATATCTTCAAAGGTTATCTGTTTCATCTTTTCTCTCTCTTTAAATAGCTTCTGCTTCATATACAGATCCATGCATATATAAGTCAATCCTTGTTTTGCAGGAGATCATCATTTCAGTTAAAAACGATGTCACCCACGGCCTATACTGAGTTAAACAGAAGTACAGGAGCCTGGACCTGCTATTTAAATACACCCGGTTGATTCTCTCCTTCACATATTCAAAAAACAAGGGAATTTTTAAACCACGGATGGAAAAGATTTACACGGATAAATAAAGAATCACTGTCATTCCCAACCTCATTGGAATCCAGGTAACTGATACTCCCCCTGTAATGAATCCCCGGTCAAGACGGGGATGACAGAGTATCAGATCATGGACTATATACAATGTTCACATACCCCTGTCAGGGATGGAGAGGGATAAATTCAGGAACAACTGAAAGAAACACGAGCCGGTGTAAACTTTCAACCTAACTCATCCGTGAATATCCGTGCGATCCGTGGTGATACTTTAAAAAGTTCAGCACAAAAATGTACCATTCGGCAATTAGAAGATAAATCTCCAGGGATGTACAAAATCTTTAAAAAAAAATTTTTGCGTTATGTGAAATTAAACCAATATTCATCCCTAAAACTTGACATCCGGTTCTTTTATGCATAGAATAATAGAATAACCCTTTACACAGCAGGTCCCGATGGCAGAAACAACTGGCAAAATACTCATAGCTGAACCGGGAAGTACAATATTCCTGAATGACAATCTCTTCCTCATAAACGGTTTCACTCTCATTCATGAGCACTACGAAAATATAGATGATTCATTTCTCCTCCCGGACCTGGACCTTGCAATAATTCTATACTCACCCGAGATACACAGCAGAATAAATATACTTTTAGACATGCTCCAATGCAGAAACATGCCCTCTATTCTGATTCTTAAATCAGATGACGACCTGGACAGATCTTCCGGATTAAGATACAGCGCATGCGCCATGATAACAGACAGCGATATATCTTTGCTTTCACTGTCACAGACACTGATCTGCAGGAGAAGGAACAGTATCCACATTCCCGTGGAAACAGAAAAACCGCTCTTCAGCAATGACATAATTGAACGCATGACAAACGGCCTTTCCATTAATGAAATCGTAGTTGATGAGACAGGCACTCCCGTGGACTACAGAATACTCTTTGCAAACCCGGCCTTTGAACAGATTACAGGCTTCAGCAGGGAAAACATCTGCGGATGCTTCGGCAAAAACATCTACCCCAATCTGTGCAGCCGGACACTCATGGATTATGCTGATGTTGCCCTTCGAGGGGATTCCTTTGTAAAAGACAAATACTTCTCCGACATAAGAAAATGGCTTAAACTGACAGTATACTCACCCGCCCATGGGCTCTTCGTAGTACTGTCCGAGGATATCACAGACCAGAAGGAGAAGGATAACAAGATAGAGTCCATCTTCAGGGCTGCACCCGTGGGCATCGGGCTCATGAAGGACAGCATCATCACTGAAGCAAATGACATGATCTGCAAAATTACCGGCTACCCCATTGACCAGATAACCGGAAGGGAGGCGTCATTTCTCTACAAATCAGAAAGTGAATTCAGAAAAATCCGGGAACTGAAGCAGAAAAAGCTGAAAGCCGGAAATACAGAAACGATTGAAACAAGCTGGTTAACAAGCAAGGGTGAGGAGAAGAACATCCTTTTATCCTCCACATTTTTCAACCGCATCAACTCAAATGAGGGGTTTACATTTACAGCAATGGATATCACCGCTGAAAAGCACGCCATCCGGGACCTGAAGGAGAGTGAAATGCGCTTCAGGTTCATGTTCCAGAACAACACCGCAGTCATGCTCATGATAGAACCTGAATCGGGGGATATTATTGACGCCAATAAATCGGCCCTCAATTTCTACAAGTATGAATCCGGTCAGCTTATCGGCATGAAGATTCAGCAGATAAATGCCCTTGACAGGAGAGAGGTTGACTTCCAGAGAAACCTGGCCACAACAAAAGAGAAAAACTACTTTGTATTCCCCCACCGTATTGCAGACGGAAGCGAGAAAACTGTGGAAGTCCATTCATGCCCAATAGATGTGAAGGGACGTAAAATTCTCTTTTCAATCATCCATGATATTTCAGAAAAGGAGTCCATACGGCAGGAGCTTGAGAAGAGGGAGAAGAACTTCAGGGCAATTACGGAAAAAAGCCCCTTCGGCATTCTCATAATAGACGGCCATGTATGCCTCTATGCCAACGAGGCAAGTTCCATGATCACCGGGATTCCGTCTCACAGACTGGAGCATGAGTCGATATTCGGGGTTTTCTCACCCGACGATTTCAATGAAATTTTCTCTGTCTGTGAATGCGACAGTTCAATCGAACTGGAACTCTCAACAGGTGACAATAAATGGGTATCCATTCAGTCAGGAAGAATCGATTACCTGAACCGCACTTGCCTTCTGATCACATTCTCCGACATTACAAAACTCAAAAATACTGAACAGTCCCTTACCGGATCCAATGAAAAACTGAACCGGGCTATCCAGATTGCCGAGGACATGGCCGGTGAAGCACAGGCCGCTGCAGAAGCTAAAAGCTTTTTCATGGCAAACATGAGCCATGAAATACGCACACCCCTGAACGGAATAACAGGCATGATAAGCCTGCTCCAGAATACCAGCCTGGACAGTGAGCAGAGCAGATATGTGGAGATAATGCAGTCAAGCAGCTCCACCCTTTTAGACCTTGTTAACCAGATACTTGACCTTTCAAAAATCGAAACAGGTAATCTCGGCCTGAAAGAGGGAAAACTCTCC
Source organism: Spirochaetota bacterium (assembly GCA_003246895.1). Classification (GTDB taxonomy): domain Bacteria; phylum Spirochaetota; class UBA4802; order UBA4802; family UBA5550; genus SZUA-423. The sequence goes on along the minus strand of QKCL01000012.1, from coordinate 51,353 downwards.
ATAAGGGATATTATAACCGATGTCCGGGACTCTCTGAACTTTAATGAATCCATCTCCATAGTGAGTGAAATTGATGAAGAGATTCCCGATGTACTCATCGGCGATGAACTGAGGCTCAAACAGGTTATACTTAATCTGACAGGCAATGCAGTTAAATTCACAGGTGAAGGGACAATATGGATCAGGGCAAGGATTTTCAGAATTTACAGCAGCAGTATTTCCATACACATAGAGGTTGAAGACCCGGGCATAGGAATCCGGAAGGAGGACCAGGATATTATATTCAGCCCCTTTACCCAGCTTGAGAGCAGCTATTCACGAAGGTTTCAGGGAACGGGCCTGGGGCTGTCAATCTCAAAGAGAATAGTTAATCTCATGGGCGGAGATATCGGAGTGGAGAGTTCTCCGGGAATGGGCTCACGCTTCTGGTTCACCGTTAAGCTTTCAAGGGCCATAACAGGTCTTTCGACAGATTCAGGGTCTGACACTGCAGCCTTCATTGCCGATACCGGAGTACTTGAAAAGTTCAGGGTCCTTCTTGTGGAGGACAATGCCGTTAACAGAAATGTAGTCATTGCAATGATGAAAAAAATCGGCATATCTCTGGAAACTGCCAATGACGGCCATGAATGCATATCCATTCTCAGAAAATCACACCAGCCCTTTGATCTCATTCTCATGGACTGCCAGATGCCGGGACTTGACGGCTTTGAAACCACAATGCAGATACGTGAAATACTGGACACACCCTACCAAAATGTACCTGTCATCGCCCTGACAGCCCATGCAATGCCCGAAGACCGGGACAGGTGTCTCAATTCAGGCATGAACGACTACATATCAAAGCCCCTTGACATGAACAAACTTAAAAATACTCTTTACAAATGGCTGGCTCTGGATAATAATAATCCAAAATAAAACATCAGACGGCCGGACATGTTCAGAAAAATCAAGAAAAGATCGCCCATGAACTTTTTCGTTTCAATCGGTGCGGGCATAAACCAGATTCCCCTGATTAAACAGGCCAGAAACTGCGGATTTCAGGTAATAGGCGTTGACCAGAACTCGGCGGCTCCCGGTTTTTACCACTGCGACCTTAAGATTCAGGAATCCGTAAAGGACTATGAGAATATATACATAAAGCTCCGGGAGCTTCTCTTTGACGGCACAATTGCAGGCATAATGACTAAATCATACGGTGATGCCATAATTACCACAAGTTATCTATGCGAAAAGTTCGACCTGAAACACATCCCCTTTGAAAACTCCGTGAAGTTCATAGACAAGAGAACCATGTCACAGGCATACCACAGTACGGGCATTCCAGTACCGCCCAGAATTACTCTGAGCCCCAGAACTGACATTTCAAAACTTCCGGCCGCCACATTCCCGCTCATTGTAAAGCCCAGAACGGGCCACGCAAAGACAGACGTTAGAATGATAAAGACTGCTAAGGAATTTTCTTCCTTCATGAAGAACAGAAAGCCCGGAGACTACATTTTTGAAAAGGCCGTAGCAGGAGAGGAGATAATTTCTTCAGGCATAATAATTGACGGAAAGTACCACAACATCATAATTACCGACAAGAAGACCACTCCGGAACCCTATTTTGTGGATGTACTCCACACGTCCCCGTCAACACACAGCAGCTTTACTGAAACAATAACCGAAACGGGACAGAAAATTGCAGAGGCCTTTGAAATTAAAAACTCGCCCATGGTCATGGAATTTATCGTTCAGGGGGAGAACATTTACCTTCTTGAAGCGGTTCCCGAATTCGGAGGTGAATTTCTGCCCGACGTCATGGTTCCCGAATCAACCGGATACAGCCTCATTGAAAATGCAATCAGAGCCTCAAGCGGCATGAAGTTCAGGCTTCCCTCATCTTCACTTCCCCAGCAGGCAGTTGCGGTGAAGTACATAACAGGTACTGAAGGCATTCTCAAATCATTCAATACAGATTCTGCCAGGTTTACAAAGGGGCTTGTCTTCATGAAAATTTTCAAGGACGTAGGCGCGTCCGTGTGCGAGCCCAGATCAAATCATGACCGCATCGGTGTAATAATATGCAGGGGAAAAAATACCGAATCGGCTGTTCAGGCCTGCACAGAGGCAGAGGAAAAACTCAATATCAGGATAGAAGATGGAAAATAGCAGCTGGGAACGCCACTACAGAAGAGACAGGTCTTCGCTTGCATACCCCGATGAAAATCTGGTCAGGCTTCTTGCAAAATTCACAGATTCATTTAATGGAGATAATATAACTTCCCTTGACATGGGATGCGGCAGCGGAAGGCACATAAAACTCATGGAGGAGATGGGCATAGAACATGCCTTCGGATCGGACTACAGTATCGAAGGACTGAAAAGATCCCGGCGGTTTTCAGTTTCAGGACTCGTGAACTGCTCAAACCTGAACATGCCCTTTAAGGATGAATCATTCGACGTTGTAGCAGCATGGGGTTCCCTCCACTACTCCCCGAAAAGTGAAACAGGCAGGATGATTTCCCAGGCCCACAGAATACTTAAAAGGGGCGGTTCATTTTTCGGAACACTGAGAAGTGAAAACGACACATACCTGAGGAGGGGGACGCATCTGGGGAACAACACATGGTCAACAGACCTTCATGACCTTTCAGGTTCCGTTGTTTCATTCTTCAGCCTCAATGAACTCGAGGAACTCTTCTCTGTTTTCAGTGACGCCGAGTTCGGTCTAATGGAAAGAACAGTAATGGGGAATATAGAAAGCCGCATATCCCACTGGATATTTTCGGCAAGGAAATAAAAGAACTCAGTTCCTGTCCAGGGACTCTGCCGAAATATAGGATTTCCCGAACTGGTTTTTTACAGGTATGAATATTCCCCGGACATTTACCATTTCCCCGTTTTTCAGTTCAATCCTGTTTTTTGAGAAGACCCCCACAACTTCACTGAACCTGTCATTTGAATAGTCCGCCATGAGGGTAAAGGACGTACCCTTTCTGCCGATCTGTACATTTGCGGTCCTGCCCTTTGCCTGAATGGACACCCCCCTGTAGAGGTGCGGCGATGCCTTAATCCTTGCAAAATCCGCTGGAGCATATTTTCTTTCATCTGCATCTATGACAAACTTTATGAGGAATTCAACCTTCTCCCTTGCTATGTAATTCACATTGCTGTTGTTTATTCTGTTCAGGATAACCAGGGCCTCATTGTACTTCCTGTCTTTAATAAGACTCCTTGCCCTGTTGAAATCGGAAATAACATCTGTTCTTGAATGGTAGAACTCCGGAGTCTTCTCCCGGTTAATTCTGTTAAGGAGGCCGTAATCCGCATTGCCCAGGGTCAGTGAGTCTATGTCGCTCTTTATTTTAACAGTTTCCACTGAACTTCCCATTCCCGCATATTTCAGAATTTTTTCCCTGTTGAGAAACAGGACAGAGGAGACTGCAGCAGTAAACAGTGCAAGGATCACCCACCCGGCTTTGAGCCTCTTTCGCGGATTTATACTTACAGATGCCGTACTCTTCTCTGAAGGTTTGGGAATTGCAACAAAACTCTGGAGCCTTGCGTTCTTCTGAAATGACGGAAAGTCTGAAGTATTCTCGATCTCTCTCAGTATCTTCTTTAAAAGCCTGTCTGAGGTTACTGTTTCAAGAGCCTCGATGTATATGCCTATGGCCTGTTCCCGTGTTGCCGCGGATTTAAGGGAAAGAAATGATTTGAGCTGAACATATGGGATATAGCAGGGATCGAGCCTTTCTATTCTTGCAAGGGTTGCGCCGGCTCTCTGAAATTCACTGTTGTAAACAAGGGCCAGGGACATGAGAAAGAGGTTATATTCACTCTGCAGCCCCGACTCGCCTGATTTTTCCAGTATGGCAACGGCATTGCCATACTGTTTCTTCTGAATAGACCTGTATGCTTCCCTGGTATACTGAAAATTGCGGACTTTTCGGCGTGTCACTGTTCCCTTGCTTTAAAACCGGCTATTTTCTTCTGAAGGGATTTTTAAATGATCCCGATGATATGATTCCATCATCCGCCATTTTCCCAACAATAAACCCGAGCAGTATAAAGAGAAGCACAATGAGCGTCTTTATTATGCTTAAAAATACAACAAGAAGCCCCAGCACAAGCCCAAGCGTTGCCCCGAGAGCCCTGCCGGGATTGTCGCTGACCCATTCCATGATGTATCTTTTAACTGACATGTTACTTCTTCACCCTCTCAAGATATTCACCTGTCTCGGTGTTTATCTTAATATAGTCGCCTTCGTTAATGAAAAGAGGAACCCTTACTTCAGCTCCTGTTTCAACCGTAACAGGCTTCAGTACATTTGTTGCAGTGTCTCCCTTTACTCCGGGCTCTGCATATGTTACCAGAAGAACTACAGATGCAGGAGGCTCTATTGTAATTGGCTCTCCTTCATACATTGCGATATCAACAACATCCTCAACCTTGATGAACTTGATCGCATCCCCGATAGCTTCTTTAGGGATAGACTCCTGCTCATATGTTTCTGTATCCATGAATACAAGATTATCTCCCTCATCATAGAGATACTGCATTGACTGCTTCACAAGTTTTACATCCTCAACCTTTTCACCGCCTCTGAATGTTTTATCAATGGTTGATCCTTTCTTTATACTCTTGATCTTTGATCTGACAAAGGCTGCACCCCTCGCAGGTTTAACATGCTGATATTCGATTACTGTATAGAGTTCTCCATCCAGCTTTATTACCATACCACGCTTAAAATCATTTACTGAAACCATAAAAACCCCTTTAACTAAATTACAATTAATTCCTTTGAAGACCTGGTAAGCACTTCCCTGCCCTTCTGTGTGACAAGGACCATATCTTCAATTCTCACTCCGCCGAGTTCCGGAATATATATTCCCGGTTCAATGGTGATTACCATGTTTTTCATGAGTTTAAGGTCACCATCGCGTTTCAATGCCGGCAATTCATGGACATCAAGACCGAGTCCGTGTCCGAGACCGTGATTGAAATACTCACCATAACCATGGGAGGATATATACCCCCTTGCAATACTGTCAAGTTTTCTGGTGGTAATTCCGGCTTTTACCGCATCAAGGGTCTCTTTCTGGGCCTCTTTTACGGTTTCATATATCCGGTTGAACTTATCATCTATGCTATCTATGAATATGGTTCTTGTCAAGTCCGAATTATATCCCTCAAGGGTACAGCCCATGTCTATGAGCAGGCACTCCCCCTTGTTTATCTTTTTATTGCCCGGCATGTAGTGCGGCATTGCAGCCCCGGGGCCGGAAGCTACTATGGAGTCAAAGGAACAGCCTGAACAGCCGTTTTTCCTGTAAAAGTACTCTATTTCTGTGGCAACATCCCACTCAGTAATACCGGCCCTTACATATTTAAGAAGATGTGATACGCAGTCATCTGTTATTGCAGCAGCCCTCTTGAGTATCTCTATCTCGGCGTCGTTTTTTATCATGCGTATTGAATTTACATAATCCTCTGAAACAGGCTGGAGTTTTATGCCTCGGAGCCCCTTTTTCATGGACAGAAACTGCTGCAGGGTCATACTGTGTGACTCTACAAAGAGGTTTTTTGACCCCTCCTCAGTGAGGCATCTGCCTATGGTCTCTGAAACACTGTCCCCCTGAAGCACAAACCTGATGTTCTTTTTAAGAATACTCTTTGAATAGAGTTCGTACCTTGAATCTGATATAAAATAGTTATGTTTTTTCCCCACAATGAGGTATCCGTTTGATCCGGAAAAGCCCGTGAGGTACTTTATATTTTTAAGATCTGTAATGAGAAAGGGGTATTCATCACCCTTTGCGAGCATTTTTTTCAGTCTGGAAATTGCCATTTGTCTCTCCTTGTAAAAAACCTGTTGCAAAATCATGAGCCTGACTCTACAAATAACTGCCGAATTATCAGTGCATTAGGCTATTTTAGGGCCCGGGGCTCAAGAAAAAAATAATTTAATGGAAATATTATGAAGATTGCAATAACCGGCGCAGGCGCAATGGGTTCCGCCTTTGCATTTTTTTTAAACAGGGCACATGTTGAATTTGTCATTTACGAAAAAGACGGTGAAACTGTCAGGTCCATTGAAGGAGATGGCATAACCGCTGAACTTGAGGGCAATGAAACCGCATTTCATGTGACCATATCCTCTGATCCTGAAATAATCAGTGACTGCGACCTTATTCTTGTTCTGGTAAAGAGCTACTCAACAGGAGAACTAATAAAGGCAATCGGACCTTTTATAAAAAAGGGAGCGGTAATTCTCTCCCTCCAGAACGGCCTTGGAAACAGGGAAACCATAGCAGCAGGAGCCGCCGGTGTACCTGTACTTGCCGGAACCACAACCGTTGGTGCTGCGAAAATTTCCCAAAGCCGGGTAAAAATCAGCGGCATCGGTGATGTAACAGTTGAAGAAGGTGAATATTCAGAGAAAATAGGAAGTCTCTTTTCAGCAGCAGGTCTCGGTATGGTATTCTCCTGCAATGTAGAAAAAATACTCTATGAAAAGGCTGTAATAAACTCGGCCATAAACCCGCTGGGAGCAATGTTTTCCATGAAAAACGGAGAACTCATAAAAAACAGCAGCTGCCTCTCCCTCATGGATTCAATCATTGAGGAGATCACCTCCCTTCCCGAAGTCATTGCGTGCTCCATAGAAAGTGAAACAATGAAAGATAGAGTACGCCGGGTCTGTGAAATCACATCCGAAAACAGGTGCTCCATGCTCCAGGACCTTTCTAGGGGAAGACAAACAGAAATAGATTTCATAAACGGTCACTTTGAAAAACTCGGCTCCATGCACTCCATGGAAATGAAAGTGAACAGCACAATTGTTCTGTGTATAAGAATTCTGGAAGAAAGGGCAAATTCTTTACATTTATTAAACACGGGCTTTATAAAAAACTGATTTTATTCACTCTATATGACCACAATACAAAAGGGTCATGGGAATGAATAGAATATTTAAAAAAATCAGGATAAAGAACAGGACAGAAAAAGACAGCGGCAACGCAGAGGAAAAAAAAAGTGAAACCGGTGTGCTCATAAAAACAGCACTTACATTCTTTACTGTTATTTTTATCATCAATTCCGTTCTGGGGTTCTACTTTGCCTACAGTATATCTGACCATACAGGTAAAGGCCTGAGCACAATCAATTTTGCAAGAACTGCAGTCATTGAGATACAGGACCAGTTCGGGTCCTGGAAAAACATTCTCCTCACGGGCAACAGATATTCCGACTTTCAGAAAAATTATTATGAATTTTCCCAGCACTCACAGAAGGTATCAAATCTTCTCTTTAACCTTAAACTTGAATCAAAGGGCAACAGTAAACTGGTTGAAAAAATAGACAGGCTCCGATCAAAACACATGGAGATCAGCAGCTATTTTACCAGACAGATAGTAGAACTTGAAAATACAAACTTCAGAAAAGTCCCCGAGATGGTAAAGGTGACCCACGGCAAGGACAGGGAAATAGTAAATGAACTGAATTCAATTGTTGAGGACATGGAATCTTCAGTCCGTGAAGATACGCTTCATACTACCATCATTTTCGGCCTCATAGGTTTATCAACATTCATAGTCTTTATTACTCTCATAATAATGTACGGAAGAGAACTCGCCTCAAGACTCATAAACACCCACAATCTCCTGGAAGAGAAGGTAATTGAAAGGACAAGAGAAATATGGCAGATGAACATTGAGCTGGGTGATGAGATAAATGAACACAAAAAGACCGAAGAGAAACTCATAGCAGCCCGTAACGAGGCCATGGAGAAAAGCACACGTCTTTCAATTTCCGAAAGCAGGTACAGGTCTCTCGTCGAAGGAACCGGTGATATAATATTCACACTCGACGAAGACCTTAATTTCATCAGTGCAAATAATTCCATAAAGACAATACTGAAGATAAATCCGGAAAAAATAAATAGTTTCAATCTGGCTGATCTCATAGGTTTCTACGGAGATGACCTTGCCGTGACAAGGGAGATCCTTGTAAACAGGATTAAAAAGGCCATCAAGACCAGGAAACCACTTTCGTTTTCCGCAGAGTTCAAGTCAACCAATCTCATTGAGCCCGTAAGCCTCGATGTATCCATAGAGTTCATTGAATTTGAAGATCACTTTGAAATACTGGGCAAGGCGGTAAAAAACAGCGAGGGCAAACAGATAAAGGCTTTTGTCAGTGAAAAGACAGAATACGCAATTGAAAACAGACTCTTTGACGCCGAGGAAATCTCATACAAGATCACAGACAATCTGAAACGTTATATGCCCTCAGGTGAAATACCTCCGGTGCGGATAGCTGTAAGGGAGATGATAATAAACGCCATTGAGCATGGAAACCTGAACATTACATTTGAAGAAAAGACAGCTTCAATGTTTGAAAATACTTACTTTGAACTCATAAACAAGAGGAGAAAACTTCCTGAATACAGAAACCACAGGGTGAAAATAGAATACATGGTATCACCCAAAAAAGCAGTGTACAAAATTACAGACCAGGGGAAGGGATTCAACTACAAGAAAATTCTTTCAGGTATGAATAACAATGAAGGGGACGTGCTCCTTGAGCACGGACGGGGAATCATGATGACCCGCAGCATATTTGATGAACTTAGTTTCAACAAAAAAGGAAATCAGGTTCTGCTTGTAAAATATTTTAATAACGGAAAGCATCAGGAACAATGAACCGGGAAAACAAAAACAGACTCTTTAAACTTGAAAAGGAAAAGACATCAGGAGAGACCATATACAAGAGATCAATAAACAGATTCCATATTGACTCAAATACAACCATAGGTGAACTTGCCGAAATCTTTATCACCAGAAAGAACCTTGATGTCATCACAGTAACAGATGAAAATCTCATACCTCTTGGAATAATAGACAGGCAGGAACTTCTCTGCCTTGTGGGCCAGAAGTTCGGAAGAGAACTGCACAACAATAAACCTGTATCAGACTTTGTAATGAAGGCTGATACAATTTATTATAAAAAGAATATTTTCTCAGTCATAGATGAAGTCAGGGAGTTCATAGAAAATGATGAAATACGTTTTCTTGTTCTCATCGATCAGGAGGACAAATTCAGGGCCCTTACTTCCACCAGGGAACTGACCAAATACTTCTCTCTCATGATGACACGGGATATTGCCGCAGCAAGGGATGTCCAGAAGGCAATTGTAAAATCCGATATCACCCTTTCCGGTGAGAAACTTCAGTTCTGCGGTTCATCAAAGATGGCCGGCGGCATAGGCGGAGATTTCCACTGCATGAAGAAAATAGATGAAGATAGATGGATAATGTCCATATGTGACGTATCCGGCAAGGGAATGAAGGCAGCCCTCATTTCTGTTTCAATCGGAGGCATGTTCCATTCTTTCAATTTTGATTCAGGTCTTGATACATTTATATGCAGCATGAACTCATACATTCACGAACTCTTTCACGGAGAAATATTCGTTACAGGGATATTTGCTGAGTTCAATGAAAAAAAAGGTGAAATGGCCGTATACGACATGGGTCACTCACTGATCTATCTCCAGAGAGACCGTAAAATCTTCAGAGTTAAAACATCTGAAAACAACTTCCCGCTTGGAATACAGAGGGAAATAATACCGGAAAGATCAGTTCATTCATTAAACAGCGGTGACATAATAATATCCGCCACAGACGGTATCACTGAACAGACCGACATGAGAAATGAATTTTTCGGAGAGAAGAACTTCCTCTCAGCAATACTCAACAGCAGGACAGATAATCTTGAAAAGATCAGGGAGAACGTTTTTTCAAGGCTCAGGGAGTTCAAGTTCGGACAGACACAGGTTGATGACATGACTCTGGTTCTTGTAAAATACTCTGAAGAAATCAGCAGTAGTAATCAGCAGCAGTAATAAAAGGGCAGGTAAAACCGGAGGTCACATATCCCCGATTCTTTTGACTATAATGGCTTCATTGGGGTGAAGCCTGAACTTAAGGTCGGTAAAAAACTTGTAGGAAGTTCTGTGTGTTGAAAAAAGCACACGCCACTGCCCACGGTGATTGAGGTCTATTTTTTTCTCTGACGCAGTAAAGTTAAGCGCAATGAACGAAGTGTCTGAACCGTATTTTCTGTAATATGCAATTATCCCCCTCCACCCTTTCAGAACAGGAATAAAGTCTCCCATGGAAAGTTCACGGTACTGTTTTCTCAGAGAAATAATTCTTCTGTGCATGGTGAGCATGGAATAGGGATCTGAAGACTGCTTCAGTACAGATATGTTTTCACAGTCAGGGTCTGCAGGAAGCCATGGGTTTACAGGAGAAAATCCTCCGTTTTCACTGCCGTCCCATGGCATGGGTCCCCTTGACAGGTCCCGCCCCTTGTATATGGGCCAGAACTTATGCCCGAGAGGATCAACTATATCAGATTTGCGGAGCCTGGCATTCTTCATTCCCAGCTCCTCTCCGTAATAGAGGAATGGAGTTCCCCGGACAGTGAGCAGAAAGACAGAAGCAACCCTTGCACGTGCATCCGATCCGGGTGGTCCCAGATACCTGCTTCTTCCCCTCGGCTGATCATGGTTTGAAAGAACGATTGCAGGCCATCCGCCAGCAGGAATCGCCCTGTACCATTTTTTCAGGGCCCTGTAAAATCCTCTGGCGCTCCAGAACCTGTAGATAATTGAAAAGTCAAAGGCCATATGAAGCTGGTCCATCCCGTTTCCAATGAACCTTGCCGACAGCTCCGGATCTCCGGGGATGAGAGTGAAGACCTCTCCCACAAGCATTCTGTCCCTGTACCTGTCAGTCATGACCCTCATTTCCCTGAGAAGATCATGGACCTCGGGCCTGTTCCTGTCGTACTTGTGCCTTTCCGGATGAAAGGGCCTCATTGTGACGGGGTTATCCCTTAATTTCTTGTCCTTGATAAACCAGTTGACAACATCCAGCCTGAAACCGTCCACCCCAAGATCCAGCCAGAAGGACATCATGTCAAAGACCGCTTTTTTCAGTTCAGGGTTTCTCCAGTTCAGGTCGGGCTGTTCCTTTAAAAAAGAATGAAGGTAGTACTCGCCGGTTCTTTCATCAAACTCCCATGCCGAACCACCGAATGCGGACTTCCACCTGTTGGGAGGCCTGGTGCCGCTGCCTGGATGCCAGATATACCAGTCGCGTTTTGGATTATTCCTTGATGACCTCGACTCCAGAAACCAGTTGTGTCTGTCCGAGGTATGGTTGACTACAAGATCCATGATGACTCTGATATTCCTGTCATGACATTGTTTCATGAGATCCAGAAAGTCATCCATGGTCCCGAAGAGCGGGTCAATTTCACGGTAATCCTCAATATCGTATCCGAAATCAAGCATGGGTGATTTGTTTACAGGGGAAATCCATATTGCGTCAACACCCAGTTCAGCAATATAATCAATGGAATCGGTTATCCCCCTGATATCCCCCACTCCGTCACTGTTGCTGTCCCTGAAGCTTCTGGGGTAGATCTGGTAGATAACACCATGCTTCCACCAGACAAACTCACTCATCTGATGCAAGATCCATGTCTTCCATAAATTTTTCCACAATGGCATCCACATCATAGTTCTTTGCCCGCTCAAGTGCATTCGCCTTCATGGCAGCCATGACCCCCTTATCGTTCATATATGCGGAAATTTTTTCCGGCATTTTCTTCATGGAACTGACCAGATAGCCGGATTTGTCATTTTCGATTATATCCCTGGGCCCCTTTGTATTGTATGATATGACCGGGCATCCGCAGGAGAATGCCTCTATTATTACATTGCCGAATGTATCAAATTTTGAAGGAAGTATGAGCATGTCCGCGGATGAATAAATTCCGGGGAGTTCATCCTGCCCCACCCAGCCCAGGAAAACAGCATCCGGTATATTCTTCTTCAGCCTTTCACTGTCAGGCCCCTTACCCGCAATTACAAGCCTTACACCCGGAACCTTTGCAGAAACTTTTTCATGGATATACTCAAGTTCCCGTACCCCCTTCTCTTCACTGAGTCTTCCCACATAGAGCAGTACGGGAGAGTTTTCTTCAATACCGAAAAGTTCCTTCTTCTTCTGCGGATGCTTCCGGAACTTTTCATCCACCCAGTGTGCAGTGAGTTTCACATTTTTCTTCTTCATTCCCATGTCTTCACCTGAGAACCATTTCTTCTGTTCCCTGTTAAGAACAATGAGTTTGTCAAAGGAACCGTAGAATGCACGGAGCATCCTTCTTGCCCTGCTGAGAGCAGAATCTGAAAAGTTTAGAGAACTCTTCATGTATGAGAGCCAGTCCGTGTGTACATAGAAGGCTGCTGGAACTGAATATGCATTTTTCAGAAACAGTGCCACCGCCCCCATGGGCCCTTCAGTTGAGCAGAGTATTCTGTCATATTCTCCTTCCTTGAAAAGCCTGTGAATCTCCATGACATCGGGAATCCTCATGGGCTGATCCTTGTAGAATGCCGGTACATATTCCGAAAGGGGCTTCAGTACTATGAGGTGATCTTCCGGTTCAACTGTATTGCTGCAGATAAGCAGGTCTATGGGAAGATCTCTTGACTGTATCTCCTTCAGCATATGCCTCAACGACATGGATACCCCGTTTTTATCATCAAAGGTATCTGTGAGCCATAGCATCCTTTGGGGATGTTCAAATCGTCCAAGCCTCTTTGAAAAGCCTGAAAGCATTGTTCTTGCCTGGTACAGCACCTTTGTGGATACAAAGTCCGCTGCAAGTATCACTGATGATGCAAGGAATGGGAATGTAAGTCCGTCAAGAAAATCAGACATGTTTACGTCCGACATGGGCTTCCCTTTTCTCCTGCCTTCTTTCGAAGTACCGGCTGTACCGTTTCTGCCGAAGAGATTTCTTGCGTGGCCGGGTATTTCGAACCTGTCGATGAAATCTTCAATATCTGCAGATTCAAATATACCGCTTCCCCTGCTTTTAATATGGTCTATTTTTTTATTAAGTCTTTTGAAGGAGAGGTCCGTCAGCTTTCTGTAGATGTTTTTTATTGACTCATCAAAGAGGCGGCTCATTTCCTCGGGATTATTGTTTCTGGCTCTGGCAATTGAAATCGCCTCTTTAAAAACCGGCTTGTAATCCTTTTTAACAAGAAGTTTCTTTCCGTAACCGGGTTCCTTACCGTTAAGGCAGCTGTGAAAGACCTTTAAAAAGTTAAGCGTGAGCTTGTGCCTCTGAAGCTCAGATATACCGTTCAGTATCAGGAATGAAGCGAGTTTGTCCCTTGACTCACCCTTGTGAAGGAGAAGACGGAAAAGGCCCGGGTCCTTCATATTCATGCCTATCTGGCAGAAATAATCTATGAATGCTACAGCCATCTTTTCACTGTTGTTGGTTCCTCCAAATGGAGCAGTATTTCCAAGCCTAAGAGCTTCAAGTGCAAGTGATGACCTGGAGGTATCCTTTAATCTCTCCTGAAGATTTTCAACATAGAGTCTTGTTCCGGTAAGTCCTGCAAAGATTCCCATATGAGCATCAGACCCTCCGCACATGACACGTTCGTAGGGCCTGGTGCAGAAATCTCCTGCATTAATACAGAATTTCTTTTCATACTTCCGTATGGTCTCTTCATTAAGCGACTCTATCCATGTCTTCACAAGCATATTCTGCCATGTATCCCTCTGCCCGTTCAGTACCTCATATCTCTGAAAGACAAGTGACATCTTGTCAAAAAATTCCATTGTGGGGTGTTCACCCTTTCTGTAGTGATATAGCGGATGCGCCCATACAGTTGGAATATCATTTTCAAGTGCATATGCCTGAAACCTGTATATATCGTTTTTATATTTTAGAAGTTTGCTTTCCTGCTGCGGGGAGAATCCGTATGCCAGCACATGTATCCTCACATCATAGTCCGGAACTGTGCAGCTGAATTCAGCACCGGTCAGTATGTCCTTCCCCTTGTCCTGCATCTCATAACATGACCTTGCATTGTTATGATTTGTGATGGTGAAGGTGTCGCATCCGTGCTTCACAAGTGAACCGATTAACTCTTCAGATTTTATCCATGTTTCCGGAAGATTCAGAATTCTTCCTATGAGTTCGTCCGGTTCATCGCTGTTATAGTCATGGCAGTGAAGGTCAATTTTAAGTATATCTGATGAAGGATACTTCAGGGCCTGTTCCCTGTTGAACTTATCCATCTCATTGTTTACATCTTCATTCAATCTGTATTTTTTATTCATATTTACTCCATGTAAATGCTTACAATGGAATAAAACTCCCGATGTGTTTAGAATTGATAAATTTTTTATTAATATTTAATCAATTAATGAACGGTAATTACACTATCAATCCCAAATAATGCCGATTATTTTAAAAAAAATGATATGCTAAAACTCAAAAACCGATAATATTAATCAGACTCACAGACACAGAGGTATAACAATGAAATTATTAACAAAATTATCTATATTATTTTTTATATTAACTCTCTCCATTGCTGCTACTAAAGGCCAGAACAGTGCACCTGAAAAACAGTCAGATAAGACAAAAAAAGAAGACAACGGCAATAAGGATGCCCGGAAGAACAAAGAAGACAAGGAAAAAGCAAGAGAACTTGCCAATGATAAAATAAAACTGGAAAAAATAACATCCACCCTCAAATACGGAGTCCAGAAGGACAGGAAAGATGCATTAAAACTTATGAACAGAATCAATGACAAGTCCCTGCTTGACAAGGCCCTTGAGCAGCTTCCTGGTGTAATTGACAATGATGAAGATTCCGAGATAAAAAGAACAGCCCTTACCGTTGCAGGAGACATGAAATACAAGCCGGCGGTTCCTTCAATAATACGTGCGCTGGATGATTCAAACGAAGACGTTGTCATCAGCGCCTCCTATGCCCTGAGAAAAATGAAGGCCATGGAAGGCAAGGCAAAACTGATAGAACTTCTTAAGAAAAGAAGCATGAAGGAGAATTCCAATGTCACAGATTCATTCATTGTTACACTCGGCGATCTCGAAGCAAAGGAAATACTGGATTTTGCAATTGAGAATATAAACAAGCCAGATACAAGTAAAATGACACGGGAAAGGCTTGTACTTTTTGTGGGCAAGACAGGTTCTGCAGCACAGAAGGATTTTCTTCTAAAACTCTACAATGATGAAGATGAAGAGATGCTCATCAGGTCCTATGCCGTAAAATCAATAGGTTCCCTGAAAATTATTGCAGCAAAGGATGATGTCAAGAAAAAGATAAAGGAGATAAAGTCCTATCCATTCAAAAAGCGCGGCAAATACTATCAGCTTTTCATAAATTCAGTGGCTACACTCGTAAAACTGGGAGATAATGAGTCTGTGCCTCTGCTCATGGATTCCCTTAGAAGCAACGACGCAGGGGTCAGATATAAGGCAATCAGCCTTATTAAGGAATTTGACGATGAAAGAACAATTGACATATTAAAATACAAGATGAAGAATGATCCCAGTGAAAAAGTCAGGCGGGCCGCGAAAAAGGCTCTCATCGAAAAGGGCATAATCGATAAAGACAAGAGTGACAAGGACGATAAGGAAGAAGAGGGCGACAAGGATAATGACGCAGGAGATAAAAAACAAAATGAAAACAGTTGAAAACAGATATGAACGCAAGGGACTGGGGGACAGAACCGGAGAGATAATAACACTTTCAGTCTTCATTACTGTTCTGGCTGTGTGCAGTGTCATACTGGTAGATATTGTTGTTTACCCGTTCTCTGTATTTGCCATAAACAATGTGAACCTTTTCAACAAAATTTTTGAATATACAGTCCTCTTCGGGGCATCTGCATCAATCGTAATGTATATAAGAAAGAAATACAGATACAACAGAAAAATATATGATACCCCCTCTGATGCTGTGAAATATATGATAAAGAGGCCGGCACATTATATATCCCTCTTTTTTATTACACTCATAACTGTATCGGTACTGGGTGTGATAATATACCTTCTCTTCAGTGAAAACTACCATCTACTATATGAAATAACAGGCAGGAAGTAACATATGGCAGTAATAAAAAGCCTGGACAGATACTACCAGAATTTCCCTGAAATGACAAGAGAGAAAAACTTTATTCCATTCTGGGAAAAATCAATTGTTGAAGTAAAAAAAATTCCAATAGAGCCGGAAGTTACACGGAATAAGAAAAAAGATACTTCCAGGTTTGAGGTTCATGATGTCTCATATAACGGATTCCTAAAAACCCGGCTTCACGGTATCCTTTACAGGTCAAAGTCCGTTGAGAAATCCGGAGTCATTATTCATATCCATGACTACAATAGAACATTTGACAGAAATCTTATCAGACATCTTGACAGGTCATTTTCACACTTTTTAATCACCCTGAGAGGCCACTCCCCCTTCGATGAGAAGAAACCGGAAGACAGCCAGAACGAAGCACCCAGCTCTCCCGGTTATATGGTTGAAAACATTATAGATCTGGAAACATACTATGTTAAATCTGTGTACCTTGACACACTTAAATCAATAGACATGCTGCGGCTTATCAAATTCCTGGATTGCGGAAGAATCGGCATCTACGGGAAAGGACTGGGGGCTGCCGCTGCATTTTTTACTGCAGCTTTCAGCGACAGGGTTGCTGCAATTATCTGCGATTCACCGCAATTTATAAATATTCCAATGACCCAGAATATTTCCACAGGTGAAATAACAAGTGAGATAAACGACATAGTCTCCATACAGAAAAAAAGAAGGGATATTATTAAATCAAATCTCAGTTACTTCGACCTCATAAATTTTTCAGACAGAATAAGCTGCCCCGCATATTTCATTACCGGTCTAAATGATACTATTTCTCCCACAGAATGCGCAATGGGCCTCTTTAACATACTTAATGTTGACAAAACAATTGAAGTATATCCCGAAGGGGACAATTCATGCGGTTCAGGAGATCAGATTGAAAAATCAATTAATTGGATCACCGGAATGCTCACAGCAGGTTGATGGAAAACAGACTAGGTATCCTGTAAAAAAACCTGTCCAAGCTCTTCTCTTATTTCGGGAGTATAGATGTAATCAATCATGACAGGAACCTTGTCACCTTTCAGTACATCTCTCCAGTGTTTAATGGTTCCTTCAATAACTCTGATCCGTTCTCTGTTATAGGCCTCACCCATTTCATTTTTTGGCTTCAATCCGGCATAGAGGTCTATGTGGGCAAGGACCCATTCGTTAAACATTTCTTCCATTTCACAAATCGTAGATATCTGCCGTACATATTCTTTAAGCAAAATATCCCTTGAGCTGTACATTTCAGAAAATTTCACATATGAAACAGGATCAGCTTCATTACTTTCCAGTGACTCATTCTGCAGAGTAATGGTACGCTCAATATCATTGATTTTCAGATATATTCTCTCTATTTCTATAAGTTCTTTTTTTTCAATTCTCTGCATAGCTGATCCGGTAATCTATGGTCATATTATCGATGAATACCGGGCAATTCTTCAATATTTTACTCCAGGTTCAGGCATTGTACCGGCCTGAACTGTGCCTCAATTATTTCCATAATTTGCGAATCAGAAAGGGGTTTAAAAAAATAGAAACCCTGGGCGATGTCGCAGCTGAAACTTTTCAGGAACTGATACTGCTTCTCTGTTTCTATCCCCTCGGCAACAACAGTAAGCCCCATACTGTGGGCAATTTTTATTATGAAAGAAGTTATATTTCTTTTAATGCTGTCCCTTTCCATATACTCGACAAATGATCTGTCTATTTTCAAAGTATCAATGGGCAGATTCTGAAGATAGCTGAGTGATGAATAACCAGTTCCAAAATCATCCATATGGATTTCAACACCGTGCTTCTTGATTTCCTCCAGTCTTTTTACAGCGACATCCATGGAGTTCATCATCGTAGTTTCAGTTACCTCAATATTAAGGACATCTCCTTCAATATTATTTTTCTTCAGCAAACTAATGATATTCCCAACAAAATTATCATGCATAATATGACTGGATGAAACATTGACGGATACTTTCATTCTGCAGTTATATAAGCTGTTAACTCTGCTGATAAAGCCCAGACTTTGATCCATGACAAATTTCTCGATATCAATAATCAGGCCAGTTTCTTCCGCAATACTTATTATTTCACATACCGGGATATTATCAAGATTTTCATTTTCGGTTCTAAGAAGCACTTCAAAGGAAGCAACTTTACCAGTTTTTATGTCAAGCTGGGGCTGGTATTTGACAGTGAAAAGACTTTCTGCAATTGATCTTCTGATTTCATTTTCAAGACTATTCCGTTTTAAGACTTCTTCTTCAAGATTTTCCTCAAAAAAACGGCATCCGTTCCTGCCGTCTCTCTTTGCCTTGTACATGGCGATATCAGCTTTCTTGAGTAATATTTCCTGCTCTGCTCCGTGCAGAGGATAAAGAGTTACTCCGATACTTGCACCAATTTCATATGATGCACCCTTTAAAAAAATAGGTTTGTTGAGAATATTTATTATTCTGCCGGAAATTTTTCTGATAAGATCAACGGAATCGATCCCCGGAATCAATACGATAAATTCATCTCCTCCAATTCTCGCAGACACCTGACCGTACCTTAGATTTTTTTTCAGCCTGCACGCAACCTCCTGGAGAACCAGATCTCCCACCTGATGCCCCATAGTATCATTTATCTTTTTAAATCCGTCAAGATCCACATACAACAGAGCCCCGTCAATTCTGTTCAGGTCTGAACGTTCTCTTCGGTAAGCCGCCATTATGTCATTTATTTTCTTTATGAGACTGACTCTGTTGGGAAGTCCCGTAAGTGAATCATAGTATGCAAGATTCTTAATTTTAAGTTCCCGTGTCTTCAGTATTTCATCACGATTTCTGATTCCCTCGAGCATATTATTAAATTTTTCCGAAAGAAGTTCTATCTCCCTGTAATTTTTATATACAGCCCTGACTGAATAGTTCCCCTTCTCAGCCTCCAGCATGAGCCTTGAAAGTTCCATGAGCGGCGCAATTGCTCTTCTGGAAAGAACATAGGCAACAGAAACAAGTACAATCAGGAAAAACAGCAGAACCCAGAATACGTCCAAAAATTCCTTCACGAGCATTGACTTTATTTCATCCCTGCGCAGGGCTGCAGCAAGGTACATACCTGAAGACTTGAGCTTAACCATAAATATAATACAGGGGTTTCCCTTTATATCATGATCTGAAATACTGATCCTGTAGTCGCTAAATCCGGAAAATAAAATATCATCGAATAGCACTTCTCCAATAAAAAAATTATCCCTGTTGGCAATGACCTTCCCTGAACTGTTCACAATCATTGCAAAACTATTTTTGCCCAGACTGTCACTGCTAAGCTGGCTGCTGAAAACAGAAACTTCAAAGGTGGCTGCAATAGCTCCAGTAATTATTCCGGAATTATTGCGCACCGGAGCAGAAACAGACACCACTATATGCTGATCAGCAAAATCGAGAAAGGGCTCTGACCATGTAAGTTTTTTTGTTCTGTAAACAGAATCTATATACCAGTCGCTTTCAGCAGCATTGTAATCAGTTCTGTAGGCCTTGTGTACTGAAGTCGTTACAAAACAGTTTCGATCTGCATAAAAAATTTCCTTTACACCGGGCAGAAGCTTCAAATATTTACGCAGTGTCTTTTCACGAATAATTTCTGCAGTTTTTCCTGTTTTTCTGAATTCATAAAGTTCAGCCATGTACCTGACAGTATTCTCAATTATTGTCATCCTATCGTTAAGGTGATCCTTTCTTGTCAGAAGCATTATCTTTGCATTTTCTGCGTACTTCGCACTTACATAGTCACTCAATCTTAAATAAGTAAATGAAGAAAAAAAGGCAAGAATTGCGATGCCCATGGAAAAAATTACAACGACGGAGATTAACTTTAAACTGTATTTATTCAACTTCTTGAGCCTGTCAGAGAAAATTCTTTTCTATATATTCTTTACCAAGAATGTTTGCTATATTTCTGATTCCATTATACATACTGTCAGAACAGGTAACGAATTTATCTATAGTCTTATCAAAACTTTTCAGAGTTTCCGGATCTGCCTTATGTATCTTTATCATGGCCTTGAGAAACATATCCCTCTTATGAGAAGAGACCATCTTTCTCACAGCAAAAAGAGAACCCGGGATATTTTCCGACTTCCAGATAATTCTTATTCTGCCCAGAACCTCCGGCCTGTTCTGTTTCAATTTCAGGAATATGGAATTTGAAACAGCACCGGCATTTGCCCTGCCATCCAGTACATCGTTTATTACCTTATCATGTGATCCTGAAAAATGGAATGACGAAAAGAATTTTCCTATATCAATGCTCCTGCTTGTAAAAAGGGATTGGGGGATTATATAGCCGGAAGTTGAAGCACTGTTCACAAACGCAAAAGTTTTATTTCTGAGGTCTTCGACTCTTTGTATTCCTGAATTTTTTTTTGTAATAATCACAGAATTATAGTACAGACCCATATTTTTTCTGTTTCTCACAAGAAGCGGATCAATGTTATTTCTGGTAGATGCTGCAACATATGAAAAAGGACCAAAATATCCTATATCAATTGAATTATTCTCCATTGCAGAGATCAGTTCCCTGTAATCTCCGGGAATGAAGATCTTAATATTAAAACCTGTTTCTTTCTCCAGATAGCCGATTAGCGGGGCCGTATTTTTTTTCAAAACTTCCGGGCTTTCTGACGGCACTATGCCAACCACAAGGTATTCACTTTCATTATTACAAGCAAGGAGTATGTAAAAGAGCAGCAGTATCCCTGATAATAAAACTGCATATTTTTTATTTATCTTTTTTATTATATTCATATTCAAAATTTTCTCTATATTTACCCTTTCCATATTTGTTATTTATGTAAACATCAGATGAATTAAATATATTTTTTTTGTTAATTACTGTTCCTGAAATATCTCCTAACAAAATTTAATTGTTGCAACATTGCACCGGTAAATAAATTCTGCTCATTTACGGAGAGATAACCTTGAGAAGAGAACTAATACTTATTTCAATACATATAGAACAGTCACCCCAGGCAGTACCGCTGGCTACGTCTATTCTGAAATCATTTCTGGAATCACATGACAACATTCGGCAGAACCTGAATATATCGATTCCTGAATTTTACATGAATCAAAGCATTGATGAAATCTTCACATCCCTCCCCTTATCCGGAGATTCCATTATCGGATTTTCCGTATACACATGGAACAGAAAACATTTTACAGAACTTGCCGGGCTCATAAAAAAGCATTATCCTTCAGCAACAGTTTTTGCAGGAGGTGCAGAAGCCACAGCGTCCCCTATTACTCTTTTAAATGAAGGTAACTTTTCATTTGTCATTTCAGGAGAGGGGGAGATTCCACTGCTAAAATCAATGGAAGCCCTGCTTCTTGGGAAAACACAGGATGGAATTGAAGCAGTTTATACTGCTTCAACTGATAAAGCTGCAGGAGAAAGGAGCACACTGGGTGATAATCTGGACAGGATACCATCACCCTATCTTAATGGAATTTTGAAACCGGAAAACTATAAGGGCATCCTGTGGGAGCTTTCAAGGGGATGCCCCTTCAACTGCGGATTCTGTTTCGAGTCACGGGGCGACTCAGGAATAAGATACTACTCGATGGATAGACTGAAATCTGAACTGAAACTCTTTGAAGAAAAGAAGGTAAACCAGATTTTTGTACTTGACCCCACATTCAACTACAGGGAGGAGAGAACCCTGGAGATACTTGGGATGATAAAAGACATTGCCCCTACGGTACATTATACATTCGAAATCAGGGCCGAATTCATCACCAGACAGATGGTTGAACTTTTTTCTGAAATAAACTGCAGCCTCCAGATCGGTCTCCAGAGTACAAACCAGAACTCCCTGAAAAAAATAAACAGATCTTTCAATGAGGAAAAATTTACAGAAAAAATTTCCATGCTCAATGAATACGGGATTGTATTTGGAATGGATATCATATACGGTCTGCCCGGTGATGACATAAACAGCTTCATGGGAAGTATTGATTATGCCCTGTGGCTTCAGCCCAATCATCTTGACATATTCCCGCTCTCTGTGCTGCCGGGAACCGATCTCTACGAAAAAGCTGTTCAATACTCTTTGAATTTCAAAGATGAAGCCCCCTACACTCTGATCAATACAGATACCTTCTCAGCAGATGACATGACAACTGCTCATGGAATAAAACAGGCATGCGATATATTCTACAACAAAGGGGGCGCCGTCGGCTGGATGTTCATGATATGCGAAACTCTTGAAATTCAGCCGTCACAGCTGCTGATGGAATTCAGCCTTTTTCTAAATTCCAAAAGAACCGCACTTACGGATGAATCAGTTATAAAGCTTCAATGTGAATTTACCAGAAAACTTTTCTCTGGTAATGATCTCATGCCGCTGAACCGCGCAATGGAAGACATAATCAGAATTCACGGAGCAATTAAAAAAGCTGTTTCCCAAGAACCGTCAGTTATTACAGGGAAACTGAAACCTGAGCCTTCAGGCAGATACATTAAAGCCGGGGGAATGACCTTTCTCAGGCTGAACTACTTCTTTGATGATCTCATGCAGGTAGGAGAATATAACCTCTACGAATTCATAGAGAACTTCAGGCCGAATCAGAACATGACCCTGCTCTTCAACTATTGCGGAGATGCAAAACCTGTTGTCATTGACGGGGAACTTGCAGCCTTCATTGACTCTTTCAACGGGAAGCTTACACTGGATGATGTTGTGAAAAAAAACAGTTCGTTAAATAAAAAGGAAGCTCTTGACTTCACAGCCTATGCACTTTCGGAAGGCATTATCCGTAAGATTTCCTAAATCATCTCCTGAATGCGATCTGACAGTTCATCCTGCAGGTTTTCAAGAACATCTTCAGGTACATTTCCCGGTTCGCCATATTCCGCATAGAGTTCAAGGAGCACATCGGGTGAATTAATAAGGAGGCTGTAATAGTACCAGTCCTGCATAAGTTCAGCCGCGAAAAGGATCTCCCGGTCAGAGAGCTCTTTCCATGCCTCACAGAGAAAGGTTTTGCATGTTCCTGTAAAAAAAACTTCCATTTCGCTGCCGCTTACATCTTCATGATATACCAGACAGCTGACGGTTCCATTTTCAGAATCTGCAAAACCGACATGACAGCACTGCATCCCTTCCTCTACAAGTTTTTTAAAGAGACTCTTTTCAGGATGGACCCTGCTGTTCTCTCCTTCCCCATCTCCTCTTTTTATGAATGTTTCCTCAATATCTTCTCTGGATAATCTGTAATTATGGCTCCCGCAGCAGAAGGAACATGAGGCGCCGAAACCGGGCCTGCAGGGATTTACTCCGTCAAATGTTGACATTGTACTCTCCGGAATAGGTAATAAATAATTTAATATTTAAGGCATAGGGAAACATCAGCAAGTAAATACCCTAAACCACATATGGAACAAAACTTGCATTGCCTATGACTTCCTGAAAATATCCGCCGTCACTTTTTTTTATATACCTTGTAATGGTATGATTCTTCCCCGTCCCGGAGATGGGAATAACAAGTATACCATTGGTATTCAGTTTCCCAAGCAGATCCGCGGGAAGTATATCGGCACCGGCCGAAACAATTATCCTGTCAAAAACATCATCAACTGTATTAAAATCTCCGGAACAAACAACCGTAACATTGTGATATTTAAGTTTCTTCAGCACAGCACTTGACCGTTCAGCTAACTGCGGGATTATTTCCATTGCAGTAACCTGCGATGAAAGCATGGAAAGCACAGCAGCCTGATAACCTGAACCTGAACCTATTTCAAGGACCTTCTCATCTCCGGTAAGCCTCAACGCTTCAACCATGGATGCCACAACAGACGGAGTTGATATGGTCTGGTCAAACCCTATGGGAAGGGATGTGTCATCATATGCCCTGTAACAGAGAGCCTCTGAAACAAAGAGATGTCTGGGGACGCTGTACATTGCATCAAGTACTGACCCGGAAGAAATGCCCTTGCGTTCAAGTTTCTGAACCATGGCACGCCTGGTCCTTTCCATAAAATCAGCATTAAGGAACAAAGTAACCTCCCCATTCAATTCCCTTCTGGCCCTTGTAATCAACCTGGATTTTCAGGTCGGTCCACCACCCCTTGAAAGGTGCCTTCTTGTAGGTATCAAAAACTATTACATACCTGTATTCAGGAAAGCTTCTTACACTGTCATAGACGGACCTGAGTTTATCGACTTCAGCTACGCGGATTATGCTCCCCCCGGTATTTTCGGCAATACGTTTAAGCTCCGGATCAGGTTCCGAGAATGTTACTATATTTATCTGGACAAAATGCTCCCTCGCATAATCAATTATTATGTCAGGAGAGTATTTAGAAAATGAATTTTCTCCGGTTCTGCCGGACGTAATCATGAAAAGACTTCTTCGGTTCATGCGGTTTATCATCTTGGATACTGACTGGTAAAGGGCATCCCCCATTATGTTGCCGCTGCTGTAGTCTCTTTTTTTCAGCGCAGAAAGAGTTCTTCTTCTGCTCCAGTCATAATTTGACCCTGCCCATACCCTGCTGTTAAAGTTCATGACCATGACACTGTCATTCTTTCTCATCTTTTTGAGAATAAAATCAGCGGCCCATGGAATATCATTATGCCTTCCAGACATGGACTCTGTTCTGTCAACGAGCATTACAAATGATGCCGATGTAAATCTGTCCTTCAGATAGGTACTGTAGAGCCTCTGAATTTTTGAATTGTCCTCCGTAATGCTGAAATTTTCTGATTTCAGCCCGTATATTGGATCTCCGTTCCTGTTTCTCACATTCATGTACAGGGCAACAGTTGGGAATTTTGCCGTATCAACCGATGTAATATCAAGCTCAAGGTTAGTATACTGTTTTTCAACAGGAGAGAGGGTATAGATTCTGTTCAGGGCCGAATCAAGAACATAGAGGTATCCGTCACCGCCCATGACAGATGAAACCGGACGCAGACTGGTCATCTTTTCGTTTTGTGATACAAGATCAATGGTCTCTCCATCATCTGGGTTCAGGTAAAAGACCCCCCCCTTTTCATCACTAAGGAGAAGGTATTTACCCCGCACAACAATCCCCCTTGGAGAGATAACCATTTTATTTTTAACGTCTTTAATGTAATTCCCCCAGAGGTCAAATACAGCAATGATTCCTTTGGCAGTATCTGTTACATAGAGTTTATCGTTGAGTACGGCAAGATCCGAAGGGTTCTTAAACTCTCCTTCATAATCGCCCCTTTTGCCGAATGAAAGAATATGCTTCCCTGAAGAATCAAACTTCTGTATTCTGTAATTACCGGAATCGACCACATAGATATTCCCCTTGCTGTCAAAACACACCCCCTCGGGGCCGTGGAATGATCCGTCTCCGTTACCGGACTGCCCTATTTTTTTCAGAACTGAACCGTCCGTGGTCATGAGAATAATCATGTCGCTTTTAAAGTCACTTACAATCACTCTTTTGTTCAGGATATCAATCCCATAGAGTCCGCCTGAAAAATTCGGCCTGAATATATCGGTTCCCTTACCCTGTATGTCAACCTTGACGAGTTTACTTGATGAAAATGATGTAATGTAAAGATTGTTTTCGGAATCCATTGCAAAATCCATGGCATTTGGAAAACCGAAACGCTGCATATTTCCTGACCTGAGAGTTTCCTTCAGGAGATATCTGTTGGAGCTAAAACCGCTCATGCCAGATTTTTTAAAATTCAGGTAGTCTATTTTGTTCTTTATTGAAATATTCTCAGGGTATATACCAGCGGCCTTTTTATACTCAAGAATGGAAGCATCGGTGAACCCTGCAAGTTTATATGACCTGGCGAGGTAATCTCTTGCGGAATAGTAATCTGGATAGGATGAAACCGCCTTTCTGAAAAATTCAACCGCCGCAAGGTACTGCATATTATTAAAAAAAACAACCCCTCTCCTGAACTCTTCCTTTGCCTTTTCAAACTTTACAAGGTCCGAATCGGCTGAAAAAACAGCAGCTGATGAGGAGAAAATCAGAATAATCACAGAAAAGAATATTGAACTAATTCTCTTAATAGGCACAGAAAGATCCCCAATTTTATAATTAATACGACATAATTCTATTATTATACCATGGTTTAACAATGTCAATAATCTTTTCATACTCATCCCAATCTGACCTTTACCAGAAACCTTCTTTACATTAAATCATGAGCTGATAGACTAAAAAAAATGACAATGAAGGAGAAAGCTGCAATGACAGGAATTCCAGTAAAATTTACAATCTTGATTACTATACTGGCCTTTTCGGCTCCACTTCTGGGAGGAACAATCGCCAGTTTCCCCCCCAAAAAATACATGATAGGGCCTGAAATAAAATACTCTCCCGACGGTAGAAAAATAGCCTTCACTGCCGGAGACGGAAAGAAATACAACAGTCCCCATTATCTTTATATCGGCTCATCGGCAAAGGGCAGTTTCAGGCAGAAATTTGCGGATACTGTGTCTGCATATGAATGGAAAAACAGTTCAGAAATAATTTATGTTAATACCAAAGGCGATACTGTTACGGTCAGGGAAGGAAACGTCTCCTCCGGCACATCCAGGACAGTGTATTCCTTCAGGAAAAAAATGTCAGGATCCGGATATGCCAGAAGTTATGAAAAATTTGACATAAAGGCCATCTCCCCCGGAGGCGGTTTTATTCTTGTTGAAAGAGACAAGGGAACATGCTCCCTCATAAACATTAAAACAGGCAGAGAAGATGTTCTCAGTGGATTCCAAATACCATATTCAGGCAATCCGGCCAGCACTGTTGTTTTTTCAGGGGACAAAAAAAGAGTTCTTCTCTTCAACGGCAGGGAAAATTCATGGACAGTTTATGCAGTTTCAGGTAATTCACTGATGCATATAAAAAAAATCACCTCAGTTAACGGAATAAAACCCGGAAGCAACTACAAGTTCTCACATGATGGAAGTTCAGTGGCCTTTACAGTGGAGAAATGCAAAGGCGGATGTTTCCATGTGCCGTACATATACAACATCAGTTCAGGGAATCTCACGGAGTTAAAGACAATAAGAGGGGGACAAATTCTGAGAGTCGCATTTGACAGCTCATTTAATAACGCCGTGACAAATGACATGCACAGAAAGTTAAGAACATACAGATTAAAGTAAGTGACGCAACGAGTGGTTTTGCCATAATCAGTGAATTAAGCATTACGATTAAAGACAAAACCACTCAAGGAATGTTATTTCAGCATCCTTTTAAGAAACCGTCCTGTGTGTGACTCCTTAACCTTTGCAATATGTTCGGGCGTCCCCTTTGCCACAACAGTACCTCCAGCATCACCGCCTTCGGGCCCCATATCTATAATCCAGTCTGCTGTCTTAATCACATCAAGATTATGCTCTATGACAATAACAGTGTTGCCCATATCAACCAGTTTGTTGAGGACATCTATGAGTTTGCGTATATCATCAAAGTGAAGGCCCGTCGTGGGTTCATCAAGTATATAGACTGTCTTTCCTGTACTCCTCTTTGAAAGTTCAGACGCCAGTTTGATACGCTGGGCCTCTCCTCCGGAAAGAGTTGTCGCAGGCTGCCCCAGCTTGACATAACCAAGCCCCACCTTCTGAAGGGTTGAAAGCTTATTGGCTATTGAAGGAATATTTTCAAAGAATGGAAGCGCCTCTTCAACTGTCATATCAAGCACTTCAAAGATATTCTTCCCCTTGTATCTCACTTCAAGTGTCTCGTGATTGTACCTTTTACCCTTGCACACATCGCATGTGATGTACACATCCGGCAGAAAATGCATTTCTATCTTCTTGACACCGTCTCCGAAACAGGACTCGCATCTTCCGCCGGAAACATTGAATGAAAACCTTCCGGGTTTGTATCCTCTGACCTTGGACTCAGGAAGTTTTGCAAAAAGCTCCCTGATAGGAGTAAAAAGACCTGTATATGTTGCCGGATTTGACCGTGGAGTTCTTCCGATTGGAGACTGGTCTATGTCAATGACCTTGTCTATTGCCTCAAGACCCCTTATTTCATCGAAAGCCCCGGGATACTCCTTTGACCTCATTACTATTGAAGACATGGCCCTGTAGAGAGTTTCAATTACCAACGATGATTTTCCAGAACCGGAAACACCTGTTACTGCAGTAAAAACTCCAAGAGGAAATGATGCATTTACACCCTTCAGGTTGTTTTCATTTGCACCGACTACCGTGATTTCCCCTCTGGGTTCCCTCCGGTTCTGTGGAACTTCAATTTTCTTTAGGCCTGAAAGATAATTCCCGGTAAGTGACTTTCTGCAGTTCTTTATATCATCGGGAGTACCCGTTGCAACTACATACCCGCCATTTACGCCGGCTTCAGGTCCCATATCAACAACAAAGTCCGCTTCAAGTATGGTATCCTCATCATGCTCCACAACGATAACAGTATTGCCTATGTCACGGAGATTTTTCAAAGTCGCAAGGAGCCTGTCATTGTCCCTCTGGTGGAGACCAATACTCGGTTCATCCAGTACGTAAAGGACCCCGGTCAGGCTCGATCCTATCTGTGTGGCAAGCCTGATACGCTGTGATTCCCCTCCAGAAAGAGTCCCTGCCGCCCTGTCAAGGGTGAGATACTCTATTCCAACATCGTTCAGGAACTTGAGTCTGGTGTTGATCTCCTTGAGAATCTGATAGGCAATCTTCTTCTCTGTTTCATTAAGATCAAGCTCTGTAAATTTTCTGAATGCTTTTCCTATAGACATTCCCGTCATGTCACTGATTGTCATTCCGTTTATTTTGACGGAGAGGACCTCGGGCCTGAGCCTTTTTCCTCCGCAGGATGGACACACGTTATTGGACATGTACTTCTCCATCCAGATTCTCATGTCTTCTGAATTAGTCTCGGTATATCTCCGTTCGAGGTTTGGAATAACACCCTCAAATGAACGTGAAAACTTATAATGAGAATCCTTTCTCTTTATGTCATAGCTTACCTTTGATTTCCCTGTACCATAAAGGATGACATCCTTCACTTCATCCGGAAGATCCTTCCACGGTGTTGCAGGGTCAAAACTCATTGCAGATGCAAGGGCCTCGATTGTTTCCATGTACCAGTAGCTTGTTGACTTCCCCCAGACCTCCAGAACACCCTCAAGGAGAGATTTGTTCTCATCGGAAACGATTCTATCGGGATCAAATTTAAGAATATACCCGAGACCATCACAGTCGGGGCAGGCACCGTATGGGCTGTTGAATGAAAACATTCTGGGAGAGAGTTCAGGAATCGAGATATTGCAGTCAGGGCATGAAAGCTCGGTTGAATAGAGTTTTTCATTATCATCAATGAGCGCGATAAGAAGCCCCTCGGACATATCTATGGCGGTCTCTACAGAATCTGTGAGCCTGTGCCTGATTCCGTCCTTTATGACAAGCCTGTCCACTACAATCTCAATGGAGTGCTTCTTCTTTTTATCGAGGGGAGGAATCTCATCAATACTGTATAACTCACCGTCAATTCTTACCCGTACAAATCCGTTCTTTCTTGCGCTCTCGATTTTGTCAGCATGCTCACCCTTTTTCCCTCTGATCAGTGGGGAGAGAATCTGAACCTTGCTCCCGCTTTTAAATGTCATTATGGACTCAACAATCTGGTCAACAGACTGGGAGGAGATCTTTTTACCGCAGGAATGGCAGTAAGGAACTCCGATCCTTGCAAAGAGGAGCCTGAAATAATCATATATCTCGGTAACAGTACCAACAGTTGATCTTGGATTTCTGTGAGTTGTTTTCTGCTCTATGGAAATTGCCGGGGAGAGGCCGTCTATAAAATCCACATCCGGTTTTTCCATGAGCCCAAGGAACTGCCTTGCATATGCAGAGAGAGATTCGACGTATCTCCTCTGTCCCTCTGCATAAATCGTATCAAAGGCAAGTGAAGACTTCCCTGAACCGGATAATCCGGTTATGACAATAAATTTGTCCCTGGGAAGTTCAAGGGAGATATTTTTGAGATTATGCTCTCTTGCTCCCTTGATTATGATGTTTCTGCTGCTCATATCTGTGTTACATTCATGGATCCGCACATTGGACAGACTGCATCTGTCTCGGAATCATCCATATCATCTTTCCTTTTGTAGATAATGTCTTCCCATCTGTAGTCACATTCTTCGCAGGCATAACTGATATGAACTCTTCGTTCAGGGTTCCCCTCTTCAGCATCGTCTTCATCATCAAGATATGCATCCTCTGAGTCTTCAAGTTCCTCATCCTCATAGTGTTCTGCATAATAATCGTCTTCGTAAACTTCGTCGTCGAAATCTCTTTCTAAATAGTCGTCTGCCATAAATTTCCTTCCTATCTTCACGGAGATTTAATATAAAAATTATATTGTACGAAAAAAAAACACACAAATTTTGTCAAAGATTTTACTTTATTTTAATATTTTTTTTATCATACATTCCACTGATATACAGATCAAATGGATTACTGATAATAATACACCCAAAGGCAGGTCAGTACAATTATTTTTTTTTCAGTTTTGCTAAGGATATAAAAATAGATAAAAATAATTCATGATTGTTACCGTAAAAAACAAAAAAGGTATGCACCCGCATACCTTTTAATCTGAATATTTTTTTAAAACTTACTGAACCAGTCTCATGACCTTTTCGGCATTAAGATTGGAAATTGAATTTAGGTCTGTACCCGGAGCTCCAAGCAGACTATTTGTATCACTCATGAGTTTGTCAAACTTGTCACCTGCAAGATTTGATGCAACAAAGTTGTCAACTTCAACCTGAACTTTTCTTATCTGATTTACATCTGAATTAATAAGTTTATCAATTTCAGCCGTCTTGGCCTGAACAGTTGTCTGATCAGATTTGCCGTTCATAAACTGCTCAAGAACCTTTTTGTTGTTGAAAGTTGTCCTGCTGAAGAGTTCATTTACTGAAGCTTCGTTAAGGTTTCCAGACTGCATCTGGGCAAGGCCTTCCCTGATGATCTGTTTTTCAGAGAGTGAAGTCTGCAGCTGTGCTATTTCACGGCTGATAGATTCAACTCTTGAATTAATTTTATTGCTGATTGAAACGGAATCAGATTTAAGGCCGCTGTTTCCATTTTTCAGGGTACTTTCATCAAGTTTTCTCTTGTTGTTTATTTTTTGTGCTGAACCGAGTAAACTATCCGCAGTAATTTTCATTTTACACCCTCCTTTGTGTAGATTTTACACACTCCTCCTTACAAGATAACAGAAGCAGGAAAGTTTGTCAATAAAATATAGGTCAACTTTCAGGAAATGTGACATAATCCGGGAATTAGAGGTACATGAGGAGTTTTTTTTGCACTTTTCTCCCGCCTATTCCCCTTTTTCCATTTTTATGGACACCAGCTGTGAAACACCGGGATCAACCATGGTAACGCCGTAAATTGAATCACTGATGCTCATGGTTTTTTTATTGTGTGTCACAATGATAAACTGGGTGCTTTTTGAGAACTCCTTTACCATTTTGACGAATCTTCCAAT
Organism: Spirochaetota bacterium; assembly: GCA_003246895.1. Classification (GTDB taxonomy): domain Bacteria; phylum Spirochaetota; class UBA4802; order UBA4802; family UBA5550; genus SZUA-423. The sequence goes on along the minus strand of QKCL01000012.1, from coordinate 19,821 downwards.
ATTCTCTTCATCAAGAGGTGCATCAATCTCGTCAAGAAAGCAGAATGGAGACGGCTTGACCATATATGTTGCAAAAAGCAGAGCAATGGCAGTAAGCGCCCTCTCACCCCCTGAAAGAAGATTTATATTTTTAAACTTCTTGCCCGGAGGCCTTACCATTATGTCAACTCCGCACTCCAGAACGTTTTCAGTATCGTTTAACTCGACAAAGGCTTCTCCGCCTTCAAAGAGCCTCTGGAAAACCTCGGCAAAGTTTTTTTGAATCTGCTTAAATGTGACCAGAAACATCTCCACAGAAGTCCTGTTAATATCTTCAATGACTGAAACAATATCTTCCCTGGCCTTTTCTATATCCGTTTTCTGGTTAAGATAGTATTCAAACCTCTTTTTCAGATCCTTAAACTCCTGAATGGCAAGATTATTAATGGGCCCCAGATCCTGAATCTTCTTTTTAAGATCCTGCATCTCGCCGTTGAATTCCTCAGTCATTGTTTCGTTTATTTTTATATTTGCAAAATCACTGGCATTCTTTTCATATTCTGTCCAGAGATAATCCTGTATTCCGTCTCTTTTGAAGGAGATTTCAACTCCCGCCCTTTCGATACTTCCGATGCGTGATACAATCTTTTCAAGTTCCTCTTCATCCTTCCGTGAAGCTGTTTTCCTCAGAACAATGTTCTCTTCAATTTCACTGCGTTTCTTGGTGAGCTCCTCCACTTCCTTTCTGAGACTCTCACTCTTCTCTGAAAACTGTATGAGTTTGTCCTGTGATTCCCTGATCTCTCTTTCAAGTTCAACAATGGCCTTTTCAGTCCTTGCTAGGTCTTCATTGAAGTTATCAATCTGCTTTTTAACATCATCCAGCTGGAGATTAAGGGAAGACATCTGTTTCTCAATCCAGTTGCTGTCATTTTCGTACTTGGCAAGATCCCGTTCGATTCTTGTTATTAGGCTGTTTATGTTTTCAAGTTCCTTCTGCTCTTTCTGAATAAATTCATCGAGCATTACATTTTCAGCCCTGAGCTCATCAATCTTTATGACAGATTCACGAATCTGCTTATCCAGACTCTCCTTCTCGGCATGAATACCGGTCTTGTCAAAGAGTATGGAACGGAAACCGTCCTCATAGCTTTCAAATTTCTCGATATTTGACCTGAGGGAACTGATATTGACTCTAGAAAGATACTTAACAGCCTCGTCAATTGACCTCAGGTTAAGTTCATCTCTGGTGTTATTCAGATTCATCTCAAGCTGGTTAAGCTCCTCAAGAATGATTCGCTTTACCTCCTGCCTTTCCTGTTCCGAATCCTCCAGCTCAATTTTTCTTTTCTCGATTGCATCTATCAGTTTTTTTATTACTACTTCAAGAGCCTCTCTGAGTCTGTTCAGGGCAGTTTCTGTGTCGCGTACAATCCCTGAATTCTCATCAATTTTATCCCTTGATTTATGTATGGATTCTATTTTTTCCTTTCTTTTCTCAAAGAATTCCCTGAGTCTCTCCCTGTCCTCTTTTATTTTTTCCTTTATCTGGATCAGGTTCTCTTCATTTTTTTTCTTCTCTTCAAGGAGCCTCTCTCTGGTTTCCTGCCTATCCTGGATTTTTTTGACAAGTCCAGATTTTCTGTTCTGGTGCTCTTCAACAAGCTGCTTGTTCCTGCCTGTTGAAATATCAATATTCTCTTTCCTGACCCTGTAGGCATCAAGTTTCTTCTCTATCTCAAAAAGCTGATACTGAAGATCATTCTTCTTTTTCTCATCTTTCTCGTTTTCAACACTTGTCTGGGAAACTCTCCCTGTTATTTCGCCCCTTTCTTTCTTCAGTCTGTCAAAATCGACCTGATTTTTTTCAAATTTTTTAACAAGATCGCGGTATTTAAGAATATTAATCTTAACATCAAGATCCGAAAGTTTTTCCTTATATCCAAGATACTCTTTTGTTTTTTCAGCCTGTTTACCTTTGAGATCCTTCTCTCTTTCGATCTCCTTGAGTATATCGTTTATGCGGTTTAGGTTTTCACCGGTATCATGCAGTTTTTTAAGAGATTCCTTTTTCTGCATTTTGTATTTGGACACACCTGCAGCTTCTTCAAAAAGATACCTTCTATCCTCTGCCTTGGTGGAGAGTATAAGGTCCATCTTCCCCTGCTCCATTACGGAATAAGAGGACTTACCGATACCTGTATCCATGAAGAGCTTGTCAATATCCTTAAGCCTTACGGGAGATTTGTTTATGAGATATTCTGATTCACCGTCTCTGAAAATTCTTCTGGAGATAGTAACGCTGTCAGAATCGAAGTCAAGAACCCTGTCGGTATTATCAAGAGTGAGGGAAACCTCTGCAAGAGACAGGGGCTTTCTCTGGTCAGTACCGGAGAAAATAATATCCTCCATTGTCTGCCCGCGAATATTCTTGGCCTGCTTCTCCCCGAGAACCCATTTAACGGAGTCTACTACATTTGACTTTCCGCATCCATTGGGCCCGACAATTGCAGTTATTCCAGGTTCAAATTCAACATGGGTCTTATCAGCAAAAGACTTGAAACCAAACATATCCATTGACTTTAAAAACATATAAATCCACTTTATAATAAAATTAACATATTAATTATCATACAAATTTGCGAAAAACTTTAAAACCTCTTGCGAAAAAGTCCCAAAATCTCCACAGAAATTATAAACATCTGTTTACAGGAAATCCCATAAATTATTTCTCCAGAATCTCCTTATTAAAAAAATATTCATACCCATTAAGCAAGAATATTTTATCTGGGTAAAAAAAAATAGCAAATCCCGGAAATATTCAAAGACTAATCATTTTTTCTTGACAGGAACGGGCAAACTGAGAAAATGGACGGACTAGTTCGTCCATAAATTAAGGATTTATTATGAGTGATTCACAAAATACCACAAACATTGATGACAAATTAACATTCTACAGCGAAATTGGCAACTATTTTAATCCCGATGGAAGTTTTAAGGAAACAGAATTCAAAAAAAGACTGTCCTTTCTCATCAGGGAAAACTCTCAAAGCAATAAAATAGAAGAGGTCCTCTCATACTATATAAACAAGCTGCTCAAGTATCTCATTGAAAAGAAAATGCTTCCAGCAGCATCCTCTCTACTTAAATCATTTACATCTGAACTTTCCATAAACGGAATCTCCGGAGTACATATAGAACCGGATTTTCTATATAAAATCCTGAAGATCCAGGAATCTCCCGAACAGCAGTCAAGGGGCGAAAGAATTTCAAAGGATGAAAAAAGAGACCTCATATTCAGCTCCGCACTAAAGGTCTTTGAAAATGAAGGCTACAGAAAGGCGACCATGGATAAAATTGCCGAAGCTGCCGGAATCGGCAAGGCATCGGTTTACCGGATATTCAAAAACAAAGAGGTTCTCCTTGACGAACTTCTGTCAAAGCACCTCGCTGAAATCGTTTCAAATGTAAACGAGATACACTCTACAGATGACGATATTCTCATTCAGATAAAAAAAATGATCACATACTGGGTCACATATATTTCTGCAAACCCTGTAATTTATCATCTCATACAGACAGAATCAAACTCAAGGGGGGTGAGCAACAAGGTCATATATTACGATTTCCTCACATCAAACCTCCCAATGTTCAAGGAGAGAATTGTATCCCAGAACAGGGAACAGAAACTCCGTACCATGGATTTTTATTCTGTTTTCTATGGGCTTCTCGGTTATATTGACGGAGTCTATATAAAATGGTACCGTAACGGAAGGAACTATGATCTCACTGAAGAAATCCCCGGTCTCATAGATGTTCTCTTTCACGGGGTTATGGGCAAAAATGAACAGAAAAAATGACAGACCCGGCACTGTTCAGGGGGCATTCGATGCAATACCGATTTTCCTTGGATATTACACAACTTCAATAGCATTCGGGCTGCTGGCGATAAACTCAGGCCTAAGTTCATTTCAGGCTGTTCTTTTTTCCATGACAAACCTCACAGGTGCTGCACAGTTTCTCGCAATTAATCTTATTTCAGCAGGTTCCGCCATGGGGGAGATAGTTACATCTGTGGCAATGCTCAACATGCGCTATTTCATGATGTCAGCATCCCTGGCCAAGAAACTCGGTCTGCATTCTATCTTTTCAAAAATACTGGTCCCTGCGGCAGTAACTGATGAGGTGTTTTCCGTGATATCTTTCAGAGAGGGGAAAACAGGAACAGATTATATTTTCGGGCTCCAGTCAGTTTCATGGCTGGGATGGGTTACCGGCACGATAACAGGTGTCACGGCAGGAAATCTCCTTCCAAAAACACTGCAGCAGGCAGTGGCAATAGCTCTCTTTGCACTCTTCGTGGCGCTCCTTGTCCCTGAAGTAAAGAGAAGCACACTTGCCCTTGTTCTCGCACTCTCTTCGGGGGCATTGAATTCTTTTCTTCACTATGTATTTCATATTCCTCCCGGATGGTCAATAGTAATCTCTATGACAGCCACCGCAGGAATTGGAGGATTTTTTATACACCGCATGATACCGGTTAAAGCCGGCCGGAGACAGGAATAATGAACGAAATCACACTGATAATAATTATATGCGCATTTGCAAACTACGCACTCAGGGCAACCCCTTTCTGGATAAAATCGCGGGACATGGAAGGAACATACACTTCAAAGGTTCTTGAACTGATGCCGATAACAGCTTTGGGCGCTCTTATTCTGCCCGGAATTTTCACCACATACCCGGACGCTCCCATGGCCGGAATTGCCGGACTTGCAGCTGCAGCCATTGTTGCATGGTTCAGGGGCGGCCTCATACTGCCGGTCACAGCATCTATAGCTGCTGCATGGATGGCCCTTAATTTCTGATAGTTCGGGCTCTGTCTTCGAGGGTTTTCTTCAGGAAGAACAGGACCTCATTGCCCTTGAATTTTTTTTCCGATGATTTAAAGCCGAATATTATGTATATATCATCTTTTTTCTGGGAAATAACCTGAATTCTTTTCCACTGAATATATATATCATCAAGTTCAGAAGGATCTATTCCCTTGAAGCGTCCGAGAACATCCTTCCTTAAAACATCAGCTCCGTTTATTTTAATAAAATTACCTGCAAATTCACGGTTTTTATCAATATTTGTGCCGTAAATTCTTACGGGAAACCGTTCTTCCATGCGCTGGTCAAACTGTGAACATCCAAAAAAGATAAAAAGGCTGCAGATATATAAAATTCTTTTAATATTTTTCATTGAATTTAATCCGTTTTTATGAAATTATCTGATATGACAGCATAGATTAAAAGCGGGCAAGAAAAAAATAAAAATGTCACGAATATTATCCATACTCACACTATATTTCACAATCATATCCTGCACAAGCACAGATAAGACAGCAACGAATGTGCCGGCCTTTGAATACGGAAACTATTCTGAAAAAACAGAAAAATCCTCCTTGAAAATTGATGACACAAGAACCCTTGAAAAATTCTTCACTCTCACCAGGGAAGTCAAATGCCTTGAGATATCAGTGGATTCTGTTAAATTAAGAAAAACATTCCCCATAGGAAGGGAAAACATCAGGACATATTTTCACGTGGAAAAGCTATTAAAAACCGGAGACAAGGGGTCTGTAATTCAGTATGTACCAATCGGGAAAAACTATAACAACGAATGGACAACCTACAGCCCCGTAAAAATTTGCACAAAAGAGGAAGCCCCCCTCTCAAGACTCTCTCCGGGCAGATACCGCCTGAGATTCTCAACACTTGACAGCAAAAGCTTTTTCTATAAAATTAAAATCAAATCCGAAGCTCCCGTAGAATTCAGCGAATAATTCAAGAGCTGGTGCGGCTATACTACTGCTTCAGTCTGGTATCACATATGGGGCAGTTCTCCACCCCCCTGAAACCGATAAAATTTTCACATTTGGGACACCTGCATAGCCTCACCATCTGTATGAAAGCAGGCATCACGGCAAGTGCAGTGATCCCCATGTAAAGCACGAGAATTTCCCCGGCTCCGGCTACTGCAATAACAATAAAAGGTCCTGTAAAGATTGAGAGGACCCAAAGTGCCAGGTATATACCCCACTTCCGGAATTTCTTCAGTCTCCTGTCAAACTCAGCTGCATAATTTCTTTCCACATGTCTCTCCGGAACAATATTATCTTGCAAAAATAAAATCCGCCTAAAAAAAATAAAGAATTATTTCCACAGGAGGAGCTGCAAAATGAAAAGTTTTATGATATGCATAATCACTCTCATGATAATGGCTATTCTGCCCCAGGAATCTTTTTCCACGGACAATACCCCCCTCAAATGGGGATACCTGCCCCTCTATACCCGTATTTCCCCGGAGGATCTGGAAAAACGGATCGAAAAGTACGATATAATATCCTGCACCGGATATATGATAAACGGATACGGAAAAATTACAGTCAGGCAGTCCGAAAAGTTAAAAAAAATTGAAGCCGCCGTTTCCCGGAAAAAAAAGCTGCATCTGCCCCTAATTACTTTTACTGATACCTCTGCCGGCCAGAAGGTACTTGCTGATCCGGCACTCAGGTCAAAGGCAGCTTTATCGCTCCACAGGTTCATGACAGAAAAAAATCTCAGGGGAATTCACATGGACATTGAAAACCTGAACCCTTCATACAGCAGAAATATCACAATATTTTTGAAGGAGATAAGAATCTTATCCCCCGGGAAACTTATTACATTTGCCGCATACCCACCAATACAGGAAAACAACAGATACCGGAAACTCCACAATCTCGAAGAAATATCTCCGTACCTTGATCTCATAGTAATCATGTGCTATGACATGCAGGCCGGTGGGAGAAAACCCGGCCCGGTAACAGACATCTCCTGGGCTGAAAAAAACGTTTCCCTGGCGGTGTCACTTGCAGGCAGAGATAAAATCATTCTGGGAATACCATACTATGGTTACTGCTACAGCAATGGTAAAATATTTTCAGTATATCCTTCATACATTAAAAGATACGGCAGCCTGAAACTCAGAAGAGACAAATCCGGTTCAGCCGTATTGATCGAAAAGGGCAATATCTGCTATATTTCAGACATGGACACAGCTGAAAAGATGAAGGAAATTGCAAAAAAATTAAAAATAAGAGGCTGGGCACTCTGGAGAATCGATTTTCAATGAAAAAGTTGTAATGTAAAATTTGAAAATGACGATATTTCTTATGTGACATAATTGAAACGGAGATTAACCATGAAACAGTCAAGGACAAAGAGCGCAAAAAACAATTCATTCAGAAAGTTACTGGAAAAATATCTCGATATCAAAGGACTTGATATTGTTGTTATTCTCAACGACGGAAGAGAAGTAGAGCTATACAAAAACAGGGAAATAATTGATGATATTATTTATGCCATAGACAAATCAAACAGAACACAGCAGATCCCCATCAAGGATGTCAAATCAGTGGACATGTTTGCTGCCTGATTAAAAAAACCAGAGGATTTATTTTTTAAACCTCACTGTTCTCAGAAGGGAATCAACAGATTCCCTTGCAGCATCATTAAACGTATAGGACTTGCTTGAAAAAGCCCCTGACCATACAATCTCTCCTGTTGAACATGAAATTATCTTTGCCGTAATGCCCACAGAATAGGTTGTTTCAAGCCATGAAAAAAGATACAGGAATGAAGTTGTCATCTGAAATACGGTATAGTCATAGACATACCCGAAGAGAACATAATCAGCCTGTATTGACTGCGAATTATCCTTCACCCACTTACTGCTCAACCTAAAATCTTCAAGCTGAGACTCTGGAATTTCAGATAAATTCTTTTCGTAATTTATAGTTATAAATCCTCTTTTTCTTAAACTGCTTTCAAAGATATTCCTCACAAGAGTCCCGGAATTATTCCCTTCCCTGCTCTTAAAGTCCCTGAAAGGCATAACCGCTATTCTGCTTTTTGAACGGTCAATTCTTTCATCCTTACCATTGAAATAAACCGGCCTGCTTATACATGACACGATTAAAAATGAAGCAATAGCCAATGTTATAAATTTTATTTCTCTTGTTCTTTTCATTTATACACCTCAAAAAGACCTGGCAAGGCCTATCTTCATAAACACAACAATACCGCTTGTGGAAAAATCACTTCCAGAAGGCAGTTCAACCACAACTGAATCTTCACTTGAACTGATGAGTTTAATTCCAAGCCCAACTTTGAAGTCAGGGCAAAGAAAAACTCCGTCTGAGATTTCATAGTCAAAGCCGAAGGAAAGAAGGATGTGAAGCACATAAGAGTCAACTTCATTTGGAACAGTGTACTGCATATAGGGCCCTGCACCGAACCATGGATTAAAAAGATTCCCCTCAAAGTGCCTCTTTACTGTAAATCCTGCCTCATTAACCTTTATTCTGCTCAGATTCTCCCCTGAATTTTCAGTACTCGTATTCATTAGTCCTGGATAAAAGAACCAGTCAAAACGAAAAGAGATATAGGGATTTGCCTGATAATCAAAGAAAAAGCCGAATCCCGATGCATATGCCCATGAGGCATTCTCCTGCACCTTAATGGATTTGGATTCAATATTGAGATATGAGGATGCAAAGGAAGGTACAAGCTGCCCCCCCACCAGTCTGTGCTGCATGGAAAAGAGATTTCTGCCATATGACAGATTTAAAAAAAGCAGAATAATAAGGAGATATCGCTTCCGGAATATCATTGTCTTCAAAAATTAATATTTTTTTCTTTCCCTGTCATGATTGAGCTTGTTCATTATGTTAAGAGCAATATAGGCTCCGAGGAAACCGGCAATTATATTAACCCCTGCACCCCTGGAAAGAAAATCAAGAATTATAACCGCTTTTTCATAAAAAAGCCTGTCAAGAACCAGCCCACCGATAAGAGCGCCAATTACACCTACAACAAGACCACCGATGTACCCACCAAAGAGGTCTCTTCTTTTAAAATAATAAAATATGAAGGCCACAACCGCGCCGAGCCCAACATAAATAAATATCGCCTTTAATACTATTAATAAACTTCGAAGACCTTCAGACATCTTATACCTCACCTGTAAATATATCTCACATAAATTATTTAGCGGAATTATGTAAAGAATAAATCACCCTTTCCTTCTCTTAAAACCTTTATTTCATCACCGGAAAAATCCACCACAGTGGAAAGCTCAAGTATTCCCGGACCGGAATCAATTACCAGATCAATAAGATGATGATGTTTCTTTTCAATTTCACCGGGACTTATAACAAATTCCCCATCACTATTTTCAACACTGCTTACAATAACCGGCCGCCCCAGTTCCCTGACAATTTCCCTTGCGATATTATTATCCGGAATTCTCACCCCGATGGTTTTCTGATTTGTAAGAACCACCTTGGGAACCACCTTGGATGCATTGAAAATAAATGTATAGGGACCGGGCAGGGTTTTTTTTATTATCTTGAATGCTTCTGTTGAAAGATTTCTGACATATTCATTTATAGAGGCAATATCATCAAAAAGAAAGCTGAGAGGTTTCTTTCGGTCCATTTTCTTTATGCGATAGAGCTTCTCCACTGCATTTCTGGACATCACGTCACAGGCATAGGCATAGACAGTGTCTGTGGGAATAACAACAACACCGCCTTGTGAAATAATATCCACAGTTTTATCGATAAGACGTTTCTGAGGATTTTTCTCATTGATTTCAAAAATCATACAATAATCCCTCTTGATACTCAGTTATCATATTTTTAAAAAAAATCAAGAATTAAATATTCCGGGTAAGAGAGAAACATGCAGAAATAGAATACCAACAGCAGCCAGTCAATGTATCCGCAATTGTTTCTGCCGCGGCTACGACTGGCTGTTTTTTCAGGCCTGTGACAACTGGCATCGAGCTAATAAACCTTGCAATAAAAAAGGCTTTTGCGGATAGCGCTATCCACAAAAGCCTTCAACCTGGTAAAATTACATATAGGAGTGTAATTTATTATCAATCACTATTTTTATCGGCAACCGGCGAAAAAGCATTAGCACACTTTTTATTTTTTTTAAAAAATTTTTAATTTAAATAAGAATTGACTCATCATTTCCTGATAATTATTATTCAGATATACAAAACAGATTTAAGGATTTAACATGAAATTATTGAATTTTTCCTTTGCCTTCATGCTTTTGCTGGCACTTCCTGCCTTTGCATCGGGAAAACTGGCATTTGAAAACCAGATACACAATTTCGGTAACATAAAAATGGAATCAAAGGTTATGTATACTTTCAGGTTTACAAACAGGGGGGACAAAACCCTCAACATCACAAGGGTGCGGGCCGGGTGCAGCTGTACTGGGACGCTGGTCACAAAAAAATCTGTGAAGCCCGGTGAATCAGGCGAAGTAAAGGTTGAGCTTTATACAGACAGAAGACTCGGGGAACTGACAAAATCCGTTTATGTATATTCCGATGATCCGGAACATGGCAAAATAAGGCTCGTACTCCTGGCAAATGTTGTGGAAAAATGACACAGAGACAGACTAAATACGACTTTCTCATAACTTCTCCGGGGACCCCGCTCCCCCTTGGATCAAATATTATCAACAACGGAATTCAGTTTTCCATTTTCAGCAGACATGCGCGCTCTGTTTCCCTTGTCCTTTTTCATGGCAAGGAACCGGATGCGGCCTTTACTGAAATTGTTCTGGACAGGAATCTCAATAAAACCGGTGACATATGGCATATCTGGATAGACAGGCTCACTGAAGGCCAGGTTTACGGATATAGAATTGATGGAGAATACAGGCCTGAATCCGGACACAGGTTCAATTACAACAAACTTCTCCTTGACCCATATGCAAGAGCCCTTACCGGCAATTTCACCTGGGACCTGAACAAGGCCCGGGGAGTAATTCTAAACTCCGAACATGAACCCCTTTCCTGGAACGGAGAGGACAGCACATACAATGTACCCAAAAGCATTGTACTGGCATCCATAGACAATTCAGAGAAGAGCTTTCTGAAAATCCCGGAAAATGACCTCATTATATATGAACTTCACCTGAAGGGATATACCGCCCACGACTCATCCGGCGTAAACGCCCCCGGGACATACACAGGCCTCACAGAAAAAATTCCATATCTTCAGGAACTTGGAGTAAACGCTGTTGAACTGCTTCCCATTCAGGAATTCGATGAGAATGAAAACGCAATGACCAACCCGGTTACAGGTGAAAAGCTAAAGAACTTCTGGGGCTACAGCACAATCTCCTTCTTCGCCCCAAAGGGCAGCTATGCATCAAAGGGCAATACAGGTGAACAGGTCAAGGAATTCCGTGACATGGTAAAAAAATTCCATGAATCGGGCATAGAGGTAATTCTTGATGTTGTGTTTAATCATACACATGAAGGCAGCTACAGGGGGCCTACTCTTTCCTTCAGGGGCATTGACAACAGCATATATTACATACTTGAAGAAAACAGCTGGGACTACAAAAACTATTCAGGATGCGGAAATACATTCAACTGCAACCACCCGCTTGTCCGTCAGTTCATTGTAGACTGCCTCAGATACTGGGTAATCGAGATGGATGTTGACGGCTTCCGTTTTGACCTTGCATCCATTCTGGGGAGGGATCAGGACGGAGAAATGCTTAACAATCCGCCGCTCATTGAGTGGATTGAGGAAGACCCGATCTTACGTGACAGAAAAATTATTGCCGAAGCATGGGATGCAGGCGGAGCCTATCAGGTAGGAGAATTCCCCGGCAGATGGTCTGAATGGAACGGAAGATACAGGGATGACGTGAGGAGATTCTGGAGAGGAGACAGCGGCCTAAAGGGAGCCTTTGCAACAAGGCTGACTGGAAGCTCAGACCTTTACTTCAGCTCATCTCCTACAAGAAGCATAAACTTTGTCACCTGCCACGACGGATTCACGTTAAACGATCTTGTGAGCTATAGCCAGAAACATAATATCGAAAACGGCGAACTTAACAAGGACGGAGAGAACAACAACTACAGCTTCAACTTCGGAACAGAAGGCCCCTCCGATGATAAACAGACAGAAGACCTGAGGATCAGGAGCATCAAAAACTTTATTGCCACACTTTTTCTGTCACTCGGCATTCCCATGCTCCTTGCAGGAGATGAATTCAGAAGAACACAAAAAGGCAACAACAACTCATACTGCCAGGACAATGAAATATCATGGATTGACTGGAACCTGGTAGAGGAAAACAGAGAAATTTTTGAATTCACTAAAAAGATGATATCCTTCAGAAAAAAACATCAGATTTTCAGAAAACACAGCTTCTTCACCGGCAAAAATTCAGAAAGTCACGGAAAACCCGATATAATATGGTATAATGAACGTCTCAATTCCCCGAAATGGGATTCCGATGAAAATATCCTTGCTCTATATTTAAACGGCGAATATGCACCTGACACCATGGGAAACAGAGACAGGGACATATTCATGGCCTTCAATGCTACAGAAGAAGATAAGGCTTTCAGGCTTCCAATGCCCTATTCCGGTTTTAAATGGGAACTCATAATAGACACAAGCAGAAGAAACGGAAATGATATTACCGAAGAAGGTAAAGGTATAGTAATCAATGGAGATTCCGTGAAAGTGAACAGGAATTCAATGGTGGTACTGCTGGCATAAACTGCTGCAAAACACCATATTCCGGTGCCCTGCAGCATTCCAGTTACTCTGCATTCAGTTCGTCAACAAGCTCCTGAATTTTATCATCACCAAGGCCATGGGCTTTCATCCCCTGTTCAATAGTTTCACTCACGCTCAGGTGGCAGCCTATGCAGTGAAGACCATAACCTGAGAGAACCATTGCCGCATTTGGTCTTATCTGCAGCAGCTCTGCAAATGTCATATCTTTGTTAACTTTTGTATTCTCTGAACTCATCAAACACCTCTAATTTTCAGTTTACATTATAAACAACTCTCAAATCCGGGGTTTCCCTTTATATGGAAATACCGGTTATATCAGTTGTTGTGCCCTCAAGGTAACCCCCAAACAGTATTTTTAAGAAGTCACCTTATTATTATTGTAAAAATTCTATTTAATGTTACCGGTGTCCAATGTTTTTTTATTCATTTTTTAAAAAACTGAAATTTATTTTAGGCTTGAATAAACCGAAAATATACTATTACAATAATTATACTGACTAATGATATGAATATAATCCTGATACTGGCATTTTTAACAATACTTCTCCTTCTGCTCTGGGCTCTCATGGGGGACAGAAACAAACCTGCGCTGGGTGCGGGCGGTGAAAATAAAGACAAAGATGAAAATGACGATTCTCCGGAAAAACTCTTCAGACGGAGAGCATCTGACAGGGAGATCGAAAAAGAATTTCCCGACAAAAAACATGCCGGTGAAACAGGTGAACCATTACAACAGCGTCCAGGAGAATCCCTCCCCTACGGAACTGAATTCAAACTGCCGTATTCTGCAGATGAAATAATTCCAGATAAGTCAAGATTTAAGCTTTTCAAAAGAACCGTAATTAATGCAGAGGTCTACGCCCAAAAATCGGACTATGAGACAGCAATATCTCTTTACGAGGGGGTCAGGAGCAGGATAAACGACTCTGACATAAAAAACAAAATTGAAACCAACACGGATTACCTTAAACATTTTCGAACAAGACGCGTAGAGGATATAAAGAACAGAACAGAAAGAACAGAACAGACGTCGACTGGCGGCGGCGAGCTGAAGCTCAAAATTGACGGCCCCGTACCGCAGACAATCAACATAGACGTCTCGGACAGAAACTTCAAATCAGATGAGTTCATCGACAAAATAACTGAAAAGCTGTCAAAAGAAATTTCAGTCGTAAAAAACGACATTGAATATATAAGAAATACATCGGAGGAGAAGCTGTCCCTTGAGGAATATGCGGACCTTACGAATCTTCAGGGCCAGCTAAAGGACCTGAAGGAGGAATTCGGGTCCCTGACCCAGGACAGAAACCAGGCCCGTCAGGAACTTCAGGATCTCAAAGAGAAGAGAAACGACGACATACAGAAATTCAGCATGCAGCTTGAACAGGCACGAAATGAAGATCTCATGAACAGAATCAAGAGGGAGATTGATACTGTTTCTGACCTGAAAAAAACCATAGACAGGCTTCATGAAAAAATTGAAAAATTGAGCAATGCCCCTGTACCCGAATCTGAAATAAAACCTACAATCATTGAAGCAAAGTACGAAGCGCCTCTGCCCATTCACATTGATCCGGAACCGATAATGGAGATTCTGGACAAAATTTCCAGCAGGATGAAAGAACAGCCGAAACCCGAACCTGAGCCCGAACCGGAGCCCGAACCTGAGCCCGAACCTGAGCCCGAACCTGAGCCCGAACCTGAGCCCGAACCGGAGCCCGAACCTGAGCCCGAACCTGAGCCCGAACCGGAGCCCGAACCTGAGCCCGAACCTGAGCCCGAACCTGAGCCTGAACCAGAACCTGAACCAGAACCTGAGCCTGAACCGGAGCCAGAACCGGAGCCCGAACCTGAGCCTGAACCAGAGCCTGAGCCTGAACCGGAACCAGTGCCTGAACCAGAGCCTGAACCGGAACCAGAACCAGAGCCTGAACCGGAGCCAGAACCAGAGCCTGAACCGGAGCCAGAACCTGAACCAGAACCGGAGCCAGAACCAGAACCAGAGCCTGAACCGGAGCCCGAACCGGAACCTGAACCAGAGCCCGAACCTGAACCAGAGCCCGAACCGGAGCCCGAACCGGAGCCAGAACCAGAACCGGAGCCAGAGCCTGAACCGGAGCCTGAACCAGAACCTGAACCAGAGCCTGAACCTGAGCCCGAACCTGAGCCCGAACCGGAGCCCGAACCGGAGCCTGAGAGATCGAAGGAAACTGAAAGAATCAGGGATGAAGAAGAAAATCCCAATGATTTTGACCTTCTCAGTGACATGGGCAAGCTCAAGGATGACAGTACTCTGAGTGATGAGGATATTTTTGAAAAAATAATTGGGGATCCACACAGAGATGAGGAAGAATCTCCCTTTGAAATCATTGGAGATAGATCCAGGGATGAAATGGAATATTCTCTATCTGATTCTGATTTTGATAAACAGAAAAAATCGGAATATGAATTTTATAAAAAATTCATGAGAGCGGACAGGGTAAAAAAACGTGAACTTCCTATTCTGAAGGTAAGCTACGACTTCAAAAAACTGCCCGATGCATCGAGCCTTTCCAGGGAACAGAATATACTGGAGTATGCATTCTACAAATACAAACCAATGCTTGAAAAAGCCGAAGAATACATAAAGCAGAGGAGAGTAAAAGACGCCCTGAACTACTACAAGGTTGTTCTGGATCAGAATATTCCTCCTGAATTTAAAGTCATGATAAGAAAAAACATCAGTGACCTCACAGAGTACCTTGAAAAATACCTGAGCAGCTGATTAACGGGCATCTTTTGATCTGCTTATTTACTCCAGATCAAATACCATCCCCTCTCTTGCCAGATCTATGGAAATATTCTCCCTGAGGTTTCTGTTCATTTCAACATAGGATCTGGCATTATACAGTATGCTGTCCAGTTTATCATCATCATAGTTTGGATCGTGATGAAACAGGAGGAGATTCTTCACATTGTAGTTTGATGCAATATCAATTGCTATTGATGCGGATGAATGCCCCCATGAAATCTTGTCAGTAACCGATTCATTAAATGTATACTGTGCGTCAAAAAGAAGAACGTCAGCATTTACAAAAAGCTCTTCAAATGATTTTATGTATTCAATTTCGTTCACACTGAATTCACAGTCGCTGGTAAATACAAAAACGTGATCTCCGTCCTCAATTCTTATGCCGTAGGATCCTCCCGGATGGGGCATTTTTTTGGTAAAAATTTTCACATCATTGATGAAAAAGTATTCATCGTAATTTACAGAAAAAAAACGTTTTGAAGCCCCCATGGAATCAAAGGTCACAGGGAAATGAGAAAGTTTCTGCTGATAGAGGATTCTCTCTTCTATGTCGGAGAGCGGTGAATAAAAATTAAAACGATTACCCGGAACATAGAGAGGAGCAAAGAAAGGAATCCCCTGAATATGATCCCAGTGAGTGTGAGTGACAAATATATTCGCACTCCCCTTACCTTTACCGAAATCCTCCTGCATAAGCTCTTTCCCGAGCGAAGCAAAGCCGGAACCACAGTCGATAAGAATAATCTCACCCGAGGAAGTTCTCACTTCAATGGATGTGGTATTGCCGCCGTAGGTACCGCGTATGGAAAGGGGAAGTGTTGAAATAAATTCCCTCAGTGCTTCCTCAGAAGAAATATCCCCTGGTCTTGCAAGAGACAGGGCCTTATATATTTTTTTTTCAATCAGTTCGTTTGAAAGCGGTGTCGGATAGGACCCGCGAACTCCCCATAATTTAACTTTCATATTAAAACTCTTTTATTTTATTTAGTACAAAAAAAACTATTTTCATCCTTATTTCAATAAAAAATCTTTTCCCGAATAAAAAACTTGACACTGACTATTTCAAAGATTTTAGTCATTTTTTGGATACTGTTTTTTCAGTATATCTTACACATAGGTCATCCACTGACAGACAGGTGAATATCATGAAAGCTTCAGAGAGAATTTTAAAACTAAAACCCTCACCCACAATGGCAGTTACAGCAAAGGCAGGCCAGCTTAAGGCTCAGGGCTTTGATGTAATTGGTTTTGGTTCAGGAGAACCGGACTTTGACACACCACAGCACATAAAGGATGCTGCAATAAGAGCCATTGAGGAAGGAAAGACGAAATACACACCTGCAGGAGGACTTCCTGAACTCAAAAGGGCAATTTCAGATAAGTTCAGACGAGACAATAATTTGAATTACGAGCTCTCCCAGATTACAGTAAACTGCGGAGCAAAGCATTCAATCTACAATATAATCCAGAGTTTGATAAACGATGGAGATGAAGTAATCATACCTGCTCCGTACTGGGTTTCCTACCCGGCCATGGTTGAGCTTGCCGGAGGAATTCCTGTAATAATAAATGCAGATATGGACACAGACTTCAAGATAACTCCCCAGATGATTAAAGAGAACATCACAAGAAGGACAAAGGCCATCATATTCAATTCACCATCCAATCCTACCGGTGCCGGTTATACCAGAAAAGAAATGGAAGCAATCGGTGAAATACTCGAAGGAACCGACATAACTATCATATCAGATGATATTTATGAATCAATTGTATATGACGGATTTGAATTTGTTAACTTTGCAAATATTTCAGAAACACTCAAAAGACAGACTCTGACAGTAAATGGTGTGTCGAAAGCATATGCCATGACAGGCTGGAGAATCGGATATGTAGCGGGTGATGAAGCTTTCATCAAAAAACTTGAGACTTTCCAGAGCCAGTCCACATCAAATCCAACCTCAATTTCCCAGTGGGCTTCAATTGAGGCCCTCACCGGAGACCAGACTGTAGTTGGTAAAATGGTGGAAGCTTTTGACAGAAGGAGAAAACTTATTATAAGCGGACTCAATGATATTCCAGGAATGACCTGTTATAACCCGGTTGGTACTTTCTATGCATTCCCGGACATCACAGAGATATATAAATTTTCCGGATGGAAAAAGATATGTGACAAATACGATGATGAATTCAATTCATCAATTCTTGCGACATATCTCCTTGAAGAGGCAAGAAGCGCCGTTGTACCGGGAATAGGTTTTGGAAACGATAAATATTTCAGAATGTCTTTTGCCACATCGGATGAAAATATAATAGAAGGCCTCAAAAGAATCAAGGAAGCTGTTGAGAAACTTGTTTAACAGAATGGTTCATTGGGGGTTTAGATTCCCAATGAACCTATATATCCTCCCATAAGCACACTCACGAGAACAAGAACAGAAATTCCAATCAAACCGAATGCAACAGCCGGCAATATATAGATAGCAAATGCCCTGCCCATATCAATGGAATGCATTTCAGAGAGTCCCTGCATAAGATTCACCACATACCATACAAAAAAGACGGCAATACCCACTGCATAAAAGAAAAACACTCCAAAATCTATGATTGCAAAAAAACTGACCAGTGGGAGAATAAACACTCTGGGAAACTGTGCGTAATTTACAACGGCCACAATCTCCTTCACATTACCCCTGAGCCCCTGAAGCTGGGATACCCCGTCCATGAGGGCAGAGTATATAAATACCTGAAACACCTCCAGAATAAACGCCAGAATAATACCGTAGGTTATTCTGTAATAAAAAAAACCGGTCACAGCACCTCCCGCAAGAGAAACTGATATCACCGAAACCGCCGACACAAAAAAAGGAACCATAAAACTCAGAGCAATTGATTTACCGCCATCAAGCCTGATTCTTCTGTAAACCTCACGAAAATCCGAGATGGAGTAGAAGAAATAATCTGTCCATACAAGGGATCTCAAATACTGCATCATGGCAGATACCTGTATTCAAGACTACCGGTTCCCGGCATTAAAGCCTTTGTAAACAGCTCTCTCCCCCGATACGCATTTCCCAGACCTTCCAGCATCTGTTCAATGGGAGAATATTTTTTTCTGAAAACAGGCGCATCTTCAGGAAGTTTTGCCAGCTCCTTCGCCTTTATTATCGAATCTTCAAAGGTTCCAATCTGGTCAATAAGCCTGTGCTCGAGAGCATTTTCTCCGTTCAGGACTCTTCCGTCTGCCACAGGTCTGACAGCAGACTCCTCAAGGTTTCTACCGGCGCATACATCCTTAACAAACCTGTTATATGATGAATCAATCATCTCCTGAAGCAGGGCTCTCTCAGCCGGTGTAACATCCCTGTGGGAAGAAAGGATATCCTTGTATTTACCACTTTTTATTACATTCATTTCTATACCTAACTTTTTAAACAGCCCCTTCAGGTTCGGAGAAACAGCGATAACACCTATTGAACCTGTTATGGTACCAAAATTGGCCACTATATGATTACAGGCAGCTGCCACATAGTACCCTCCCGAGGCAGCGACTTCCCCCATTGATGCGACCAGTATTATTCCTTTTTTTCTCAACTTCATCAGTTTTTGATAAATTTCCTGTGTTGCGGCGACTGTACCGCCAGGAGAGTTTATTCTTAAAACTATGGCTTTAACGCTGCTGTCCCTTCCCAGTTCATCGAGCTTGTTAATGACGGCTTCTGCACCCTGGGGACCTCCGAATGGCCCGCTGTCACCTATCATCTGAATGGCGCCGTCAATTCTTACAATGGCAACTCCGTCTCCTGACTGGGATACTCCGAATGTCAGGGTTTTACCTTTCCTTTCATCAATTTTCATGCTGATCTGTACTATCGTTAGCACAGACAGAATAACAAGCATCACGAGAATTGCAGCAGTTATCTTTCTCTGTTTGTCCATCAGTTCACCATTTTATATGTTATTTTCAGAGGAGACCGTAAGCCGGATTCTGTTTAGGCAATCATCAATCTTGCCTGCATGTTACCATACAGATCTTTGCGACCTACCCTCAACCCAGGACGGGCAGCCCTTAAACGGTTGACTACTTGGTCTTGCATCAAGTGGGGTTTACACTGCCGACGACCTTACGGCCGACGCGGTGAGCTCTTACCTCGCCATTTCACCCTTACCCTCTGTACAATGTACAAAGGGCGGTATATTTTCTGTTGCACTTTCCATCGCCTCACGGCGCCCGGGTGTTACCCGGCACTCTGCCCTGTGATGTCCGGACTTTCCTCACTTCCCTAAAGGGACCGCGCAATTGCCCGTTCTCCTCTGAAAATTGATTTACAATATGTTATTTCATGCATGCGAATCAAGAAAATAATTCATACCCGACTAAAATTCTTAATATAAA
>QKCL01000039.1 GCA_003246895.1 Spirochaetota bacterium | reverse complement strand
CTCTGGATAAGGCCTCCAGAAAATGGACCAGGCCTATTCTGGATTGGGGTCTTGCTTTGAATCAATTCGCAATTCACTTTGAAGGTAGAGTGCAGATTTAATATGAATCGAAGGCTATTTACACAAAAAATCTGACACTCTCGTTTAAAGTTTACCTGATATTTTATGTATTTTAAAACCTGTTCCTTTACTCCTGCATGGGCACAGGCGGGAGGGTGATGCCCCTTTGTGCCTGATCTGCTGAGGATAAACAATTTACACAATCTTTTTTACACTCTCCATAGTTCGGTCTAATGGACGCACCGTTTGGTTAAAACGACGCATCGTTTGGTCAAATCGACACTCCCGAGAGTCAAAACGACGCTCCAGAGTATTAAATCAACACTCCCGAGAGTCAAAACGACGCTCCAGAGAGTTAAAATAACACTCTTGAGTGTTAAATCGACGCTCCGGACCATGAAATTTACTCTCGGGAGTATAAAATCAATGATCCCGACCATAAAATTTATACAAAGGACCATAAAGTTTATGCTCACGACCATGAAATTTATACAAAGGACCATAAAGTTTATGCTCACGATCATGAAATTTATTCAACGGACCATGAAGTTTATGCTCCAGACCATGAATTTTATACAATGGTCTATAAATTTTATTCAACAGCCATTATGCGGCATGTAATGGCCTGTTCCCGGCCTTCGCCGGGCGCCTTTGCTGGTCTTTCGTCCGCTGGATTTCGTTAGTCTTTAGCTGGTCTTCAGCCGGCCATGAAAATATGTGGATTATAGTGAGTTTCATGTCTACACATGTTTTTTCCCGGGATTTTAAAGGACTACCACCCGGTTACCACCCGGTTATATGATGGATATATCCCTTGAGTAAGTTCAAAGAAATGGCTAAATTTCATTGTGTAAGAGTTTAAAACACCAAATGAAATGGTCGTGCGTGAGCTGAGAACCAAATCCCGTCCACCCGGTTGACGGTCATTTCCGAGCAAAAACAATGGGAATCCCCAGACTACAGGGGTAGTCTGGGGTACACAAAGCCCGAATAGACGCTTGGTGTAAATTAAATCCATATGCAAGGAGGGTAATCAATGAACCTGAAAAAGTCAAACAAGAGTTTCTTTATTGGCATTGATTTACATTCTGCAAAATTTAATTGTTGTTTCCTAAATGATTTTAATGAAAAACTTGAAATAACATTTCCGGTAAATGAAGTAGGTATTCAGGCTTTCATTGAATACGCCGGAAATAATTCAGTGGTTCTTGTTGAAGCTAGTACAGGAACCTTTGAATTTGTTTCAAAAATAAGAAATCACATTAAGTGTGTTTATGTAGCCAATCCGCATAAGCTAAAATTAATTTCCATGGTAAATAAAAAGACAGATAAAGTAGATGCAGAGAAATTGGCAATTTTCTTAAAGATGCAGGTAATGTCAGGAGAAGAATTAATTAAGCCTGTCTATGTACCGGAGGAATCTATCAGAATGTTAAGGTCATGCTTTTCAAGTTATAAATCCTTAAAAAGCATTACGATTCAACTGAAAAATAATATTCATTCAATTTTCAAGCAACACTTGATCTGTATCTCTCGAAGTTCATTTTCATCAAAGACAAAACGTGAGCAATATATTGAAAAATACAATTTGCCTGAACCTATTAAATATCAACTTAAAATTTTATTTAAACAACTGAAAGAAACAGAAGAGAATATTTCTGATGTAGAAAATCTGATAAAATCAATAGGAGCTGACTATTATAAAGAAATTGAAATATTAACTAGTATGAAAGGAATCAGTGTAATAATGGCTCTGGCACTAATTGCTGATATAGCATCAATTGATAGGTTCCCAAACTCAAAGCATTTAACATCATATTTAAGAAGCGCTCCTAGTGTTGATAGCTCTGGCGATATTATCAGAATTGGAAGGACAAATAAGTTTGGAAGAAAACTTTCTGTTTCAATGGTTACTCAGTCTGTTTCTCATTTTAGAAAAGCAAATGAATATCTGAATAATTGGTATGAGACTAAAAGTGAAAAAAAGGGACGAGGAAAAATGAGAATGGCCATAGTAAATATGCTTTCAAACCAGGAATATCACTGGTACCGAGATGAGCTCAATCATTTAAGAAAGATGAAAGAATATGATATATTTTTAAAGGGAAAAGGAATAAAAATAAGGGATGTAGCATAATTTATTGACATCCATCATAGACGCTACGCTTGATGGACCCAGATTTTTAAAGGAGATGGACGCTGATAGTTTTTGGGTTTTAAGCCATTCCGACTGAAGTGAATTGATCAAAATTAAACTGCCATGAAAAAGAATAACTCCATTTGAGCATATCTTATTTTTTATCTCTGTTTATCGGTGGTGATCCTTTGAAAGAATTAACCACACGTTCGTTCCGCCCACTCGAGGCATGGAAAAACAGACTCATTTCAACAGTATCGCCGGAAAAAACGATTTTCCCGACTACTGCCCAACCGCCTGAACAATCCATCCCCATCCATCCAATCCTTTATCTGTGTGAATCTGTGGTAATCTTTTATTATAATTTGCCTTAACCGTAAGCGGAGTCTATATTTCGTTGAAAAGGAGGTTATCCCAATGAGGAAATTTTATGTAATAATTGTCAGTATTGCAGCTCTCTTTCTTGTCCTTTCATGCGGCGGTTCAAAAGTAAAGGAGATATGGTCAACACCGGGAGAACTGAAAGTGCCTGAGTCTGTTATGTATGACAGCACAAATAATGTTCTGTATGTTTCAAACATAAACGGGAAATCAACAGACATGGACGGAAACGGGTTTATCTCAAAAATCTCTCCTGACGGCAAAATTATAAAGCTGCAGTGGGTGACAGGTATGAGTGCGCCTAAGGGAATGGGAATATTCAAAAATACTCTCTATGTAACTGACATAGACAGAATTCATGTGATAGATATTGCGAAGTCAAAAATTATCAAAACAGTCATAGTGAAGGGAGCAAAGTTTCTTAATGACATTGCCATAGATAAATCCGGTAATGTATATATTACTGACATGGCAATGAACCGTGTGCTGATTCTGTCCGGCGGTGCTGCTGCAGTATGGCTTGATCTAAAGGAGTATAATAAACCGAACGGGCTTTTCATGGAAGGAGATTCTCTCATGGTAGGTACGGCGAAAGGTTTACTGAGAGTCAATATCAAGACGAAGTCTGCAAAAATGGAGGTTCCGCTTGAGGGAGGCATTGACGGACTGAAATCGGATGGAAAGGGGTCATATATTGTAAGTGACTGGAAGGGGAAGATTCAGCTCATCGGTAAAGAAACGAAACCTGTTGTTCTGAATGATACTTCAGATAAAAAAATAAATGCGGCAGATATTGAATATATTCCTGAAAAGAAAATGATACTTGTTCCTACTTTCTTTGATAACCGTGTTGTGGCATATAAACTGAATCAATAATTCATAAGGGCAGGTTTTCTGTCGGCGTTCGACGGGCATTTATATGATAATGGAGTCTAAAGTTGAAAGGACAAAGTCTAAAGTTTGTATTACGAGCTTTCATCTTTCCCCCTTTCAACTTTTAACCCTCGTCGAAATCAGTCCTTATACCTGATAACATCTCCTTCAACATGAAGAATTTTTACAGTTCCAAGGCCCAGAAGCCATATCTGTGTCTCTTTCCAGTAGCAGACGTTTATCATGTTATCTCCGGCCTTTTCAGCTATTGCCTTTTTTACTGCGCGTTCCATCTCCTCAGTTGGAGTAACCTGAAAGAACCATAAAAGTCTGTAGCTGCTGCTCTGTCCCTTGGACTTCCCCACAACTTCATATTTCTGTCCGGAATATGGCAGCGCTGTCTGTCCTATGCCGGTGGCATTTGTGCCCATGCTGATACATCCGGAAATTCCAAGAGAAAGAACTGAAAAGAATATGAGTTTGATTATACCTGTTTTCATTTTCTGATCTCCTTTATTTTAACTGCATCCCCTTCAACAGTTACGGTTGTAACTGAGAAGAGCAGAAACCACAGTGTGGTTTCACGGCCCGATACATTTATGAGGGTATCTCCATTTTTGTTCTTCAGGGCTTTACTTATTGCCTCATGGGTATCGGGCCTGCCGATCATCCAGAGGCCAAGTATGGACCAGGCGCTGTCACTTCCCGTTACATGCCCAAGGTTTACAGTGTGTTTACCGGCCAACGGAACAAGAGACTGCGCCTTCTGGAAGTATGTGGTGCAAGATGATAGTATCAGCATCATGCCTAGTATTATTGTTCTATATATACATAAAATTTTTTTCATCTCTCTCCTCTCAGAATTTGATTTCAACACCGAAATTCGGAATGATTGTAAGTCCTTCATCATCGCTGGTGTCAGGATTGCTGTCAGAGTACGGCTGATTGTATTTCCAGTTTGTCTCCTTCTGTGCCGAATTATAGACATTTATAACTTCAACATACCAGCTCACATATCCCCATTCGTAGCTGGTCTTGTGTGATATCCTCAGATCCAGTCTGTGGTATGAGGCCTCCCTGTATTCATTCTGGTTGCTTATATCATAAACAGGGGTATACCTGCCCGGATAGTTTGTGTCTTCTGTTGACCCGATAATGGCTGTACTTGGATATGCAGTGAGGTACTGGAACTTGCCGCTGAAGGTGAATTTGCCGTATTTATATCCAAGGACCAGTTTGACCGAATGGCGCCTGTCAAAATCTGAATTAATCCATTTATCTCCGTTTGGATCGTATGCTGTTCCGGTGTCGTTTCCGTTTTCATCAAAAATGTTCCCTGTTATTCCGCTTTTGTATTTTGATACACAGTAGGTATAGCTCATCCATCCAAAGAAACCGCTGGTGTTTTCACGCATGTCCTTGCGGAGCATAACTTCAAATCCGTATGCCTTCATTTTTCCCGAAGCCTGTCCCAGAACCTGTTCACCGTCTTCATAATGCGGGTAGCCCACAGCAAGGTTCTCGAAA
The DNA here is from genome assembly GCA_003246895.1 of Spirochaetota bacterium. Taxonomy (GTDB): domain Bacteria; phylum Spirochaetota; class UBA4802; order UBA4802; family UBA5550; genus SZUA-423. Next base: position 56,765 of record QKCL01000039.1, on the reverse strand, counting down.
TGGTTGTAGTACCCCTCAATGCCCAGTGTGTAGAGTCCCAGAACCTGTTCAATTCCTATTACGTTGTGGTATGCGCGTTCTGTAGTTTTTGTATCCATCTGCGCCACATCGGGATAGTAATTGAAGAAATATGGATTAACCTGAAAGAATGAACTGTATTTTCCGCTGGCAACAGAGACTGTTGTGTCCGAAGAAAATTCATATGATATCATCCCTCTGGGGTCGAAGGTTGCAGTATCTGTAAGTTTCAGATAATCAGATCGAAGTCCAGGCACGAAAGTGAGTCCTCCTGCGGTGAATCTGTTCTCAATGAATCCTCCCACAGTGTGGTTCTTTGAAGAACCGTCAATGGGTACTGTTGTTATGTCATCCATCTGCGTGTATCCGCCGTTATTCCGGCTCTGGACTACAGATTCTCCTGAAGCTTCAAACCTGTAATATGTATATTCTACCGATGCTTTGAGGTCTGCGTGGTTTTTTATCCATTCGAAGTCAAAGATATTCTTAAGCCCGAAAATATAGGGTTTGCTTGTTGATTTCAGGTCTTCAAGCCAGTCCGGTGTACTTGATGAAATCTGATTGCTGTTTACATAAACATCAAACTGGGTAAGTGAGGCATAGGCCATGACCCTGTTTTTAATTCTCCCCCCTCTGTAGTCGTAATAGAGTCCAAGATTGTGAAACATCTCGTTCTGCTCAAATTCAATATCATTAAGCAGCGGATCGGCCTCTTCATCGAGTGTATCATCTTCAGTGAAAAACCTGAAGTAATCTTTGCTTCCGATGAACAGGAGTGTAAGGGAATTATGGCTGTCAAGATACTGCTTTATTTTCACCTGATAATCATAGTATTCCGGAACAACGAGTGACTTTTTGTCTGTGAATTTTTCATAGAGGTATGGTATGATGAACCCCAGGTAGCCGTATCTGCCCGAGGCGATAATATAACCTGTTGTTTCCTTCTTTATTTCACCGTCCGGCTGTGTGACCTCTCTCGTAAACGGTCGTTGGTAAAGAATATTTGTGGAAATGAGTCCAGTGTCGACATAGCCTCCTTCCTCTTTTACGTTGTCAACGGTGGAGATATCTATGACTGCAGCCATTGCTCCGCCGAACCTTGCCGGGAAGGATGAAGAGTACAGGTTTATTTCATCCATGAGGTTTGTGTTGATAACTGCGTGCAGTCCTCCAAAGTGCATGGGATTGCTGATGGGCATGCCGTCGATATAGTATCTGTTATGCTGGTCATACATGCCCCTTATTACAAGGGGTCCGAAAAATCCGTCTGTCCTTTCAATTCCTGGAAGCGATGTCAATGCGTTTATTGCATCACCGAATGAAGCAGGAGTGGCCTTCATCTCCTCTCTTGTCATTTTTCTTCTCGAAACCTTCTGGAAGTACTTGTCATCTGTAACCGTAATTCCGGAAACGTTTATTGTCAAGGGCTTCAGACTGAAGTCCCTGGCCATGTCCCTGTTTATATTCATTGTTGTGTTCAGAACTCCAAGGCCCTGTGAACGGACAATTACCGTGTATGTGCCCGGTTTTGAAACAGATATTCTGTACCGTCCCTGCGCTTCTGTTCTTGCCTTTACTCTCTCCTCAATTATTGTAACCGTTCCGAAATCGACAGGTTTTCCTGAAACGCTGTCATAGACTGTACCTGACATGGTTATCTTTTTCTGGGCAAACAGCTCGGACATAACTGAAGGAGCACCCATGAAAAGGAATATCATACAGGTATATAATGTTTTTCTGTAATTCATTTTTGCTCCCTTTCTATTTTAACCTGAAATGCACAACTGTATCGATCTTAACCGGCCTTTTCTGGCCGTCGATTATTGTGGGGCTGTACCTTGCGCTGTAGAGGCTGTTCATGGCGTACTGGTAGAATGCCCTGGTCATTTTTTCATATATTTCACGTGGGAGATCCTTGCTGAGCCTGATCCCTATGATGTTGACATGCTTTACTTTCCCTGTGGCGGAGATGAGCAGTGCAACAGTAACTGATGCCTCAATGTTCATCTCCTTTGCCAGCTTCGGATGGTCCTTTTTCAGCTTGCTGACAAGTCTCGGCGGTGCAACATTTGCATAGAAGGCAAGATCCACTGCATCAGCATCTTCAGATGTGCCTGTTGCACGTGAAACATTTTCGTTTGTTTTTGAATTGTCCGTTTCTTCGGAAATGTCTTTCTTTACAACCCTTTTCTGGGCCTGAATCTCATCGATATTTACAAACTGAATGTTTTCATTGGCATTTGTGCTGTCATGGATGAGTTCAAGAGAAGGCACTCTGAAGAAAAGATAGGACAGAATCGCAAGCGACAGCATGAATGAAAAAACATAGGGGTGCCTCTCTTCAATATCGTGAAGTCCCGCTTTTATGGATATATTCGGTCTTTTACTGTTCATTTTCTATATTTCCCGTGAGCTTTTAGGTTCTGACATGAAGACAATATTCAGGAAATCCTGATCCTGCAGAACGGAAAGCATTTCTGAAATTATACTGTAGTTCAGATTTTTATCCGCAGTGATTGCGACGGTTTTGTCCTTCTCCCTCTGCCTGTTGGCCAGAGAATCGTTTAGTTCACTTATCGATACAATATGGCCTTCGAAGTAAATTGTTCCTCTGGCCGAAACAGTTATGTAGAGATTGTCCTGTTCTGCTCCTGAAGTGAGAGCTCTGGGCAGATTCACTTCAACACCCTTTGGCGGTTCAGTTGTAGTCGTGGCCATGAAAAAGACAAGAAGCAGCAGGGCCATGTCAGCCATTGATGCGCCGATTGCTATGGGCCTTAGCCTGGATGCTATGGATTTAATTTTCATGTTATTTCCCTCCGCCCGCATTTTTCAGTGACACCCGCAGTATTCTGCACTCCCTGGCCGCACTGAGTGTATCAACCAGTCTCTCGTATCTGACATTGTCCTTCATTTTGATTATCACTACACTGTCTTTATGGAGCTCCTTTTGCATATGCATCTTCGTAATGAGCTCCTCCCTTGAAATATTTTTTCCGTTAACTGTAAAACCGGCGTTTTCCGGATATACCTCTATGATCTGGTTATCCATCAGTTTCACTGATCCGGATTTAGGCGACGGCAGGGAAAAGAAAATACCCTGTCTGAGAATGAAAGAACTGGTTACAATGAAAAATATCAGAAGCAGAAAGGCCATGTCCCCCATGGATGAAGAATCAGTAATTCCGTCATTTTTTCTGAATAACTCTCTGTTCTTTCTTCTGGCAAGTATCCTGCCTGTTATAATATTCTTTTCCATGTTTATTCTCCCGGAATTGTATCATTCATCCGTGAAGAAATTCTGGGCATTGTGTCTGAAAGGCTGCAGATAACAGTTTCTGCCTGGGAAATACGGCTCTGTATGACATGTGTGTAAAAGTAAAAGAACGCGAGGGTAGGAGCTGCCACGATGAGTCCCCCTGCGGTTGTGACTAGAGCAACCTGTATGCCGACCGCAACGACTTTGGCATTTACAGTTGTGGCTGCGGCAATGGAGGCAAAGGCGCTTATCATTCCTATTACTGTACCGAGAAATCCGGCAATTGGAGCAAGGTTGCCTATTCCGTAAAGCAGGGCAAGGCCCTTCTCCAGCCTGGCAACATATATGGAAAAAAAGTTTCGGAGATCATCTTCCATATCCTCCCTGAACTGAGTACTGGTTGTTTCAGCCCTTTTTTTGATAAGGTCCTCAATGAGCTGTCCCTTCCATATGCTGTTTTTTGTGTAGAATATTCCTCTTTCGATTATTATGGTCATTGCTCCGAGGCCGAGAAATACGAGAAAAATCATGAGAGGCCCGCCCTGTTTCACTGTTGAGAAGAGGCTTTCTCCTTCCTGATTTTTTAGATCTGTATTGCCGGATGATTTTTCCCGGGCCTTTTTGACATTATCAGTATCATTTAGTTTGTTATTGGCCTGATCTGATTTGATATTCTGTTCGGTCTGTTTTTCGGGAATTTTGTCCTGCCCCATGGCTGAATCAAATACTCCTCCGTTAAATAAAACAAACCCTGATAAGATTAAAATGAAAAAACCGTTTTTAAAATTTAAATTCATTTATTTTTTCCTTTTTTATATTTGTCATCAATGGTGATGACGTTTTTTGATCATTATTATTGTTTTTTTCAGGAGATTGTAAATAGGGGGACTCCCTAAAAAGTGCATTTTAGGGGATGGGGAACTCCCTAATTGATGCAAAATGTGCTACTGATTGGTAAGTATGAGGTTAACCAGCTGAACCCGGTTCTTTACATCGGTCTTTGTGTATATACTGGTGAGGTGGTTTTCTATTGTTTTGATGGATACAAAGAGTTTTTTGCTTATCTCTGTATTGTTCAGGCCGTCAATGAGGTAGTGTATTATATCTGTCTCCCTCTCTGTGATGCTGTATTTTTCAATGAAATAACCTGAGAGTTTTTTTTCTCTTATGAAGGCGGGTCTGTTATGGAGTTTTATTGAGAACAGCATACTCATAATGTTTATTATGAGGAAGTATGTGGGGAATGATAATATTTCCAGCAATGCCGGTAGTGATATGATATTGAGTCTGCTGCTGTATTCAGCAGCAATATGCATGGGCAGATAAATTAATGTTGTTATATAGAAAAGATTAAGCCCCTTTTTGAGTGTTTTGTCTGCAATGGAGTTGTATTCCGAGACATTGCGGAATATGCAGTATCCTATATAGAAGATCAGTGCCGGATCGAGAATGAACGCCTCAATTGCTTCAGACACTCTGATATCTATGAATAAAAAAATGATGAGCAGAATTATGGATATTGAAAGGACAATGCCGGAAGCTATGAATATTCTTTTTTTGACAGGTGTTATTCTGACACCTACTATGTAATGTGAAAAAAAAGGCATAATGCAGAGAAGAAGCCATCCCCCCGCCAGATCTATGAAGTTTGCATACATGTCAATTCCGATATGGACTATGTTTTCATACTCATGCAGTAAAAATGAGAGCATAATTATACTCAGTGACAGCAGAAAGAGGAAAAAATTTAAAATTGCCTTTTTCCTGTACTGAAAGTAAAGAAGCAGTGCCAGGTATGTTGACGCAACACCGGAAGAAAATGACAATATATAGTAAAAAAGTATAAAATGTTCCATGACAAATAGGTTTTACCTGAATTAGTAGAACTTTTGTGTTCATATTTTGCAGTTTTCGTCAATAAAAGAATGAAAATATGGTGTGTATTTTTTGGTAGTTTAAGAGGGGCGGTAACCGCCCCTCTTTTTATCTTTTAATCAAGGAGAAGTATAATGAAAAACTTTTCTTTATCTAAGTACTTTTAAGTATGGGTTGAACTTTTATTATATGTTAATAAAAAATATTTGCATAGTCAAAAAAAATTACATTTTTGTTTATGATTTATCTGGTATTTTACAGAGAATACAAAAATGAATGCATAGTATTTTAAAAAATAATAAAATACTAAATTAATTGATTGACTTGTTAGAATAAACAAACAATTGTGTTTGCAATTCTGACAGGAGGTATTTTATGTATATGCTCAAATTTATTCAAAAGAGGCTTATTGTAGCTATCCCGGCAGCAATGGCCGGCGGGCTAGTTCTCGGTTACCACTTTAATTTATCTGCTCTCAAAATTCTGATTCTGCCGTTCACATTCCTCATGGTCTATCCTATGATGGTCAGTCTGGGAATGAGACAGGTCTTTCTGCCAGGCCACAGGAGACTGCAGCTCGTAACACATGGGATCAACTTTATAATCATCCCTGTTGCGGGTTTTATACTGGGAGCAGTTTTCTTCAGGGATAATGCGGCAGCGCGTATCGGAATAATGCTCACGTCACTGCTGCCGACATCGGGAATGACAATATCATGGACCGGTTTTTCAAAGGGAAATCTCACTGCAGCTGTGAAAATGACAGTTACAGGACTTGTCCTTGGGTCTGTCCTTACTCCGCTTTACCTGGAGATTTTAATGGGAGCTTCTGTGAATATTGAATTAATGATTATTGCAAGACAGATTATACTGATAGTTTTTATACCAATGGTTCTTGGCTACCTTACACAGAGATTCATAGTCGGGCGTTACGGAAAGGAGGCATTTCAGAACAGAATTAAGCAAAACTTTCCGCCATTTTCAACTCTTGGTGTTCTGGGAATAGTGTTTGTGGCCATGGCCATGAAGTCAAAGGTCATCTTTTCAGCTCCGGAGATTCTCATAAAGTGCCTTGTGCCTGTTGTGATAATGTATTTTCTGAATTTTACACTCAGCACGGTTATCGGAAAGTATTTTTTCAGGAGAGAGGATGCCATTGCTCTTGTATACGGGTCTGCCATGAGGAATCTGTCAATAGCCCTTGCAATTGCAATGACAGCTTTCGGTGAAATGGGAAGTGATATTGCTCTGATAATTTCAGCAGCCTACATAATACAGGTTCAGGCCGGTGCATGGTATGCCAGGTTTACTGACCGTTTGTTTTCAGATGATGGTAATGAACTGGTAACTGACCAGGCAGACTGATTTTCAGTAATTCAGGTAATATTCGGAACAGTTTCAGGCCTGACCGGTGAAAAGTTTAACACTGATTGGCGTATCCGGGTGAATAGACTTGAATGTGCAGTATTTTTTATGTATGATATAAGGAAATTATATTTAATATGTATTCTCTATTTTTAGAAGAATTTGAAATTTTACTTGAAATTATTCTAATTAATATAAGAATAAGAATGATTACTAATAAAGGAGATTGTCATGGCTTTTATTGAATGGAGTGATGAATATTCAGTGGGGATCAAACAGTTTAATGACGACCACAGGGAACTTATTAAAATTGTAAATGAACTGCACAGCGGACTTATTTCAAAGCTCGGCATTGCACAGATGACCTATATTATGGGCAGTCTTGTAAATTATACTGTTTCTCATTTTGCAAGGGAGGAGAAGTATATGGTGAAGTATAACTATCCGGATTATGATGCACACAAGAATGAGCATGAAAAACTGCTGAATAAGGTAAGAGAATACAGTCGAATGCTTGAAGATGGACAGACTTCATTTTCAATTGAGCTCATGTCATTTCTCAGGGACTGGCTGGTGAATCATATTCAGGGATGCGACATGAAGTACAGGGAATTTTTTAAACAGTATGCCAAAAGCGGTGAGACAGCATAAAAAAAGAGGCTTTCCGGCCTCTTTTTTATGCTAAACTATTTAATAGTTTTTTAGAAATTGTATCCAACACCCAGATTTATACACCATGCAGTCTGATTTCTGTCAGCGATATCGAGTATTTTGTATCTTCCTTCAACCATGAGGCTTACTGGAAGGCCGAGATTCAGGTCAGCTCCAAGAAAAAGGTCAACTCCTGCGTCAGAGTCCTCGTCTGCAGTATTGTCATCATCATGATTGTAATAGTTCAGAACAGGTCCGAAACCGAGAAATGGGGATACTGTTTTTGTTCCAAGGAAGTTCCAGTACCAGTCAAAGTGAATTCCCCATACTTCTGTTTTAGAATTATCATCTTCAAGATTGAATTTGTCAACACTTGGCCTGAAATTGAGGTTATTGATTAAAAAATGGCCCATGTTGAAATAGACACCAAAGAGTATGTCATTGTCATAATCCTTTAGGTCGTCCTTAGGTGTAACATATCCAACTTTAACACCTATTGTTTTTGCAGAAGCATTGCTCATCCCGAATGACACAAACATTGAAAGAACAAGAACTGAAAGCAAAAGTTTTTTCATATACTTTATCTCCTTAAAATAATAAACTGCGTTAATATAGTATTTAATTAATAATTTTGTCAATCAAAATGTATTATCCGGTTTTTAACTTGTTCAGCTGATCCGCCAAAGTAAGATGTGTATCTGAAACTACTGTACAGGAGCATTTATGATGAAAGATGATAAAATAAAAATTGCAATAATATCAAGGGAGGAGACCCTTCAGAAATGTATTGCAAAGGGATGCTTCAGGGCTTTTAATAATTATGAAGATTCATTTGCAAGATATGCCGGCAGGGACATTGAGCTTGCAGGATTCTGCCATGAGGGCGGAAGTTCTGAAACTCTCCGTGAGAACCTTGACTCAAGGATTGAAAGTTTTAAAGCCCAGGGAGTTACTGCAGTTCATGTTTCATCATGCCTGAGGTCCAGGAGCCCCCATTATGATGAAATCATGAGTATACTGGGGGAGGAGTTTGATGTTGTGGGCTATACTCACGGTTCCGAAAATACGGAAAAGTAGTTTTTCTCATACTGTAACCCAATACTGGTTGACCATGCTGGAAAGCCTGTGTTAAATTGAACCACCATTGTCAACAATCTGAATAAACCGGAGAAATTATGAGCAGAATACTCCTCATTGCAGTATCCCTTTTATTTTCGGCAACGCTGTGTGCAGCTGAACTCCAGTACAGTGATGCCGTGAAACTTGTGAACAGTTCTTCACTTGACGAATTTTTAAACAGAGTGGCCGCTGAAAAAATTGACATAGAGAACATCATTGTGGCGGATTATTCACGCAGCAGTCTGCTCCATCTTGCCATGTCTTCAGAAAACAGCACCGTGGCACTGTGGCTCATTGATAATTCAAAGAACCTGAACAGGCTTAATGTGAGGGGAGAGACTCCTCTGTTCCTTGCGGCCACAAAGGGAAAAACAGAATATGTCAGGAAACTCGTTGAAAAGGGTGCAGATGTAAATCTTTCAGGGAAAGACAAATATTCTCCTCTCATGAGTGCAGTCATGAATGGAAACTATGAAGTTGCAGAATTCCTCCTTAATAATGGGGCGGACCAGAGGGTTAAATCCAGTTACGGGTATGATGCACTGTACTATGCTTCATACAGGGACTATTCCGGAAGCCTTGCCTTCATGAAAACTCTTCTTAAACATGGTGCGGATGTTAACAGAAAATACGGTTATGCAGCGGAAACTCCTTTAGTTATTGTTGTAAAAAAGGGGCAGTACGACAAGGCAAGGGTGCTTCTTGATTCCGGAGCAAAGATCAATGAACCGGACAGTTACGGGAACACCCCTCTCCACCATGCAGCTTATATGAATAATAAAGCCGGCGTTGATTTTCTTGTCTCATCGGGTGCTGATTTAAATATAAGGAACAGGAATGGTGATATTCCGCTTCACTACTCTATACGTTACGGGAAGTATGAAACCCCCTATGTATTCAAATACTATAAGGATTTAAATATAAAGAACTCCAAAAAGCAGAATCTCCTGCATCTATCTATTGAACGAAACAGTATCACCGCATTTCAGGATCTGTCTGCACTGAATCTTGATCCCGAAGCAGAAGATGTGAATCTTGAAAGGCCGCTGCATTATGCAGCAAAAAAAAATAATATGGATTTCATCGACCGCCTCATTGCAATGAAAGTGAGCCCCGACCCACGGAATAAATATGGAATGACTCCGCTGCATATTTCTCTGTCAAGGACCAATATCAACGCATCAAAAAAACTCATTTACTATGGTGCCGATATTACCGTAAAGGACAGTAAATCTAAATCAGCATATGACTATGCGGTGGGGAACAGGTACACTTTCAATAGAGTAAGAAGTGACAGTTATCTCAATGAATATTTTCTCAAGAGTCCCTTCGGCAGTGATTATTCTGCAAAGGCTCGGGATGAGGAACGCAGGCAATGGGAAAGAGAAAGGAAAGAGAGGTTTGGAAATATTCTGAAATATACCGTGGCCTACGGCCTTGCAATCGGGAACACGGCATACTCTGTTTATATGCATGAAGAGAAATATAAAGACAACCCCGAAGACAATCCATACGGCAAGGGACTTTCCATAGGAATGGGTACAGTGCTTTGCGGTGCTGCAGGAGCTGTGAGTCTTGGCGCTCTCTTTGTCACACTGAGTGATGCAAAGGGCCTTGGTCAGCTTGGACCCATGATCTTAGGCGGGGGCATAGGCCTTGTGGGGGGAGTGATTGCCGGTGCCTACTACGGGAACAAATATAAAGAGGATTTTGCAGGGAACCGGTATCTTTACTATGGATCAACGGCTCTGCTTTCTGTATCTATCCCTCTTATTGTTATAAACTTTTAGCAGCAGGAACTATTTTTTGAAACTGTGTATTGCGGAAAAACCGAGCGTTGCAAGGGAGATAGCATCAGTCCTCGGCGCGAAAGATAAAAAAGACGGCTACATCGAAGGGAACGGTTATGCCGTAACATGGACATACGGACACCTGTGTACCCTGAAATCACCCGATGAATATACCCCTGCCTGGAAGAAATGGAATATGGGAACACTGCCCATGTTCCCTGAAAAGTTTGAGACAAAACTCATATCCGCAAAGGGTATTTCAAAGCAGTTCAGGACAATAAAGAGCCTTGTTGCAAAATGTGAAGAGGTCATAAACTGCGGTGATGCAGGCCTTGAAGGGGAGCTCATTCAGCGGTGGGTTCTGAACATGGCCGGGAACGTTAAGCCGCTCAGACGGCTCTGGATCTCTTCTCTCACGGAAGAGGCCATACGTGAAGGTTTTGAAAATCTTAAACCCGGAGAAAACTATGACCTTCTCTATGAAGCGGGAGAGGCCAGAGCCGTAGGTGACTGGCTTCTTGGCATGAACGCCAGCCGTCTGTATACTCTCAAGTTTTCAGGCGGTCATGGGGTGCTTTCCATAGGCAGGGTCCAGACTCCCACACTTGCCCTCATAGTGAAACGCAACGAAGAGATAGTGAATTTCAAACCCGAACCCTACTGGCTGGTGCAGACAAGGTACAGGGGTGTTCTTTTTAACAGCGATTTTAAAAGAATCATGGAGGAGACAAAGGCAAAGGATCTGCTCGATTCCATAAGAGGAACCGATTTTCAGGTAACAAAGATTGACCGGAAAAAAGGGACCGAGTATGCCCCCTATCTCTTTGACCTCACATCTCTGCAGGTTGAGTGCAACAAAAAGTACGGAATGTCCGCAGATGAGACACTCAAAACCGCGCAGAAACTCTACGAACGGAAAATAATAACATATCCGAGGGTGGATACACGGTTTCTCCCTTCAGATATTTATCCCAAAGTCAAAGGAATACTGGGGAAACTCGGAAAGTTATCTGAAATTGCTGCAGGCCTGGCCGGGCGCGATATCAGGAAAAGCAAAAGGGTATTTGACGATAAAAAGGTGACGGATCACCACGCCATTATCCCCACCGGCATTATTTTGAAGAGTGACGGTTCTGTGGAATGGAAGGTCTTCGAACTTGTCTACAAGGCCTTTGTTGCTGTCTTCTGTGATGACTGCATTGTAATGAACACAACTGTCAGGGGCACTGCGGGTGATGTAAAGTTCACCGCAAAGGGCAGGGAGATCCTTGAAGAGGGTTGGAGAGCCCTCTATTCGGGAGAAAAAAAAGAGGATAACGGAAAGGATGAAGAGGTTCAGCTTCTTCCCGAGTTCAGGGAAGGCGAGTCCGGGCCCCATGAACCTGTTCTGCAGCAGAAGGAGACATCTCCTCCAAAACCATACACCGAGGCCACTCTTCTCAGGGCCATGGAGAGTGCGGGCAAACAGGTCGATGATGCTGACCTGCGCGAGCTCATGAAGGAGAACGGAATAGGCAGGCCTTCAACGCGTGCGAATATTATTGAAACTCTCTTCAGGAGAAAATATATAAGGCGGAACAAAAAGTCCATTGTCCCCACAGACACTGGCATTGAACTGATCGGAGTCATTGAAAATGAGCTCCTCAAGTCCGTTGAGCTCACAGGCATCTGGGAGGGTAAACTCCGTAAAATTGAAAAGGGCGAATTTCAGAAGGAGAAGTTCATTGAGGAGATGATTCTTCTTGTGAGAGGGCTGGTCGGTGAAGTCAGGGGCAGCAGCGCCGGGCCCATCAGGATGGCTGCAGTGAAGAAGAAGTCATTTCAGAAGGGGAGCTCTTCAGGTGCAAAGAGAACAGTTAAAACTGATAAAGAGGCTGGGACATCCAGGTCACCGGTCGGTCTTGTGTGCCCCAGATGCGGCAGAGGAAGAATAATTCAGGGCAGATCAGCCTGGGGCTGCAGTGAATTCAGAAACGGCTGCGGATTTATTTTAAAATTTGAAATGTTCGGGAAGAAACTGACTGAAAACCAGGCGGCGCAGCTTCTGTTGAAGGGGAAAACAGACACGGTTTCCGGTTTCACCGTGGAGAATGAAAAGGTCTCGGGAAGTCTTTATCTTTCTGAGGAGAAGGAGATACGGCTTCTTCAGAGTACGGGAAAGGAAGACTCCAGGGGGGGCAGGGGAAGTGCCATGACATGCCCGGGCTGCGGAAAGGGGGAACTCATAAAGGGGAAGACCGCATGGGGCTGCTCCAGGTTCAGAAACGGATGCAATTTCCTCATCCCGTTTGAAAAACTAAGAGAGATTTTCGGTGATACAAAACTGAACCTGAAACGGCTTAAAGAGATTTCTAAAAAGTAATTATTCCTTTGGCTGGCATTTTTTTATGAGTTTCATTCCCTGAAGTTCCATGTTCAGGGCATCTGTGGAGATCATTACCTCCCAGAGAGAAATAACCAGTGAAATTGCCAGAAACAGCACACTTACACCGAAGAGTATTATTCCAAGTTTCTCCCTTGAAATGAAGAGTGAAAACATAGAGAGGGTGCAGAGCAGAAAACTCAACACTCCGAATGCCTGCATCATCTTTGTGAGAACGACCCTGCGTTTCAGGGAAAGAATCTGGCATTCCGTGAATTCGCGGTGTTCCTGCCTCTCCTGGGCTGCAAGCTGCCTGATCAGCTGGGCCAGTACCAGAAAACGGTTAGTGTATGCAAGAAGCAGCAATGATATGGCGGAGAACAGAAGTGCAGGGGTTGTGAGATCCATAACATATTCCTTTTATATTCAATAATTCAAAATTTCAGAAGAATCATTAATAAGATACCGGTTTTCATGTAAAGTTTAAAATATTTTGTTTTAATAAAGTAAAGGTAAATTTGAGGTAAAAAGCCCGGAGGATACCGGGCTTTCGTCTATGCTATTTTCTTTTAATCAGCTGTGACATTACTCTCGCTTCAGCCTTCATGGCCGCTTTAAGTGAGGTGTATTTTGCTCCGCCCACCATTTTGCTCATTCTTACGGTGTTTGAGTCTATGAGTTCCCACCATATGGGGACATAGTATTTATTGATTTTCAGAATGAACATCCCCCTGGTATCCAGCCTTTTGACAATCCTGACTTTTGAACTGCGGTTTCCCATCTTGTATGAGAATGAACTTTTTGTAAAAATATATTCCAGCGTGTTTCCTCCGGCCTCTTCGGTCCATTTCCCTGTAAGATTTTTAAGATAGAGTCCTTTCTTCCCGGGCTTGTCAGGCATGGCCTTTAAAACCGGGTTCATATGGGAAAGTTTCTGAAGAAGAAAATCGGCCTCTTTGACAGACTTGTCATACTTTCCATCTTTGTGAAGTTTCTCAAGTGCGGCAATATCCTTTGTCAGTGATTTCACAGTGAATGATTCTTTATCATGACCTGCACTTTTTTCTGCAAAGACCTTTTTCACCTCTGCAATTTTTGAGCTGGAGATATTCTTTTCCTGAATCTGTCCGGAGCTGTCGGCAAATGACCATGACAGGGAAACAGCGAATATTATTGTAAATGCTGCAGTCTTGTATCTCATAGGCTTCTCCTTTAATAATTGTTGTAAAACTAATGAATTATTCTGCAAGTTCATATGTTTTTTTCAGTGCTTCATTCATGCTTTCCAGAGCGGGTTTCAGCCGCTGAAGGGATGCAGTAAAAAAACTCATGAATATTCCCGTGAATCTTACCCCATGTGTGAATGCCGTGGACTCTCCTTCAATATCCCTGAGAATAAAGAATTCCTCCACGCCGAGTATTCCTGTCATTATGAGTTTCGATTTCCATCTCAGTTCATGGGGCGGAAGGAGTTTTGTTATTCTGGCGTTGATATCCAGTTTTATTCCCTGGGGGTTTATTATGCCCAGTTCAAGTGTGCTTCCATTCTGCAGATTTCCATGTACAGAACAGATAAATGGATTCCATGAGCTGTAGTCCTGAATATCTGTGAGTTTGTTCCAGACCAGCTCTTTTCTGCAGGGGATATTTGTGGTAACAGCAATTTCTCTCATGTTTATAAATTATCTCATAATGGAGTTGACATCGATTTTTATCTTAATATTTTTATATAAAATAAGGAGGAGAAGATGTCAAAAAATAAAAAAATTAAATTTCTGGCACTTGGTGTCATGATTATTTTTCTTTTTGTTTCCTGCGGAAAGAAGGAAGCTGAAAAGAAGCCTGAAATGAAATCTCCGGATGTTGTTAAATATGCCAGATACAAGGTTGCCGTTTACAAGGAAAAGGATATGGTAAAATGGCTTGCGACTCTTTCAAAGGCGGAACCTGTCAATCTTAACAAAATTGAAGAGATCGAAATAAAGTCGAAGAAAACCGAAGTGGCTGAAGTCACGCTGTCAGACGGTTCTGTTGGATATACAAAGGCCGGCTTCCTGGCAGATGCACCCCTTGTTTTTACCGAGGACACAAAGGCCTATGTGAGGAACAATGTTTCCAGTAAAATAACAGCGACGATTCCCAGGGGGACAATTGTATTTACACTTTCCGAAAGGGCTGAATGGACAAAAATATATGTGGGCAAACTCGACGGCAAATATGTTGCGGACTGCTGGGTTAATGGGGGATTTGTAAAGGATGCTGCAACAATTCAGGATGCTAAAATTCTGGGTGAAGCACTTGAACTTTTATCTTCCGCAAAGGATGCGAAGGATAAAAACAAGGCAATGGAAATGCTTAAATCAATAGAGGGTTCGGCCAGGTTTGGAGATATTGTTAAGGATAAACTTGGAAGCACTTCCAATATTGAAATAGATATGACCGGGAAGGCAATCATAACCGCAGCTTCCGGCCTGAAGCTCAGGGAGAGCGACAGTACAGAATCGGGAGAGATTGTTGTGATACCTTCAAAAGAGGTGGTTGAGATTGTTCAGAAGGGTGCAAAAGAAGAGACAATTGCAGGCAAGACCGCTTTTTGGTATGAAATCAAATGGAAGGATAAACAGGGATGGGCCTTCGGCGGATTCCTTGATATAAAGTAATTTTATTTACATTAAGTTTAAAAATCCCCGGTTATGCCGGGGATTTTTTGTGTCAGGGAATAATGAAAGGATTTGCGCATATGGCGGAATTATGAGTATAGGGGATTGGTGAGACAGATAGGTAATGCGGGGCATTCAGCCGTCTGTTGTTTCCGGCTATGATATGAAATTAAGGCAGGGGAAGCAGCTATTCATGTTATTTTGGTTCATCGAATGAGTAACGAAGCGGCATCGAAGGAGTATCGAATGAAGAACTGCGGGGAATTGAGGGTGTATTGTAGGCTTGCATCCCCATTGGCCAGATTATTATTGATAGATCACGGTGGCAATGGGTGTAGAGAAAAATAGTTGACTCATAAAATAAGGAGTTTATAATATTTATTTTATGGTATAAAAGTGCATGGTGTTGCAGCCTCGATATCCATTTCGCAGGTATCAAGATATCCTTTTGATTTGAAGAACTATTCCGGGAGAAACAGTATGAGAAAATTTACGTTATTATCAGTAATACAATTGTTTGTCTTTTTGATATTTCTATTATCCTGCGGAGGTGGCGGTTCTGATAACAGTAATACAAACGGTGATAATGCCGGGGAAGTTGATATATACCTTGCTGATAGTGTAAAATTTAATATGATTTATGTACCTGGCGGGATGACGTCTCCTGCTGGTATTAATGATGACGGCACAGCCACTGTTGCTGATACATACTGGATAGGTGAGACAGAAGTAACCTATGAGTTGTGGCAGAAAGTATATGAATGGGCAGTAAACGGCACAGGAGGCGCTGCCGGTGAAGGCCAGTATTTATTTGAAAATACAGGGACACAGAGTGGAGGTTCAGGTGGAACAAACCAGCATCCTGTAGTCGGGATCTGCTGGAGAGATGCCATGGTGTGGTGCAATGCTTTAACTGAATGGTATAATGCGCAGAAGGGCACAGGTTTTGAGTGTGTGTATATGTATGACAGCGGAAGCGGTGCTCAGATAGTTCGGGATTCCCGAAGTACTAATTCTACTGCCTGCGATAATATAGCGGAAAGTTCAACTGCAAAGGGTTTCCGATTGCTTTCAAGTGCTGAATGGGAGATTGCCGCACGGTACCGTGACGGGGTTCTCTGGACATATGGAGACCATGTGAGCGGTGATGACAGCGGAGCCTGCAACAATGACGGCAGTATACTCGGCGGGTTGGGAATTTCATCGGTGTTTGGCGATTATGCCGTGTACAGTGGAAATTCAGGTTCCACAACAGCAGCGGTGAAGGGTAAAAAAGCCAATGCTCTGGGGATATACGACATGAGCGGAAATGTCTGGGAATTCTGCTTTGATTCAGATGGAGGGGACCGTATAACCCGTACAGGAAGCTATGACAAGGATATCAGCAGTTTGGCAATAGGTAACACATTCAGCTCAGTTGCAACTCAAACAGGTGGTTATATGGGATTCCGTTTCGGGCGGACCCAGTGATTTTTAAATCTATCTCCTTCCCTTCTGAAGACCCTCAATAATTCTTTTTGTTTCCAGAAGATGCCTTCTACTGCAGGTGCCTACAAGCACTGATTTTATCTGTTTTTTTGAATGTATAAACCTTAAGGCCTCTCTAACCGTATTTTCACCAAGATCCTTTTTCCGTTTAAGGGACTCATTGAATAACTCTCTGTTATTAAATAACGGGTTAAGCCTTCTTACGTCTTTTTTTGAGAATGAGTATCCGGAGCCGATATTATCTGTCAGAAGTCCCTGGGCAAGGGGGCTGTATGCGATGAAGTGGAGGTTCTTGTCCTCAACAAAGTTCATTACACTGTCGGCAAGTTCGTGCTGCAGATAGTTGTATTCATACTGAACTGTTTCAACCTTTATCAGTCCTGATATTTTTTCAAGTTCGGGCAATGGATAATTGCAGATTCCTATGTGTCTTATCACTTTTTCCTGAAGGAGCCTTTCAAGAGCCTTAACCGTCTCCTTTAAAGGGGTACCAGTGTCGGGCCAGTGAATCTGGTATAAATCTATGTAATCAGTTTTGAGGCGCTTTAAGCTCTCCTCACATTCGTGGAGAACAGAGTCATAGGAGAGGTTGTGCCCGACTTTGCCCTCTGAAAATGTAAGCCCGCATTTTGTTGCAATAATAATTCTGTTGCGGAACTGTGACAGGTTCTCCCCTATCATTTTTTCGGAAAGTCCGAAACCATAGATGGGGGCTGTGTCAAAAAAAGTTACACCTTCGTTGAGCGCTGTAGCAAATGTTTCTGCGCCCTGATCCTTCCCTGCACCTTTCCAGCCTGTGCCTGCAATCTGCCAGCATCCCAGTCCGAAATAGGGAAGGAGAAGTTTTTTATTGTCAGCATCTGTTTTCACTCGGTTGTCCTGTATGGGGAATTATTTTGAATTGAAGAAAATACCGTCAGAGAAAACTGTTCCGGGGAATAATCTCCTGCACAACTGCTTTGCAGAATTTGTGTTTTACTAAAAATGACCTGTAATAAAGAATGCGTCAAGTTTCATTTGTATACAAATTTATGGTGTCGTGAATGGAACTGACTGCAGTTTTACATATAATATGCATGGAAGGTTTTGTATATTTGTATATAATGAATATCGGAGAATGTAATGAATGAAGATGCTCTTATTGTCCCACGTGCAATGGTCAATTTTGTGGGTAAAGGAAAATCTTCATTAGTCGAAATGGTGAAAAGAAAATGAAAATACTGGTAGATGCTGATGCATGTCCGGTCCCGGTACGTGAAATAATAATACGTGCGGCGGTAAAGAGGAACATAAAAACAGTGTTCATAGCCAACCAGAAGCTGAAACTTCCGTCAGAATCATGCATTCAAATGATTGAAGTTGAACAGGGCCCTGACATTGCAGATGATCTCATAGTCGATCTTGCCGGGCCCGGGGATCTTATCGTGAGTGAGGATATACCCCTTGCAGACAGGGCAATCTCCAGAGGTGCTGTAGTCATAACTACCAGGGGACTTTTCTATACTGAGGAAAATATAAAGGGGAGACTTGCCACAAGGGATCTCCTGGAAACTCTGAGAAGCGGCGGCCTTGAAACTTCAGGTCCTGGAGTTTATTCACAAAGGGACCGCAGAATGTTTGCGGACCAGTTTGACAGGTTTATTCAGAGAAATTTCTGCCGATAAGTATGCAGGCGCAGGCAGACTGTGGGTGTCGAATATTAAAAAATATATTATATCCGTAAATGTATATCTTTTACTTGTATAACTGATCAGGTAGTAATCGAAATTATTGCAACGTCATGGAGTAGTTTTTTCCGATATCCGGTTTTGATCCTGGCAGTTGATGAAAATGGATATGATGAATTAATTGATTGTTTTAGATTAAAGGTGTCAGGTACCTGAGAGCTATTTAAAACTGCACTAATAAACTCTCAGGTATTCGGTTATCATTATTTTTTTATAGATTTGATGAAGCTGTCTATATTTTGCTGAGCTGTGATAAGGCTGCCGATAACATCTTTTGTTACTTTTAATGCTTCTTCCTCACCAGTGAAGGTTGCATTTCTCAGTTTGTTCCCTGCTTCCTGTATAACTGCTTTTGCCTTGCCTGTAATTTCGAGACGTTTTCTGTGAACTGAAGGTTTTAATTTTTTCCCATTCAAGTCGCCTATTGAACGTTCAATTCCCTGTATTTTATATTTAATCTGGGTAAACTGGTTGAGTACTTCATCAATTTTTTCATTAGCCTCTTTCATCTTTTTGGCTTTGTTTTCTTCATTGCTGATTTTTTCAGCCTCTGACCAGATTTTTTTTGCTTCCTCCATTTTGGCGCTTAGAACACCTTTAAAAGAGGGATAAAGGGCAACTGCTTCAGCAAATTCTTTTTTGTTGTTTTCCCAGTATTTCACTTCGTTTTTGGCAGTAGGTTTGCAGCCGGAAAAAGTGATAACGAAGAGAGAAAAGAACAAGGATAAGGCAATGATCTTTTTCATATTAAATCTCCATTGATTAATAATTAGCTGGTGAAGTTTGCAGGAAGAAAAATAACAGCATAAAACCTGTACTGGTTCACCGTAATTTTAGAATGATAGATTCATAGTTTTAAATGTTGACAGTGTCAACTTTTTTTTCATATATTCAATATATAATTGTTATTTACACGATTTATCCCTTTTTGGGATAATCTTACTAATAATTGGTAAACACAGGGGCAGGATGGCCATAAAAGATTTGAAAATGAAAATGCTTGAAGAAGCTTCTGCAATGATAAAAGAGGACGGTATAGATAATTTTTCCGTAAGAATATTAAGCAGGCGTCTGAACGTTTCTCACAATGCAATGTACAGGCATTTTAAAACCAGATCTGAACTTCTGTTTACATTATTGATGTCTGCATATGAACATATTTATAACTCTTTCACTGCTATTATTTCAAGAAACGATATTAGTGGTATTTCCAAATTCAGGGAATGTGTAAATATGTATATTGAGTTTGCTTTTAAAAATCCACATATATATAAAATGATGTTCGCTCCCGATAGTGTGGGCAAAAACTGTCCTGAGGACATCTTTCATCTATGGGAGAAAAACTATCTTACGATTGTTTCATTGGTCAGGGAATCATTGGGATCTGAACCAATAAGCAATGAAGAGGCTCAAGCGTTTGTAGATATTACATGGGCATTTGCCCATGGGCTTGTTTATCTTGTAAGTGATGGAATGTTTGATAGAGGTGAATCGCAATCCGATTCAATAGCTGAAAAATCATATATCACAGTAATAAAGAATCGGATTGACCTGTTTTTTGAAAAGACGTTTTCTCATAAAAAAGGATGATAAAATAATTTTAGCATATAATTAAGATTTTTTATTCCTCATTAAACCAGGCTATTGCATCATTTTCTTCATCGAAATATTTAATAAAAGTAACTTCGAAATCTTTGAAAAAAGACTTAACATTTGTTCTAAGAAAAATGTCTTCTGCCAGAATAAATGCCATCTTTTTTAGTCCATATTTATGCAAAACAGGAAGAACAGACGCAGCATAACTTGTTCCATCATTGCAGACCACTGATTGAACAGTTATATCGGATAATATAAATTCTGCTCTGAATTTACGACATAGTTCCACAGTCTTATCTATTGCTTCGGTAAATTCTTCAATTCTGGGGTATTTGTCACTCCACCTTTGAATTAGCATTTTTTTATCCTGAGAGTAAAAGATTTCAATAAAATCATTTTTGAATTCCGAATTCATGTCATCTCCATGGTATTTTTAATCATTTTCATTTTATGCATAACAAACGATGTGATCAGAAAAATTATTTCTGATGAAATTCTGTATATTTATTGAAATAGCTCATAATGGTGTATTTATTTAACGTTATACAATTTTTTTTAAACAAAAATTTTTATAACTAACAAAAAAATAAAAATATTCTCTTTGTAGTTTGTTAGCGTGAATACTCACAGGTTATGCGAAGGAAGAGATAATGTTTGATTTCTAATTTGTGCAATTCAATTTGAGGATTTTTAACTTTTGGAATCCGGAATGTTCCTTCTCGGGAAAGACAGATTGCGGTCTGAAGAATT
Source organism: Spirochaetota bacterium (assembly GCA_003246895.1). Classification (GTDB taxonomy): domain Bacteria; phylum Spirochaetota; class UBA4802; order UBA4802; family UBA5550; genus SZUA-423. The sequence continues at coordinate 36,105 of QKCL01000039.1, read as the reverse complement.
AACGCCGCTTTTCACATGGTCAACGATATATTGTCAGGAAAGAGTTACTGTAAATATCAGAAAGGTTCTGATTCTACCCGGAAACCGCAATTTTCTGTACTGCACTGTTCTCCTCATCCTTGTAGCAGTATCTGCAGCCCATTATCAGGATTTTTGCATTTCCCTTGTCATATACCCTGGACGCATAGAGCCCTTCGCGTTTTGTAAGTGAAGAACCGCACAGCGGACATACCCTCGTTCCCGGGGGGAGAGACGGTCTGTTCCTGAATGCTATGGTATCGGAGTTAAGCTTTCCTGAATCCTGTTCGTTTCCGGATGATCCTGCTGCTGTATTGTTTTTTGTGTCACCATTTACAATACTGTTGATGGTTTTCTTCCCTGATTCAAGGAGTGACAGAAAATAAATAAATGCGGCTATTCCTATCAGAAGCCCGGATATATATAGAAACGTGCTCATTAATTACCTTTTCAGTGATGTTACGAAATTAATCATTACTGTTTCATTATCGGGCGGTTCAAAGCTGTAGTCGCTAAAAATTTCGTGTATCTCAAATCCGCAGTCGTGGAGTGCATCTTTTATCTCTTCAGGAGTGTGAATCTTCTGTATGTGGGATTCTTTCGTTTCCCGGCCGTCCCGCTGTACAAGAAAGTTAGAAGTTATGATTCTGTTCTCCCTGTCGTAGCTGTTGCTCCATTCTACATCCATGCCCCTTATTGAATAGACAGATGTTTTTTCGTCAAAAAAATTGTTCACATTGTATTCTGTAGTAATATCAAAGAGGAATATGCTCCCGCGGTGCATTGCATGTTTTACATTCTCAAGGACTTTTCTGACATCGTCCATGGTAAGCTGGTAGTTCATTGTGTCATGGACACTGAAGATAAAATCAAATTTCTTTTTGACCTTGAAAGTCTGCATGTCTGAGAGCATTATTCTGAAGTTTCTGAATGCTCTTGTCTTTGCAACTCTCAGCATGTTCAGGGAAAGGTCAATGCCAAGCACGTCAAAACCGTCCGCAGAGAATTTTGCGCCGAATTTTCCTGTGCCGCATCCGAGCTCCAGAACAGTCTCCGGGTTCTTTACATAACCCAGCATGATCCTGCAGATATATTCGTACCACTGCTGGTAGTCCACATGTCTGAGCATGTAATCATATGCCTCGGCAATTTCAGCATATGGTATTCCCTTCTGATCCAATGACTGCTCCTTCGCTTCTTATTTCCCGGCCCTTAACTGGCTGTGGTATATCTTTCTTAACCTGTAGAAAAAATTCAGGTATTCTTCCTTTTTGTAGTCAGGGTATGTCCAGTCCCAGAATTTGAATTCTCCCGACGAATAGTAGTATTCATTTTCGAGAAATATACCCATTCCTATATGAACTCTGTGATAAAAGTCTTTGCACGACGCAAGAAACACATTGGACATGGTCATGTATCCCGGGTCTATATTTACACTGCGTGTGCACTTTTCAGAGAATTTTTCTTCCAGGCTGTTTGTCAGGAGTTTGACTTCGGCCATTATTTCACGTTCGACGAGTTTACTGAACGAGAAGAATATCTTCAGTAGATTTTCTCCCATTTCATCATAATAGACCGTGTGATTAAACTCAATGGCTTCGCTGACTGAATCAACGGGCCCATATTCTTTTTCCAGAGCCTTCATGATTCCGGAAATATCCACCCCTGAAGGGTATATGATTCCCGTAAAAAGCTTAACTCTGTCCGGTTTTCCAGGTTTTGCCAAGGTTCAAAAGCTCCGGCTTTTATTGATAAAATTATTCTTGAAAAGTTTTGCTCTCAGGGCTAGCAATAATTGTTTTTTAGGAGAAAAAAAATGGAAAAAAAGACGGTGCGTTTCGGAGTGTCCATTGAAGAGGACCTTCTTGAAAAATTTGACAGTCACATAGGAGATAAAAACTATATAAACAGGTCCGAAGCCTTAAGAGATTTGATAAGAAAAAGCCTCATGGAGGAGAAGGTTGAAAATCCCCATGCACATGTTTTCGGCAGCCTCACAATAATATACAACCACCATCACGGTGATATTTCCGACAGACTGAACAGTCTCCAGCATGATTTTTTCGGGAATATCGTGTCCACTACCCATATTCATCTTGATGAACATAACTGTCTGGAAGTTCTTATTCTGAAGGGGACTTCAGGTCTTGTAAGGGAATTGTCCGATTCCATTCTTTCACTTAAACATGTAAAACACGGCCAGCTGGTTATTGCCTCTACTGAGTCGGATCTTGATATCTGATAAAAAAGTTTCGGATATTTGAAAAAACCGCCTTTTTTTATTTTTTTAAAAATAAAAAGGCTAAACTATAAAGCCCCGGCATACGATAAATAGATTAAGGGTTATTTTTACTTTTTTATAGGTGTTTTATGAGGCGGAGATATGCAAAATATTTCAGCCCCGTTGTTCTGCTTGTAATGTTCTCATCCCTGCATCATGTATCTGCAGCGGAAAAGAACGGGTCAGGCGGCGCATTAAGGGGAACCTCCGCATATCAGGAAAGATATGGAACACTTACAGCAGGGATCAATAGAGACATAATGCCGGGAGGTTCCCGCTATAGAGGGTATGAATACTACAGTTCTCAGAAAGCGGAACAGCCCACCCGAAAATATTCAGTCAGTAAAAGTTCCGCATGTTATTTGGTCAAAAAAGGGGATACTCTTTACGGTATTTCAAGAAAGACAGGGGTTTCTGTGAGGGAGATCACTGAACTGAACGGCCTGAAAAAGAACAGAAAACTATTTGTAGGCATGAAACTGAAACTGAAACTGCCATGCGGAAAGGGTGAAAAGAAAAGTACTCCTGCCCGGAATAGCAGCAGTAAATCTTCATCAAAGAGTGTCACATCCCTGAAATTCAGATGGCCCCTTGACAGGATAAGAAAATGCACAAGGGACGGAGGCAGTAATGTAAAGCCCATCGGAGTTATCATAAAAACTGTCCCCAATGAATCAGTGAGGGCCTCGGAAAGGGGTGTTATCAGAAGAGTGGGCTATATGCGGGGTTTCGGGAAATATATCGTAATCGAGCATGAGGATGATTTCATAACAGTTTATTCAAATATGGGCGATATCAGCGTGAGGGAAGGGCAGAGCATACTCAGGGGCGGGAAAATAGGCCGGGTGGCCTCGGACAGCAGCATTCATTTTCAGATAGACAGGAACGGTAAGGCCAGGAATCCGTTGTCTCTCCTCCCTTCAAGGAGCTGACGGTCGGTAAAGTATACCCTTTCTTATTTTGCTTGACTTTGACTTTTTGTTATTTTAGTTTTTAAAAGAGAAATTATATATATACAGGAATCAGGAAATGAAAAAATGGGTCTTATCGGGAGCTGCGATACTTAATTCAGATAAAACATCCGAAAGGGTATATATTACCATAGAAAATGGAAGAATTGCCTACGCAGGAGAAAAGGATACAGGCATCAAGGATGTTATATACACCGATGGGATTATCTCCTCAGGCCTGATAAACAGTCACGACCACCTCATTGGGAACTACTGGCCGAAAGTAGGGAACGGCCCCTATGAGAACTGGCTGCCATGGGATAATGACCTGAAAAGTTCGCCTGTTTATCAGGAAAGGCAGCAGATTGAAAACCGTGACCTCTATCTTCTTGCAGGATACAGAAACCTTCTCTCAGGAGTGACAACAGTTTCTGACCATATACCGCATTTTGTAGCTGAGCCCTTTTATGATATTATCCCCACCAAGGCCATAAGGAACTATACCCTTGCCCACTCCATATCTTCGTTTTATCTTGCGTGGGGTGACGGGATAAAGGAGGAGTACCAGAAGGCCCTTGAACAGGATGTTCCTTTTATCACACACATATCAGAGGGATTTGATGACGAAACTGTGGCGAATCTGGTTACCCTGGAAAAACTCGGTGCCCTTGGCGCACATTCAGTGCTGATACACGGGATTGCGTTTTCAGAGAGCGACATGGATCTTATAAAAAAAAGAGGAGCATCTGTTGTCTGGTGCTGTGATTCCAATATCTTCATGTTCAATGATACAACCAACATAAAGATGCTTCTTGATAAGGGGATAAATGTCTGTATAGGTACAGATTCTCCAATGTCCGGAGGACTGAACCTCCTCTATGAAATGAAATTTGACATGAAATATTATAGGAAGAAGTACGGGGAGGAGCTTTCCGATGATACCATTTACAGGATGGTTACGGAAAATCCTGCAAAGGCATTCAGACTTTATGATAACGGGTCGATAAAAGAAGGGAATCTTGCAGACCTGATAGTTGTCAGGGACCGGGGAGGTTCATACCAGAATTCCGTAGTGAATGCGGAGCTGAAGGATATTATGCTCGTTGTTATTAATGGAATGCCTGTTTATGGAAATTCAGAATATGCAAGTCTTTTCAAGGGATGCAATGTGAATTACCAGGAAGTAGTAGTAGATGGAGTCGAAAAGGTTGTAATCGGCGACCTCGTGGGTCTACTCAAAAGAATAAACAGGGCAGTCGGATTTAAAAAAGAATTCCCCTTTATGCCGGTTGAATACTGATTAACAGGAGGCCTTAGCTTTGGCTATGCAGAGTGGCATTATGACCAGGGTTTATAAACCTGGTTCAATCATATACTTTGAGAATGACAAGAGTGAATATATCTATATTCTTAAATCCGGCCGGGTCCTTCTAACCTATACAAAAATTGATACAGGCGAGGAAGTGAAAGAGGAGGTCCGTCAGGGAGAATTCTTCGGAGTGAAATCAGCTCTTGGAAAGTACCCCAGAGAGGAAACCGCCCAGACTATCGGTGAAACCACGGTTCTTGTTCTGGGCATGGCGGACTTTGAAAGTCTCATCCTGAGAAATGTGAATATTGTTCGGAAAATGCTCCGGGTTTTCAGTAACCAGCTCAGGCGTATAGGTAGAACTGTCAGGACAGTTCTGGGGGAGAGCGACAATGTAAATCCGGACCTTGAACTTTTCCGCATAGGAGAACACTACTACAAGGCCGGGGACTTTGCCAAGTCATCATACGCCTTTAAAAAATACATGGAGTACTATCCTGATACTGATAACGCAAAGATTGCCATGGAAAGAATAAGAACAGTCGGCGCCGGGGGGCCGGCTCCTTCTAAAAACCAAAGCAGTGATGAATTTGATTTCTCAATGGACAGCGGTAATGAAGAACCGCTCTTTGAGTTCAGTGATGATGATTCTGTGCTTCCCGAACTGAATGGAAACGGAAGTTCAGGCGGTTCTCCTTCCATGTCTTCAGAGTTTTCAAGCGAAATGGATGATTTTCTCGCCGATGATCTCGATGATTTTTCAGGAGACATTGATGATTTTTCATTCGGTGATGATTCACCCAAAACTTCAGTGAAAACTCCGGAAGAGGAGCTTTCTGCGGCGGACAGGAGTCTCGATTCAGGTAATTACGATACTGCACTCGAGATATATACAGGCATAAATGACAGACCCGGATCAGTTTCAGATGCAATTGCTGCACGGGCCGAGTATGGAGCAGGTGTATGTCTTTTTGAGATGAGGAAATACAAGGACGCAATGGGGCATTTCAGTAAAATAATGAAGGATTTCCAGAAGTCTGACAAAATGAAGGGAACCCTTTATCATATAGGAATGATTTTCGAAGCAGCAGGTCAGAAAGACAAGGCCATTGCCTATTATAACAAGGTGCTGAATATGACTCCCAAGGACGGTATTAACTCAAAGGCACTTGACAAGATAAAATCTCTTCAGAGGGGTTAGGTTTAATGCTTGAACTAGATGAAAAATTTTTTGAACGATTTGGAGTTGAGTATTCACCAAATGAAATAATTTTCTGTGAATACGAACCTGGAAATGAATTCTATTTCATACAAAAGGGCAAGGTCCGCATAGTAAAAATCATAAATGACAGGGAAAAGACTATTGATGTTCTTGAGGAAGGAGATGTCTTCGGGGAGATGTCCATACTGGAAGAGGAACCAAGGTCCGCCACTGCCATAGCCGGAAGCCATGTGCGTGTGCTGAAATTTCACCGTGACAATTTTGATGCACTTTTGCAGGGGAATCCTCAGCTTGCCTATAAACTCCTTCTTATTTTTTCCAAAAGAATTTATGATGCCAAAAGGAGACTCATGATTCTTTTGCTTGACGAACCATCGGTCAAAGTTATGGATGTCCTTATTATGCTTGCGGAACAGAATCCGCATTTTGATTTCGAGGGCGAGATAAGCCTCACCACCAATGCCCAGCAGGTCGCAAGCTGGTCAGGCATGGCTGAGGCCCAGGTGCAAAAAGAATTGACACAATTAGCCCGTGTTGACAAAATTGAACTCTTTGATGACCATATTGTTGTCAAAAACATAAGAGACTTTCAGAGGATTGTCACATCCAGAAGAAAGAACATGTATTCTTAACAAAAGATATGCTCCCGTAGCTCAGGTGGATAGAGCAGTAGTTTCCTAAACTATGTGCCAGAGGTTCGAGTCCTCTCGGGAGCGAATCAATTCCAACAACAGTGGTCTAACCCAATAATCATTCAGAGGAAAAACAGTGGAAAAGAAGTTAAAGGGCCTGGAAACCAGGTTCAGGGATATTGAAGACGAACTCAGTAAGCCCGAGACAATGTCCAACCAGAACAAGTTCAGGGAACTTTCAAGGGAGCACTCCCAGCTGTCCCCGGTCATTGCCAAATACGCAGAATATAAAAAGTGCAGAACAGAACTTGCAGACAGCAGTGAACTGGTCAAAGAAGAGACAGATCCGGAAATGAAGGAGATGCTTCAGTCCGAGATTGAGGGGCTTGAAGAAAAAAATGCAGAGCTCGAAGATGAGCTCATGATTATGCTCCTTCCGAAAGACCCGAATTCAGGGAAAGATATTATTATGGAGATCAGGGCAGGTACAGGCGGTGACGAAGCCGCTCTTTTTGCCGCGGACCTCTTCAGGATGTATACAAGATACGCAGAAACAAAGGGCTGGAAGGCTGAAATTCTGGAGGCCGCAGAGAACGATGTGGGGGGCTATAAGGAAATAATTTTTTCTCTTCGAAGCGAAGATGTATATGACAGCCTGAAATTTGAATCCGGTGTACACCGTGTTCAGAGGGTGCCTGAAACTGAGTCCGGCGGCAGAATTCACACGTCGGCAGTTACTGTGGCAGTCCTTGCTGAAGCCGAAGAAAATGAAATAGAGATAGATCCCAATGAACTTCGTATAGATGTTTACCGTTCTTCGGGTCACGGAGGTCAGTCTGTAAATACTACGGATTCAGCTGTCCGTATCACACACATTCCCACGGGAATGGTGGTTACCTGTCAGGATGAAAAATCCCAGCACAAGAATAAGGCCAAGGCTCTCAGGGTCTTAAAGGCCAGGCTCCTTGAGCAGGAGATGAATGAACGCATGGCCAAGGAATCACAGCTTCGTAAGTCCATGGTTGGTTCCGGTGACAGGAGTGAAAGGATTAGGACCTACAATTACCCGCAGTCCAGGGTAACAGACCACAGAATCGGATTAACACTCTATTCTCTTGAATCAATCATGGAAGGGAATGTTGATGAGATTGTTGAGGCTCTCAAGAAGGCAGAGGTCGAGAGCCTGCTGCAGTCTGTTTCAAAGGAATAGCATTCATGAAACTTGGACTTCTCCTTAAAGGTGCCTCGGAGAAACTGAAAGCCGCAGGCATCCCCTCTCCGTCAATAGATGCGGAAGTACTGATATCTCACTTTCTTGATATAGAATCATACAAGCTGAAAACAGAACCTGAAATGGAAATTGACGATTCTGCAGCCGCTGCAGTGGATGCGGCAGTTGAAAGAAGGGTTAACTTTGAACCGGTTGCCTATATTACCGGAGAAAAGGAGTTCTATTCAATAGATTTCACCGTAACCCCCGGTGTGCTCATCCCAAGGCCTGAAACTGAACTTCTCGTTGATATGGCCATTTACTGGGCAGGATACAGCGGCAGCCTCCTTGACCTGTGTACCGGTTCCGGGGCGGTTGCAATTGCAGTGAAGAAGAACCGTGCTGATCTTGATGTTTCGGCGTCCGATATTTCACAGGAAGCTCTTGATGTGGCAATTGAAAATTCGGAGAAGATTCTCGGGAAGGGGAAGATAGAATTCAGAAAAGGGAACCTCTTTGAGCCCTATGAAGGAGAGACCTTCGATGTAATAGCGTCCAATCCTCCCTATGTGAACCCAGATGAAAGGGAAAATCTCCAGAGGGATCTTCTCTTTGAACCGCAGAACGCACTCTATTGCGCCAATAATGGAAAAGCAGTAATCGAAGAGATCATATCAAATGCAGGTAAATACCTGAGTGAAGAGGGGGTACTTCTCCTTGAAATAGGCCATGACCAGAAGGACTTCGTAATTGGAAAGGGCAGGGAGTGCGGCTTTGAGGTGAGCGTCCTTAACGATTATGCCGGGCTTCCGAGAATCGCCACACTTAGAAAAGGTAAGCAGCAGTAAAATGTTCTTCTCCTGAATGACATCTGTTTGTCTGAGTGGCCTTGTACCGGTTTTCGGTTATTTTCATGACGGCCTTTATCTCCTGCCTGAATCCCCAGCTATTTTAGGCATATCCTTTACTCAATTTTCATCTCTCTCTTCTTTTTCAGTTGAAATATATTAAGAGTATTATATGAAATGGTAATTAACCGCATAATAGTTTTAATTAATACATTAGTCTGATTTTCGGTATATCGGTATCTACCCGATAACTCTGCTTTTAAATATTGCAGATTGATGCCGGAGTCGTACAGTTTTTTAACTTTCGGGGTTTTGCGGACATTCGATAAAGGAGTAATTCATGAAAGAATATTCAACTGACAGTATGCTGGAATGGATCGGCTATTTCTGCAGAAAGATGGACCTCATTCCTGAGCAGATTAAACCGCTTGATATCTGTACAAAGAAAAAAAATGTTATTCCCTTTGTTGACAGTCACAGAAGGGTACTCGTTTTCGCAAATCAGACATCTCCTGATCTTTTTTATGATTTCTGGGAGGCCGGTCTTGGTGAACTGGATGTCTGGTGCGGATACGGTGATACCCCGGAAGGTGAGATAAAAACAGAGAAGATCAAGAACCTGATAAATAACAGGATTGAAGGCCCGGTTGCCCTTTTGATTGTCAATGAGAATACCAGGGAATCCCACCGTATAGGGATCAGAAACGAGAATTTTACCCGCGGTCCTATTCATTATGTGTGCAAAGAGATCCGTGCGATTATAATGAGCCTTCTGGCGGTCGACACTGAGGATGTTATCTGTATTGTCAGCGGAGAGAGTATTGTAATAGAATCCGCTTATGCAGTCCGTGAGGGAATGATTATTGCCGTTGAAGGAGATATGGAATCCATGCGTTCCATGGAAGAGAATGTCGATAAATTCGGCGTACAGAATGTTGAAATTGTCCCTGACCTTTCAGAAAAGTCTCTTAAGGGCCTTCCTAAACCCCGCCTTGCATTTCTGGTGGCAACAAAAAGCATTGAAAGTGATATTCAGAACCTTCTTGCTTTAAATCCCCGTATGCAGTTTGTTCTCTACACTTTGGAGCTTGACATTCTGGCGGATATCAGAACACTGTTTAAAATTTATAATATTAAGAATATGGAAGTGATTCAGGTTGCTGTATCAAAGATTAAGGCAAACAGCGCCTTTGTGGCAGAACCTTCACCCTGGATTATAACCGGAGAGGCATAAAAGACAACTGAAAATAATTTCTGCAGAAATAATATAAACTGCAGACAAAATATTTAACTTTTTTATTGGGAGTGACCTTAATTCAATTTTTACAGCGTATGATTCTGTAAATATGAATTGATCAATTTAAAAATAATAATTCAAACCTTTCATAAGGGTTGATTCAGCAAAAAAATGTAAACCGCTTTTATAATATTGTTGGAAATAGAAAAACTATCGGCCGGATTTGCCGTATATTTGTCATTCAGCTCAAATCCCCTTCAATGAGACTGTATTTTTTGATGAATCCGGAAACTCTGACGGACTTTTCGCACTGTTTTGTGTGAAATTGTGTATTCATGTGCCGGACCGTGGCAGTGAATATATCGGGGGGAAATACATACCAAGGAGAAAACACAGTGGCAACTGAAGATACAATCGAAATCAGGTGGCACGGCCGCGGAGGGCAGGGTGCCAAGACAGCCGCCCTTATGCTGGCAGATGTTGCTTTTAAAACCGGCAAATATGTACAGGGATTTCCGGAGTACGGTCCTGAACGTATGGGTGCGCCGATTACAGCATACAACAGAATCAGCAGTAAAGAGATACGCATCCATTCTAACATCTATGATCCGGATTTTGTAGTGGTAGTGGATGAGACCCTTCTTGAGTCAACTGATGTAACAGCAGGCCTGAGTGAAAAGGGGGCTATTCTGGTAAATACTGCAAAAAAGAAAGAGGATGTTATTCCTTATCTGCGCGGGTATCAGGGAAAAGTGTACACCCTTGATGCAAGACATATCTCCATTGCCGCTCTGGGGAAATATTTTCCCAACTCTCCAATGCTGGCTGCCATTGTGGCTATAACTGATGTGGTTGACCGGGCGACCTTTTTGAAAGAGATGGAGATTCTATACCGTCATAAATTTTCAAAAAATCCCGAGTATTTTGAAGGAAATATGAATGCCTTGAAAATGGTATTTCAGGAGGTCTAGAATGTCATTTGATATTAAAAATATAAATGAAAAAAGTCCCTGGCAGGACATTACTGAAGGAAATCATGTCTATACGGGTGGAACTTCGAAACACTTTCACACCGGTGAGTGGCGTACAAACACTCCGGTCTTTAAAAAGGATCTTTGTACCCAGTGCCTGCTCTGCGTTCCGGTCTGTCCCGACAGCTGCATTCCGGTTAAAGATGAAGAACGTCTGGATTTTGATCTGAATTACTGTAAGGGGTGCGGAATCTGTGCCAGTGTCTGTCCCTTTGATGCTATAGATATGAGGGAGGGCAAATAATGGCAATACGAGAACGGCTTTCAGGCAATGAGGCGGTCAGTTACGCCATCAGACAGATTAATCCTGATGTCATGCCCGCCTTCCCTATTACACCGTCTACAGAGATTCCGCAGTATGTTGCGTCATATATAGCCAACGGCGAGATGGATACTGAATTTATCCCTGTGGAGAGTGAACACAGCGCAATGAGTGCTGCTGTCGGTGCGTCCGCAGCAGGGGCCCGTGTTCTTACTGCGACATCATCGTGCGGTATGGCCCTTATGTGGGAGGAGCTTTATGTGGCAGCATCCAACCGTCTGCCTATTGCACTTGCACTGGTCAACCGTGCACTTTCCGGGCCCATCAATATTAACTGTGACCACTCTGACAGTATGGGGGCCAGAGATACAGGCTGGATACAGATCTACTCTGAAAACAATCAGGAGGCCTACGATAACTTTCTGCAGGCCTACCGCATAGGCGAGCATAGGGATGTTCATCTGCCGGTAATGATCTGTCAGGACGGTTTCATCACCAGCCATGCAGTGGAAAATATTGTACTACTCGAAGATGAAAAGGCTAAAGGTTTTGTGGGAGAATATTCTCCTGAACATTATCTTCTTAATGCTTCTGAACCCATGGCTGTGGGCCCATATGCGGTTTCAAACTATTATATGGAGACTAAAAAGGCCCAGACAGAGGCTATGAAGCGTGCCAAAAAAGTTATCCTTGAGATCGGCAGAGAGTTTGAGGAGCTTACCGGTAGAAAATACGGTTTTTTTGAAGAGTATAGATCTGAAGATGCAGACTTTGTAATCATAATAATCGGATCAGCTGCCGGAACTACCAAAGAGGCCGTTGACAGACTTCGCAATGAAGGAAAGAAAGTCGGAGTAATTAAACTCCGTGTTTTCAGGCCTTTCCCTGAGGAGGAGATAGCGGCAGCTCTTAAAAATGCTAAGGGGGTTGCCGTACTTGACAGGTGTGAGGGATTCAACGCCCATGGCGGACCTGTAGGTGCAGAAGTCATGGCTGCACTCTATCAGGCAAAGATCAATCTGGAAGTACGCAATTATATTTACGGTCTCGGCGGAAGAGACTACCGTGTGGAAGATGCGGTAGAGGTCTACAATGATCTGGAAGGGCTGGTTAACGGCACAAAAGAGATCGAATTATATCCTTATATCGGTTTAAGAGAGAAGGGGTGCTGATGGAAAAACAAACTAAATATAATTTTAAGAAAATAATGAGCCAGCCTGAACGGCTCGCTCCGGGGCATAGAATGTGTGCAGGCTGCGGCGGCACCATCGCTGTACGTGCGGTACTGCGGGCCCTGCACGAGGAAGACAGGGCCGTAATAGGCAACGCCACGGGCTGTCTTGAAGTCTCAACCTTTATGTATCCATACACAGCATATGAAGACAGCTATATTCATAATGCCTTTGAGAATGCAGGGGCGACAATGAGCGGCGTTGAAAAGGCGTACGAAGTTCTCAGAAGAAAGGGGAAAATAAAGGAGAATTTTAAATTCATCACTTTCGGAGGTGACGGAGGTACCTACGATATAGGATTTCAGTCTCTCTCAGGTGCAATGGAAAGAAACCATGACATGGTTTATGTATGTTATGATAATGGTGCTTACATGAATACCGGTATTCAGCGTTCATCGGCAACACCGCTTTATGCTGATACCACAACAACACCCATCGGCACCGAATCAAACGGGAAGATGCAGGGAAGAAAAGACCTTGCTGCAATTATTGCTTCTCACAATATTCCCTACGTAGCCCAGACAACCCTTCTTGGTAATTTCAGGGATATCCATATAAAATCTGAAAAGGCAATCTATACACCAGGTGCGGCATTTCTGAATATCATGGCACCATGCCCCAGGGGGTGGCGTTATGATACCTCAGAGATAATGAAGATTTGTAAGCTCGCTGTTGAGACATGCTACTGGCCCCTCTTTGAAGTTGTAGACGGGAAATGGCTGCTCAACTATGAACCTAAGAATAAACTGCCGGTAGAAGACTTTCTGAAACCCCAGGGACGTTTCAGGCACCTCTTCAGGAAAGGCAATGAGGGTCTTCTGGAGGAATTTCAGAAAGAGGTCGATCGTAGATGGGATGACCTTCAGTTCCTCTGTTCACGGAGCTGAAATTATAAAATAATAAACGACGGAATAATTGTCCCGGAGTAATATTCTGTTTCTGCTGTAGACGTGAAAGATATACTTAAGAGGCTTGAACCGGTTTATTGCCATCATGCCTGAATTGAATGATTAACAGAGAAGAGTGTCAGCAAGATACTCTTCTCTGTTATATCTGCACTATGGGTTTTTAACGGGTATTGATAATGAAAAACCTATGTCACAATAAAACGCAGGTATCAGTATTAATTTGATGATACTGAATAAGTAGCCGAAAAAGAGAGTATCAGGGATCAGCGGAGGCTATGAAAACCGAAGTTAAATTTACAGGGAGCTGAAGCCGGCAGGATGGTTAATGAGTTCCCTTACATGCTTTCTGTATTAAATATGTGATTTTCCTAAAAAGAGTGGATTGTGTATATCAAGATTGTTGACAAATTTTATCCCATGACGGAATGTATCGTCATATGAAACGATTATTTATTGTACTTCTTTTAATATTTTCGATTCCGTTTTTTTTCACAGAATCATATGCTTCCCAGAACTCACAGTCAAAGATTTTTGTTCTCGTGTATCATACCTTTCTTGGGAAAAAGAATCTTGCCACAGATGTTTCTCTTGCTGATTTTCAGTTTCAGATTGATACTTTAAAAAATAAAGGTTATAATTTTGTCCGGTTTGAGGACGTTAAAGCCGGAAAGATCTCAGGATCAAAAAATATACTTGTTTCAATTGATGACGGAGAACGTTCGCTTCTTAAAGCTTACAATGAGGTTCTCAAGCCGAAAGGTATAAAACCTCTCCTTGCCATATATCCGAACATAATAGGTAAAAAACATAATGCCCTTACATGGGAAGAGGTTCGTACACTCTCAAATGACGGCTGCAGCATTGCGGCGCATGGGTATTATCATCTGTTTGTGAATCAGAAGCTATATGATAAGGACAGGAGAAGCTTCATGGGCGAAATATACCGTTCAAAAAAGGTTCTTGAGGAAAATATTGGAAAATCCGTTACCGTGTTTGTATATCCATTCGGTGTCCGTTCCGCAATTACAAAAAAAACTCTCCGGGAAGCTGGATATCTCTACGCATTCAATCTCAACTGGCGTTATGTTGAAGTTCCGCTTAATCGAAACGGCAATCTGCTTGAGCTCGGACGCTATATGCTGAGCGGAAACAATGCAAAAGCGATCTTTGGCGCCATAAACAGTTCATCAAGGAATCACCGTAAACTCGCACGTCGATGATAACCGGCGGCGTAAAGTATAGATCTCTCATCCTGCAAAAAAAGTGATAGGGCGCTTTATAAGGTCCGTGCCGGATCCGGTAAAGGTCGGCCCTGCTATTTTCTCCTGCATATTTAACAAATCTGAACCATTTACTTTGTACCGCAGTATTTCTGATAACCTGGAAATTCTGTCCTTGAGAAGCGGGCATAATGTAAATATAAATCAGCTGATTTAATATGAATTAAAGTGATGGTGCCATTGGCATTGTGTATTGGCTGAAACAGGGGCATGAAAATATGAAAGCCCCGCAATGGATGCGGAGCTTTGTATTATTTTGTATTACTTGAATACATTGCTTTTCTGAAGTTTTTTCCCCATTTCCATGGCTGCTTTCAGAACTTTGGGGTCCATCATGTATTTTCTCACCTTGGGATCAGACATGGCCTGTCCTACATTTTTGCTGTTCTCTTCAAGTTTTTTAAAAGTGCTTTCCAGTTCTGCAGGAGGTTTCTTTCCCCATTTGTCCAGTTCCGGATATTTTTTCTTGAGCTCATCGCCTTTAACTGCAAATTTAATCATGTCATCACCGAATGCATTAAGAGCCTTGACGATATCATCCGGGCTTCCAGCGCTTTTCACGCTTGATACATAGTTATTCTGTGAAGTTATGACATCATTAATAAACCCCTTAATGTCACCGTATTTCCCGCTGGTGCTTCCACCACCGCATGCGGTAAGTGTCAGCATAAATACAACAGAAAGTATTGAGAGTATTTTTACTGCTGTGCTTCGGGATGAAGCAGTAAATCTTTTCATAGAAAACCTCCATTTGTTTTTTCAGACAGTTACAGACGTGTTTACGGATTATGAGTCAGGCAAACTGAATGTACTACTGATTATAGAGGAATATTACAGAAAATAACTGGAAAATCAAATCAATTTTGATGTTTTATTGCAGTATTGCAATGTTTGTGAATCTCCTCCAGAGAGCGGCCTGTCCAGTTTTCTGCAGGAGAAATACCTAATTTTTCATTGAATGTATTGGGGCTGGAATCTTGCCGCCTCTCCTGATGAATATTTCAGCAGAATTTTTGTGAAGCGGTATAATTCTTGCCTTCCCAAGAAGTCCTCCCAGGGAAATTTCATCCCCCGGAACTGCTCCCGGTACCGGCAGAAGCCTCACTGCGGTTGTCTTGTTGTTTATTACGCCGATACTTATCTCGTCCGCAATTATTGCAGCAATGGTCTCTGCTGTGGTGTCTCCGGGTACTGCAATCATGTCAAGGCCAACGGAACACACGGATGTCATTGCCTCGAGTTTGTCAAATGTCAGATGGCCCGAAGCGGCCCTCTCCTCCATTGTCGAATCTTCACTTACAGGTATAAATGCCCCTGAGAGCCCGCCCACATTTGAAGATGCGAATGTGCCGCCCTTTTTAACTGCATCATTGAGAAGTGCAAGAGCCGCGGTGGTGCCGTGAGTTCCGCATGCCTCGAGTCCCATGGCTTCCAGAATATCTGCCACGCTGTCGCCGATTGCCGGTGTTGGGGCCAGAGACAGGTCCAGTATGCCGAATTCAACATTCAGCGCCTGAGCAACCTCTCTTCCCAGAAGCTCTCCCAGCCTTGTTATTTTGAATGATGTTTTCTTTACAGTTTCAGCTACAGTCCCTATATCAGCAGTAACAGGGAGTTTCTTCACTGCCCTGTAGACGACTCCGGGGCCTGAAACTCCCACATTAAGTGTACAGTCTCCCTCTCCGGGACCGTGAAGTGCTCCGGCCATGAAGGGGTTGTCTTCGGGGATGTTTGCAAAAACAACAAGTTTAGCGCAGCCAATGGCCTGGCGGTTGCCTGTAAGTTCAGCAGTCTCCTTTATTATTTTTCCCATTTTATAGACTGCATCCAGATTTATACCGGATTTTGTTGTGGCAACATTAACGGAACTGCATATTCTTTCTGTATTTGCAAGTACCAGTGGAATTGATTCTATAAATTTTATTTCGCTGCCTGTCATGCCTTTCTGGACAAGGGCTGAATAGCCTCCGATAAAATCTATGCCTATTTCCCTTCCCGCACTGTCAATTAGAAGTGCCGCTTCGAGGAACTGTTCAGGGCTGTAATCACCTCCCAGAATAAGCGAAAGGGGTGTCAGGGATATGCGCTTGTTTACTATCTTCACCCCGTATCTGGAGGCGATTCTGTCCGCTGTCGGTACAAGGGGGGAACCGTGTCTGAGAATTTTTTCCCTGATTTTTTCTGCCGAATCCATGATGCTGCCCGAGGAGCAGTCAAAGAGACTGAGCCCAAGTGTTACAGTTCTGACATCTAGATTCTCAAGAGAATTCATTTTTATGGTTTCGAGGATTTCGGAGACATCAAATTTCATGTGATTATACCCTGTTCATGCTTTTAAATATGTTTTCGTGCTGAATGTAGATTTTCAGATTTTTGTCGCGGGCTATTCCGTCCATGACGGACTGGAGTTCATGGATTGAAATTTTCATGTTTGTGACGTCTATTGTAAGTATCAGGGCAAAGTATCCGCTTACGATGGCCTGGTTCATTCCTTCAATATTTGCGCTGTTTTCCTTCAGGGCCATGGCAACATCGGCAACAATTCCCACCGAATCCTCTCCTATGACTGAAACTACAGCCATTTCACTGCCTGTGTTTTCATTTTCTTTTATCCCGAGAAGCACCAGTTCATCGGCGCCTATGGATTTTGAAAGCCTGGATGTGA
Organism: Spirochaetota bacterium; assembly: GCA_003246895.1. Taxonomy (GTDB): domain Bacteria; phylum Spirochaetota; class UBA4802; order UBA4802; family UBA5550; genus SZUA-423. The sequence continues at coordinate 19,020 of QKCL01000039.1, read as the reverse complement.
TTTTGTCAGCAATTCCTGAAAGTACATCCTCTTCTATTTTATTTCCCAGTTCGTCTTTGATCACATCTGATACGGCTGTCGAAATTATATTTTTAATATCCATGGTTCATTCCATATTTTGTGTTTTATCAAATATTAATAATCCGGGCAGGCGAGTCCATTAATAATTTAAAAATAGTTCTTCATAATGAAGGAGAATTATAATTTTTTAATAAGCTTGACTATTTTTAATTGATGAGGGAGAAATGTATTGAAAATTGTATACGGTTAGTAAAATGTTTATTGGAATTGATATTGGAAATACCAGCACTGTGCTGGGTTTGTATGAGTCGCGTTCTTTCTCCCCATTCAAGATTTTCAGGTATCCGACCATCAGGAACACCTCCTCAAGAGAACTCTTTGAGACAATCGAGAACTCAATAGGAGAGATCATCGACGGTGATGCAGAAAACTTCGGGCTTCTTGGAATGGCATTTTCAAGTGTGGTGCCGGAAGTTAATAAACTGTACAGTTCCATGGCATGGGATTTTCTGGGAGTTTCAGCCCTTGAAATATACTGCGGTTCAGTTTTTTCCATTGGAATAAACTATGACAATCCCCAGGAACTTGGTATTGACCGCCTTGTTAATGCTGAGGCTGCATTCCATGAATACGGCCCCGGTGCCATTGTCGTTGATCTTGGGACTGCAATTACATTTGATATTCTAAATTTTGATTCTGAGTTTGACGGAGGGCTTATCATTCCCGGTATAGGGACCGCTATCAAAGCCCTTTCGGAGAATACATCCAGACTTCCTGAAGTTGAATTTACCAGGCCCGATTCTATTGTTGCCAGGAATACAGTTGATTCGCTGAAATCCGGCTTCTATTACGGATGGGTGTCCATGATAGAGGGAATAATTGAAAGGATCGAGGCTCAATACGGCAGGGAGTTCAAGGTAATACTGACCGGAGGGTTCTGTGAGGCCATTGAATCTGAGCTTTCTAAAAAGAGGGAGATTCTGGTTGATCCTGAACTGACAATGAAGGGAATCAAGAGAGTATATGATAACAGTATTTAGCGGGAAGGGTCTGTGAAAACATATATAGATTATAAATTTCTTGGAGTACATTCATTCATTGAGACCCTTGACAAGACAGGGACTGACTACAGGCTTTTTGATGATGACTTCAGCGTCATCTATAGGAATAATCCGGAAGTTGCAGGTCCCGAGGATATTATCAGAACAGGTCTCATTACCAGAAACGAGCAGGGAGCTTTTTTTACGGAATTCGGTATAAAACTAACTGAAAATTATTATTCATATATAGTTTTTATTTTTGATCATCATCCTGCCATTGATGAGTTGAAGTTCATTGCCTTTGAACTTGAGGGTATCATAAACGAGAATCTGAACAATATAGATATCTCCATGTTTGCAGAAAAACTCTCGGGAAAATAAAAAAAGTCTAATGAGACATAATATAGTGCAGTTTAAGGAATTATGTCTCTATTTTACAAAAGATGCAAAATATTTAATAAAAAATTAGTGGATAAAAACGGTTAAAAATATAGAAAAATTTGTGTTTTCCACAAAGTTATCCACATTATCCACAAAAAAAATAACTTTGTTAATTAATTTCCTCAATTAATTTCCCAAATAACGATTAATCATTTAAAAATTTTCTAAAACTTGAAATTTATATGTGACATAAAGAGTTAAATACTGGATAATTCAGAGATTATATTCCGAAAATCGGCCGGGAACTCTGTTTTTAAGGAAATTTTTTTCTCAAATTCAGGTTTTGTTTAACGATACAATAAATATTATTTGTTTATTTTTGAGGTAATTGTGGATAAGTTGTTTTTAGATGAATCTCAGGTGCATATCTTTTTAATTAAAAATAATATACACCAGTTACTTGCAGAATCTAAAAAAGACATTGTGATTTTATAAAAAAAAGTTAAAAAAAGCAAAAAATGAGGTTTTCTGATATTAAGTGGAGGTGCTGTATCAGATTCTTTCCACTGAATTCCAGCAGATGTAGTTGAACATATTTGAATTGGTTTCGCTTATGTCTATTTTCCCTTTTTCGATGATGGAGTTTATTTTGAAGTGAAAATCTCTGCCCATTTCATCAAGTTTTCCGGTGATTCTGTTGAAGTAGTTTCTCGGCAGGTAATCGATAAATTTTATAAAACTTACTATCTGGTCCTCTGAATTTATAATTTTGCAGAGTCTGTTGCAGTCAAGTTTTATAAAGAGACTTGTGAGTGAGCTGTATATTTCAACCGACCATGAATTTTTTATTTCCATATCAGGAACATCAGAGAGGAACCTGAATATCCAGAGATAGTCATAGTTATCGGCAATGAGATCTATTTCCCTTTCAAGGTGAAGGAGTGTGAATACAAGTTCATCCGGAGTTTTGGGAAGCCTGTTCTCCGTGATATTCTTCAGATTGAATTTCCAGAAGTATTCACTGCACATTATGTTGGAAAGAACAGTACCTGCAGGTGCATTTGGGAAATCATAGCGCATTCCGAGAGATGCAGCTGCTTTTACATATTTTGAGTATGTATTCTGGTGAATTTCCATGAAATCGTTAAAATGCCCCTTGGCAAAGTACAAAAGCGTCTTTATCGCCGGTTTGTGCAGGTTCGTTGTTTCATCCCATTCTTCCAGGATAAAGCTTATCAGCTCCTTCAGTCCCATTTCCCTTATTATTATGAGATCATCAGGGTAAAGAGCCCTCTGTTTTATGTTTTTCATGTACATTTCAGACGAATTATATGCTTCAAGGATGAGCGAAAGTCTTGAATAGAGATCGGTTATTATATAGTCTTTAATGGATGGGTCGTAGTTTGTATTTTCACGGTATTCATAGATGATTTGATCCAGGAGCTCAATGAAATTTATCTTCATCTCATTGAAAAAACTGAGTTTCCCGGGACTTATGTAATTACCGAAGGCTCTAATGAGATACTGGCATATCGAACTGAGTACTTCATCCATGGATTTCCCGGTTGAAAGTATCTTGTAGCAGTACCTTGAAGTTTCTTCAAGTGAAATAATTGTTTTGCTGTTCATGGGCAATAATCTGACTACCGTTTTTATCAGAATTTTTTGAATCTGCTTAAATGTCGAGAATTTTTTTCATATATTATTGCAGGAATTTAAAAAAATACGGCAGGACAAAAACATTTGACACAGACCCAATAATAGAAGCATATTTGTTGCATTGTATACATATTTTACCGGCAAAATCTTTTATGAAAATTTATGACTCCATAGTCCAGAACAGCAGGCAGTTTGAGCACTTCAATAGTCTGAAATACGCACGTTTTCAGCAGCTCATTATATCTGCCAATGTGAAGAAAATAGTAAATGCCATTCCGGCGCTTCTATCTACAAACAATACAAAGGTTCCGGGCTATATCAGCGGCGGTGTGAAGTTCGGGGTCTTTAACTATATTCCTGACAGCGAGACACAGAGGTACTTCAAAGGCAGATTCGGGGTTGAGATCAGCTCTCCGCCCGGTAATTCCATGGTTGAAACCCTTGCTGTCATGGGGAGTGTGGGGACAATTGCCTATAATAAAAAATCCGACTTTGACTACTGGGCTGTAGTGGATAAAAATGCCGCCACTGAAACTGAATATCTGAACTTCAGAAAGAAAGTTGAGGCTATTCAGAAATGGGCCATGAAAGAAGCCGGCGTTGAAATTCATATTTTCATCAATGACGTAACAAATCTCAGGAACAATATTTTTGACGAGGATGAAGACGAAGGCTTCGGGTCAACGATAGGAGAGGTGCTGAAGGATGAATTCTTCAGGGCTTCCATAATTGTAGCCGGAAAGATCCCTTTCTGGTGGGTTGTTCCAAAATTTTTACCGGATAATGATTACAGTGCTCTCTATAAATCGGTTGCGCAGACTGAAGCCGGCCGGAAGGTCGTGGACATAGGGAATCTGTATAAAATATCCAAGGAGGATTTTTTAGGAGCTTCGCTCTTTCAGCTTATCAAGGCCATAGGGAGTCCCTTTAAGTCCATTCTTAAGATCGGGATTCTGGAGAAATACCTTTTTGGAGATAACAGTTCAGGGCTTCTTTCACAGAAACTGAAAATGTCCATGCTCAGGGGACAGCTTGAAAACTCTGTTCCAGATTCATACCTCATGATGTTTAATGAGGTGTACAAGTATTATGGAGAGGTCCTTGAGGACAAGGAGCTTCTTACCGTTCTCCGACAGAATCTTTACCTTAAAATTGACCCGCAGCTTTCAAAATACACTGCATTGAAGAACAGTCAGAAACTTCCATACAAAGTTGCGGTCATGTTCAAAGTCGTGAAGGATTGGGGCTGGAACATAACCCAGATCCGTGATCTGGACAGTTTCGAGAGCTGGGACTATACCAGGATAATGCAGTTCTGGAATCATGTGAAAAAGTTTATGCTTCTTTCGTATCAGAAGATTTCACGGGAGATACCCAACCTTAATCTTCAGAGTAAGATATCAGACAGCGATTTTCAGCTTCTGAAAAGCAAGATAAAGGCCAATTTTTCCATGGAACAGGGTAAAATTGAGAACTTTATTACTTTCAAGGATACTCCGAACGAACCCTATCTGTACATTGAACCTGACCAGTCCACAATAAAGGGGGGGCAATGGCGGGTTTACAAGAAGTACAGAATTGACGGCGGAGGAGAGGCTGAAGTCAATATTAAAAATGAGGGTGACCTGCTCAGGCTTCTGGCATGGTGTTCAATAAACCAGATATATGAACCCACATTCAGCAGGGTTTATTTTGAATCAGGATATTATCATCACAATAAAAACCATATTGTTGAACTGCTCAATGAAATTTTCGAAATGTTCAATGCAAAAAAAGTACACCTGAAAAATGAATTTTACCTTCAGCCCGCCAGAACATACAGGAACATGATTATCCTGAATTTCGGCGAGGCCAAGGCCACGGAAATAGTCACATTCTCCCATCTTTACATGAATTCATGGGGTGAGTCATTTTTAAACACCTATACCAATATATCCGACATTGTCATGATCTTTTCAAAGGTAATAAAGGATGGACTCTATCTTGACCGGGAATTTGACGAGTTCTGTTATTTCAATTCTCCTGAGCCCCATAAAAAACTCTACAAGCAGATTGAAAAGGTCTTCAGGGAAACATTTGAGTACCTTAAAAACGGCAAGGACTATATACTGCAGTCCTTTGTTACAGCCTTTGAAGACGATATGGTTCTGATCACAAAAACTGGAAGGGACGTCAAGGTGATGTCACTTGGTAATTTTTTTGAGCTCCTTGGCAATCTTTCCATGGTTGCAAGCCCCTATCATGAAATAAAGATCTATCCCGAAGAGAACCAGAACCTTGTTATTCTTGATGAAATACTTGCAAAAAGAAACAGCACCGGGCTGTGTATGGTCTTTGAGGAAAAGCCCAAATATACTGTTATTTACATAGTAGACAACAACGGCAACCTTTTTACCTTTATAAAAAAGAAGGTCCATGATGACCTTCCCGCTGCCATGTACAAGTTCTGCCGGAATGCCCTGCTGAATTCCGGAAGCTCCATAGACTCCGGGTCCGTTGAAAGCAAAATAACAGTATATGAGCTTGAATTTGACAGGTTCAGAAAATTCAGCTTTAAAGATGTGACAAAGAAAATTGTCCAGTTCGATTACCTGAACACCACTCTGCCCGGATCAATAGACGTGGAGGTCTTTGAAAGCAAGGGGCAGTACTATTATATAATCAAGAAAGGAGCCACTGCAGTGGGCCCTGTACCAATGTCGGGCCTGAGGCAGAGCCTTGCCAAACTTGATCCGACGGGTAATTTTCTTTTTGAAGTCACAAATATGTCTTTCAGGGGGAGTGGAGGGACCTCAACTGTAAATAATGGTCTCACTGATTATTTCAGGGAAAAATACCGGATAGAAAAATTTCTGGGGATTACTGTCTGAAAGGTCTGTTTTCTGCTGAAATAGCGGGGATTTAAGAAGGCTTCATATTATAAAATAATATGAAGCCTGAATTCGGCATTGATATTAGTCTGAAGGGAAGTTTTCCCTGAAAAATCTGACTTTCTTCTCCTTTTCCAGCACTTTTCTGTTCAGTGTTCCCTTTTCAAGGGCAACATCGAGCAGTTTTATTCCGTCATCGTTTACTACCTTTTTCGTGTTCTCCTGAAAGTCTTCAATTTCAACAGGAGCTTTTACAGGTTCTGTTTTTGCTTCGGCCTTTTCTTCAGACAGGGAGCTGAATTTTGCATCTATCTGATCCTGGGTGAGCATGGGGATGTCATCCAGGTCATCAAGGAAACTGGCGGATTTTACAGGAGCCTCTGTTTTTGGTTTTGGCTCTGCTTTCTTTGCCTTTGGCGCAGCCTTGGGTTTTATCACTTTTTTGGGTTCGGGAATTGTCTGGAATACAGGCTCTTCCTGAATGTCGTCTTTCTCTCCTTCAACATCATTAGAAAATTCTGCTGGAGGGTTTGCTATTTTCAGTTCAAGGAGCTTTATTCTCTCCCCAAGAAGGATGTTTATCTGCTTTTCGATGGTCATGTAGATGGGAGTTGAAAAGGATTTGTTTCTTGTAATTGACTTCTCAAGTTTTCTCAGTTCCTTGATGTCATTGTCGATTGTTTCAACTCTTTTTATTACGTGAACGACTTTCATTTTAACCTCTTGGAGATGACTTTATTTGATAAAGTCTGTTAAAATTAATCAAAAAAGTCAATAAGTTTTTAAAGGGCCTTCATGCAGTTTATCTTGCCTATTTCTCCGGCAATTACAATTGAGTCGGTATAGGAGAAGGCGTAATTTGCATCGGGGATGGCTTTTATTTTTGAACCGTGCTTTGTGTTGTGTCTGATGAGTATGATCTCCACTCCGTATTTTGCCCTTATGTTGAGATCCCTGATGGATTTCCCTATGAATATTTTGGGAATCGGAATTTCGGTCATTGATACCCCCTCCATGAAGTGGACAGAGCTGTCTATATTCTTCATTGTTATCTTGCTGGAGAATGATGCCGCAATATCTCTCCTTTCAATTTCCTTGTTGTAGGCGTCAAGAATATCCTTTCTCCATATCATGCCGATTATCTTCTCTGTACCGGCGTTTACAACAGGGAGTCCTTCAAGGTTTTTGCTGCTCATGATGGACAGAACAGTGTGACAGTCTGTCTCGGGGGTTACTGTAATTATGTCAGTACTTGCTATGTCTGTGGCAATGAGTATGTCCTTGAGGATATTCTTTTCGTAGAGGTGTTCCTTTATGTCATGTATGGAGATTATTCCGATTACGTTTTTTTTGCCGTCAACTACAGGGAAATAAGGGGCCTTGCCCGAGAGAACGGCTGTCACAAGCCTGTCGAAGTTCCAGTTGGCGCCGATTGATTCATATACTGAGGTGTATATATCCTTTACGTATATGGATTTCATTATGTTTATTTCAGCACCGTCCTTGATTACGATGTTTCTGTGAACAAGTTTAAGCGTGTAAATTGATTCCCTTGAAAGGGATTTGAATATGATTGTGCTCAGTATGCATGTAATCATGAGGGGGAGTATTATCTGGTAGTCGTTTGTAAGTTCAAAGACTATTATAATTGCTGTAATTGGAGCCTGTGTTGTGGCGGCAACAAGGCCTCCCATTGCCACAAGGGCATAGGTTCCTGCACTGGAAACATGTCCCGGCAGAAGAAAGTTGGCTGCTCCTCCGAAAAATGCCCCTGTCATTGCCCCCAGGAAAAGTGAAGGTGCGAAGATACCTCCGGAGCCGCCTGAACCCAGTGTGACTGAAGTCGCAAGGACCTTCACAAAAATAAGGACAAGCGCGGTCTTCCATATAATACCGCTGTTAAGTGCTGCGGATATTGTATCGTATCCGGTACTGAGTACTTCGGGGAAGAAAATTCCCATGGAGCCTATGAGTATGCCCCCGATGAACGGCCTGAACTGGCTGTTTATTTTGACTCTGTTGTCGAATAGATCCTCAAAAAAATAAAGAACCTTCAGAAACAGGAATCCCACCAGGGCAGTGGCTACTGCAAGCAGGGCATAGAGAATAAGTTCATGGTGATTGTAGAATCTGTGGCTTGGAACTGTGAATGCCGCGAAATTCCCCAGATAACTGTGGGCCATTACTGTTGAAATTACTGATGAGATGATTATGGGGGAGAGCTGTGTGAATGTGAAATCCTGCAGCAGTACCTCCATGGCAAAGAAGGCGCCGGCAATGGGGGCGTTGAATGCCGCGGCTATACCCGCCGCTGCACCGCAGCCCACGAATGTTTTCATGCGCTGGCCCGAGACATTCATCTTCTGCCCCATGGCGGAACCGATTGTTGACCCTATCTGTATTACAGGGCCCTCTCTCCCCACTGAACCGCCTGTGCCGATTGTAATTATTGCAGTCATGGATTTTATGAACGCCACAATGGGCCGTATTACCCCGCCTCTCAGGAGAATTGACTGCATGACCTCCGGGACGCCATGGCCCTTTGCCTCACGGGCATGGTGATAGATGAGGGGCCCAACAAGAAGTCCGCCTATGGACGGGACAAGTATGATCATGTACCATGGATTTGATTTAACTGATGACAGAAAATTTATGTGGCCGTTGCCGCTGCTGTTGCCGTCTGTAACATAGAAAAAGACACAGATTGCCGCACAGGCAATGAGGGCGCTGTTTTTCAGTATTCTGTATTTTCTGTGGTCCTTTGTGAGTTTAAAAAATGGCAGCAGGAGCATGAGGACTATTGCTGCAATGAATGATTTCATCTCCCAGTTCAGGGAATAGAGATTTCTGACGATGTCTCCGTTGTTTCCGTATACAAAGGCTGAGGTGCCGTTTATGAGTTTATGTACGGCAACTGTAATAAGGCCCGTTGACGCGCCGATTATTACTGCGATGATCACAGTAAAGAGGTGCTCGGTTAGTTTCCCCTTTTCGAGCAGCGTATTGGAAAGGCCAATGAGTTTATTCAATCCTATATCACGGTCCATTCTTATCGTTAAACCAAATAGTATTTTTTTTAAGTATTTCTTGTGGAGTGTTTAACACTATTTGCTGTTATGCTGTGATGTCAAATAGAAATAAATTTTTTTGTATTATGTTTGATGTTTACAGGGGTATCTTCAATTAGTTATTGACAGGACTTCTCATGACTTTTAACTACCAGACTATAATACTTCAGGTGGTGAAAAAGTGTCTTCTGTTTTTGACTATACAAGTTCCAACTTTATAAAGAAACTTGTTTCAAGTGATAAATTTGATGCAATTGAAGAGCTGGCGGAGGTTTTCCGCGATTCCAGTCTGTGCATGGACATGAATCAGCTCATTGACGCCCTCCAGGAAAGGGAGAGAATAATGAGCACCGGCATAGGTGCAGGGATTGCAATCCCCCACGCAAAGATTAATTCTGTCAAGGAAATGGCCTTTGCCATCGGGATCTCCGAGGCGGGCATAGATTTTGATTCAATGGACGGATTTCCGGTACATCTCATCATTCTTGTTGTGGCCGGAGAGAAACAGCACAAGGAATACCTCAGACTCCTTTCACAGGTGATGGCAATTCTTAAGCATGACAATGTGAAGGAAAACATCATCTCCTCAGATTCACCTGAAGAAATAATTGAAATACTGAAAATGGCAAACTGACAATTCCCGGGCCTCAATGGTTAAGCCGGGCTTTTGTCAGACCGTCATTATTTTAAGGAGTTATAAATGGCTGCTAGGGATTATAATTTTGCCGAAATAGAGAAAAAATGGCAGGAGTTCTGGGAGGCAAACAGAACCTTCAGGGTTGAAGAGGACAGCTCCTTCCCGAAAGAAAAGCGCAGATACGTTCTCGACATGTTTCCGTACCCATCGGGCGCGGGGCTTCATGTGGGCCATCCGGAAGGATACACTGCCACGGATGTTTACTGCAGATACCTGCGCATGAACGGATACAATGTTCTCCACCCAATGGGATTTGACTCATTCGGACTGCCTGCGGAAAACTATGCTATCAAGACAGGAACCCATCCCGAGATCACGACAAAGGAAAACATAAGCCGTTTCACTGAACAGATAAAGTCTCTTGGATTCAGCTATGACTGGGACAGGGAAATCTCCACCCATACCCCGCAGTACTACAGATGGACGCAGTGGATTTTTCTGCAGCTCTTCAAAAAGGGTCTGGCATACGAGGCTAACACCCCCATAAACTGGTGCCCCGACTGCCTCACAGGCCTTGCCAATGAAGAGGTCAAGGACGGTGCATGTGAAAGGTGCGGGACTCCCGTTGAAAGAAGAAACATAAGGCAGTGGATACTTAAAATTACAGAGTATGCAGAGGAGCTCCTCAATGACATAGAGAGCCTTGACTGGTCAGACGCCATAAAGGCCATGCAGCGTAACTGGATCGGAAGGTCAGAAGGGGCCAATGTGAAGTTCGCCCTTGAAAGTGGTCAGGGGGAGATTGAGGTCTACACGACACGGCCCGACACACTCTTCGGCGCAACATACATGGTACTTGCACCTGAACATGAACTGGTAGAAAAGATAACAGCACCTGAACAGAAAGATGCAGTTGAAGGGTACATCAGGGCCGCTTCACTTAAATCTGACCTTGAGAGGACAGAGCTTTCCAAGGACAAGACCGGAGTATTTACAGGCGCCTATGCGGTAAACCCCGTGAACGGGGAGAAGATTCCCGTATGGATTTCAGACTATATACTTGTTTCATACGGAACAGGGGCCATCATGGCTGTTCCTGCACACGACCAGAGGGACTGGGAGTTTGCGAAAAAATTCGGCCTTTCGATAATTGAGGTGCTTCAGGGCGGAAACATAGAAGAGGAGGCCTTCACAGGAGACGGTACACATGTGAACTCAGGATTCCTGGACGGCATGAACAAGCCCGATGCGATTTCAGCCATGATAAAGTGGCTTGAAGAAAAAAATCTTGGACGTAAGTCCATAAATTATAAACTCAGGGACTGGGTATTCAGCAGGCAGAGGTACTGGGGGGAACCGATTCCGCTTGTTCACTGCGAAAAGTGCGGCATAGTTCCGGTTCCTGAATCGGAGCTTCCATTGACTCTTCCCGAGGTTCAGAGCTACGAGCCGTCAGGTACAGGCGAGTCACCGCTTGCGAATATAGATTCCTGGGTTAACACAACATGCCCTTCATGCGGAGGACCCGGTAAGAGAGAGACAAATACAATGCCCCAGTGGGCAGGTTCCTGCTGGTACTATCTGAGATACACAGACCCATTAAATGAAAATGAGTTTGTCTCGAAGGAGAAGATGGAGTACTGGATGCCGGTTGACCTTTATGTGGGCGGGGCGGAACACGCGGTTCTTCACCTCCTTTACGCAAGGTTCTGGCACAAGGTGCTCTTTGACCTTGGCCTTGTTAATACCGTAGAACCCTTCCAGAGGCTCGTGAATCAGGGAATGATCACATCCTTTGCATACCAGAGAAGGAACAAGTCACTGGTTGCGGTTGATGCAGTGGACGAAGTGGAGCCCGATGTATTTGTTGAAAAGGCAACAGGTGAAAAACTCGAGAGGGTAATCGCCAAGATGTCAAAGTCTTTGAAGAATGTAATAAATCCTGATGATATAATCAGGGACTACGGCGCAGATTCAATGCGTATGTATGAAATGTTCATGGGCCCCCTTCAGGTTTCAAAGCCCTGGTCAACAAGCGGTCTTGCTGGTGTGTCGAGATTCCTGAACAGGGTCTGGACAGTTGCAATGAAGGAGATAACAGACGAGGAACCGGACGAGAACCTTGTGAAGCTCCTGCATAAAACAATAAAGAAGGTGTCAAATGACACCAGAGGACTTGAATTCAACACCGCAATTTCACAGATGATGATATTCATAAATGAGGCCATGAAGCATGAGAAGTGCTACAGAAAGGTATGGGAGATATTTGTACTGCTCATTGCACCATACGCTCCGCATATTGGTGAGGAGATGTGGCAGGTCCTTGGAAAAACAGAGACACTGGCATATGAGAAGTGGCCTGAGTGGATCGAGGAGCTCACAAAGGATGATGAAATAGAAATTGTTGCACAGATAAACGGCAAAGTAAGGGCAAAGGAGATGGTCCCCGCGGATATCAGCAGGGAAGAGATGGAGAAGCTCTTCCTTGAACTGCCAAGAATAAAGGAATTCACAGAGGGCAAAACCATTGTAAAGGTCATTGCCGTTCCCGGAAAGCTTGTGAACATAGTTGTAAAATAGCAGATGAACATTCTAAAATAAAGATCATGAGAAAAGGCTGCCCACCGAGGGCGGCCTTTTTTATGGAGCCTGAGTTCCGTAACATGTGTTGTCAGCTTCAGAGACTGTTTTGCTGAAAGGTATCCGGTTTCCAATTATTGACTTCATAAAGGAGTTGATTTTTTCCGCAGATACTTTTATTTTAAAAAAAAATGGAGAGGTCATTTATGAAAAGAATCAGAATGTTCAGTCTGGCCGTTTTAATCATGGCCTGCGCTGTTCCGTTATTTGCGGAACTAAAGGTTTCAGATTTTGCGGAGCATCCATGGACATGGGAAAATGGCGATGTCATAGACTTTTATTCCAGTGACGGGATCAGTTCATACTCAATAAGGAAAAAGGGAACAGTTAAAGTTCTGGGCAAGGGCGAGGCAGATGTACAGAAGTTTAAAGGCAATGACGGCAAGGATTATATAAAGCTGGTTCTCAAAGGACGCGGGGAATTTTTGATGCACCCCATAAATGACGGATACAGCCTAATGGAGCTCACCAATCTTCAGGTTTTCGGTTTTACTATGAAGAGGTATATCGACAAGGCCCTTGCGGGGCAGAGAATGAAGGAAGCAGCAGCTCTTTTGAAGGAGAAAAAATATGATCAGGCTCTGAATAAACTGGATGAATCCCTTAAAGCATATCCCAAAAACAGGGCAGCCATGTATAAAAAAGCTGATGTGAATGAAATGCAGGCAAAGAGTTTCGGCAAGGGGCAGGTTGGAATGGAATTTGAAAGCTATGCCCGTGCAAGGGTGTGTTATCTGGCCATTCTTGAAGTATATCCCAAAGAGAAAAGAGCGAAGAAAATGGTCAAAGTGACAGAGAAGAAGATGGATGAACTAAGCAAGAAACCTGGATATCAGGATACACCATAGGCTGATTATAATACATGATACAAATAAACTGTTAATAAAAAAATCCCCGTCCTTTACGGGGATTTTTTATCTTATGATCCTGAACTGTTTTAATTCCCGCTTTCTCCTGTCTGAATGCACCAGAGCTGATTGTTGATAGTAACAAAGGCCAGTCCCCTTTCCACCAGGAGACTTGTCGCCCGGCTCTTTGGGGTTCTCCCTGTATAGTACCAGTCATTGCTGTTTTTTATGAGTGCTGTTTTCCAGAGGTTCCTGCCGGTTGCGGCATCATCGCAGTAGAGAAGGGTGGAGAAAGTGCTTGTTGACCCTTTGCCGTGAAAATCCCAGCGTATGTAGTAGCGTTTGCCCTCTGCAAATTCAGCCTGTGAACGGATATCAAAGGGGAGATCCTTGCGGGAGATAATTCTGCCGGTATTTATGTCAATGAAGGTCAGATAACTTTTGTTCCATGCAGAACCGTATAGCGCATTTCCACCTGTAAGCATAAGGTTTCCGTTTAAGACACGCAGGTCTCTGGAATAGGTTCCCTTGAGGCGAGGTGATTTCCATATTTCTTTTCCGGTCTGAGAGTCAATTGCAATGAGGTTATGAGTTTCAGTTGAAGCTCCCTTTTTCCATGGTGCATATAGCGCGTATACTCTCCCTCCGAAGGCGCCGAGAAGGCTGATGTCGGTTTCTCTCCAGCCCTTAAATTCCTTTATCCATTTTTTGCTGCCGTCTGAAACATTGAGACAGACCAGCTGACGGTTTGTGCAGACAGCAAAGACGCTGTTGCCCTCTACCATGATGGGGCCCTGGTATTCGTAGGCATCGGGTTTCCATGATTCTGTCTTTTTCCTGTTAAGTGTAACGTTTATGTCGTTTTTCCATATCAGTGAGCCGTTTGAAGCATCGAGGCAGTATATAACTCCCTGAAAATCATGAAAATAGACTTTTCCGTTTTTCACGACAGGGGTGCAGTTGATCTGTTTACGGCCGTATTTGATATCGGCGTTTTCCCCTTGAGGTGTCTGGAACTGCCAGATCAGGGAACCTGTATTGAGATCAAGGCACTTCATTATACCCTTTGTGTAGGATACATTTTCCGAAGTGTAGATCCTGTTGTTTAATGTGAAAGCAGCAGGTTTGGTTGTGTTTGTATTGGGATTTGAAGTCGGATTTTTCCATATTTCCTTCCCTGTATTGAGATCAAGGCAGATCATGTCTTCCGTGCCCAGAGGGACAACAACCATGTTTGCTGATACCGTTACCCTGCTCATGTAGGCACTGTTTACCCGCGTAAAATCATAGTTCCAGATAATTTTCCCGGGTGTTCCGGCCTTCAGAACAGATGGGGATATGACGGTGAAAAGTAAAAGCAAAATTATGGTTACTGCGTTTTTAAAAGCTGTAAATCTTTGTGAAGATAAATTACTTTTCATGAAAATACTCCATTAAATAATTTATTATACCATTTCAAGGTAACTATATCATATGAGCAGGTTTTTGGTATATAAAAATAATTAATTATTTTGGGGGATTCTTTTTGGATTTCTGGCCATAAAAAATCCGGCACCTGGACACTAAATAAATATTACAGGTCTGTCAGAAAAACTGTGTAAGTGTTCAGCACCGGATGATAATATTGCCGTTATGAACCGGTTAAAGAAGGTGAGGGAGGAGAAATGGGGATTGAACAGGTTCTGTTCTCAGCCTAATTTTCTTTATTCTCAAAAAAACAGCTGATGTCCCGGCCAGTTACACGATTTCTTCCTCCGTGTTTGGCTTCATAGAGCTGTTCGTCACAGAGACTCACCAGCGTTGCAGGGTCGCTGTCGGGATGACAGTTGAGAGTAATTACTCCAAGGCTCACGGTAACATAATCAGAGATCCTGGATCCTTCATGAGGAATTCTAAGCTGCTCAATGTCTGATCTTATCTTTTCGGCAACCGACATGGCACCATTATGGTCAGTGTGTGAGAGGAGGCATCCGAATTCCTCTCCTCCATAGCGGAATGCCAGATCGCTGGGCCTGCGGATCTCCTTGCCGAGAATGTGGCCTATACCCCTCAGACAGTCATCTCCTGCAACATGCCCGTAGATATCGTTGAACTGTTTGAAAAAGTCAACGTCAAGGAGAAGGAGCGACAGGGGGGTACAGCTGCGGTCATTGGCCTTTATTTCACGAATAAGGGTTTCGTCAAAATAACGGCGGTTAAAGAGTCCGGTCAGGCTGTCCCTGCTGGCAAGTTCATTAAGTTCAGCATTTTTTTCTTCCAGTTCCTGGGTGGTTTTTCCCATAAGATGGTTGAGTATCTTAAGAAGCCTGTACCTGATGGTGTCGCTCTGTACTGCTTCCGGGATTTCATTTTTACCAAGGCATTGTTCATTAATAGATTCAGATTCAGACAGAGTCAGTACAGTCATGGTTTGCTGAAAAATATGAAAATGGAAGCTTTGATCTGTAAAGTATTCTCCGAATGTAAAGAAACCCGAGGAACATGGAAATTCATTCAGGGCAGACATATCTACAGAGATGTTATCACCGAAAGTCAGTTTTCTTGAAGCGCATGAATATACAAAAACAGACTCAGGCCTGTATTCCCTGATCCTGGATTTCAACTCTGCTGCTCCCTCCTCCTGAAGGCCGATATCACTGAAGCTGAAACGAACCTGCTCTCCGAGATTTAATGGCTGAACATATTCAAAAGAACCGTCCTTGTTTATCGAAGAGATGGGATTGGTTACCAGAAGACCGTTCCTTTCAATCATTAGGGGAAATTCATTCATCAGAAATAGAAAACCATCATCAAGTCCTATTCCGAGATAATGAGAGTATATCTCTCTTACAGATTTGTCATCTATGTCAAATACAGTATTTCCATGTACACCGGTTATGTTCATTCTTTTACCCACAGGGAGCCACGAGATATTATATGCCCTGTTTATGTTGAGTCCATCTCCCGATAAAGATGCCATGGCAAACCCTTCCCTGGAAATTCCTTCTTCTGCAAAAACACAGGGAGTTTCGGATGTTGCATGAACCCCCGCTCTGCCTCCTGCTATGATGACTCTGTTCAGCCTTTTGTGGATCTCGTCAAAAAATGGAATATCCTTCATCAGGCAGCCGTTCTTCAGTCCGCAGCCGAAAATGATTATGGCCCTGGCTTCGGGATTAAATTTTTCAATGGAGTCTGCTGCTGTTTGTCCCGCAAGTATCAAATCATCGTTCTGGCCTATAAAATGCGATCTTACATAAGTTGTCTCAAAAAAGGAAACACTTACAACAACTGAATCGTCGATTGATGATGAATTTATGATTTCACCGTTTGTTGTTGCACCGATGACTGCAGCACCGGGAAAAACATCAATAATGTCAGATCTTATGGCTTCTAATAGATTGAGATCCCTTACTCCCGAGAAAACCTGAACAAGAATCCGGCCAGCGGGATATGCTGAGGCTTTTCTGCCAGTTTCAAGAAGATCATCTTTCTTTGTGTAGAGGATATTAACAGTCTTCATCGGCCACCATTGCTGTAAAAGGATAGTTTTATAAATTAATATACATACATCATGCAGGTAAGTCAAAATCAAAGAGGGGGGCAGTGATATTTGCAGGAGATTCTTATCTCCAAATACTCAACTTTTCCATGAGGGCGCATTGGAATAATAAAGTGTGAAGAATTAAATAAATGAAATTACATTCTGTGCCTGTCCCGGAGGTGCATACTTGACTGTCTCTCATGATATTGTGCATCAGAGTTATTTTCCGGAGTGTTAAATAGACACATTGTTGCCTCAGAAAGACGCGATCCATGTGTCAGGGTAACTGTGTAAATCTACAGCAGCAGATGATAAATCTGCTGCTGTGTACCGGGTACAGAAGAAGATGGAGAAGACAAGGGTACTGCACAGGGTTCAGGTCAAGAATGACACTCTCCCGTTATACAGCACCGCTGTTCTTTCATAACCGCCGAATCAGCAAGGTTTTAGTCTCTCCTGTTTTTATGTCCTTTAATTTTACTGTAAACTGCTTTCCTGTGGCGCTGTTTCTCCTTGTAAAAAGCAGTTCACAGGAACTCAAAGACTGGAAATCCATATTGTTTATTCCCAATACTTCATCCCCTGGATTGATCTTTTTTTCCAGCGATTTGTCCCAGATAACTCCCACTACCAGTTTTCCGTTTTTCATTGTAGGTGAGATCTGCCAGGGGCGTTCCGATAAGGAATCTGTTTTAACGTTTTTATAAGCCTCATAGTAAAATTGTTTATTTCTGTAATCGATGGTCACTTTGCCGTATTCAAAAACTTTAGAGCCTATGCGGGATATATCATCAGCAACGGTCTGCACTATTACATTCTTATACCTTGACTTGTACAGGTTAAATCCGGGAATATTCAGAACATAATGCCTGTTGCTGCTTTCATTTCCGTGAATTCCCCATACAAATGATCCATTACCTTGAGCCAGTACCTTCATGAAGAATCCCTTGCTCTTGTAATAGCCGTAGATTTCATTTGACATGGAGTAAAATTCCCGTGACCCTGTATCAATGAGAACCATGTCCCCCAAAAGCTCTCCCCTGTTTTCCACGGCGACCATTATATGGGGATTACTCTGTCCCGGCGCAAATTTAACTTCCTGATACATAACATTTTTCAGGCCGAGTTTATCTGCATTGTCTGTTATAACGATCTCCTTGCTGCGGCCGTCAATCTGTATTACTGAATTTCTCAGCATATTGCTTCCAATGATGCCATCAGCCTCCATGCATTTTAACATCCGGATAGATTCATCATGCAGGAGAATACCGCTTGTATCGGTAAAAGTGATCCCCTTTAATTCCAGTTCAGGCAGTGAAATGACCGGCATTTTACGTACTTTTCCGGAACCGTCAGATATTTCCATTTCCCCTTTTACATCCGGTTTAATATCCTCATATATTTTTTTTGAAATTGATAACGGAGCGCCAGTATCAAAAATAAAGTTATAGTTTTTCCCATGTATTGTTACGGGAACCAGCATTTTCCCGTGAATGAGCCTGTATTTGATGACTTCCCTGTATGTTTTCTGCTTGATGCTCCCCTCATCGAAGGAGGATATTTTTTTTCTGCTGCATGACGTAAACCCAATGCATATTATTAATAAACCCGCCATAAATATTTTTTTCATATGCCCGATATCCCTTTTGTTTTGTTTTTAAATATTGTTCCATTTTCATAATTAAGCAATTAAAATTTATGGGAAGGATTGCCTTTACTGCCTTTCAGAAGCGGCTGTGCCCTACGTCACTTTTGCCGGTTTTACAAGTGCTGTCTGCACTGCATGGCCGGAGTTGAATCCGGCAGGCTCTTTGAAATCCAGACTCGCATTCCTTTTTGCCACGGGATAAGCCACTAAATCATTTATTATGCCTTTTTACTGTAATTATGGCATGTGAACAGACATGCGGAATGGAAAAATAGTAATTATACAGGAGAATATTACAGATTTCCGGCTATGAATACGCGGCACAGGATAAACAGATAATTCTGCATCATGCCGCGTCCAGGAGACACACCTCTGTGTTTCCCTGATACTGCTGAGTATCAGATTCATGGTCCCGAGTATTAACAAGACTCATCGGAGCATTAAATTAACACTCCGGAACATGAAATTTACTCTCGTGAGTATAAAATCAATGCTTGGGAGCATGAAGTTTATACTCACGACCATGAAGTTTATGCTCACGACGAGAGTGTCAGATTTTTTGTGTAAATAGCCTTCGATTCATATTAAATCTGCACTCTACCTTCAAAGTGAATTGCGAATTGATTCAAAGCAAGACCCCAATCCAGAATAGGCCTGGTCCATTTTCTGGAGGCCTTATCCAGAG
>QKCL01000080.1 GCA_003246895.1 Spirochaetota bacterium | reverse complement strand
ATTCTTTTATTGATATTCAATGTCTTTCCAATTTTGTTTCATTTGTGTGCATACTTTTAAATATGTCATGTTTGTCAACCCATAGAGTGGTTAAGTTATAAATTTGTGACTTTTTGTAGTGCAAAGTATACGTATTCACAATTTGCCGAATCGAATTGTTTGCAAAAAAGTAACAATTACTCTTATATTCAATTGATAGTATTAACAACTCAGGTATTGGCATATTTACAGTTGAATAAATGATTTTGGCTGAACCTTGATATTTCATCTGAAACTTTAATTGAGAATAGCTGGCGCAAGCTGATATGTTGAATCGTTGAATTTCTCTATCTCTTTGTGGACTATGTTTGTATCTGAAATATGTTATTATACGGTTGAGTTCAGGAGTTGTTATCTATATTCGGGCAGAGAGTTTAATTACCTTGGTATGTTTTTGGAGTTTTTTGCCTGGGTTGTTCTCTATTTGTTTGACTTTTTTATGAATCCATGGATGTAATCTTTTACAATTAAAGGAGACATGATATGAATTTTTTTCGTACAATTTTTTATTCGATTTTATTTCTGTATTTTGCGGGATGTTCTTCTCCCCAGATTATCACTGCTACAAATGAAGGTAATTTTGACAAGGTAAAGCAGATTGTAGAAAGTGGCAGTAATATTAATGAGACAAAATCAAACGGAATGACGGCTCTTCATGCAGCTTCTATAACCGGCAGACTCGATATCGTAAGATATCTGCTTGAAAAAGGTGCCAGAGTTAATGTAAAGACCAATAATGGTGAAACACCTCTTTTTTATTCTGCCATCCTCGGTAATTATGATATTACTAGAGTTCTGCTTGATAGGGGGGCGGAGATTAATGCAGAAAACAAAAACGGGAGCACACCACTGGAGGTTGCCTGTATACAGAAGGGACGAGATAAACTGATAAATTATCTGATACAAAAGGGCGGTACTGTTAATCATTCGAATTTGAATGGTTCAACACCGCTTCATCAGGCTGCAAAGTCAAATTCTCCTTCAATGATTAATATTCTTCTCGGAAAAGGGGCCAGGATAGGTTCAAGAATCAAGAATAACGGATGGACCCCCTTGCACGTGGCTGTATACGGAAATTATATCAATTCTGTTAAGGCCCTGATTGATAAAGGTGCCGACTCTCAGTTAGCCAGCATCGATAAAATGGAGATAACTCCCCTGAGACTTGCAATCTTTAAAGGATATTATGAAATTGTTGAGTACATGACTTCAAAAAAAATAAATATTAATTCAATAGATTCTGCGCAGAATACACCTTTGCATCTTGCAGTATTTTTCAGGAAGCCAGAAATGGTAAGGCTGCTGGTTGAAAGGGGGGCTGACAGAAACAGGATTAATAAAAATGGTGATACTCCATTAAGTATAGCACGGAAAAGAAATTTTGGTGAAATTATAAGTCTGCTCCAATAGTATGATTTTTTTAGAAGATCATCAGGCCTTGTGTAACAGACTGTTCTATATGGGTTAAAATTTAAAATAAACTGTATCTGGTACGGAGGCAGATGAAGTTTAAAAATTTTTTTCTGTTAGGGTTTCTTTGTAAAACCTTCGTCGGTCTATTCTTGTATTTTTGCAGAATTATTTCTCCGTCCACAAATGTGAGAAGATTTCACTTTGATAGCTGATTTCGGAAAGTATTAAAAAATCAGAATTATAAGCAGTTCAGGTAGTTTGTTGAATTGCTTTCTTTATAATGCTATTATTGGAGTTGGTTGTTAATAGTGGAAGTATGGTGTGTTTACTGCCGGCAAATGGAGCCGGCAGTATTTTAATTTCTAGTGCTGGAACATTAGAACCTGGTATGTTGGAATAGTGATTTCTCTTCCTCCCCATCCAAAGTTACAGTTTTGTCCCACTATTTTTCCAGGGTGCATTCCGCCTCTGTAGTTTGCCCTGCAAACGTAAAGTGTTCTGGATCCTTCACGGCCTACAGGTATTGGAGAATAGCCCGGCATGTGTGGAATGTTTCCGTTAGATGCGTTGTACCATGTGTAACGGGAAAGATTTCCTCTCTGTATTTCAAGAGTATAGTAGGAGGTTGAACGTATTTCTCTGCCGCCATATCCGTAGTTACATGCATTGCCAACAAGTTTTCCTGGGTGATATGTGCCGTTGTAGAATCCTGCACACAGTACAAGATTGCGTCCGTTTTCAAATCCGCCATTGATTGAAGTACCGTTAATTTTGCCGTTTGATCCCTGGATCCAGCGATCTGCAGCATAGAGTCCAACAAGAGCGGAAATTACAAGCATTGAAGTTGCAGCAAAAATTTTTAGCCCACTTCTTTTCATTTTTAGACCTCTTTTTGTTTATTGATTTTATTTATCCGTTAATTGTAAACATTGTAGTTTAAAATGTCCACAATTAAATACTGGAGTATTCGTAAAAGAATATAGTTTATATAACTTAATGCTTTAATGTAGTGTAAAATTTCCCTGTATTTTGCACCGTTTATAAGCTTGAGCTTTTGTAAATATTGAGTGTAAGTATAATTGAAAAGTAAAGCTGCATATGGCTGACTGAAGCAGGATTAATATGACATATAACTTTAAATATTGATGTTTATTTTTTGAAGATTACAAAACTTCTTGACATTCCTGTTCTTCAGTGATGACTATAAATCGTAATATTCTTGCCGTCACTATTCAGGAGCTGTCCATGAGACATATCCCGATTGTATCATGATTTGACCAGTCTGTTTTGGTTCACCATTTTCAATTATATTCTTTCTTTATTTTTTATTTTAATTACCGGATTGTTTTCTTTTATGGAGTTGTGTTGTTGAATATGCTCCTCTATTGATTCTGTCTTGAATGTTTGGCTGTTTGAGGGATTATCCGAACGGCCTGCATATATAAAAATAAAAAATGGGGGTTATATGTTTAGTAAAATTTTTAAGTCGTTTCTTGCTGCGGCAGTATTATTTGTTTCTGTCTGCGGTTCAGCAGAGGAACTGAAGCCAAAGGTTACAAAACTTGATATTGATTCTCCAAAACAGGTTCTTTTCGTTGGGAACAGCTATTTCTATTACAATGATAGTCTTCATAACAAGGTCCTCGGTCTTGCCAAAGCTGCAGACAAGGCAAATGAAAAAAAGTATAAATTTAAATCCGTAACTGTATCAGGTGGAAGCCTGAAAGACCATGTAGTGAGTAATTATGTAGCTGATGGAGCTTTCGGTTTTGATAAACCCTTTGATGTTGTAATACTTGCGGATAACAGTGCTTCTCAGATATCTCCTAAAATTCATGAAGAATTTGTCCGCATGGTTAAAGAACATGATAAGGCAATAAAAGCTTCCGGAGCAAGAACTGTTCTTTTTATGACATGGGCATATGGTAAAAAGCATAAGAAATACAGTCCTGAAATGATAAAAAAGAACAGGGCAGGGTACACAGAAATGGGAAACAGTATAAACGCCCTGGTTATTCCTGCAGGTCTGGCTTTTGAGGAGGCTGCAAATAAAAAGAAAGGTATTAAGCTTCACCAGAGTTATGATGGAAGCCATCCAACAGAAATAGGTCACTATCTTGTGGCATGTGTAACTTATGCTTCATTATACGGAAAATCCCCCGTTGGACTTAATTTTGATGACCATGGCAAGGTGAAAAAGAATATGGCCAGATTTCTTCAGACAGTTGCATGGGATACCGTGAAGAAGTATTACGGAAAATAGAATAATACATCCGGGCAATTCAGAAAATGTACTCATGATCTGGGTTGTCCGGATCTGAATAAATATGATTTATAAGTGCTTGACTTCAAATAAAAACCGATATATAGGTGCATAGATATTCGGTATGTCATAATATGATTTTCAGGTAACCGGAACCTGGTGTTTTTTTGCACAAGAAGAATGTTTTTATTTTTAAACTGGAGTTATGCGTGTTTTTTAGTCATGATTTTTTCTACAGAAACGGATTACCATACCCATCTGACTTTGTAAGTTTTTCCTTTTTATTTGTCTTTGCCGTGTTCATTATCTATATCCCACTGGCATATTACCTTAACTTCAGATGGATCATGGTTATATCTGTTTTCTTATCAGTGATTCTTGCCCTTGCAATCCTGTTCCTGAGATCCTACGGCCTTGCAATGGCAGACAGCATGATCTCATACAGAATGCCCATGATGGAATTTTTTGTTACAGCGGTTCTGTTTGCTGCTGCGCTGATGTTTGTCTATGCAGGAGCCAGGGAGTTTGCTGCTTTACTGAAGGGAGATTATGGCAGGATAAGGATTCTTGTTTTATGGGTCTGTGCTGCTGTTTCTCTGCCATTTGCCTTTTACTTCAAGGAGGCAGGAGTATACCGAAGTATACTTAATAATAATGTAATGATACAGATTTCCTGTATCTCCGGCAGGTTTTACCCGGTAATTATACGGGAGCTAAGGTTTCAAAATACAGGCAGCGGAAGGGAAAAAAATGTTCTGCTCAGAACAGGTCAGGAAGAAGTGCTTTCTCATGGGAAATATCACTCACTGGGAATAGTAGAAAGGGAATCAGAGTCCGGGACATATATACCCTATAAATCAGACAGATTGTATTTTGAATACTACTCTCCTGCAGAAAAAAAACTATATAAAGATTATGGCGTTTTCAAATTTGAAAAACTTTCAGTTGAAAGAGGCCCGGGCCGGCAGCGTTATGCCGGTAGAATGGAACTTGTATTCAGGCCGGGCGGCAGAATAGACTTTTTTGACCGCAGGAGAAACCTGAACCTTTTCTATTATACTGACATTAAATCCAGGGAAGTTTCAGATAGTGAACATAAAGAAATTATGAAAACCGCATTTTCAATGAAGGAGATATCTTTCATTAACAGGATAATTGGTAAAAGCAGAAAAATGCTTTCAGGGTACAGATCTCCTGAAGTTCATAATCTGAAATACAGTCTTGATATTGAATCATACTGGATGTCGGTTCGTGATTCAATGGGATTTGTAACAAACGGCAGTGTGAAGACTTTTGGGAAAGAGTATCGGCTGTATCTTCCGGAAATAATTACAGTTACAGATAAATCTCCAAAGGGGAATACGAAAAAGTACAGGTTGATTCTGGATGTTCAGGAGTCTGTTAAAATTAGTGATAAGCTTGCCATAAAGGGTGACAGTGAAACTCCAGTAACTGTTATTATCAGTTTAAAAAACAGGACTGTTTCATATAAAAAAGGTTCAGTTCTGTACCGCTTAAAAAATATTGATATCAGGGACATGAAATGAAATTACTTGCAGATGAAACTCTCCTGCTTAAAGAGAGTGCAGATGTTATATTCGACTATGTCTCAAATATGGAAAATTTCGGGAAATGGTTCACGGGCGTTATTTCTGTTGAATCTGTCGATGATTCTCCCCATAGTGTGACCGGAAAGACATATCTTGAAACAGTGAGAATTCCCATGGCCGGTTCACGGAAGATTAAAATTGAGGTATTCAGTTCCCAGAGACCTCTTCTGTTTATAACTGAGGGGAGTTTGCCCTTTGTTTTTCCCAGAATGGAAATAGGAATATCTGAATGTGATAATGGATGTGAGGTAAACTGGAAAATGTACAGCAGAAACAGAGGTTTAATATCAAGATTGCTGTTTCTGCCCGTTGTAAAACAGATAATGACCAGGCGTGCCGGGATCAGTCTGCAGAATTTAAAAAATATTCTGGAGAAATGATCATAGTCTGATTTATTCCTCATTTCGTATTTTTGGGACATAATTCTCCTTTATTTCAATCCTGGTCAGTATTTTTGAGTCTATATACCATGGATAGTATGAAAAAAACTTTTTTCCATTGACAAAAAATTGTTAGATTAAATCTTAACATTATTCAAAAAATAAAGGATGTGATTCACATATGACAAGCCCTTTGATAGTTGAAGTCAACGGTGACATTGAAAAGGCTTTCAAAAATCTCAAAAAGAAAATGGCTTTCGAAGGTATCTTTAAAGAACTTAAAAGAAGAAGATACTACGAGAAACCAAGCGAAGAGAAGAAAAGAAAGAAAGAAGAAGCCGAAAGACGCAGACTCAAGAAGATGAGAAGAATGCAGATGCAGACTACTCGTTCACGTCGCAGCGGTGGCAAAATGTCACGCGACTAATCTTTTCTTTTTCATGTAACAGGGCTGCCCATTTTCGGGTGGCCTTTTTTTATTGCCCTATCAGCCCTCATCTGTTATAATTTCAATGATTTTCAGATTAGTTAAACAAGGAGTCAGATATGGCAGCAGGTTTGGTTTTTCTCGGTTTTTGTCTGGTATTTGCGGCCTTTATCATTGTTTCTGTGAGGATTTATCAGGTCAGGCCCGATTTCATCAAAAAGGTGCTTAAGTACGCACTCATAGTTACATTTGCAATAATATTCAGTATCATTTCTCTTTCAATCGGTTTCCGCATTGATGACAGGCACTCAAGCAGCTATAGCCGCAACTACAAGTCTGTACAGGGCATATGGGGAGGGCAGATTTACCAGTCTTTACCTTCATTTGTGTACAGGGAAACAGTTCTCCGTGATACAGAGAACAAGAAGACAGGAGAGGTTAAAAAGGTTCCCGTTGAGGTTTCCAAGAGCATGGGGATTGCGGACCAGAAAATCTCCGTCAAAATAAATTCAAGCATCAGAACAAAGGGTCTTCTTAAATATCCAGGTTTCAATATGGAATTTAAGGGCGCTTTCCTTTTGAAAAATCTCAAAAAAAAGAGTGAGAAATTTTCTTTCGATTTCAGGCTTCCGGAAAGTGCCGGCAATATAACAGACCTGTCTGTGAACTTTCAGGGTAAAAAATATGAAGGAGATTCGGACTTCTCGGACGGCATTCAGTGGTCGGGCAGTCTGGCTCCGGGAGAAACCAGATCCATTGAGATTTTCTACAGGGCCCAGGGGACTGAGCGTTTTGTCTACAGCATGGGAAATACAAAACGTGAAATCAAGAATCTTGACATGGAGCTTACAACAAACTTTAAGGATACCGACATTCCCAATGGAGCCATGGTGCCCACTGAAACTTCAGGTGATGACTCTATGACAAAGTACAGGTGGAGATCTTCAAACCTTGTTACAGGCCAGAATATTTCCCTCAAGTTTTTAATTCCGGGTAACTATGGAGCAGTCATATCGAGAATGTTCTATTATGCTCCAATTGCCATCTTTCTTTTCCTTGCTGTAGTACTGATTTTTGTCACAGCAGGGCAGATAAGTTTTCACCCCATGAACTATCTCTTTCTCCTCACAGGTTTCTTTATATTCTATCTGCTTGGGTCATATCTTGTAACTTACATGAGCATCATACTTGCCATTGCCGTTTCTCTTGCAGTATCAACGGGCATAATGGCCTATTATATTTATCTTATTAAAAAGGGCGGGGGCCTCATGAAGATTGTGCTTTTCGGAGCGGTTCTGTTTCAGTGGATTTTCTCCTCCGCATTTTTTATTCCGGAACATACCGGATTTCTCATAACTGTAACAACTATACTTTCGTTTATCTTTATAATCAAGGCAACAGCAAAGGTTGACTGGGAGAACAAATGGTAGACCGCACGCCTGGCCTTTTTCGTAACGCAGGGGAGCGCATAACTCCCCTTGCCGAAAGATGCCGTCCAATGTCTCTTGATGATTACAGGGGGCAGGAGCATCTTACCGGAAAAGGTAAAATAATTTCAAGAATGATCGAGAGCGGCAGGGTATTCTCGCTGATACTATGGGGTGACCCTGGTACCGGGAAGACAACACTCGCCCGCATAATTGCCGAATCATGTTCAATGGAGTACCATTATTTGAGTGCTGTGTCATCTGGTGTATCTGACGTTCGCAAGGTCATCAAGGAGGGCGAGCGTAACAAGTCCATGGGCAGGCAGACTCTTCTTTTCCTAGATGAGATCCACAGATTCAACAAGGCCCAGCAGGATGCAGTTCTAGGGGCAGTTGAGGCAGGAGATATTGTCCTTATCGGCGCCACAACGGAGAACCCTTCCTTCAGTGTTATTTCTCCGCTTCTGTCACGCACCAGAGTTCTCAAGCTGAACAGGCTCAGTGATGAAAGCCTCATGAACATACTTGACAGTGCAGTGGAAACTGATATTGTACTGCGCGGCGGAAACATCTCATTTCAAGACGGAGTGAAGGAGAATCTCACACTCCTTGGAAACGGGGATGCACGGCGGATGCTCAATGTTCTGGAAGTTGCCTTTTCTCTCAGTGAGGACGGCTGCATCACTCAGACCGATGTTGAAGAGGCCTTCCGCAACACCATGATATACTACGACCGCAAGGGGGACAGACACTACGATACAATCTCCGCCTTTATCAAGTCTGTACGAGGTTCAGATCCGGATGCAGCTGTGTACTATCTGGCAAAGATGATACTTGCAGGTGAGGATCCGGAGTTTATCGCAAGACGCCTTGTTATTCTTGCCTCGGAAGATATAGGCAATGCTGTGCCCCAGGCCCTGAATATGGCAGTATCAACACTCATGGCTGTAAAAAATATCGGTATGCCTGAATCTGAAATCATACTGGCCCAGTGTACCACGTTCCTTGCTTCATCTCCCAAAAGCAATGCCTCCTATATGGCTGTGAATGAGGCCAAGTCAGCAGCTGTTTCAGATAATCTTGAGGTACCCATGCACATCAGGAATGCTCCAACAAAATTGATGAAAAACATGGGGTACCATAAAGGGTATAAGTACCCCCATGATTTCGAAGGAAACTTTGTGAAAGAGGAATACCTGCCGCCTGAATACAGTGGCAGACTTTTTTACAGGGCCACACGCAACGGAAGCGAGAATTCCATACGTGAACGCCTTGAAAGATTATGGCCGGAACGTTACCGGAAAGGTGAAGAAGAGGAATGAAAGTACCCGCATAGATGAACACCGATAAAGGATTGGGTAGACACAGATAGATTATTTGATTGGTCAAGCGTGTATAAAAAACTTCATCACTACGACCGGTATATGAAAAGAGAATTATTTTTTTAGCTGCGAACTGGCCGGGAATGTATACCGATCCCCGGAATATCTGCGTACCCTGGGGCATGATATCCATCTGGATTCAGCGGGTGGCAGTCGTTATTTTCTACTTCAGATACTGTTTGTAGAACCTGATTTTGCTCATGAGCCGGCTTGCTGTATACTCGTCAGCATGGCCAAGAGTGTTGTATATTTCGATGGAGTCGTTGTAATAGCTGAGTATCTTTTCTTTTGTCCAGAAGTCGGGCGGCGGCGCCAGGTTTACTATGCGGTCACACATTTTCAGCACCATGATCTCGAGCCTGCCTGAAGCAATTCGTTGGAGGCTGTCCTTGAGCTGAATTTCTTCCGGCAGGGAATCGTCCTTGGTCATTGCCTGTACCCCCTCCATTACATCTATGCCGAATGTGTCGATCATGATGTCGGGGTTAATGTCGGTATCCTCAAGTGTGTCATGGAGAACTGCGCAGAGAGCCCCGAGCCTTATGTCCGCACCGGGCATACCATACAGTGAATTCTGTGTTTCCGCAAGTACCTTGAGGCAGTGTATAATATACGGCCTTTCAGAGCCCTTGATGGTCTGACTCCGGTGGTATTTTTCCGCCATGTCTATGGCATTCTGGAGTTCATCAATATTAATATTATTCATATTTAAATAGTATATTTTTTTATGACATTTGTAAATTTTAATTTAAAAAATAATTGATTCTGTGGCCCATGGTCTTTTTATTGCAGTTTCATGTAAGGAGATAAAATGAAAAAACTTGGAAAAGATCAGATAAAACAGCTCAGAGCCCTTGCGCATGATCTGAAACCTGTTGTAATGATAGGGAAAAACGGTATAACTGAGAGTCTTGTGGCGTCCTGCAGCAAGGCGCTTCTTGACCATGAGCTTATAAAAGCGAAATTTGTGGATTTTAAGGATCAGAAGCAGGTACTGGCAGAGGAGCTGGCAGATAAGTGTGAGGCACACATTGTGAATATTATCGGGAATATAGCCATCTTATACAGGGAGAACCCTGACAGGGACAGGGAATTAAAAATAAGAATATGACATCACGTGGTTGCTGTCCTTCAGAGTTTTAATCATTCCTGATGAATGCCCTTTATGCTTTAAAACATATTACTTGAAGTTTATCTAAGTTTTATTATCTTAATCGTTATAAAAGTTCTTGTCTTAATAAAGTTCTAATGTTAAAGCTTGATTCAGCCGATATTTGATAAAATCTTGTAATATATGGGAGTTTCATGAGGAAAGTAATACTATATTTTGACCCTGCAGTAAAGGGGCTTTTCGTTAAACAGAAGGCACCTGATGGTACAGAGAAAGTTGTACTTTCCACTCTCAATAATTTTTTTTCCGCCGGTGACATTGTTGCGCAGATTGTGGACCTGAAGGCAGGTGAAGACATTCAGTCCTATGTCAAAGAGGAATACGGCTTTCACAAGATTTATGATCCGGTTAAACTTGAGACCGGCGGCGGAATAGTTTTTGATCCTGAGATAAAGGCCTACAAGGCATCAGGTTACGGATTCGTAGTATTCAAGGACGGAAAGCTGAGACTTATTACTCCTATCTCCTACTCTCCAAATAAAATCAGCGCCTGTTATAATATGTATCCGGGGAAACTCGGCGGGCTTCCTTCATTCAGGGAAGTTGAGGAGATCCTTCATGCCGAGCAGATTGTAACAGTGGTTGACCCTGAAAAATATGATCAGCAGATACAGAAAGCAGTGGGTGACCAGCCCAAATTTTTCAGAGTTCTTGTTGCTCAGGGAAGGGAACCGATCAATGGATATGATGAGTATTATGAACCTCTCATAGGCCTTGAAAAAAAGGCAGGGAAAATGCTTTCCGACGGGAGAATCGACTATAAGGAAATTGATTCAATTGTACAGGTTCAGAAAAATCAGGAAATACTTAAACGCATTGAAGGGGTGAGATCCGAAGACGGATATGATGTTTTCGGAAACAAGGTTCCAGCCAAGAAGGAACCCATGAAGGGGTACAGAAAGGGGGAAAATCTTGTTCAGTCCGGACACGATTCCTCTATTATGCTCTCAGCTCTTGACGGTTGTATAAATGTGGCAAAAAACAAGGTATCTGTGCTCCCCGTTGCTGTAATAAACGGGGATATTGACCTTAACACTGGAAACATAGAATTCAGCGGCACAGTCCATATTACGGGTTCCGTGAAGCCGGGCTTCAGGGTGAAGGCTGACAGGGATATAATAATCGATAAGGATGTTGAGGATGCCCAGCTCATTGCAGGGGGAGATATTACGGTTAAGCTCGGCATTGTCGGCAAGGAATCTGTACGGATTGAAACAAACGGAACCCTCAAAGCCAAGTTTCTCCAGAACGCTCAGGTCGAGGCCCAGGGTGCTGTGGAAGTGGAAGATTCAATAATCAACTGTACCATTGTTTCATACGACAGGATAGTAATAACCGGACAGAACGGAAAAATCATAGGCGGCAAACTGCTAGGCCTATATAATATTTCAGCACATATACTCGGCACCCAGAACGAAACTGCAACAAACCTGACCGTTGGCAGAAATCCTGTCGTGGAAAAGGAACTTGCAGATAAGCGAACCGAAGCGAAGATCGAAAAGGATAAGATTGAAGAGGTAACGACCAGTCTTAAAATGAATTTCGGGGATGAGGTCTTTCAGAATCCCAGGGAATACATTAAAATACTTCCCGCAATGAAGAAGAAAAACTGTCTCCTCCTTCTGAATGATCTCAGCACAGCTAAAGGGAATCTGAAAAAGTATCTTGATCAGGTCAAGGTCATTGAGGAAAAGATGAAGTTTGAAGAAGAACCGGCAATAATGGTGTCAGGTACAGTTCATGCCGGTGTTGTAATGACCATAAAAAGAAGTGTAAAAAAAATAGATAAGCCTATACAGAATGTCCGTTTTTTTGAAGATCCCCAGGACAAGGAAATCCGTTTTACATCATTGGTTTGACCAATTTCCCCGTATTTTTATTTTACTTGACCTTTTAGAAGCCTGTGGTTAAGTATTTGCATTATTAATGATTGCATTGTTGAGAGGTTGATTATGAGTATGCCTGGTATTGGTGAACTTGTTATAATTTTTTTGATAGTTCTTGTCCTTTTCGGTGCAGGCAAGATTCCTAAAATTGCAAAGGATCTTGGCGGCGGGATCAGGCAGTTTAAAAAGTCCCTGTCAGGAGAAGATGAAAAAGACGAAGATAAGAAAGATAAATAGAGTTTACCGTAACTAAAAATTCGGGAGAAAAACATGAAACCCTATGAAATTGATGAAAATGGAGAAAGGATTCTTGAGATCCTTGCTTCCGACGGAAAGAGTTGTGCAAGGGATATTGCCATGCAGACAGGTCTTTCCGAAGATAAAGTAAATGAATATGTCACCAGGTTTGAAGAGGATAAAATAATACTCGGATACAGAACCAATATTAATTGGCAGCGCATAAAACAGAATGATGTGAAGGCTCTGATTGAGGTCAAGGTTACTCCGGAAAGGAAGGTCGGTTTTGATTCAGTTGCCGAAATGATATACCGTTTCAGTGAGGTTAAGTCTGTTACGCTTATTTCCGGAAGTTATGATCTCCTTGTTCAGGTCGACGGGCAGAATCTCAGGGAGGTTGCTCTTTTCGTCTCTGAGAAACTTGCAACGATAAAGGGTGTTGTGTCTACTGCCACACATTTTATGCTTAAAAAATATAAGGAAGAAGGGGTTATTCTTGTTGAGCAGGGTACTTCCAAAAGACTGCCTGTTACTCCGTAAAATTACCGATTTCTCTTCTCTAATTTATCCTTTTTGCGATGATTTTACATGATTGTATAATCATCGCCGAATAAATCTTGACTTCCCTCCGCTCTTTATTACTATCAATACACATTTGGTCTTTTTTATTTACATGTCTAATGTTGCAGAAAAAAATACATTGGCGGATTATATGAATAAAAGGGTAAAACTTACTGAGCTTAATGAGTACAAGTCGCTTTTAATGCATTTTGATAAGATCGGAAAGTCCACAATTTCCGGGCTCTTTAAGGAAGATCCTGAAAGGGGCAGCTCTTTTCGCTGTGAGAAGGCTGGGGTGTACTTTGATTACTCAAAAAATATTATAACCAGGGAAACAGTAGATCTTCTGATTGATCTTGCAAAGGCATGTAGGCTGCCGGAAGAGATAGAGAGAATGTTTTCCGGAGAAAAGATCAATGAGACTGAGAACAGATCCGTGCTTCATACGGCATTGCGTAATATCGGTGAAAGACCTGTATTTGTTGACGGTGAGGACGTTATGCCCATGGTTCGTTCTGTTCTCCAGAGGATGAAGATTGTCAGCGATAGAATAAGGTCTTTGAAATGGAATGGGTATACCGGTAAACCGGTTAAAAATATAATAAATATAGGGATAGGGGGCTCGGATCTGGGCCCGGTAATGGTGTGTGAAGCTCTCAGACATTATGGGAGTGATGATCTTGCGGTGAAGTTTGTTTCCAACGTTGACGGAACTCATTTGACTGAAACTGTCAGAGGGCTTGACCCGGAGGAGACTCTTTTTATTGTTGCTTCAAAGACTTTTACAACAATGGAGACCATGACGAATGCTGAAAGTGCGAAAAAATGGATACTGGATTCCATGCACTCGGCAGATGCCGTTGCCTGCCATTTTTTGGCTTTGTCCACAAATCTTGAAGCTGTAAAGACATTCGGCATAGCAGAAGAGAACATGTTTGAGTTCTGGGACTGGGTTGGGGGAAGGTATTCCCTTTGTTCAGCCATTGGACTTTCGATAATGATAGCTGTCGGCTACGACAGATTCATGGAGCTTCTTGGCGGTTTCTATGAAATGGATAATCATTTCAGAGAGGCAGAATTTTCAGAAAATATACCTGTCCTGATGGCTCTCATAGGAATATGGTATAATAACTTTTTCGGATTTGAGACACATGCGGTACTTCCATATGAGCAGTATCTGCATCGCTTTCCGGCATATCTTCAGCAAGGGGACATGGAATCAAACGGAAAGTATGTTACAAGAACAGGAGAACGTGTTTCATATCAGACCGGCCCTGTTATCTGGGGTGAACCGGGAACCAATGGACAGCATGCATTTTTTCAGCTTATTCATCAGGGTACAAAAATTATTCCTGCTGATTTTATAGCTTATGCAATGCCTCTCAATGGTGGCATGGATCATCATGACAAGCTTATAGCCAACATGCTGGCACAGGCAGAAGCTCTGGCTTTCGGAAAAACCAGAGAGGCTGTAACTGCCGAGGGTGTTGAGGAGAGGCTTGTTCCCTATAAGGTCTTTGAGGGCAACAGGCCGACAAATGTTATTCTTTTTGATAAACTTACTCCCCGGGAGCTGGGGAAACTTATCGCCATGTATGAGCACAGGATTTTTGTTCAGGGGGTAATATGGGATATATACTCCTTTGATCAGTGGGGTGTTGAACTTGGCAAGGTTCTTGCCGGAAAAATATTAAAGGAGCTGCAGATGGATGTTCCCTGTAACCTGGGACACGATTCGTCAACAAATAGTCTAATCAGGTATTACAGAGGTAAAACAGTTGAACATGCGGAATGATAAGGCAATGAACAATCAGGAATGCAGCAGAATGCAGGAGAAACTTCGCAGATATGACCTCCTGAGTCAGGAGGCGAGTTATGTGCGAGATAAAGACAGATTTCTGATCCGTGATATTTTTGAAAAGGATCTCCACATGGGAATGGAGGTTGGCATTGGATTTCAGAGGTCATACGGATCAGTTCTTTCCGGAGATTATTTCTCTTTTTTTAAACTGCCCGATGGGAATTCAATGCTTATTTTTTCAGATATCAGCGGCCACGGACTTCCTGCCTATACAACTCTTATCAGATTCAGATCCGCGGTTATTCTGACACTTAAGGAATTTGAAAGAAGATACGTGGATAATCCATGGATCAGTTATTCTGATATAATACGGGGAATTGCCGAAAAGTTTACTGACATTATGGATTTCAGCGGATCAAATGATTTTGCATCTGTAAATTTTGTTTTTTTCAGGGAGCATGATGATCATATACGGATGGAGTTCTATAACAGGAGTATGCTTTTTCCCATCGTCTTCAGACGTGATGGAACTGAGGTGGTTGTTGCTGACCTGAACAGTAGAAATCCGGAGTTGAACTGGGAAGTGGACAAGGGGTATCTTCTTGGTAGTGATATTAGAAGTTTAATTGGAGATGAAGAATATTTTTATACACCTGGCTGTACATTTGATATCAGAGAGGGAGACCTGATACTTTTTTATTCAGACGGTCTTACCGAGGCATTTGATTCTGATACTCAGAAAGAGCAGTTCGGTGAAAAAAGGCTTGTTGAGTCCATTATCGAAATGATCGGCCTGCCTCCGCAGCTTATCATTAATAATATTTATGACAGAGTTTATAATTTCATAGGGAGCCATGAGGACCAGAAGGATGATATGACAGCACTTCTTCTGGATCTCACCAAGGGCAGAAAGATGAAATAAAAAATATAGATGCAGGGGAGCAAAAGTATGGAAGAGATTTTATCGAAAGTCAGAAGACTTCAGTTAATGCGTGACCAGATTTCACCTGAGATCATCAGGGAAAAGGATATTAAACTTGGATTAAGAAACCCCGACGGCACAGGTGTAATTGTAGGGATTACAACAAAGGGAAGGGTAATCGGATACGAAACAGAGGCTGCACCGGAGGAGCCTACAGGGAAAAGGGTTATCCCTGTGGAAGGACGTCTTTACTATTGCGGATACGACATAAGTCAGCTTGTTGAAAGAAACCTGGAGGCTGGAAGATTCGGTTTCGAAGAGGTTATTTATCTCCTCCTTACAGGAGAACTCCCGGGTGAAGCGGATCTTGAAAAGTTTACAAGTGAGCTTCATAAACGGGCACAACTATCCACTCTCGAGAGGCGTATTATTATGGGAGAGGTTGAAAATTATAATCAGATGTATGCACTTCACAGTGTTATCTCCCACCTTAGCCGCTGTGATTCAAATCCCGATACCGTGGATGTTTTTGAAGTGAGCAAAAGGTGTGTTGACCTCATAGCCAAGGCCCCGGTAATTGTTGCCCATAACTACAATGTATGCAAATTCAGAAAGGGTGAAGATATGGCCTTTGTGAGACCAAAGGAGAATCTCTCAATCGCCGAAAACTTTCTGTTTATGCTTCATGGTGATATGCCGGACAGGGAGGATGCTCAGATTTTTGATGCCTGCCTTACGATGCATGCGGAACACGGGGGAGGTAACAATTCCACATTTACCGTGAGAACAGTTTCATCGAGCGGTGCCAACACATATATGGCAATAGCGGCAGGCATTGCATCCCTGAGCGGGCAGTTTCACGGGGGAGCAAATGAATCTGTAATGTACATGATGGCTCAGTGCCAGAAGGTAGTCAAAGACTGGTACAGTGACAAGGATATCAGGAAATTTCTGGAGGATGTTCTGGATGGAAAGGCGGCAGATGGAAGCGGCAAGATCTATGGGCTTGGGCATGCTGTTTATACCCTTTCGGATCCGCGTGCCATTATTCTGAAAAGATTTGCAAAACGTCTGGCAGAGAAGCATAATCAGATTGAACTCTATAATTTGTTTGAGAAGGTTGAAGAAGTTGGAAAACAGCTGGTTTATGAAAGAAAGGGAAATGTAGTCTGTGTGAATGTGGATTTTTATTCAGGACTTGTTTACAAGTTTCTGGGGATTCCGGAGTCTCTTTTTACTCCAATCTTTGCAATGGCCAGGATAGTCGGCTGGTCAGCGCACAGGCTTGAGCAGATTATACAGGGTAAAATAATAAGACCGGCATATATTTCACCTGATTATGAAATAAAGGAATATGTTGACCTGAAAGAACGGAATTGATATACTCATGAGCCGCTTTTTAAGGGCTCATGAAACCTGTTGTTCATAGCTATCGAGGGAAAATGTTAAATAACATACACTTTGTATCTGTTGAGATTCCGAACGTGATAACAAAAAAAGACCTGGAGAAGGAGTTTCCGGGTCTTGTTCTGACAACCATTGAAAAATCCATGGTTGGAGAAATTTCCAATGAGAAGTATATATTCGTGGCAACATTCGGCATTATTACTTTCTGCAATTTTACGAATGATGAAATCAGTTCATTTCTTTCGAGGCTGAATATCAGAGAAGCTAACAGCTATGCAACAGCTCTGATCAACCAGGATTACCTGATGCTTATTGATGGAGATTGTTCCGCACCAAGAATTGATGACAAGACAATAAGATACAGCAAGTTTGATAAATCCATTGCATCAATTATCTCTCTCGCCCTTTCCCAGAGTGTCGGCCTGGAGATAAGTGAAAATTCTCTCGAAAAAATGATGGAGAAAAGCGTCAGAATATATGAAAAACTCGAAACCCTGAGGGTCAAGGACAGGAAGAGCCTCATGGATTTTGCCGCAGTAATTGCAAAGGAAAGGTTTCATATTCTTAATAAACTCTATCTCCTCGATAAGCCTGATATAATATGGGACGATGTTGAACTTGAGTCTCTCTATAATCAGCTTTCGTTTCAGCTTGATTTAAAGTCACGATTTGAGGTGGTGGAACACAAGATTTCATATCTCAAGGAGTCGGTTGATTTCGCCATAGATAAGGTTAATCAGAAGTCGAGTGAATATCTGGAGTGGATAATAATCTGGCTCATCGTTATTGAGGTTATATTTTCAATTTATGCCTACGTAATTAAACCTTTTCTGTCCTGATCAGGAAATCCCAACCGCCATAGGCAATCTGTGACGGTTGGTGTTGAACAGCGTTGTTTTTCCATGAAATTATTTCTGCCCTGCAATCTCCTAAATGAGAGTAACAATATAACCCATGATCAGGCTCCCGGCGAGTACAAACATGGATGGCTTTATTATTCTGTACATGCTCTGGTGAAGCCTTGTCTTGAAGTATTCTGCTGTTACCAGATGGCATACATGTACAGGCGACAGCATCATTCCAATGTATCCGAATCCGTAGGCAATTACTGTATATGACATGAGGCTTGACTGTTCGGGGTTAGGTCCGAGAAGGTTTATTACAATTGGAAAGCTGGCTCCTACGAATCCTACTGCAATACCTGTTGTAAGGCCGCTCAGGAAAGGAATTATCATTACAATGGCGAGTACAGGGATGTTCCAGGATATGAGCTCCTCCCTGACTATTGACATGAGAAAATTGCCGTCTGGAAGCGGGCTTTCGATGAGCGCACCGTATATGCGGACCGCTATGACTATGGCTACAAGCTTCACTGTTTTAATGGACATGACAATTTTTTTAAGTTTGTCGATGCTGACGGGCTTTCTCGTTTGTATAAAAACAAGTGATACGCTCAGGCCAATGATGAGCGGTATATATTTTGATTTTGAGGCCAGTGATGGTATTGCTGTATATGATAATCCATATACAGAAACGACTATCAGTATGGGGAGGATAAGCTTGAGGAATTCAAGGAGATCCCCTGTTCTATTACTGCTTCGTTCGCGCAGTGAATCCTTGGGTGCTTTTCTAAGAAGAAAAAATACTCCTCCTGCAACTGAAAAAATACTCAATGGCAGTTGAAGGAGAATATATGTATGTATTTCAAGTCCGGTCATGTCTATGGCAAGGATTACACCGGGGTAGAGGGGCCACCAGTATTCCCAGACATGTCTGAACCAGTAGTTTATTTTTGTTTTCAGGAGAGGTTCCATCTGCTTTTCGCTGTCCATCTGATCTACCATTGGTGCTGAGAAAAGTGCTCCCCCGGGCATGGGCAGCCAGCCTATGAGTGCTGGCAGTATTGCGAGTCCGGCTCTATGACTGATGTTTCTTTTTACGACATCCACCAGTTCAGACATTGAACCGCTGGCTTCCATTAGGGAGGACAGCCATATGACCTGAAAGATGACAACTGTCAGGAGAAGGTTCGGTGTTGAAGTAATGCTTTTTATGGAAATATTTATCAGCTCATGAATGCCGAATCCGCACCAGAGAGCGAGTACTGTTGTACTTATGAGTATTGCTGCAATAAGATTTTTTAGGAACCTGTTTATTACCATGATTGCGGTAAGTGCAAGCATTATCTTTAGAATGTAGGGCAGGGATAGTATGAAATCCATTTTCTCTCTCCTTGTATGTAAAATTATATACCACGTAAATTATTGATTCTGTCAAGGGTTTGATTTAGGTATCCTGTAAATAGTTGTTTTTGACAGAAGAATTATAAAAAAGTTGTGTAATTCTTCTGAGTAAGGAGCGGGCTGGTAAAAGAGCTGGGGAAAATGACAAAAAGTATTTTTTTGAGGAAATAAGATTATTTTTATTTGACAGTTCCGGGGTATGAAAATAGATTGTATTTATTGTTGTTGAGCAAGACACTTTTTTTGAAAAAATGTTTCGGAAACGGAAAAAATTTCAAAAAAAATGAAAACTAAAAAAAATTAGTTGACAGGAAAAAGGGTGTTGGCTATAACGACTACACCGCTGAGGGAAACACTTCGGCGTTGGATCTGAAAACTGCTGGCAGGATCAGCAAAGTGTCAGAATCTCCAGATGATTACCTTAATGGTTTACGTCACAAGTGGTTAA
>QKCL01000074.1 GCA_003246895.1 Spirochaetota bacterium | reverse complement strand
ATGCGATAAAACTGTCAATAGAATTTTTTAATTTTTTAAAAAAAATGAAACATTATGATTTTCAGGCATCTTATTTTGTATTTTTATTGTCTTGACATATAACTATATTTAAAAAAAAATACTTAATTATTTTTTAACTAGGAAAGAGATGAATTATCTGTTAAGAATTATTTTTATTTCATTACCGCTATTATTTTTTCTATCAGAATTATCTGCCCAGGACAGGTACATTACGTTAGATGAGTGTGTATCCATTGCGCTTCAGAATCACTCTGCAAAATTTCAGAGTATTGAAGATTACAAGATTAATATTGCAGAGTATAAAATTGCCCGGGCCAAAAGATCAATCATAATTGATGGTCAGATAAGAACTATTGAGACTGATAAAGACGATGATGATACATCCAGCAGTTACTCTCTGCCGGGAGTTGATACATATATTGGTCTTTACGGCGGACTTGCAATGTCTTATAACCTTGTTGACGAAAAAAGCAGCAGGGAGGTTGAGGTCGCAAGGGTAAAAGTGGATATGTCAAAAGTAAATAGTGAGAAGACAGTTCAGTCAATTATACTCGAAGTAAAAAAGGCCTATTTCGGTTATCTGCTTTCGAACCGGTCCTATGAGGTACAGAAGGAGATACATAAAAAATATGTTGTTAAATCCGAGCTGGCTAAAAAATTGTTCAATAACGGTTCAAGGCCGATTCTGGATGTCAGTAAATCTGAAGTGGACATGGCAAATTCCCAACTGGAGTTTAACAAGGCGGAAAATGACAGAAACAAGATGAAGCGAAATTTGTTTCTGTCAATGGGGCTTGAATATGATGACACCATGAATATTATTCCTGCGGACATTGATGAACTGCCCCTGCCCGAAAAAAACCTCGATGACCTTTATATTCTTTCTGACATATATAATCCGTCAATAAGGCTTTCGAGGCTTGAAAAAAAAATCGCAAGGCTTAAAATTGATGCAGAGAAAGCGGCCCATCTTCCAAAGGTTAATCTTTCTCTTGGTTTAGGTTATAAAATAGAGCAGTTCCATGGGAGTGAGGATTTTAATAAAAATTTTGATGCCAATGAATGGTCCCCTGTTGTTTATGGTCTATTTACGGCAACGTTACCTCTCTATAGAGGAGGCGGGATTTCGTCCATGGTCGATGCTACTATCAGTTACTACAATAAAGCGATTTATAAAGAGAAAGAGGTAAAAGCAAATATTAAAGCTCTCATAAAAGAAAACTTTCAGGGGCTTTCCGATATTAGAAAGCAGATTGAGGTATCTAATCTGGTTATAAAAAATGCCGAAAGACATCTTCTTCTTGCTCAGAGAAGTTATGAAAATGGTGCCGGTTCCCTTCTTGATCTGCAGGACGCAGAGTTAAGTGTAAGCAAGGCAAAGATGGGAGCTATTGAGTATAAATATAATTATTTTTTAACATTGGCAAGATTATCCAGTCTTGCAGGAGTAAAGGAAGAAGTGATATGCAAAATAAAAAGAAAATAGCAATATATGCAGGTATCGTTGTTATCATTCTTGCCGGAATCTTTTTCTTCGGATCAGGGAATAGTAAAAAAAGAGAGTACACTTTTTCAAAAGTGGGTGAAGGAGAAGTTAAAAAGACTATCTCCGTTACCGGTACTTTGAATGTACTCGATCCGGTTGTCCTTTTGAGCAAGATAAACGGGATTATTGAAAAGGTATATACTGATTTTAATAAAAATGTTTCCAAAGGCAGCCTGCTCCTGAAAATTGATGAGGCAGCCATTTCACAGAAAGTAATGAAGATTTCAGCGAACCTTGATAGTGTAAAACTTGAGCTTGCATCAGCTCAGAGAGAGCTTGAGGGTAAGAGAAATCTCTATCGTGATAATCTTATTTCCAAAAAAGCCATGGAAACTGCTGAAATTCAGTATAAAACTGCTTTCAGTAATTATAAGAGAGTTCAGCTTGATTACGAACTGGCTATGGCAGAAAAAAAATCAGCAAGAGTTTATGCGCCGATAAACGGGATTGTAATTGCTCTTTATAAAAAGAATAATGAGCCTGCAGTGGTCAATCAGCCGCTGGTACTTCTTGCTCCTACATTAAAAAAAATGTCACTTACCATAAATATCGATGAATCTGATATTGGAAATGTTAAAGACGGACAGATTGTGTATTTTTCAGTAAGTGCCTTTCCTGATAAGCAGTTCAGGGGCGTCATAAAACAGGTGAGAATCAATCCGGTTCAGAACAGGGGAGTTGTTACCTATGAAGCTGAAGTCACATGTGAAAATATGGATCTCCTGCTTAAGCCGGGGATGACAGCAACTGCCACAGTGGAAGTTTCAAAAAAAGAGAAAACAATACG
Source organism: Spirochaetota bacterium (assembly GCA_003246895.1). Taxonomy (GTDB): domain Bacteria; phylum Spirochaetota; class UBA4802; order UBA4802; family UBA5550; genus SZUA-423. The sequence goes on along the minus strand of QKCL01000074.1, from coordinate 59,246 downwards.
TGTGCCCAATCAGGCTTTTATTGTATCTCCTGATTCTGATTCAGAGAATCATTCATCAAAAAGAAACTTTATTTACCTGAAAACCGGTGTAATTTCTGATAAACCATACAAAAAAGTTAAGGTATCGACAGGGATTATTGGAGATATGTTCACAGAGGTGAAGTCTGGTCTCAAATCCGGAGATGAGGTACTAATAAAATTTGAAGATAAGAAATAGCTGTTCTGATGAATAAAAAAATAATTGAAATAAAAAATCTTGTAAAAATATACAACCTCAGCGAAGAGGTTTCAGTTAACGCCCTGAAGGGAGTTTCTGTAGATTTTCATAAGGGGGAGTTTCTTTCAATTATGGGATCCTCGGGTTCAGGGAAGTCTACTTTCATGAATATTCTGGGTTTTCTTGATACTCCAACATCCGGCACATATGTTCTTGACGGTATAGACGGTAGTACACTGAATGATGATCAGAAAGCCGAAATAAGAAATCGAAAAATAGGATTTGTTTTTCAGGGATTTAATCTGTTATCCAGAACCTCTGCCATGGAAAATGTAGAGTTGCCACTTTTTTACAAGGGTGGAGTATCAAATAAGGAACTCAATGAAAGGGCAAGAGGTCTTCTTGACCTGGTGGGGCTGAAAGGCCGTTATATGCATTTCCCAAATAAACTTTCCGGGGGAGAACAGCAAAGGGTTGCTATTGCAAGGTCTCTTATAAATAACCCGGCCATAATTCTTGCCGATGAGCCTACTGGAAATCTTGACTCAAAAAATACAGAAGATATCATGAATCTCTTTACCAGCCTTAACCGGGAAACCGGGATTTCAATAATAATGGTCACCCATGAACCTGATGTGGCAGAGTATACTGACAGAATTGTCTTGTTTAAGGATGGTGAAATAATTGACGACTCCCCTGTAAAGAAAAACAGACGCAATAAAAAAAAATAAATTTTGTAATATTTTTTTCTTAAATATTAAGACATAATATCCCGTGTCCGATACTATAAATGTAATTATTATCCACTTGATGCATTTCCTGGTAAACTTTGCAAATCATTGGAGGGTATAAATAACAACACAGGGGTATTCCGGTGAAAGAAGTAGCGGCGATTAATAAATTTAAAAAATTCTTACAGTTAGAAAAGGGCCTGTCTCAGAACTCGATTTATTCCTATACCTATGATTTGAAGAAATTCAGTGAATTTCTTGAAACAAAGAACAAGGATATCCTGCATGCAACGCAGGATGATGTTCAGCATTTTCTTAAGTATGAGAAAACCAACAAGAAAAATTCTACAAGAACTCTTGCAAGGTCGTTAGCCGCGATACGACAGTTTTATAATTTCATATCAGACTTTAAAGAGTTGGAGATCAAAAATCCAACGGAGAAAATTGAAACTCCACATGTAGAAAAAAATCTCCCGGATTTTCTTACTGTTAAGGAACTGGACAAATTATTTAACTCAATATCCGAGATCGATACATATGAACTCAGGGACAAAACGATATTTGAGCTCCTTTATTCGAGCGGCCTGAGAATTTCAGAGGCCATTTCGCTGAGTATGTCTGATGTAGATATGGAAAATTCATTCATACAGGTGATGGGTAAAGGCGGAAAAGAAAGACTCGTCCCCATAGGAAAGGAGGCTGTCAGGCTTTTGAAGAAATATATTTCAGAATCCAGATCAGCAATTATTGGAAGCAGGGATTGTGAGTATCTTTTTGTAAGCAAAAAGGGTTCACAGTTGAACAGGAAATCTGTCTGGAGGCTTTTGAAAAACTATGTCACAAGAACAGAGATAAAGAAAAATATAACTCCTCACACATTAAGACATTCATTTGCAACTCACCTTATAGAAAATGGTGCTGATTTAAGGTCTGTGCAGGAGCTGCTTGGTCATATGGATATTTCCACAACCCAGGTGTATACACACATGGCCAAGAAAAAATTACAGCAGGTTCATAAAAAATATCACCCAAAGGGTTAGTTTATGTTTTCAAAATCAGTTCGTACAATAATAACCCTTTTCTTTCTTGTACTTGCATCGTGCACGCCATCTGCTACATATCTGAAAAAAATAAGCAAAACACAGAATACAAATGTTGCAGCAAACTACATACGTGTTCTTATCGGAACATATAATAGTCCTTTAAGTATATACTGTGACAGGTCATTCCGTGTTTTTAAAAAGAAGAACAGACAGCTTGTCTATGAATCAAGAAAAGGCATGCTAAAGTTTTACCCGGAGAGGGTCAGGGAGCCATATATCATAGAAACAACGGGAAGTCCGGTTTTTGTTGATAATACCGGATACAGGGGCAATATTGAAATTCACGATGTCATGGGTAAGCTCTACGTTGTTAATGTGATCAATGTTGAACAGTATCTTTACAGTGTTGTACCGTCTGAAATGCCTTACAGCTGGAATCTTGAAGCACTGAAGGCGCAGTCAGTAGCGGCAAGAACATATACATATTATCATCTTATGAAAGATGATAATAAAAACCAGATCTATCAGGTTGATTCATCGACAAGATTCCAGGTATACAAGGGTATTTCCTCTGAAAAGCCATCCTCCACAAAGGCTGTAAATGAAACAGCAGGTATTATAATGACCTATAAATATTCACCCATTCTTTCATATTTTCATTCAACAAGCGGGGGATTCACCGCAGATGATAAGGATGTGTGGACGGGTAACGATCTGCCGTATCTTGAGAGTGTTAAATCAGAATATGAGAATGAATCTCCTCACATGAACTGGAAAGCTGTAGTTTCAGTGTATGAAATAAAAGAGGCGTTACGGAAAAAATACCCGCATATTGGTTCAATTCGAAAAGTTGCGTTTAACAAGAAAAATGGAAGGGTTTCCGGAGTAGTTGTTGTACACAGCAACGGCACAATTAACATGACAGGAAATCATTTCAGGCTTCTTTTCCCTCCGAAGAAATTAAGGAGTACATATTTTATCTCTCAGAAAGTCGGCAATACCCTTGAAATAACCGGCAAAGGCTGGGGGCATGGAGTCGGCATGAGTCAGTGGGGTGCAAAGGGTATGGCTGACAGGGGTATTAAGTTTGACAAAATACTGCAGCATTATTACAAGGATATTTCCATATCAAAAAAGAATAATCCATATTTTGCAACACAGGAACCTAGGCGGCAACTTGTTAATTGATGAATGAAAAAGAATATAAACTGGAAGATTTTGTTTATGATCTTCCGGAAGAATTAATAGCTCAGAAACCTTCCGTAAACAGAACAGAATCAAGATTATTTGTTCTCAAGAGAGAATCCGGTGAGTTCATACACCGACGCTTTTCAGACATTGGAAATTTTCTTAGAGATGATGATGTCCTGGTATTCAACAATGCACGTGTAATTCAGGCCAGGATATTTGCGCGAAGAGAATCCGGCGGCTTGGTTGAAATAGTGCTGGCAAGAAGTCTTTCGCCGGGAAACTGGCTTGCCATCTCCAACAAAACCAAAAAATTAAAACCGGGTGAAATTCTGCATCCAGTAAAAAATCTACAGGTAAACTTTACCGTAAAAGGGAGAGCCGGAGAATATATCGAGATAGAATCCAGTTGTGACCTAACAGCTGAATTCCTTGAAACAATAGGGGAGGTCCCTTTGCCGCCATATATTAAGCGGGAGAGTGACGGTTTCGATGCTGAGAGGTATCAAACCGTGTATTCCTCGGAACCGGGGGCAGTGGCTGCACCAACGGCTGGGCTTCATTTTACGGATGAACTGCTCAAAGAGCTTAATAGCAGGGGCATAGAGACCTATTTTTTGACTCTATATGTTTCCTGGGGAACATTCAGTCCGGTACGGCATAATGATCTGAAACTGCATGACATGCATACTGAAAATTATGTTCTTCCGCAGAATATTGCAGACAGAATTAATGATGCCAGGAACACGGGAAAGCGGATAATTGCAGTAGGTACCACATCGTTGAGAGTCCTTGAGTCAACATTTAAAGACGGCAGGAATCTGGCGGGGACCGGTGAAACCGATATTTTTATATATCCTCCAATGAAAGTAAAGTCAATCGACTGTCTTATTACAAACCTTCATACTCCAAAGTCCACACTTCTCATGCTCATATCCGCTTTTGCAGGGTATGAGGTGACAATGAAGGCATATCGGGAAGCTGTCAATGAAAGGTACAGGTTCTTTTCTTATGGGGATTCAATGTTCATTGAATAATTTTTTTTTTATTTGACAATATCCCATGTCAAAATCTTTATATAATTATGAAGGTGTTCTCTTTAAACAATTATCTGTCAAAAGAATTTCCCGTCTCCATGCAGGAGAGTTATGACAATGCGGGAACCCAGCTCCTGTTTCATGAAGATGATATAAGGGGGATCTATATAACACTTGATATTGATAATTCTGTCATTGAAGATGCAATAAATAATGACTGCAATGTAATTCTTTCTCATCATCCGTTCATTTTTAAATCAATAAAAATGATAGATACATCTCTCGTTAAATCCAGACAGCTTTTAAAATTTTTTGAAAATAGAATATCCGTATACAGCATGCATACCAATTTTGACCGCTGTATGTGGTCATATTTGAGTTCATACCTGGGATATGGTAATGGAGATCCTTTGCTGGATGCTGGTGAGTATATGGGAGACATAACCGGGTTTGGTTCCATCGTTGAACTGGATAATCCTGTACGTCTTAAGTCAATCATCGAGAACATTTTAGGAAAAATTAGAATTGATTTTCTCACATATTCAGGTAGTTTAACTGATACCGTTGCTTCAATCGCCTTTCTAAACGGATCAGGAGGTTCTCAGATAGAAAAAATCATTAATTTGTACAGGCCCCATTGTATAATTACAGGAGATGTCGGGTACCATAACATGAAATATGCAATTGACAGCGGGGTTTCTGTTATTGATGCGGGTCATTTCGGGACCGAAATCATTTTTAAAAAGAAAATGAATGAGCTGGTTGCAGATTGTCTGAAAGAGTACGGTGAAAAAATTCATATTCAGGTTTCAGATGCAGAAAAAAATCCATTTAAAGTGTATTCATTATGAGCAATGATATTTCCATTATGAAAGAGCTTCAGTATCTCTGGACCAATGTTCTTGCAAGGGGGAAGGAGATTGAGCGTTCCGTAAATTCCAAAAGAATTTATGCTGAAAAACTTGATAATTCAAGGAAGCTACTCCAGAACATGGAGACGGGCCACAGAAATCTTAAAATTGAAATAAAAAATGCTGAACTTAAACTTGCAGAGACTGAGGGGAAGCTTTCCAAACTTGACGGTCAGTTTGCCATGCTGAGAACTGAAAGGGAGATTGAGGCACATAACCATGAAGTTAGTGAATTGAAGGATCTCATGGATGATATTGAAACGGATCTTATTGATAAAATGGAAGAGTCTGACCGATTTGATGGTGAGATAGAGACGGCAAAAAGAGAATGTGATGAACTGGAAAAGCAGGTTTTTTCTGATCTTAAACTGCTCGATGACAAAATACAGAGTCTAGAAAAGGAGAAGTCAGGATTTGAAATCAAATTCGACGAAAAATCTGCTGAGCTTTCTCCTTCAGTATCTTCAAGGTTTCTGAAACTTATCAAATCAAAAGATGGTGTTGCCATTGCTGAAGTAAATGGTGAAATATGCGGGCACTGTAATTTTCAGTTGCCATCAACTGTAGTTTCTGCTGCAAAAAAGAACGAAATAGTAAACTGCACTAATTGTGGAAGATATATATATTTTATACAGGGGTAAAAAGAGATGCTTTTAAGCATAGACAGAGTATTACAATTGCTTGGAGAAGGAAAGAGTATTGATAAGATTGCGGAAATGGCAAAATGTGATGCAGGAGATGTGGTTTCTCTTGTTGATAACGCAAGATCATTGTTAAGCAAATACGAAAAGAATGCTTCAAAACGTAAAATAATAATAAAGAAAAAGAATAACCTCACTGAAGACAATGTTGAAATGACTGATATAGAAAAACAGAGAGATATTTTTTCCGGAGCTGAACTTTCAGTAATCCCGGTTCAGTCTTCTTTGACCATGTATGTTGCTGCCCTCATTGCTGATAATAAAACAGGAATAGGCATTGTAATAAATGACAGAGACGGGAAACAGGTTGGAAAGGTATCTGCATCACTGCCAGCCATGGATGAAATTTCATCGGGCCTGTCTTCAATAATAAGAGCCTTGAGAATTGCTGATTATTTTTCAACTTCTGAACTTAAAATTCGTACTCATATGGAAGACTGCATAAAACAGATAAAGGGTACATCAAAGATGAGAGAGAAAAGATATGATGATCAGTTAAACAAGATAAAGGATTTTGTTTCGGTTCTCGGAAAAGTCACTTTTGAATCAATTTCCACATCACAAAACGATAAGGCCCTGTTTTTTGCAGGAAGATCCATTGAGAAATAATATTGCTTAATGAAGAATAACTGGATACTTAAAGGTGTAAATAAATCAGTAGAGAGCACACCTGACTTTTTCAAAGGGAGTCCGCATTTTCTTGAAATCTTAAAAGTCAGGGGGCTTGAAAACAGGACGGATATAGGCAGATTCCTTTATCCTGAAATAAATGAATTTCATAGCCCTTTTCTGCTCAAGGGGATGGAATCCGCAGTTAATCGCATACACCTTGCGGCAAGTTCCAGTGAAAATGTCGCAATTTTTGCAGATTCCGACATTGATGGAATAACATCGTTAACAATAATCCATGATATTCTGATAAAACTCGGAATTGTTCCAGGCATCCGATATCCCCGTGATAAGGAGGGATATGGTCTGAACAGGGAAATTATTGATGAATTCCATGCAAATGGTATCGGTCTGGTAATTACCGTTGACTCCGGCATAAGAGACATCGAAGAAATCCTGTATGCAAAACAGAAAGGAATTGATTTTATTGTCACTGACCATCATGAACCTGACACAGAACTGCCCGATGCAATAATCATAAATCCGAAGCAGAGTGACTGTTATTACCCGTTCAGGGATCTGGCGGGAGCCGGCGTTGCACTGAAACTTGCAAAGGCCCTGCTTTTCGGCTTTAGTGATACCTTCGATAAATCATATCATATTCTGTACCATGAAGATGATTTGTTTCATGTAAATATCGTAAATAGAGGTCATATTACCGAATCGGGTTCAATAAGGAATATCGAACGGTATATTTCAGAACTTCATAGTGAATCTGATAATATAGTCATTTGTAATGACGATTCCAGTCTGAGTGAAATAAAGTCCATGGCAGGCATGCTGCCTGTATATACATTCGCAGATCTTGTTTCACATATTGTTAAAAAAAATGATATGGAACTTGATATATACAGGCTCGCCAGTGATATAGGTATGAGAGACCAGTCAGGACTCTCCCCGGTGACTGTCTATTCAAAAGTATTTCTTGAGCTGCAGCTCAGGAGCAAGAACAAGCTTATTACTAAAATGGATTATTATACATCTCTGGCAACACTTGGTACCATTGCAGATATAATGCCTCTGAGAGGAGAAAACAGACAAATTGTCAAAAAAGGACTGGAAGTAATAAACAGCGGCGATGGCCATCATGGAATTACCGCGATTCTTAAAAATAAAAAGGCGACTACAAAAAGTATAGGCTGGGATGTCGCTCCTCTTCTCAATGCGCCCGGGAGACTGGGGAAAACTGAATCAACTGTGGACTTCTTCCTGGAAAGTGATATTCTCAGAATTGAAGAAAACATAAAGGAACTCAACAGGCTGAACAGGTTAAGGAGAAATATTGTTTCCGAGACCATAGACAGGATTGAGCGTAAAAGTAACTATTTCTCCTGCCGTCTTGATAATGTTTTTTATTATTATGATGATGAAATACCCGAGGGAATTTCCGGTCTCGTTGCAAACAGGGTAGCTGAAAAAATCCACAAACCTGTAATAATTTTGTCTAATTCAGGATGTGAAAACTATTTTAAGGGGTCCGGAAGGAGTCCTGAGGGTATAGATTTTTTCTACTATGTGGAAAAATTTTCTGAACACTTCGAGAGAATAGGAGGGCATGCACAGGCATTTGGTTTTACAATTGATCCTGCGAATGTAGAGAATGTTGTGAGCCTCATTAATTCTGCTCTTGAGAATACTGTAATTTCAAAAGAATATCATATAGACTGCATGTTAGATCTGTCTGAAATAACAATGGGGCTATTAAATGAAATCGAATTGCTTGAGCCCTATGGAAAGGAAAACCCTGAGCCTGTTTTTTGTACGGAGAATATCCTGCCCCAGACATTCAGATTTTTCGGCGCCGCAGGTGATCACGGAAAATTTATTCTGAAAAATGGAATTGAAGCCATCGGATGGAGCATGGGAAAGGATATGGAGGAGAGGTTTAACCTCGGTACAGGTGTTGATCTGGTATACAGACTTGAAAAAAATTTTTATATGAACTCCCTCTCAATACGGATGAATATCATTGATATTGATTAATCATCAATAATTCTATAATCTGGATGCCATTCCTGATTATCACGCAATAAACGGTTTTAAATAGGGGAGTATCCCCTGTTATTTTGAAATGTCTAATAACTTTTTGTGAAGATGGCAAAAAGAAGTCTGATATATGTTAGAACAGCATGGTTCTGCAGGTCTTGTTTTTATTTTTTCCTTATAAAAACTATGTTTATTTTTTTTTATATCATATAAAATGTTTAATTTATAGTCAGTAAATCAACTGTTTATGTGGATGGAAATATGAAAAAAAATACCATCAGATTCATATCCCCGGACCAGCTGCATGAAAAGATGCGTAGTAACAGCGATTTAGTGATAATTGATACCATGACTAAAGAACATTATGATGCAGTACATATACCCGATGCTGTTAATTATTGTGTACATGAATTATACTTTCTGAAGAATATTGAATGCGACATTCCTGACAAGTCAGTCGAGATTGTGGTATATGGTGCAACTAAAAATACCATGGAAGGAATAATGTCCGCTGAAAAACTTATCGATGCAGAATATAAAAATGTTTCAATACTCGAGGGAGGCATTGAATTGTATCAGGGACTGAATTATGAATTACAGGGAAGTAATACAGGAATTGGTCTGGAATGTGTAAGATATATTAATGATGGGCGTTATAATTTAGACATTGAAAATAGTGCTTTGAAATGGACCGGACGGAATGCAAATTTATCCCATTCCGGCAGTGTAAAATTTAAAAATGGCAAGATTAAGATAAAGGACAGTAAAGTAAAAGGGCATTTCCACATGGATATGGAGACTATTTCCATATCAGGCGGTGGAGAAGCGGAAAAGGAGAACCTGCTTGTTTCACATTTATTGTCGGATGATTTTCTCCTGACCAGGATTTTCCCCATCGCAACATTTGAAATCGAGTCGGTTAGGAACGCTAACAATAGCAAATGTCTTTCAGCGGGAAACTATACAGTAAAGGGTATTCTTGAAATGAGAGGAATCAGGGCAGAAATTGAGTTTTCAGCAAATATTGCCCTGAGTGAAAACGGAAAGATATGCGCTGAAGCTCATTTGGACATTGACAGAACAAGGTGGGGAATAATTTACGGATCCTGTAGGTTTTTTAGGTGTCTAGGAAAATATCTTGTTTATGATCCTGTCTCTGTTGATATAAGACTGGTAACTCTCTGATAAAAAACCGTTAATATTTTATATATAAGGTGAAATTTATAAGGTAAAATTTTTTCACCCCAGACCTCTTGCAATAAAAAAATCGGAATAAGACTTATCGCTCTTTTCAATATGTATGAATATCCATTTTTTCAGAAAATTGAAGATATCAATTAAGTTATTTTCATGAGAGTTTGAAAAATTTTCATTAAACTCGGTTATCTTGTTTCTGAATATATTATGTTCACTGATATGCTGATCCTTATCAGGGTAATCAAAGAGTTCAAAATAATATTCCTCTGTCTTAAAATGGTAGTCAACATAGTCTTTCAGGGAGGAAAGTATTTTCTCTGTAAATTCCGGATCAATCTCCTTTTCGATTGCTGCTGTTACCTCGTTGAGCAACCCTACCAGCACTTTGTGCTGATTATCTATTGAAACGATATTTACACTGAATTCATCAGTCCATTTTATAGTCTGCATTTCTGGCCCCGGTAATATAAGTCATGTCGTCTTTACCATTTCAAAAGTCAATTGTGAAACGAATAAAAGTTTCATTTTCAAACTAATTTAATAAAGCCTTAATATTTTATCAGCACTGATCAGATTCGGTAGTTTTTCAGAATATTTTAACCACTAAGCTGGCAATTTCGGTTATTAAAAGCTACAATTAATGGGAAACGGTTTGCAACTAATTAACAGTACAATTTTGAGTGCATGAATTCAGCCCCTGAATAGTTTGATTGTAATTCACAGATAAGTATGTGGTGCCTTTGAACAGCGTTAGTTTTTTCTGTATTGTTTTATAACAGCATTCTGTTGAAAAAAGGATGTAGGAGTTTAAGTATTCGCAGAAAATTTTAATTCTGTTTTATTAATTATATATACCTGTCAAAGGTAGTTATATGGTTTGTAAACCAGTTATTTATAAAATTAAGCATTATTGAATATGATACATGTTCATCTTTTTCAAATGATTTCAAGTATTCTGTCATCTGATCCATGAACTTTTTGTGGTCTTCCCTGTGTTTTTCTTGCAGGAGATTGTCCTTATTTGTCAGGATTCTTTCCTCATTAAGCATATGAAGAAAAAATTTGCTGATAAAATTTTCAAAGGCATTTTTAATAGTTTCTTCTGATTCATTATGGGAAATATATTTGAATATGCCGTTTATGCTTCGCATGAGAATTAAATGTTGATTATTGAAATCTTCATTTTCAATTTTGAGTATTTCATCATATTTAAAAAATGACATTTATTACCTTTTCGTGTTAATAGATGCAAATTTGGACGTTATACACTATTGTATAAATAATTGCAAATATTTTAATTATTATTTAATGTCAATTTATAGTGTGCATGTCCTAAATTTTATTGTTGATAATAAAGCAGATTGTAAAACAAAGAAAGTTGAATATTTAAAGGGGCTACTTTTACTCATGGGTACAGAATCTTCTGGTCCTCTCTAAGTGAGGCCATATCTTTTTTGTCAAATTGAAAGAGTGGGGAAAAGAGCCGTGTCATGACCGACAGCAGCTGCCTGCATTTGTAGGCGTCATGGTGAGTCTCGCCGTGTTGTTCAGTTTCCACCCAGCTGTGCAGATCTGATATCCTGAGTTCAACGGGTATGGTGTTCTGTGTAGTAACTATTTTTTTTGTGTGTCTCTTTGCATAGTCATCTGTCCCGGGTACAAGAATGACATTTGTGTCCCAGTCCCGGTGTATGGGCAGTGAAAAATTTATCTTGCACTGAAATTTTCTATGTCCGCCGGATGAGTAATTGTTTTCTATTCGTGCGACGTTAAGTGCATTAAAAAAATGTACAGAGTTTTCCCTTATGAAATTTTCGTCAGGTGTTTTGTTTTCCCCCGATGAACGGGAAAGGTTTATCATTAAGCAACGAACAGCTTCGTGCATCTCTTCGGGGGAGTCAAAAAGGGTCTGTGTTATTGATGGTGAAACTGTATTCTCCTGCAGTATAACACCCCGTTTCTGCAAGGCATGAAAGAGGGTGAGGGCATCGTTCCTGTTTTCAATTATAAATGTTATGGCAAGAATGTCTCTGATATCAAAAACTTCGTTTTCAATACTCTTTCCGAGTTTTGTGAACATGCTTTCCGGACTTTTTAACCGGGCTCTTATCCGGGTAATGGGAACACTAACACCGTCTCCGCTCACAAAGGTAAGTGTACCGTCCTTTTGATTTCTGTGAACTGACTCTTCAAGTTTCATGAAAAATGTCGCAACCTTTACAAAGGCTCTTCTTGCGTTTTCTTCCGTAGGAAGTTCCTTAGGTGAATTCCAGTTATAGTCATAGAGGTTTTCAAGACTTAGTCCCTTTGATTGCAGGAAAAATCCAAGACGTGTAAAGTCGTTAATGTCCTGGCTGTCTTCCTCTATGGACTTTATCAGGTGACACATTTTGAGAGTGCCGCAGCTTATGCGCTGCCATAACCAGGGAATATGTTCAGGATACTCTGTTTGTCCGGCAAATAGTCCGGGATATTTTGCGGATGATGCTAAAAGAAAAAGATGACGGGGGTCTGATGTTATCAATTCAATAAAAGTCACATCAGAGAGGGTTTTCCTGATCGTATCAATAGCGTCAATGCATAATCTGTAAAGTTGTTGTCTTTCAGAGTGCAATGAGTGCAGGAGATGAAGCTGATGCAGGAGAAAAGGGAAGAGCCATTCAAGAAAATAATCCAGAGAAAGCATAACATAGCTAATAGCTCTTTTTTTTTCGGAATCAGAGAGGAATGTTCCGGTAGCATCAAAACCCCGGTTTGCCATCATTTTTGTCGTCTGACTTATTGCATCATTGTAATCATTGCAGTTTTGAAGCAGGTACGGTGTCATTTCATGGCGATCCAGTATGGACCCGAAAATCTCATGGTATAGTTCCTGTTCCATCTCTTTCTCCGGCAAAGGAAAACTGTTTTGCTCTGTTTTTATAAAAATTGACTATAAAATAATATGATCATAAAGAGGAGGTGTCAAGATGATTTCTTAAGCCGGTCTTCTTAAAAAAATATAGTTATTTATATTCTTGAACAATTAGTGAAAAGCAGGGTCGGAGCAAGCTTTCTTTGATAGCTGTGACGAATATGATAAACAGGCTGAAAAATCTCAGAGGTTCAGCCACTCTAACATCGGTTGAAGAAACAATGGCGGTAAATAATTTTAACTCATGGATCGAATCCACGAATCCAGGGCAGACTCCATAAATATATACACAGATGGTATTTTGGAGCTGCCCCCGGACTTCTATTAATTACGGAAGTACCTTTCTGAGTATTTCTGCTTTATCACATTTTTCCCATGTGAAATTTTCGAGTTCTCTTCCGAAGTGACCGTATGCGGCTGTTTGCCTGTAGATGGGCCTGCGAAGCTTCAATTCGTTAATTATATCAGCAGGTTTCAGTGGAAAATTTTCAATGATAAGCTTTTCAATTTCACTTTCCGGAATTTTGTTTGTCCCGGAACAGTCAACCAGAAGACTGACCGGTTCTGCAACACCTATTGCGTAGGCCAGCTGAACTTCACACTCGTCAGCCAGTCCAGCGGCAACCACATTTTTTGCTATGTAACGCGCTGCATATGCCGCGCTTCTGTCAACCTTGGATGGATCTTTCCCTGAAAAACAGCCCCCTCCGTGGCTGCCATGACCGCCATAGGTGTCTACAATTATTTTTCTTCCGGTGAGACCGGAATCGGCATATGGGCCGCCTTTGACAAACTGGCCTGTGGGATTTACGTGATAAATTGTTTCACTATCTAGCCACTCTCCGCATACAGGTTTAATTATTTCCCTTATTATATCTTCTTTAATCCGGTCATGTTCGATACCATCATCATGCTGTGTGGATACAACAACTGTATGTACCCTGGCAGGCTTGCCGTTTTTATATTCGATTGTTACCTGTCCCTTGCCGTCAGGTCTGAGGTAAGTCAATTTATTCGTTTTCCTGACTTCAGCAAGTTTTTCTGTAATCTTATGTGCAAGTACAATTGGCAATGGCATTAACACCGGTGTTTCATTTGTTGCATAGCCGAACATCATGCCCTGGTCTCCGGCCCCCTGTTCGCTGCCGACTTTGCCATTCGCTGACTTCTCATCAACACCCTGTGCAATGTCGGGTGACTGTTCTGAAATGTGAACAAGTACAGCACAGCTGTCTGCATCTATTCCATATGCAGCATCTGTGTAGCCGATTTCCTTCAGGGTATTCTTTGCAATATCGGGAATTTTTATCTGGGCAGTGGTTGTAATTTCTCCTCCCACTATTATCATTCCGGTTTTTGTGAAACAGTCGCAGGCTACCCTGGCAAAGGGATCCTGCGCAAGTATGGCATCGAGTACTGCATCTGAAACCTGATCGCAGATTTTGTCAGGATGCCCTTCTGTCACACTTTCGGAAGTAAATAGATAATTTCTTGTCTGATCCATAGTTTCCTCCAGAAAAATATGTTGTATTTTACTATAGTTTACAAAAAAATCCAGCATATTATTTTTAACTTCATCCAATAAGACCTATTATCGGGAATAAAAATTATAAATATATTATTGCCTAAAAATAGTCAGATATATATTTTTTAAATTCAAAAGTTGCTTGAACTTTTATTTATCGCTGTTAAAGGTTAGACTGTTATTATGAGCAATTATACAGGATCCTTTAATGAAATACATTAGATATATACTTTCAATAATATGCGGTGCCGCGGCCTTTGCGCTGTTTTACTCTGTCTTTGAAATAGGCATACTTATATCATTACTTGCTGGTGCCGGAGGCCTGCTCGGGAGTTTTCTCGTCACTGCTTCCCAACAAATTGATCCCAGAATTGAAGAAATAGCCAGAAAGCATAATATTGATACCGGTACCCTGCGCAAAGTTGTTAGAAACGGCCGTAATAGAATACGTAAAATGAAAAAACTCGCACTTGAAGCTGAAAATGAACAGGTAAAGACTAAAATTGAAAAGATATATATGGTTACAGAAAAAATTTATGAGGATTTCGAGAGTGACCCAAAGGACATGAGGGTGGCTAGGCAGTTTATTAACTACTACCTTGACACCACCATACGGATCATTGAACAGTACATAGCCCTTTCAAAGCAGGAAAATGATGAGAATAAAAAGATCCTGAAAAAGGCTGAATCAGTCCTTGATCTCATTGCAAAAAACTTCGAGAATCAGCTGCAGAAGCTCTATGAGGATGACTTTCTGGACCTTGACACAGAGGTCGAAGTCCTTGAAAAATCCATGAAACTCGGAGTCAGATGAAGAGCCGGTAATTTTCTGTTCTGTTAAATTCGGAGAGTTTTTCAACCAGATTTTCATCTCCTTCACGAATAAAGGATCCGTTCTCAACTGCCAGACCTTCATCATCAAGGCCTATATAAAGAGAAATATCTTTTCCTTCCGCATGTTTGACTATTTCAACCACATCTGAAAGCCGGGGCGGCCCATATTCTCCATTCTTAAAGGCATCTTCCAGAGGTGTACCCCGTGCAACATAGGTGGGGTTCAGGTGCATGTTTATGTAAAGACTGTATTTTTTTGCGATTCCGTCCAGATAATCTATTCCATTTTTTATATCCTCAATGGCTTCTTTTTCCGTTATCTGCGGCACAGGTTTAAGCATGAAATATGTCTTAAGTTTAAAACCGTATTTTCCCATTTTTTCTGCAAACTTTTCAAAGACTTCGAGATTCAGGCCCTTTTTAAAATACTCATTGCGGATGATTTCATCATAGGCTTCAAATCCTATGGCGACTTCAAGATTTGAAGGAGTGTCACCCTCTTTCAGGGCCCGGGCTATTATCTCCAACTCTTCCCAGTCAACATATTCAGGCCTTGTTTCAATCGTCAGGGTATCAATGTTGGGACAGTTCATGTTCATCATTGCAATGAAGTAAAGGAGGGCAGTGGTTGAAAATGTCTTTTCATCCAGAACAGAGCCGTTGTTTGATAGTATTATTTTTTTCAGTTCTGTTTTCTTTTTATCATCGAGTATATGGTTGAATACATAGTCTATCTGCTTTATGATATTTTTATAACTGATATGATACTCCGACATCTGAGAGGGGAGGTTGCACCCAAGGCATTGTGACCACTGGCATGTCAGGGTATATAGAACAATGAAGAGAGTGAGCCCTTCAGGCGGATTTTGAAACCATGTATCTGCAGGAAGCACTGGATTATGATCATTGTTGTACGTATAGGACTTGTTTATACTTTTCTTATCAAACATTTTCTTTTTCCTTATTTAGTAACAAAGAGTATTTCAACCCTTTTCAGCCTGTTGTCATAAGCCCTATCGGATTCTTCCGGATTTCTTGGCAAAGGCTCTTTGGGGCCGATTCCCATTACAAGGAGCCTGTTGGGATCAATATTGTATGAATATTGAAATTCTCTTTTAACAGCGCCGGCCCTGTCCCTTGAAAGATTCAGGTTGGCATTGATATCTCCCCGCAGACCTGTATGGCCCTTTATTAGTATTCTGAAATTTGGGTAATGCCTGACACTTTCTATTATCTGTTTTATCTCTGAGCGGCCGTTTTCATCAAGCAGAGAGGTTCCGCTACGGAACGAAATGGGACGGAATTTCAATGAACCCACAACCCGGAAATTTTTCCATTCCCTGTCGGAAATTTTTGAAAAATGTCTGGCAAGGGAATCCCCATCTGCTGTTCCTGCCGGCTTGTGCTGTGCTGAAACTCCGTAAAGACCCTTTATAAAATGTGAATTAATAATGGTGTAGGGATCCTTGTCCTGAAGAGGGTTTGTATCAAAGTCATTATTTCCCAGAAGAATATTTATTGTGGAATTTATTGATTCAACAAGTTCCGGGCGGCTGTTGCTCTGATTCTGTGATAATCCGAACCACTGGAGGTTTTCGGGATAGTTAATCCATTTAACACCCTTAAGCATGTACTGAACCTGCTGTTCCGAAAGGACAACCTGTTTAAAGATATCTTTATGCAGCCTTTGTGGGTCCGAATTGTAGATATTGAGTGTATCAAAATAGTTTTTAAGAAAAAGCTTCACAACTTCCGGTTTTTTCTCGGCGAAATTTCTGTTCACGACCAGAATATCAACTATGAGTTTTTCAACATCCTCTGAACCGATGAGTTTTACAGTCCCGGGGTGTGACAGTGCCTCTGTAACATGCGGTTCCCATAGAACCGCGATATCGGCATCTTTCTTTATAAATTTTTCAAATGCCTCTTCCGCTCCATTTACTTTAATTGCCCATTTCCCTTTCCTGTCCCGAATAGAGGGTATATCAAAATGAAATGCCATTGATTTTAGCAGGTGTTCACTTGGGGAGGAGGGTGTAAAGGCAATCTTAAAATCCCCGGATTTCTTGAGACTCTCAATATTGCTTACCTTTTCCTTCCATGCAACGATAGCATCTCCGCCCTTTGATTCATCAATTATCGTTACGATAACCCCGGGGAATTTCCCCTTCCTGCCGTTAAGAAGGTAGGAGTCAACGGTATATACAGCAAGGTCAATCTCCCCCTTCCTTAACATCTCCATTCTGCCCGCATAGTCCGCCTTGTCATCAACGAGCTTCACGCGGTACCCTGAATCACGCATCAGTTTTCCGAATACCGGTGACCTGAAGGGGAAGTAGCCTATCCAGCTGTCCAGTGCAATTGATATATCCCCCTTGAGGGATCCTGCATCACTCGTACTATATGTGATATTGACAGCTTCTTCTTTTTTATGGAGAAAAGTGTATATTGTTCCCCCTGCCAGACTGATGAGAATTGTCGCACCTATAATTCTCTGTAGAATATGCATTGATCCTTTCATATTATTTATACTCTGATACCGTGAAATTTTTCAGTTCAGCAAGAACACTCTCAAGCCCTTTTGAAAGCTCCTTGAAATTACTTGCTGTTTTATAATAAATCCGGCCGGGCTGATTCAGCACATGGCCTTTGCCGATCTGAAAACCTATTGTATGAACCGTTATTGGAGAATCTGACAGTAATTGCTGTACAACCTTTACCAGGTGGGAACTGTCTGTTGCCATCCCGTCTGTAATAATTACAAGATTATATTCGCCGTAACCGAGCTGCTTCCTTGCCTGTTTTCCCAGACTTGCATAGGCAGTATCAACAGCTTCTCCAAGTGGAGTTTTACCGCCGGCGGCAATATTATTCACCTGCCTGATTATTTCATCCCTCTGTGTTCCGAGTTTTGCCCTCTCAAAATTGCCCTTCTGGTCAAATGCCGAGAGTCCCACATTCGCTCCTGCCGGAATTACTTTTATAAAATGCCTCAGTGCCTCTTTTGCTGTCACAATCTTTTTTCCTGACATGCTGCCGGAACCGTCAAAAATTATGTAATAGTTTTTGCGGGAGATTTCTCCGGGAACAACATTTTCATTTTCAGAAAACTTCATGTACCAGAGTCCTGAAGCTGCGGCTTTATCTATGGAAAGAGATTTTTTATCTCTGCCATTCACGCTGCTGAAAAAAATATCTTTGAACACAAAAACACCGGCAAAAAGAATTGGTATTAAATACATTATATGTTTTATCTTAATACGCATATTCATCTCCTTGCTATTGAAGCGGTTTAAATACTTCTTCTTCTGCCTCTACCTGGATTATTTTAAATTCAACACGCATATTGGTCCGCCATTGCTCCTTTGACTTAGGTATCTGGAATACCGGTTTGTCAATGCCGTGGCCTATGGTTGAAAACTGGTTCGGATCCAGGGAGATCCCTTTTGAGTTAGCGTATTTTATTACCTCATCCCGGACAGAACCGGCCCTATTATAGCTCAGGTTCCTTGCCGACTGTTTTATCTTTTTGAGCAGAATCTGATCGGCACCTTCCTGCTGTTTGCGGAGATAACCCATTGGATCGGAATGGCCCTCAACTGTAATTAGAGCGCCGCCATAGGTTGATGCGAAATCTATTACACGGTCAAACTCTTTCCTGTAGGTTGAAACGGAAAAGCTCTTCTGATTGGGCTGGAAAAAAATATCAAATCTGAAAAGTGAAGAATCCTCTTTTCTGCTTATTTTTTCCGCTATGGTGGATATTTTACCGGGATTGAATCTGGATGAGACCTTTACGTTCGCATAGCGCAGTCCCTTCTTTAACTCATTGAAGTCCCAGTCTGCCGCCTCGATCCTTGACTTTTTCTTTATTATACCGATATCTATCAGTGAATCCTGAATTTCCGAAGTCAGGCGCATGCAGTTACGGGGATAATTTGAATCTGCAAGAAACTTGTAGTTGCCATCAAAGCCTGAAATTTCGGCATCATAGTACATCCCCTTTACATCATCTGCTGCGCCGGAATCGTCCAGGAGAAGTTTCCCGCCGGAACTGAGGAGTTTTACTAAACCTTCAGATGCCCTGCTTTTAAATGAGTCCCTGACTTCCTCTTCAGATTTAAGAAGTGCTTTTACAAACTTCTCAACGTCTTTTCTATTCTTGTTGAAGTAGTCCTTTCTCACCACATATACATCGCTGATTATCCTGTTGGCAGTTTTGGTCGATAAAAGTATGCGCGCTCCCTTGAAGGAATCCTCTGCCCCTGTGCCGACAGTGCCGTTTGATGTAAGGGCCAGAGCATCGGGAATAATAACAAAAACCGCATCAACCGAAGAGCTGTAGAACTTTGACATTGGTGTGTCCCCCTTGGGGCCGATGAGGTCTTTGGTCCACTGTATCTTAACATCTGATGGCTTCAGCCTTGCATCCTTTAAAAGTTTGAGAAAGTAATCCACATGGGGCCCGTAACTTTGAATCGCCACAGTCTTTCCCTTTAAATCTTTTACTGATTTGATACCGCTTTTGACTACAAGTACGTCACCGCCGGCTGACCATGAATGCTGAAAAATAACTACCGGCCTGGTTTGTGAACTGGAATTAAGTCTCTCTGATGCGGCATTAAGCATGCCCATAGTGCCGCGGAGAAACACAATTTCTCCCCGGATGAACATGTCTACCTGTTTGCTGAAATCATCTTCCCTGAAAAGTTCAATGTTAAGTCCCTCCTTGTCAAAGAGGGATCCCTTCACTGTCTTTTCGCTGTCGCCGTTGGCATGAATTGCAATGAGATCCGCACCCCAGGCAATGAGGGGAACCTTTATTCTGTCACCGCTGACAAAGTCTCCTGCCTGTTCTGTTACAACTTTTTTATCATCGGCATCCTTCTTGCTGCATGAGAATGGTGAGAAAATTCCAAATGCAGCAGTCAGGAGAAATGCCATGGCAATATTTCTTCTCATAATGACCGCCTTTCTGTATTATTAAAGTAATATATACTGACTTTGGTTCTTTTCACAATAATTTTGATCTTATTTATGTACAAATTTTCATTATAGTCAAATATTAATTCATTTCTTATCTATGGTATATTAGTTACACAATGAAAGGGGATAATTTACAAGGGAAGGTCAGGATGTTCTGCTGTTGATGGGAAAAGAAATCTATGTAAGAGGTGCAGCAAAAGTTTTATCCCAGAGTGTTTGCCGAATCCTGCTGATTGCGGTAATATATTTGCAACACATGGCCACATCTTTTGGGGCAGTGAGTGCAGGAGATGGAAGCAGCACTGAATTGGTTTTCTTTAATATTTACATGAAGTTGGCCAATAAAAGTTTTTTTAAAAGAAGATAATTGAAATTTGTTTGGAAATGATCAGATCGGCTGATTAATCTAATTCCTTATATGACATAATTTCAAAATCATCAACTTTTGTGCTTAAGAGGCCATTGCCTAAAAAAACAAAACCAAGTGATACAGAAGAATAATTATCGATAACTGTATTTATTTCATATTTTTTAACGTTATTTGAATCATAAATAAAGACACCCAGATTGGATCCATGGGCCTCCATTTTTAAATAATATGTTGAATTGGATAGTAGTGTAACAGACATGGATGAATAAATAACATCATTGTTGTCTATAATTGCAAAATATTCACTCGAAAAAACAAGAAAAAAAGTTTTACCGCTGGGATAGATTGAAAATTTATATCCGATACATTCAATCCTGTCAAAGTTATCCTCTGTCATCACCTTTATAGAAGATTTAATTTGGGAATTATTGATATTGTCTGGATATATTAACCCTGCATATGATTCTTCATCATCATCTGTATCATCATCATAATTTGATGTGTATTGAACACTGTTTTCTGATATTCCAAGCAGCGCGTAGGAACCTTTTTGTACTGTCCAACTGGATCCTGGAGCTCCATCGGCTCTGTTAAAATCATCTGATATGACTGTCTCCCAATAGCCATCTTTTGCATCTCCGCATCCTGAAACTATTAGAATTGCAGAAATAAAGATAATGAATATTCTCATAAAAAACCCCGAAACACATTTATAGTATATTTATATAACGTTATGTGGTATTGATAATAGCAATTTGTAAACTGCTTTATTGTAATCTTAAAGAAAAAGAATTCAAAAGTTGGCTTGGTTTCCACTTTGTATGTTGATCAGTTCTGTGCGGGGAGGATTTGTTTTGTCTCTGGACTGGGACTGGTGTAGATGTGGCCTGCTATGAGCAAAGATGAAATAGAAGTTGTGATTGAGGCAACCAGATTCAGTATATTCTGTAAATGATGATTGAAACAATATTTTTTGAATTTTGACCTGCATCGTAGCAAAATGGTGTTTGCTTGCTGAAGGGTATGAAAAAGAAAATTGATAACTTAAATACGAGGATATTAAAGGTTTTGCAAAAAAATTGAAAAATGAAAGCATAAAAAAAGACTGTATCATCTGCAGTCTGTATTGGATTTATCAAAGAACTCTCAGTTTGCCCAGGGCGGGACTTGAACCCGCACGCACACAGGGTGCAAGGGATTTTAAGTCCCTTGTGTCTACCAGTTCCACCACCTGGGCTGACTAAAAGCTATAGGCGTCGAGCGGATTCGAACCGCTGCATAAAGGTTTTGCAGACCTCCCCCTTAGCCACTTGGGTACGACGCCGTAATCTCTATCCATATATTTGCATGAACAATATATGTCAACACTAAATTTATCAAAGGAAGTGTTTTGATGTTTTTTACTGCTTGTATTTTTATAATAAATATACATTGTTTAATTATCAGCTTTAAGTATAGGTGGTCATTTTGAAATATATTTCTGATTTTCATATACATTCACACTTCTCCCTTGCCACGAGCAGAAAACTTGTTCCCGAATACCTCGAATATTGGGCGAGAATCAAGGGTATAAATGTTATAGGCACCGGGGACTGTGTGCATCCCGGATGGTTCATGGAACTCAGGGAAAAACTTGAACCATGTGATAACGGGTTTTTCAGGCTTAAGGAGAAGTACCGCCTCAGGGAGTCCAGGGAGCTTGATCATGAAAATATTCCCCGGGAGATTTTCTTTATGCTCACCGGTGAACTAAGCAGCATATACAAAAAAAATGAAAGAGTAAGAAAGGTTCATAATCTCTGTGTTTTTCCGGATTTTGACTCACTCATGAAAGTTCAGACCCGCCTGGATACTATGGGGAATATCAGGGCAGACGGCAGGCCCATTCTGGGGATTGACTCAAAGGATATTCTTGCAATGGTCCTTGATTCATCTGACCATTCATTTCTCATACCTGCACATATCTGGACCCCATGGTTTTCAGTTCTGGGGTCGAAATCAGGATTCGATACAATTGATGAATGTTATGAAGATTTAACTCCGCATATATTTGCACTTGAGACAGGGCTTTCAAGCGACCCTCCCATGAACCGGATCTGCAGCTTTCTGGACAGGTTCAGGCTGGTTTCAAATTCCGATGCCCATTCTCCTGAAAAGCTGGGCCGTGAAGCAAATCTCTTTGACTGCGAGTTCAGCTTTAAGGGCATGTATGATGCGCTGAAATATGATAATGGATTTGTGGGAACAGTCGAGTTTTTTCCCGAAGAGGGCAAGTATCATCTGGACGGTCACAGGAAGTGCGGAATCGTCTGGACTCCGGAAGAAACAGTGTCTCATAACGGCATCTGTCCGGTCTGCGGCAGGGAGGTTACAAAGGGGGTTCTCTACCGTGTTTCTGAACTGAGTGACAGGGAGAGCGCAGATGAATCTCCTGCTGAAAAGGAATTTTATTCAATAACCCAGCTTCCCGATATGGTCAGTGAAATACTGGGGGTCAAAAATTCATCTTCAAGGAAGGTTCAGGAGGAGTATTTCCGTCTTATAAAAAGCGCAGGTTCAGAGTTTTACATCTTTCTCAACGCAGAGATTGATGAGATCAGCAGAAGCTGCGGGGAGATATACGCGGAAGGGATAAAAAGGCTCAGGGAGGGAGATGTTTCCATCAGGTCCGGTTACGACGGAGAGTTCGGGCGGATCTTTGTATTCCCTGATGGGAAAACCGTAAAGGATGAGTCTGGTTCCCTCTTTGAATCAGTCGTGGATCAGGGGAGTTCCGAAGCATGTGCAGATTCATCAGGATTGGAGAAATCTGCCTCAAGTGTTGAAAGATCATCCGTCAAGAGTTTCGTGAAATCCATGATCAAAAATGGGGCCGTGAAAAAGGAATCGGGAAGAACTGAAATAAGCCTCAATGAAAAGCAGAGGCTTGCTGTTCAATGCAGCGGAAATGTCATGGTCATGGCCGGTCCCGGGGCTGGGAAGACCAGGGTTCTCGTTGAAAAAATACTGTTCAGCGACTATGTTTCAAAGGGCGAAATAGAAATTGCGGCAGTGACTTTCTCAATACGCGCTGCAAGGGAGATGGAGGAGAGGCTCTCTGTATATTCCGTCAGGTCAAGTGTTTCGGTTTCCACATTCCATTCCCTTGGTCTCAAGGTCCTTGAAGAGAATGTTCTGCTGACCGGAAGATGTGACGGTTTCAGAATTGCCGACAGGGACGAGATTGTTAGACTTATAAAGAAAGAGAAACTACATGACCCGAAAACTCTTCAGAAGGAGCTCTCCCGCATTTCAGATTACAAGCAGGGCCTGACGGATGTTCTGGTTGATTTTTATGCGGTCTATGAAGAGTTTCTGGTGAGCAACAATATATTTGATATCGATGACCTTGTGTATCTGCCGGTAAAACTCCTTCATGGGGAAAGCGGTGTGCGTGAAAAATGGAAGGGCAGGTTCGGGTATATTCTTGTGGATGAATTTCAGGATATTAATGCAATACAGTACATGTTTCTTAAGCTCCTCTATGATAAATCTAAAACTTCAGTTTTCATTATAGGAGACAGGAACCAGGCCATATACGGATTCAGGGGATCGGATGTGAAGTTCATAGACAGGTTCAGGGAGGATTTTTCCCCGGTCAGTGAAATTGCTCTCGATGAAAGCTACAGGTGTCCTGATACTGTTCTTTCGGCGGCATCATCTGTTGTCAGGTCGGAGCATGAACTTCGGGGCATGGTAAAGGGTGAGCCGGTATTTGCGGGGAGATTCGGGTTTCATACAGATGAGGCAGATTTTATCGCTTCTGAAATTGAAAGAATCCTGGGCGGGGTCAGGTCGTTTTCAATTGACAGCGGCCTTTCTGATGGAATGGAGAGTGCACTGTCCCCCGGGAACATCGCCGTAATATGCAGAACATCCCTGCTTTTCTCTGCCATTGCTTCGTCCCTTGAGCAGCACGGAATTCCCTTTCAAATAACCGGGTCGGCCGATGAAGTACTTGCAATGAATCTTAGGAAGGCCGTTGCTGAAATAGCGGCTGTAATTCCGGAAGGAGACAGTGATCTTGTACATATTCTTGATTCCGGGCAGGGTCTTGCTTACACATTTATGGCTGTCATGGAGTATCTTGATCTTGAATATGACGAGAATCATCTGTGTCAGATGCTTGGAAGATACAGTTCCATTGAGGAGGTGCTGAAATTTGAGTCGCTTTCTTCTCCAGAGGATGACTACAGCCCGGGTCTTGATGCTGTCTCTCTCATGACAATACATGCGTCAAAGGGCCTTGAGTTTGATACTGTTTTTATACCTGGTTTTGAAAACGGCATAGTGCCATTTTCTATGTTCGGGGAATATGATGACCTTGAGGAGAGGCGCATTGCCTATGTTGCCATGACACGTGCGAAAAGAAAGGTCTATCTGACATCATCAGAATCACGCATTCTCAAGGGCAGGAAGATGAAAAACATGCAGAGCAGTTATGCCGGTGATATTCCTGAAAACCTCCTTGATTCACAGAACAGAAAAAAAGAAGAGGACAGACAGCTGAAACTGTTCTGACGGCAGTGTTTAACCGGTTCCATCTGAATGGGATATAATTTTCATTATTCTGTCTCTGATCTTGTTTCTGTCCAGTTCTGCAGGTTTCAGTAATCTGCCTGGTATCTCCGAGAAAAAAGACATCCTCTCTTTTGTCGTGGGGTGGTTAAATGACAGAAAACAGGAGTGCAGGGCTATTGTGTTGCCCATCTCAGTTGTTGACCCGTATTTTTTATCCCCCGAAACCGGTCCCATGAGGTTTGCCATCTGTGCCCTGATCTGGTGTTTTCTTCCTGTCTCAAGTTTTATGAGAACAAGCACCAGGCTGTCTGTGCTGTGGAGAGGGTAAAAGTGCAGTGTTGACAGTTTTGCATCATTTCTGCCTTTGTCTGCAATGAAGGTCCTGTCACCCTTTCGGAAGGTGTAGTTTTCAACCCTGTTCCATGAATCGGGTTTGTAAGGAGTTTTTCTGATTCTCTTTGCCTCAACAAGGGCAACATAGTATTTGGAAACTGTTTTTTTTGCAAACTGTTCACTGAGCCTCTGTGCAGATTTTGAAGTCCTGGCAAAGACCATTACTCCTGATACGGGCAGGTCAAGGCGGTGGACAAGTCCGAGAAACACATTTCCTGGCTTGTTGTATTTTTCTCTGATGTAATCTTTCAGGATTTCAAGAAGTGAATCCGTGCCTGAGATGTCCCCCTGGGACAGCAGCCCCGGCTGTTTCTCTATTACTATTATATGGTTGTCTTCATAATAGATCTTGGTTTCCACTTTTATATTCCCTGGTTCATGAGCTGTCTGTCTGATGTTTTATTTATAGCAGTAATCATTATAAAACGAAAACTATTTTTTTTAATATATAGAATTTTTTTTGCTTGCATAAAACAAGGTATAAAATAAATATAACAACCATCAGCGAGCGTGGTGGAATTGGTAGACACGCTAGACTTAGGATCTAGTGCCGCAGGGTGTGGGGGTTCGAGTCCCTTCGCTCGCAGAATCGCGGGAATAACTCAGTGGTAGAGTGCAACCTTGCCAAGGTTGACGTCGCGGGTTCGAATCCCGTTTCCCGCTATAAACAAAAAAGGCTGCTTTAGGCAGCCTTTTTTGTTTCTCCTTCATTATTTGCTGTTATCTACATTATGTGTATCAAATAAAAAAATTGTTTGACGCCAATGGCCAGTATGAATTCATTGAATATTTATAACTTTGTTTGTTCTAAAGGTTTTTTCCTTATTTAGTTTAGACAGAATATATTGAGAGGTAATTAAATTGAATATCCTTAGTGAGAAGAAACTTGAAAATTCAGTTGTGGAAATTGAAATTCAGGTACCCCTTGAAAATGTTGAGCAGGAATATAAAAGGGTTTATGATAAAATAAGAAAGAATGCAAAGATAGACGGTTTCAGAAAGGGCAAGGCCCCGGTACAGGTGATCGAAAAAAAATATAAGGATAATGCGGGAGCCGAGGTTGCTGAAAACCTGGCTAAAAAGGCCTTCTGGGAAGCTGTTGATGAAAAGAAACTTATCCCTATAGTTGAGCCCAGAATTGACTATGACGAAATATCGCAGAGTGAGCCTTTTAAATTTAAGGCATCAATTGAGGTGGCTCCTACAACTGAACTTGGAACTTATACAGGTATAAAGGTTGAAGAAACTGTATGCACTGTGACCGATGAAAATGTTGAAAATGAAATCAACAACATGAGAGAAAGGTATGCAGAGGTAAAACCTGTTGATGATAAAGAACAAGCAGTCGAAAATGGATATCTTGTAAAGTTCAAGCTTAAAAGGACAGATGATGTTGCTCCGGAAGAAGTTGAGAATATTCAGTATCGTGAATACTCAATTGTAGTTGGCAAGAGCAAGGATGAGCATACAATAGACAAGCATATTCTTGGGCTTAAGGTAGGGGATGAGAAGGAGATTACTATCACATATCCTTCAGACTACTACATAGATG
This sequence comes from Spirochaetota bacterium, assembly GCA_003246895.1. Taxonomy (GTDB): domain Bacteria; phylum Spirochaetota; class UBA4802; order UBA4802; family UBA5550; genus SZUA-423. Next base: position 32,432 of record QKCL01000074.1, on the reverse strand, counting down.
AATTCGCAAGCAAGACTGTTACATACTATGTTGTGATTGCTGAAATTAGCAACATGATTCTTCCTGAAATTGACGATGAATTCGCCAAAAAAATCGGCAATGAATCTGTTGAGGATCTCAAAAAGAAAACAAGGGAGTATCTCGAAAGGGTTGTCAATGACAGAATCAGTTCCGACCTTAAGGGAGGCGTCCTCGGAGCCATTGTTGAAAACAGCAAATTTGACATTCCCGAAAGCATGATCCTTAATGAAATGTACACAGCTTTTCAGAGAACTCAGGAGAGAATCGGCTATAAAGTTGACTCAATTGAGCAGTTCGCTGCCATGATAGGTCAGGATCCAAAGGAGTACAGGGCTCAGCTCAGAGGTGATGCAGAGAGAACAATAAAGAATACCCTCATCCTTTCAGAAGTAGCAAAAAAAGAGGAGTTGAAAGTTCCGGAGGATAAATACCAGAACGCAGTTCAGGGTTATGCTGCAAGTATGGGTAAAACTGCAGAGGAAGTTGAAAAAATAATCGAGCAGAACAATAACAGAAGCAAAATCGAACAGGATCTGATTCTTGATGTTGCAATGGAATTTCTTGTAGAAAAAGCAGATGTAAAAAAATCAAAGGAAATGAGTTTTGATGAGTTTCTGAAAGTAAAAATGGGGCAGTGATTTCACTGCTTCATCTTCCAGAGACCTGCATAAAATATTAATTTTATTTAAAAAAAATATTAACAGACGATCCGATATATTTACTAACAGTAATGTTTTCATTACTCCAACCTATATTTGAAACACAGGAGTTTGCAATGAGTTTAGTGCCTATAGTTGTTGAACAGACAAGCAAGGGAGAAAGGTCATATGACATTTATTCCAGATTGCTGAAGGATAGAATAATTTTTCTCGGCGAAGCTATTGACGATCATGTATCAAGCCTTGTCATTGCCCAGCTGCTTTTCCTTGAGGCAGATGATCCGGATAAGGACATTTATCTTTATATAAATTCACCTGGGGGAGTTGTGACTTCCGGTCTTGCAATATATGATACAATGCAGTACATAAAGCCGGATGTGGCAACAATCTGTATCGGACAGGCTGCATCAATGGGATCATTTCTTCTCATGGCAGGAGCAAAGGGCAAAAGATCAGCCCTTCCGAATTCAAGAATCATGATTCATCAGCCTTCTGCGGGCTTTCAGGGACAGGCATCGGATATTGAAATACATGCAAAGGAAATACTGAAAGTCAAGCAGAGACTTAATGAGATATATGCGCAGCATACAGGCAGAAATATTGAGGAGATAGAAAGGTCCATGGATCGTGATAACTTCATGACTGCTGAAGAGGGTGTGCAATACGGCCTTATAGACAAGGTAATTGAAAAAACCGAAAAGTAGAGGTTTATATGACTGGAAAAAGAAAAGATGAACAGGATATGGCATTGACTTGCTCTTTCTGTGGTAAAAGTCAGGAGATGGTAAAGAAGCTTGTTGCCGGTCCTGACGTATATATTTGTGATGAATGTATCGAACTCTGTAATGAAATTCTCCTTGAAGAGAATGACACTGATTTTGAAAGCTCAATGGATAACCTTCCAAAACCAAAGGAAATAAAGGATGTCCTTGACCAGTATGTGATCGGTCAGGATGAGGCGAAAAAAATCCTCGCAGTTGCCGTATACAATCACTATAAACGTATATTTTCAAACAAGAACATCTCAAAGAACGAAGTTGAGCTTGAAAAGAGCAACATTCTCCTTGCAGGGCCAAGCGGTTCAGGCAAGACACTTCTTGCTCAGACTCTGGCAAGGCTTCTCAAGGTTCCATTTGCAATTGTTGATGCGACATCACTTACTGAAGCGGGTTATGTTGGAGAGGATGTTGAGAACATTCTTCTGAGACTCATTCAGAATGCTGACAATGACATCAAAAAGGCTGAAATCGGTATAATATATATTGATGAAATTGACAAGATTTCCAGAAAATCGGACAATCCTTCAATAACCAGGGATGTTTCAGGTGAAGGTGTACAGCAGGCTCTCCTTAAAATAATAGAGGGTACGATTGCAAATGTGCCTCCACAGGGTGGAAGGAAGCATCCCCATCAGGAATTCCTCTCCATTGATACAAAGAATATTCTGTTCATACTCGGAGGAGCCTTTATAGGCCTTGATAAGGTTGTGCAGGGAAGGCTTGGCAGTAAATCAATGGGATTCGGCGCTGATATAAAATCCGGCCAGGAAGTAAAGAATATTGACATCTCCAAGAATCTTTCTCCTGAGGATTTTATTCATTACGGGCTCATTCCGGAATTTGTAGGAAGGGTTCCCATGATGGCTCATCTTCATGAACTTGATAAAGAAGCCCTTATCAGGATTCTCACAGAGCCAAAGAACTCTCTTGTGAAACAGTATGAAAAGATATTTTCATTTGAGAGTATTGAACTGGAATTCGAAAAAGGTGCTCTTGAGGAAATTGCGGAAATTGCACTTCAGAGAAAGACCGGTGCAAGGGGGCTCAGATCCGTTCTTGAACACCTCATGCTCGATCTTATGTATGATGTACCTTCCAACAACGGAATTGAAAAAATTACAATTACAAAAGATATGGTTATAAAAAGTGATGAGCCTCTGATAAAGTTCAGCACAAAAGAAAAGACAGCATAAATTTTTATGAGGCCTAGATGACAAAAAAAACAATAGACTATACAAAACAATATCCCCTGCTTCCGCTGAGGGATGTTGTTGTCTTTCCATATATGGTTCTTCCTCTTTTTGTGGGACGGGAAAAATCAATAAATGCACTAGATGAGGCTATGAAGGAGAACCGTTATATTGTTCTCCTTACCCAGAAAGATGCACAGATCTCCTCTCCTGAAAAAGATGACCTCTATGAGGTTGGAACAATCTCAGAAATACTACAGCTTCTTAAACTGCCTGACGGTACAATAAAGGTTCTCGTCGAGGGAATATCCAGGTGTTATATAAAGGATATCCATGATGAGGAGGAGTTCATGAAGGTATCTGTAAGCAGGGTAGACAGAGAGCCGGAGATTACAAGTGAGATCTCTGAACTTCGGAGTGAACTTCTCAGTACCTTTGACAGATACATAAAACTTAACAAGAAAGTTCCAAAAGAGGCTCTGGCTTCAGCGGAAAGTATTGAAGACATTGCCCAGATTTCTGACGTGATTGCATCCCATATTGAGATGAGGGTTGAATACAAGCAGGCTCTTCTTGATCTTGGAAATCCCGTAGACCGTGTATCAAAGCTCATTGAACTCATCGAAGGTGAGATTGAGGTGATGCACATTGAGAAGAAGATACAGAATCAGGTCCGAAAGCAGATGGAGAAGACCCAGAAGGAGTACTATCTCAATGAGCAGATGAAGGTCATCAAGAAGGAGCTGGGACAGGGCGACGGAGAGGTTGATGAGATTACCGAACTGAAGAAGTCAATTGAAGACGGTTTACTTCCCGATGAAGCAAGAAACAAGGCTCTTCAGGAAATTAAAAGGCTTGAAAAAATGCCCCCAATGTCCGCCGAGAGTGCCGTTGTCCGTAATTATATTGAGTGGCTCAGGGACATACCATGGAAGAAGAGAACAAAGGACATAAAAAGAATTGAAGACGCTGTTGAAATCCTCGACAAAGACCATTATGGACTTGATGAAGTCAAGGAAAGGATAATTGAGTATATTGCCGTAAACAAGCTCTCCAAAAAACTTAAGGGCCCCATTCTCTGTTTTGTCGGTCCTCCCGGAGTCGGCAAAACATCACTTGGACGTTCCGTAGCCAAGGCACTTAACCGTAAGTTTGTTAGAATGTCTCTTGGCGGTGTAAGGGATGAGGCTGAAATAAGAGGTCATAGAAGAACCTATGTGGGAGCTCTTCCCGGCAGGATCATCCAGATGATGAAAAAGGCGGGTACGGTTAATCCCGTAATACTTCTTGATGAAATAGACAAGATGTCCATGGATTTCCGCGGAGACCCGTCTTCTGCTCTTCTGGAAGTTCTGGATCCCGAACAGAATGCTGCATTTGCAGATCACTACATGGAAGTTCCATATGACCTGTCAGATGTTATGTTTATAACTACCGCCAATGTTCAGTACAATATTCCACTGCCTCTTCAGGACAGGATGGAAGTGATTGAGCTTTCAAGTTATACTGAACCGGAGAAACTTCACATTGCAATGGATTTTCTCCTGCCCAAACAGATTGAAGAGAACGGCTTGACACCTGAAAATATTAATTTTCAGAAGAATGCCATGCTCTTTATCATACGGCACTATACAAAAGAGGCTGGTGTGAGAAGTCTGGAGAGGGTAATTGCCAAGGTCTGCAGAAAAGTAGCTCGTGAAGTCGTGGAAAACGAAGAGAAGTTCTGTAAGGATATCACAGAAGAAATTCTTAAAAAATATCTGGGTCCCACAAGATTCAAGTACGGCGTCAAGGAAGAGAAAAATGAAATCGGACTTGCAAACGGGCTTGCATGGACAGAAGTTGGGGGGGATATTCTTAATATTGAAGCCTCACTCATAAAGGGCAAGGGCGATCTGAAACTCACCGGCAAACTAGGTGAGGTTATGCAGGAATCCGCTCAGGCTGCATTTACCTATGTCAGGGCAAACCAGCAGTTCTTTGAGATAAACGAGTCCGTAATCAGGGATTTTGACACACACCTTCACGTACCTGAAGGAGCAATTCCCAAAGACGGCCCTTCTGCCGGTATTACAATGGCTGTTGTCATGTCGTCGCTTTTCAGCAAGATACCGGTGAGGCGCGACGTTGCAATGACAGGAGAAATAACTCTGAGAGGGAAAGTTCTTCCAATCGGCGGTCTGAAGGAGAAGGTTCTTGCAGCACACAGGGCCGATATCAGGCACATAATAATACCGAAAGATAATGAGAAGGATCTTGAAAAGATTCCTGAATATGTGAGAAATGAAATGGTTTTCCATCCGGTTTCCACAATGGAGGAAGTTCTTTTTCTTGCGCTTGAGAGTCCGGTTATGTTCTTTAAGGACCTCAATAAAACCAAAGTTCTCTATGATAAATGGAAATCTTCAATCGCTGACTGGACAATTGACCTCAATAAGGTGAAAAGCGGTGATGATTTGATAACAATGTAGTACAAAAAGAAAAGGAGCTTTTAAAGCTCCTTTTTAAATATTACAAGCATCTTGTTTGAATTTGCATTATAGGGTTCAAGCTGGGAATTCGCATAGATTTCCTTTATTTTGAATCCATTGCCTGTAAGAAAAGATGTAATTTCACTGTAGCTGAATGCTCTCATTTCATGTGTGTCTTCAAGGCTTATCAGTTCGTTCCCTTTCTGGAGGTTGTATCTGTAATCAACTTTTACAACTGTTCTGTGTTCATCGTTTTCGACCAGCTGAAATCCCCTGTGCCGCTCAATAAATGCCCCGTTGTAGAGAATTTTAGAAACGGCTGAAAGAGGTTTATGTTTAATTTTTTTTACAGGTTCTGAGTTCCAGATTTCAAAAATTCCGTAACCGTCCGCTTTCATTGATCTCCAGGTGTTCCAGAATAGTTTGTCCACATCGTCATCATCTATCATGTAATCCATGGAACCGAAAAGGGAGACAACAATGTCAAATCTGCTGTAGTAATCAAAATCGCGCAGATCACCGTATTCAAAAATGATTCCTTCGGGAAAGCGTTTCTGTGCAACCTGAAGCATTGACTTGCTGTTGTCTATTCCTGTGCATTTTATTCCGTATTTTTTCAGTGCGTTCAGATGTTCCCCGGTACCGCATCCCAGATCAAGGAGAGTGGGGGATTCTTTTCTGAACAGGAATGACCTTATCAGATCTATGTCACTTTTTATATCACGATGCTGTGATTCTATCTGAAAGTAGTATTCAGCAAGCTCATTGTAGAGTTTCATGAAAGAATGAGGTCCGGAAATTTATCAGACATGAACGTAACAAGTTCATGTTCAATTTCGCTTGCAGAAGCCATCATTAGAAGGCGGTTTGCAAACTCTTCACATTCCCTGGTAGTTACGGATCTGATTATGCTTTTGATCTGGTACATGTATTTGGAACTCATTGAAAGCTGCCTGTATCCCAGTCCAAGAAGTAGCATTGTATATTTTGGCTCTCCTGCCATCTCCCCGCATATGGAAACCGGTTTATTCTTCTTCTTCGCAATGTCTGCGATCATCTTCAGGTATCTCAGTACGGAAATATCAACGGGATTGTACAGATCTGCAACCTTCTCATTTACCCTGTCAACTGCCAGAACATACTGAACCAGGTCGTTTGTTCCGACTGAGAAGAAATCGACATGGTCTGCGAAGATGTCTGCGGACACTACTGCAGAAGGTACCTCTACCATCATACCTATTTTTAGTTTTTTGTTATAGGGTATTCCGGAAACATCAAGTTCCTTCATTACATCATAGAGATGGCTTTTTGCTTCAAGAAGTTCATCAATAGTGGATATCATGGGAAACATTACATTTATGTTGTTGTTTACACTGGCTCTGAGTATTGCCTTGAGCTGTGTGATGAAAATTTCAGGATTTTTAAGGCTGAAGCGGATTGAACGGCATCCCAGAAAAGGGTTCTGTTCCTTGTGAAGCTTTGTGAAGCCTTCAATCTTGTCTCCCCCCACATCTATTGTTCTTATTGTAACAGGCAGGGATTCGAAGAATTGAGCAACGCTTGAATACTGCTTAAATTGTGATTCCTCATCAGGCAGTTTTTTGCCAAGGAAAAGAAATTCAGACCTTAGTAACCCGATACCCTGGGCGCCATGTGACTTGATTACACCCATCTCTTCAGGTATTTCAATGTTTCCATAGATTGAAATCTCAACATTGTCTATGGTCTGGCTTGGAAGGGTATTCAGTTTTTCGAGTTCATTTTCGATCTCAATTATGTCGTTTTCGTACTTTGAATACTCTTCTATTTCTTCCTGTGTCGGATTGATGATAATCTCACCATGGACTGCATCGACAATTACCATGTCGCCGTTCTTAACGTAGGAGGTTATGTCATCCATACCGACAATTGCCGGTATGTTCATGGAGCGGGCAATAATTGCTGTATGCGAAGTTTTTCCACCGTGGTCAGTGACAAATGCCAGAACATTTTTTCTGTTCATGACAGCAGTTTCTGATGGAGTAAGGTCTGAAGCAAAGATTACAGAACCCTTTTCTATGTTTGACATATTTGTATTGGATTTCTGCTGAAGATGCCCTATGAGTCTTTTATTTATATCTGAAATGTCGATTATTCTTTCTTTCAGATAGTCATCTTCAATCTTGCTGAAAGTACTTATCAGGTTGAGAGATATGTCATTTATGACCCACTCTGCATTGCGTTTCTCTGTTTTAATCTTTTCACGGGCTTTTTCCGTAAAAATCGGATCTTCCAGAGCCATCAGGTGAGTTGAGAATATTTCCGCAAGATCGCTGAAGGAGTCGTTGCTGATTTTTATCTGAATCTCATAGATCTCATCCCTTGTTTTTTCAAGTGCGTTATTGAATCTTTCAATTTCCTGGTCAATATTGCGGTCACTTATATTGTATTTGGGAATCTTGACATTATTGCCATGAAATACAGCTGCTTTTCCTATCTTAATACCCGGAGAAGCAATAATCCCCTTTTTTATTCTCTTTGACATACCCAACCCTGGTAATTTGTGTATTTTTTAGAACACTTTTTAAAAACAGGTTTTAAATTTAAATCAAGTGATTATATATTATTTAACCTGTATATGTGTCCACCGTCGAACATCCAAAATATAATTTATAGAAGTTCCCTTATATAATTTTAAAAATAATATCCAATGTCAACCCAAATTAGGGATAAAAAGTTGTCATATCCAGTCCGAGAGTCTCTTCAAATCCCAGTCTGATGTTTGCATTCTGTACAGCATTCCCGGACTGGCCTTTCATGAGGTTATCTATGACAGATGTAATGAAGAGATACCCTGTTCTTTCATCGGCCATGGCTTTTATTATACATTTATTGGTTCCCCGTGCTGAAGCAGTCTGGGGTGATTTATCAGTAACCTTGATAAATGGAGAGTCACAATAGAATGTACTGTATATTTCATTTATTTTACTCTGACTGATGTTTTCTTTCAACTTTGCATACATAGTAGTAATTATGCCACGGTTGATTGGCACTATCTGTGGAATAAAGAGAATTCTGTAATCAAGGTTGCTGTCAGATTTATATCTGTTCAGTGTTTTTTCAACTTCAACGAGATGCTGATGATGTCCTTCCCTGTATGCATTTACATTGTCATACCTTAACGGGTACGAGTTTGCCTGGCCCGGATTTATTCCGGCTCCGGACACACCTGTTTTTCCGTCACAGATAACAGGTGAATCATATATGATGCTGTTCTCAACTGCAGGAAGCAGTCCGCATATCATGGACATGGCAAAGCATCCGGGATTTCCTATTATATTTGATTTTTTTATCTCATCACGGTTTTTTTCCGGCAGGCCGAATACCGATTCCTTCAGCAGTTCAGGGCACATATGCTGACTGTTCATGCCCTTGTTCTCCGCATAGACCCTGTAGTCCTCTTCATTATCGAATCTGAAGTCACCGCTGAAGTCAATGACCGGGATATTTCTTCGGTGAAATTCTCCAATAATCTCCATTCCAACCCTGTCGGGTGTAGCAAAGAATGCTATATCGGCTTCATCATATCTGATATTGTCAGGGCTTTCGACCAAAAGGTCACATCTCCCCTCGAGATGTGGATAAAGCTCGGAGATCTTTTTTCCATGGTCTATGGCAATTAACTGTGATATTTCAAGTTCAGGGTGTCTTCCCAGTATGTCTATGAGTCCAAGACCACCGAAACCGGTTGATCCTATTATTAATGCTTTTTTCATTGTTACCACCTGTTGATTCTCTTTACATTTCAATATTCATTTTGTAAAGAATTTTTGAATTTTATTGTTTATTGCAGGAGAATATTACTGTTGGTATACCTGAATCCGGCAGAAGAAAGAAAAGTCTTCCTGTCATTTTTAAACCATGCAGGAGATATCCTGTGTCCTCTGTATTATACTCTCCTTCATCAATTATTGTAAGTGTTCCCCTGTCGTCTGTCAGTTCCCCCTGAAAGGTGAGGTAGATTTTTCTGTGGGGAGATTTCTGTGCACATGCCACCGGAACTCCATCCATGAGGTCCGGGAACTTCTCCTCCATGACTGACCATGTTTCAAGGTGGTTTTCCCTTTCAAGGAAGATGTCATAGTGCGGGCATGAATCAATATGATGGCTTATCGTGAATTTCATCTTCTGTCTGCAGGGGCAAAGTCTATTCTCAGTGTATCAATATCAGCTGTTATAAGCCTGGCCTTGATTTTGTCCCCCAGACTGAATTTTTTGTTTCTACGTTCTCCCACTACGCAGAACTGCTCTTCCCTGAGAATGTAGTAATCGTCTGACATGTTTTTAAGCGGGATCATCCCCTCAATTGGCATGTCCAATAGGGTGACAAACATTCCGAATTTTGTGAAGCCGTTGATTATAACTTCAAACTCCTGTCCGATTTTATCCTTCATGAGTCTGCATGATTTAATTTTTATCATGTCCCGTTCGGCTTTCTGGGCAACCCTTTCCATGGTTGATGTTTTCTCACCCATGAGAATAAGCTGTTCCATTGAATAGTGACCGTCCGAGCTGTCAAGGTACATCTTCAGGCACCTGTGTACGACAAGGTCAGGGTACCTTCTGATTGGGGATGTGAAGTGTGTATAGTCTTCAAATCCAAGGCCGAAATGCCCCTTGGGATCAGGACCGTAATAGGCCTGCATCATGGATTTGAGGACAACAAGGTTTATTACCTGTTCATATGATTTACCGGAAACTGTCTGGAGTATTTTCTGAATGTTGGAACCGGTATTGCCTCTGGTTGAGATGTTGTATCCCATTGTCACCAGAAATTTTTTGAGAATATCGAGTTTCTCTTCACTCATCTCTTCATGGACACGGTAGAGTGTGGGAATTTTCATATCCTTAAGGAGTTTAGATACGGACTCATTTGCGCTGAGCATGAACTCTTCTATGAGTGTATGGCTCTTGAGTCTTTTGGCAAACCTTATCTCCTTAACTTTGTTGCCGTCATATATGATCTCTTCATCTGTGAGGTTAAGATCGAGCCTTCCCTGGGAAGATCTTTTTGTATTTAAAATTTTTGCAAGGGACTGCATCTGGTGCAGAGTCTTTGCAAGCCTGAAAACAGGTTTTCTGTTTAATATCTTTTCCGCATCCTTGTAGGTAAGCCGTTTGTTTACTTTTATGAATCCCCTGAATGCCTCGAATTTAGTGACATTGCCCTTCATGTCAAATGAAATTTCTGCAGTCATTGTCAGCTTCTTTTCTCCTGCACGGAGCGAACATGCAAAGTTTGAAATGGATTCAGGCAGCATGGGGATTACGCTGTTCCCAAGATAGTAACTCGTCCCCCTGCGGAATGCCTCCTCGTCGAGTCTTGACCCCGGATAGACATAGGCGGAAACATCGGCAATATGCACATAGAGTTTCATTGATGTTGCAGTGCATTTTATGGATATGGCATCATCAAAATCCTTGGAATACTCACCATCAATTGTAATTGTAAAGAGACGTGAGTAGTCCTTGCGGTTCTTCAGTTCAGAGTGATGCACCAGACTTTCAGGATCACCTCCGGTTATTTCAGGAGAATAGTCACCGGGAAGACTGTGTCTGATACGGATTCTCGGGAAATCAAATTCCTCATCATCTGGCGAAAAATACTCGGTGACTTTACATAATACCCTGCCCAAAACGGTTTCATCTGCAAGACGGACTATTACATAGAAGTCCTTTTCCGGGCCGTCTTTGTATACCGGGGCACAGACTTCCATATCAGCCGATGTATCAAGGAGAGCTATATAATAATATCCGCCTGAGATTCTTGTGACCCTTCCGCAGTATTTGCTTTTTTTTCTTTCTTTTACATCGGTAATCTTTCCGTAGAAATATCCGTTTTTGTAGTCAATGATTCTGCAGGTTACCCTGTCATTGTTGTGGGCATTGAGCAGGTTTTTTCTTTTTATTATAATGTCAGTATCTGTGTTGTACTGTATTATTGCATCTCCGCTGGTGTTTACCTTCAGTGTGCCGGGTATTTCAAGTGTTCCCTTTGACGAATATTTTTTTCTTTCCCGTTGGATGAAACCTGCATCAGTGAGAGCATTAAGGAGTATGTTCAGTTTTTCAATATCCCTGGCTGAAGTGCCGGAGAATTTCTGTTTCCGTTCTCTTTTATGTTTTGCGGTACGTTCTGTTCTTTTTTCGGTGAGCTGATCCAGAACTGTCTTTTTATCAAAGGGCTTTCTGGATTTTTCAATAAAATCGAGGATTCTTTTCGTTGAAATTGACATTCTTATTCACCGGAATTTTTTAAATATGTATCGTCTTCAGAGTTAAGTTTATCCCTCAGCAGTTCGATTTCATCACGGATTGATTTTATTACATCATATTTTGACGAAAGGATTTCATCTTTCAGGAACTGTGTCCCGGAATCAGCATCCATTGTGTCAACAACGTGGTTGCCGATCTGGCAGTGTATTTTTTTTATCTCTGATATCTTGCATCTGATCTGCATTTTGAGTCTTGCCTTCTTGGCAGCCTTTTCTGATTTATGAATCAGGATTTCAGTATATTTCATGAATTTTTCTGCTATATTCTTCAATACTTCCATTACATTTCTCCAGTTTATTGATATCTGATTAATTCACCGGCCGATTCATTTGTCAATTAAATACCATAATGTTTCTTAATAAGAGCATAAAAAGATGTAATGAAGTTCAGTATGGTATAATATAATTATATTTATTCATTGACATCAATTATTTAAAAAAGTGTGGTATCTGTACTGAAAAGTTAACGGCTTAAGTGCTGTTAACTTTTTAAAATTTAATAAAAACGGGTAAAAAATGACAGAACTTGAACTTGAAAGCTATGCAGTGGGCTCAAACGTTGGTGCTTCACTTAAACAGACAAATCAGGAGCTGAATGTATCTTCTCTCCTTGATGCTATCAGGGATGTCCTTGAGGGAAATGAACTGAAAATGTCCGTGCAGGAGGTTAACCAGCACCTTGAATCCTTTGGACAGAAGATGCAGAAAGGTCAGGCAGAGATAATGAGAAAACTTGCAGAGGCTAATATTGAAAACGGGAAGGCCTTCCTTGACGAGAACAGAAAAAGGGAAGGCGTTACTGTAACTCCTTCCGGGCTTCAATATGAAGTGATTCATGAAGGAGAAGGAGCAAGGCCTGCGGAGGATTCAGTTGTGAAGGTTCATTACTGCGGCAAAACAATTGACGGCGCCGAGTTTGACAGCTCCTATAAGAGGGGAGAACCTACTCAGTTTCCTGTAAACGGGGTAATCGCAGGATGGACTGAGGCTCTCATGCTCATGACTGCGGGGTCAAAGTACAGACTTACAATCCCTTCGGAACTGGCATACGGGCCCCAGGGGGCAGGGCAGGCAATAGGGCCTAATGAGGTACTGCTTTTCGATGTTGAACTTCTGGAAATACTTTAATTATTGATAAAACAGTATGTATAAAAAAGACCTCTGAACAACCAGAGGTCTTTTTATGTTTTGGGTTAATAGATTAGATTAATACCTGAAAAAGATTTTACTAGTGCTGTTTCAGAATCAAGAATCCGGCAGTCAAAAATTCCGTCTTTGATCTGGTACACCAAAAGCATCTGCGCACCGGCAATTTTGCCGATTTCAGATACTGTAGATGTCAGGCCGGTTTGCTGCAGTTCATGCTCCCTGATCACCGATGAGAGAAATTCTCTTTCCACAAAATTAAATCGCTTATCCTGAACGATTTTTTTAGTTATTAGATTGTTAATCAAACGAAGCTGTTTCTGATCAAGATGTTTCTGTCCCTTAAAGGGGTATATGGCTATGTTTTTTAATATATCTTCATGATATGACGTCAGTAATTCATTGATGGATTCTGATATTTTGTTCAGGTCAATATTTGTTGTAATTTTACGTGTCTCCTCACTGGATTCTGTTTTTACAGTTGCTGTTTTTACTTTTGGAGTACCTGTTATTTTTACATATCCACCAAATACCCATCCGGTTGTCTCCTGATATTTTACCTTAAACCATTTACTCTTTATGTCATAAATAGTCTCTTCAGGTCCGTCCTGATCAAGAATTTCAATTTCAGAGAAATGGGGTATATAACCGATCTGTTTGAAGCTTGTCCCTGCATTTTCGCGCATTTTCATGCCTGATTTTGCGTCAATAATTCCGGTTGTCCTGTTGGTATTCTTTACATTATTATCAACAAGTTTAATGAAAGCACCAAATACCCATCCTGTGGTATCAGCATATCGTACCTGCATCCAACGGTTTTTTTTGCCATATATTGTTTCTTCCGGGCCTTCGCTGTTTAGAATTTTTATCTCTGCCCTGTTCGGTATGTAACCGATCTGTTTGGAACTGGTGCCTGCATTTTCGCGCATTTTCATTCCGACTTTCGTATCAATAAAACCAGTCTTGATTTTGCCTGATTTATCATTGCAGGAAATCACTAAGGAAAGCAGAATTACTGTGATAAGTCTAATAACTTTTTTCATAATTGACTCCTTCTTTTGTATCATTGTGAATTACAAAAGTTTTTTTGCTGAGTCAAGCTCTTTTGATGAGTGTACAATGTAAATCAGGCACTTTCCCTGATGTTTTCTTTTTCCGTTTCCTTTGTCAACGACTTGACCACTGCTTGCAGTTTTTTATTCAGACTTTCAACAGTTCTGAATTTGCCCGGTTCTATGGCCTTTCCCGCCTGAATTATTATGGAAGTCGCTTTTCTGAGTTTTGGCATGGTTCTGCCTTTGGGAAGAACCTTTGCAGTCCCGCATATTGCAAGGGGAACAATTTTTTTGCCGAGATTAATTGCAAGGTAGGCAGCTCCGCTCTTGAAGGGCAGTATGTTGCTCCCTGTGCTTCTTGTACCCTCGGGAAATATGAAAAGTGATTTTCCCTGCCTCAGCATATCGGCCCCGGCCTTAAGCGCAGTCATTACGTTTCCATCCCTTTCAACGAAAAGAACATTGGAACCGGGGAAAATATATTTTAAAAACCAGAGTTCCTTCTTGCCAATTACAAAGAGTTCCCGCCTTTTTTTATATGGGAGGAGACAGAACATCAGCATGTAGTCCAGGTTTGACTGGTGGTTGGCTATTATTATTGTGTTGTCTATTTCCAGATTTTCAGGTTCCTTCAGTGAAAGCTGCCAGCATCTTTTTGCAATGAGTTTCATTACAAGTACCAGCAGTTCATTGATAGGATTGAACAAAGACCCCGCACTGTTTGTAATTGGAGAGGAGAGCAGGTCAAAGTCATTTTTTTTCTGTTCCCCCTCTTTCAGACCGGATATGTATGTAACAATTTCCTGGAAGGTTTCTGCGTTTCTGAATGCCGCAATGTCTATGGAAATGTTGAGGACTTCCTCCATGTTAGCGACTATCTCAATTATCTTGAGTGAATCAACACCGTAGTCAGCAAGGCTTTCGTTTGCATGGATTTCCTTAAGGTTCAGTTCATCCCTGAGGATTTTAATTATAGCCTTCTCCCGGTCACTATCGCCCGCAATCACAGCAGTATGTGTTGGCTTATCGTCCGGAGCTGTCATGTAATTACCGCGATCAAGATTTCTGATAACATCACTTACAACTATTTTCCGTGCTGAATTTACCGGTAACGGGTCCATGGACAGGGCGAAAATACTTATGGTCTTGTAGGTGGGAAGTCCACGGTTCAGTCTTTTTATTTCATCCTGAATTATGCTGAAGCTGCGCTGGCTTTTCTTCTCCGGAACAATTACAGCATATACAGTCTCCTTGCCGTTTATCTGTTTCCCGAATACCGAAATTTCGGCAATTTCAGGAGAGTTTTTGTAGAATGACTCAAGTTCCTCGGGATATACATTTTTTCCCGAATCAAGGACAATTACATTTTTGAAACGGCCGGTTATGAAGAGGTATCCATTCTTGTCAACTTTGCCAAGGTCACCGGAGTTGAAGTAGCCATCATCATCGAATACTTCTCTGGTCTGTTCCGGGTTTTTGTAATACTCTTTCATAACAGAATGTCCCTTCAGCCAGACTTCTCCTATACCGTCTTCATTGGTGTTTTTTATCTTTATTTCATTGCCAGGCATTGCAGGGCCCACTGAACCCATTTTGTTGCGTTTGACATGTGAAATTGCAATTGGCCCTGTTGTTTCTGTGAGGCCGTAACCTTCAATAATCGGCAGGTTCATCCTTTCATAGTATCTGAAGTACTTTTTCTTCAGCGGTGCTCCGCCGCTTATGAAGTAGTTCATGGATTCTCCAAAGACCTGCCTCACAGGTTTAAAGACTGCCTTAGGTATGAATGAAAGTCCTGTATGTCTGAAAAACGGCTGTGTTTTCAGAAAAAAAAGCAGCACTCCGTATTTCAGGGAAGATTCATTTTTTACCTTTTTTAGTATTGAGTCCATGAACATCTCCCATAGTTGTGGAGCTGCGGGAAATATTGTAAAATCATTCTTTTTCAGGGTTGCTACAATATCCGGTCCCTTCAGAGATTGAAGAAAGACAAGGGAAGCACCCTTTGCATAGGGTCCGGCAAAGTTTGCAAGAAATGCATAAACATGAAACAGGGGAAGTATGCATAAAAAGTTGTCTGTCACAGAAAGGCCGAGCCAGTCGCTGCATGAAACGGCAGTTTTGTATACATTCCCATGTGTAAGGGTTATTATTTTTGGTTTGCCGGTGGTTCCTGATGTGAAAACATATGATGCCGGGAATTCACTGTTAACTTTAGGTGCCCTGTATTTTTTTGCCTCATCAAGATTCAGGTTAAAATCTATTTCAAAAACTTTTGCGCCGCGTATTTTGAATAACTCTTTTTTGTCCGTAAAGAGTCCCTTGCCGTTAACTTCCTTTATCATTGATATCTGTGTTTCCGGGGGGAGATTGTTGTCAAGCGGCAGTGCAATACATCCGCACATGGTAATTGACATGTAGGTCATAATCCACTCTCTGCTGTTTACGGCACTGATTCCTATGACATCTCCTTCTTTAAAACCTTTCTTAAGGCAGAATGCCGCCCGCCTTTTTGCCAGTTCATATCCCTCCCTGTAGGAGATAAAATTGTCAAAGAGAGTTTTTTCGTTGTATTCATCTGTTACAGATTTATAAAAATCGTTAAGATTATTCATGTACATGATCTCCCCGGCCGGTTTATTTGTTCCACATTTGTCCAAATAATAATAATATGTAAAGTTTTTTTCTTAACAGAAAATTTATAACGGTATAGTTAAAAAAATTTACAGCACCAGTCTTTTAATTTCCTGTACTCTAAATCATAGATTAAGGAAGTTTTTAATACCTGTGAATATGAGCTGTGCAGACAGCGCGGAAAGTACAAGTCCTGTTATCTTGCTCAGTATTGCCAGTCCGTTCCTGCCGAGAAAACCCTGTATGGAAGTTGACCAGTAAAGCATTGCTCCCACCATGAGTGCGGATGTTATTAGTGCAGTGAAACCTGTGAGAATTGAAGACATCTCCTTCATGCCTGCCCCCATAACAAGAAGCGCCCCTATTGTACCGGGACCAATTGTTATTGGAATTGCAAGCGGCACAACCGCAATTGATGAGCATGTATTTGTCTGGTCTGATTCAGATGGCTTGCCCTGAATAAGGGTCACTGCAGTGAGGAAGAGAAGGGCTCCTGCTCCTATCCGGAAGGAATCGAGTGTAATCCCAAAGATATCAAATATATATTTGCCGAAGAAGAGAAGTACAGTGCATGTAATGATGAGAGCCCCTGTCACCTTCAGTGCCAGCTGTTTTTTCTGTCTCAGGTCAAGGGTCTGTGTCATTGTCAGAAACATAGACAGAACAAAAAAAGGTGTCATGAGAAAGAAAAATTTTATGAAAACTGATATGAACAGATGAAAATCCATTTTTTATCCATTATTTCTGATTTTTTATAAAGTCAAAGTAAACATATCAGCATTAACTTTCAATTAAAATAGAACCAATCGTAATAAAAAGGCTGTGCCTGCGATCTGATTTTAAAACCATAATATAAAAAATTTTAACCTTCCTGATAAAGGATCGTATTAAGGATATTAGCAAGCGATATCAGGGTAATAAAATTGAAAAAATTCACATACACTTTTGTTTTGATCACAGCAGCATGTTTTTCGGTTTCGTGTTCCGGAGACCGTTCTGAATCGGACAGGTTTTTTAATGAAGGCCTGAAGTACTACCGCTCCTGTAATCTGGATGATGCTGAGTCTATGTTCAGCAAAGCTGCAGAGTGTGATAAAACGAATTTAAACGCATATCTGATGCTGTCAAAAATTTTCTACTTCAAAAAAATGTATGATGAGGCTCTTGAATATGCAGATAAAGTTTTATCAAGTGATGAGAATAACACTAATGCGCTTTACTGGAAATCTCGTATTCTTGTAATGAAAAATCCTTTATCACCAGATGTGCCGCTACATTTTCTTTCAAAAATTCTGAAGAAAGATACTCATCATATTCCAGCAAGACTTCTTCTCGCCCTTTTGCTTGAACAGAAGGGCGAGAACAGAAAAGCCATGAACCATTATGCTGCATTGGTATCGGAGGAGGAGTTTATTATAAGTGCGCATCTGAACCTGGCTCTTCTCTATCGAAGAATGGGATTTAGTAAAAAATCGAATAATGAAATAAGAATTTCAAAAAAATTAGCAGCAGCAACGGGTAAGGGAAAGTCAAAAATCCGTTTGATTCAGAATGAGGTGGATAAATGGGAAGAGTAGTTTTTGTATTGAGTTTAATAATAATTCTGACGGACTGTTCAGGATATGAAATGTGCATGTTAGAGAACAATAACCGAAGGGGAACTGTTTTTCTTTCAGAGTTCAGTATCAGGGATAATAATTATAATCCATTTCTCGCCCGTAATTTTTTTGACAGGATGAGGTTTGAGTTATTCAGAAATGGTTTTGAAGTAAGAAAGAGCTTCAAGGAATGCGTAAGCCAGACCGCCGGCGAAGGGGAAGTTGCGGGGGCTGTTAAGCGCGATTTTCTTATAACCGGTGTTATCTCCGTAAAAGAAACAGGTATACTGAATGATGTTTCAAAAAATACCTATGTTTCCTTTTTGATTTTTGATAAATCGTGCCGTAAAATCGGTGAGGCGGTTTATTCAGTTGGTAAGGGTTTTGATGAACAGTCTGTGCAGAAAGAATGCGCTGAAAAATTTGTATCAACTCTTATTGAAAAAACTGAATCATCAAAGTGAGACTGATAATCCTCATAAACCTGGTTTTTATTTCATGGTGCAGTTCATTTGCCGGAAATGAAAGTATGGAAGTACTGAGTCTTGATTTCAATCGTGCCGTCAGCATGGCTGTGGCCAATAATTTTGAACTGCAGTCAATAAAGGCTAAAGCAGGTATTTATCAGTATACCATCTATGAAAGACTTCGTGAGTATTTTCCGTCTTTATCATTTTCCTATTACCAGATAGACGAAGTAAATAAAAGATATACAGATGACAGAGAAACCAGACTCTCTGTTGAAAGCGAAATTTTATTATATGATGGCGGCAGGAGAAGTCTTAATTATGATATTGCAAAGCTTGATGCAATTCTCGCCAGAAATGATTACAGAATCGCTCTTAATAAACTTTTAGTGGAAGTGCGTAATGCTTTTCTTGAATTGATGAACTTAAGAGAACGTATAAAAATTTATGAGAAAACCCTTAATGCTGCGGCATTACAGCATAAGTTTATTTTAAAAGAATATGAACTGGGGGATGCAACAAAACTCAGTGTCATGGAGATCGAAGCAAAGGTTAAAGAGGTCGAGCTGTCTCTTAAACAGAGTCAGGGGGAATACGCTTCTTCTCTTAATAATTTTAAACTGATTCTGAAGCTTCACTGGAAGAGTTCAATCGGTATAGTTGGAGATGTAGACCGTGATTTTAAGATAATACCGGTAACTGATATTAACAGTGATGAGCTTGTTTCCATCTCAATAAAACGGCGTAAGGAGATTGAGAGCAGCATTGTACAGGCAGAAATCAGTAAAAGAAACTACATGATCAGTAAAAACTATTTCATGCCGGATTTTTCTGTTGGGCTGAATTATAATCTTACGGGCGATGATTTCCCTCCACGAGAGAAAGGATGGGGAGTAACGTTCAAAATCAGTTCAAGATTTATGGGATCAAGCATTTCCGGTGATACTGGTTATAATGAGAGCGGCAATAAAAACAGCAGGACATTATCAAGAAACGGATCTGTGTCTGTTCTGGACAATATGGATTATAAACGCAATATTCTTGAAAGCAAAATAAATCTATTCAAGGCGGAATCAGAAAAAAAAGACACAAAAGAAAGTATATCAATCGAAATTGAATCTTTATGTAAAGATTTAATCAATTCCTGGGAAATGATTCAGATTTCAAAGAAGCAGCTTGAGCTGTACGATTCTCAACTTGAAATAGAAAGATTAAAGGCAGATATGGGAGAGTCAAGGCGTTATGATCTTCTTGAGAAGGAGATTGAAAGAGCAGAATCAGCAGTATCTTTAATGGATTCAAAAATAAAATATCTGAAATCAGTTTCCACTCTTGAAATCGCCATGGGAGTTGATGTTGATTTTTTAAATAATTATATGCACAAGAGAGTTAAAAATGGGAAATAAAATTATTCAGCTGATTGTTGAAAGCAGGCTCCGGACTATAATTATTGCCGGAATACTCATATGTCTCACCATATGGGGAGTTTATTTTGGCATGAGAATATCATTCAAAACTGCGAAGAAGGAAAGCGTTAAATCTATCTCCGATTCAATAAAAATAATACCTGTCAGAGTATCTGAAATATCAGAGAATATTGAAATACCCGGTCAGATAGTATTCAGGGAGAAGGTAAATATATCATCAAAGGTGCAGGGAAGAATAGAAAAAATTTTTCCGAGTGAGGGTGATGTTGTCAGGAAAGGACAGGTAATTGCTCTAATGGAAAAACTAAATCTGGAGATAACATTAAAACAGCAGAAATCAGAACTTGATATAGCCCAAAGGGGGTTTGAACTTGCCTCGGCAAAATACAGTGATGCCTTAAAATCAGTAGAGATAAAACTAAAGACAATTCAGAAAGCAAAGGCAGACCTTGATGACAAGAAGATGACATGGGAGAATATGAAGAGGACCTATGAAAATAAAAAAAATCTGTTTAACGCCGGCGGTGTAAGCAAGACAGAGCTTGGAAATATCAAGGCTCAACACATGACCCTCTACACAAAATATGAACTTGCAAGGGCAGATTATGAAATACAGCAGATAGGATACAGGGATGAGGATATTATTAAGGCCGGATATAAAGTAACAAAAGATCCAAAAAGAAGAATTGAGGTATTAAAAAAACTTAATACAAAAATTGAATATGCAGAGCTCGAAGCTGCAAGAGCAAAGGTGCGGCAGGCTGAAAACAGTCTTCTTTCTACAGAACTTATGCTTAAGGAGTGTACTATTCGTTCACCGATAAATGGTGTTCTGGCTTCAAGACAGATGGAAGCCGGTGAAATGGTGAATGGTGAATCAGTTATTGCCACTATAATTGATATTGGCGCAGTTTATCTTTCCATGAATTTTAATGAAAAAGAGATATCAAAGGTGAAGAAAAACCAGGGAGTGGAATTTACTGTTGATGCTCTGGGAGATAAAATTTATAAATCTGCAATATCAAGGATAATTCCCCTGCTTGATACAAAATCAAGAACAATTGAAGTTAGAGCACTTGTAAAAAATCCTGGCAGTATGCTCCTGCCTGGAATGTTTGCCAGAGCAAAACTTAATACAGGGAAAAAAATTAAAGGCATACTTGTTCCCGTGTCATCGGTTTGGAGAAGAAATAACGGAGCTGATGAAGTATATGTCATAAAAAACGGAATAGTGATGAGAGAAAAAGTTGTTCTTGGTAGTGAGGTCAAGGGACTTATTGAGATACGTGAAGGCTTAAAAGAAGGGGATAGGATTATAATCTCCGGAACCCAAAAAGTATATCAGGGTATGAAAATCGACAGTAAGGCATGATTTTTTTTTAACGGATAAAAAAAAGTTTATGAAGAGACTAATTGAGATTCTGATTATCAGAAAAATTACAAATGTGATGCTTTTTGCAGGGATCTGTTTTATCGGCATGCTCTCTCTGAAAGAAATCCCCGTTGAACTACTGCCCCATATAGAGAAACCGGGACTCACTGTAATTACAAATCTTTCCAATGCTGCTCCATCTGAGGCTGAAAAACTCATCACATCAAAAATTGAGGAGTCTCTTACTTCTGTTGCCGGTGTTGCAGAAATAAATTCTGAATCAATTGAAGGGACAAGCATTGTAAGAGTCTCATTCGCATGGGGGCATAATATGGATATGGCTCTCATTGAAGCGAAAGAGAAAGTTGATCTAATAAGAGGGCAATTACCGGAAGATACCGGAAAATCCATGGTAATAAAATACAACCCGTCAGATGAACCAGTCATGATTTTTTCTGTAGAAGTAAAATCAGGAATACAGGGTTTACGAAAAAAAGTTGAGAAAGAAATTGTGCCATATTTTGAACGTGTAGATGGTGTTGCGGCCGTTGATATAATAGGCGGTGAAAAAAAGGAAATACATGTTGAGGTTGATAATAATAAACTTTTTTCCAGAAATATTTCACTTCCCGAAATCTGTGACAGTATTGAAGTCTCAAACTACAGTTACCCGGCAGGGTCTATTGTAAAGAATGATCTGGAATACAATGTAAGAACAATAGGTGAATTTCCCCATGTAAAGTCAATGGACTCTGTTGTCGTGGGATATAATGAAAGCGGGACTCCCGTTTATCTTGGGAATGTTGCCCTTGTAAAGGAGACTATAAAAAAAAAGAAAGCTTTGGTAAAATTTAACGGCAATGAAGGTGTTGCTCTGCTTCTGCGGAAGGAACCGGGGAAAAATACAGTAGAAACCTGTGAAAACATAAACTCTCTGATAAAAGACAAATTTCAGAATCAAAAAAAAAGTTATGTATTTACATGTATATATGATCAATCACGGTTTATAAATAATTCCATAAATAATGTTTTCATATCTGCAGTTCTTTCAGGAGTAATTTCATTCCTGGTATTGCTCTTTTTCTTCAGATCCTTAAAACCATCCATAATTATTCTTACATCAATTCCTGTTTCTGTTACAGGAACATTTATTCTTATGCATTTGTTCGGCATAACTATTAATACCATTTCTCTAGGAGGGCTTGCTCTTGGGATAGGCATGATGGTTGACTCAGGCATTGTTGTTCTGGAATCCATAAAAATAAATGAAGCAGGGAACAGTAATGATCTTTCTAAATCAGTAATATCAGGCACGTTAAGAGTTGTGTCTCCTGTTACTGTATCAATTTTGACAACAATTATTGTTTTCATTCCAATTGTTTTTCTCAAGGGGCTTTCTGGGGCACTCTTTAAAGAAAT
Source organism: Spirochaetota bacterium (assembly GCA_003246895.1). GTDB lineage: Bacteria > Spirochaetota > UBA4802 > UBA4802 > UBA5550 > SZUA-423. Next base: position 9,880 of record QKCL01000074.1, on the reverse strand, counting down.
GGCCATGACTGTTTCTTTCTCATTAATTTTTTCATTAATCAGTTCTGTTCTGCTGATTCCAATGCTCTATACTGTTTTTAAAGAACGTGGCAATGAAAACCCGAGCGTAAATGATAAGTTTTTAAAAATTGAAAAGTATTATGGGTCAATTATTGAAAACGCAATGGAAAAGAAGAAGACTGTGATTATTGCAGCCTCCATCGGTTTTATCTTGGGCCTGGCTCTGCTTCTTCCGGTTAAAAAAGAAATTATGCCATCTATTGAAAATGGTGAATTCTCCATTGAGGTAACCATGCCCGGTGGAACTAAACTTAATGAAACAGATGAATTTGTTACAACCCTTGAAGCATTTTTAAGTAAATATGAGGAGATAGATTATTTTTTCTCAAAAGTAGGATGTGATGATGAAGAAAATATTTCTGAAAAGATTTCAGGGAAAGGTTCTGATTACGCAAAGATTAATGTTTATCTAAAAAGAAATGCATTTTCATCGGTGGATAGAGTGATCAGTAAAATTGCTGATGACTTTAAATACAATGAAGATATAAAAATTAATTTCAATAGAAGCAGTGATATTATTTCTTCTGTTATGTCAATTGACGAAAAAAATCTGAATATTGAAATATCAGGTGGAGATGAATTGTGGCTCAGGGAGTTAACAAATCATCTTGTCGTAGATATTCAAAAGGTTCCAGGAGTGAAAAAAGTTGAATCAGCATATGACAATAAATCACCGGAGTTAAAACTTTTAATAGACAGACCCAAGGCTGCATTCCTGGGAATTGATATTGAAAATCTTGCAATGACAATATCAACAGCCATTAAGGGGAGGGTTGTCTCAACTTACAGGGATAAGGATGAAGAAATTGATATTAGGGTCATGCTCAGGGATGAAGACAAAACTGATGAAAAAGATATTCAGCGAATTAATATAAAATCACAGTCAGGAAAAGTTTTCCCGATTTCAAAAATTACAGAAATACATAAATCGACTGGTCTAAATAAAATTGTTAGAAATGAACAAAATCCGGTCAATATTGTATCAGTGTCTTCCACTGAAAATATGGAATCTCTTAAAAGACGGATTAATGAAATAATCAGCAGCATTGAAAAACCTTCAGGTTATAGTATAAGAATTCTGGACAGCAGGGAGAAGCTCCTGAAAGCCTTTGGAGAACTTGGTTATGCAATGATACTGGCTGTAATATTTATTTATATGCTCCTTGCTTCACAGTTTCAGTCTTTGCTGAATCCGCTTATTGTAATGTTAAGTATACCTGTTACCTGCCTCGGCGTATCCCTTGGTCTGCTTTTAACAGGGCAGAGCATCAACATAAACTCATCTATTGGGATGATTCTTTTAAGCGGAGTTGTTGTGAACAATGCCATTGTTCTTTTTGATGTTATTGAACAGGAAAAAATAAATTTTAAGAATTTGAAAGAAGCAGTTATAAGTGCAGGGAAAAAAAGGCTGAGGCCGATTCTTCTTACTACTTTTACTACTGTACTGGCTCTTTTCCCTCTGGCTTTGGGGTTTGGTGAGGGATCTGAATTGCAAAGGCCTCTTGCAATAACTGTCATGGGCGGCTTGTCTGTTTCAACTGTTTTAACTCTGGTCATTATTCCTGTGGTCTATCTTATGATTAACTCAGGGAATAATAATGCTTAACTATTTCATAAGAAACAGAATAAGCACATTCATGCTCATAGCCGGACTTTGCCTTTCCAGCCTTATCTCTATGAGAGACATTCCTGTATCCCTGATGCCTTCAGTCGAATCGCCGGCTCTTTCTGTTATTATTGAATATCCCGGAGTTGATCCGGATAAAATTGAAACAATAATAACAAAGCCCGTTGAAAAAATTATTAAGAGTGTAGAGGGTATTGAAGAAATATATTCATCCTCTGAAGAGGGCAAAGCAAGAATTAATATTACATTTTCATCAGGCAGGGATATTAAAATATCAGCACTCAAGGTTCGCGAAAAGCTTGAATTTATAAAGGACAGTTTCCCAAAAGAGGTGCAGGACCCACTGGTTATACGATATGATCCGACACAAAGGCCTGTAGTGATTGCAGCGGTTGACATTAAGGGAGAAACGATAGAAGAGATAAGGGATTATACAGAAAAAAGAATTAAACCTCATCTGCAGCGGATTGAAGGCGTTTCTGAGATTAACATTTCCGGCGGACAGATTAAGGAAATACATATTGAGGTAGATAAAGTTAAGCTTCTGGCAAGGGGGATATCAATTCCTGAAATAAGTTCTTCTATTAACAATAGCAACATTTCAATACCCGGAGGTGTTCTGGAAAGTGAAAGTGAAAACAGGATAGTATATGTACCGGGCCGACTTGATTCAATCGAAGACATAAAAAATATATCAATTGCTCTTAGTGAAAAAGGGCCCATAAAGGTCTCAGAAGTATCCAGTGTATTATATTCATACAGAGAGAGGGAGGATTTATCAAGGCATAATGGAAGTGAACGTGTTTCAGTTTATGTTCATTGTGCCGGGGGAGCCAATGTTTTGGATGTCTCCCGAACGGTTATTGATGCACTTAATAAAATTGATGGAGTTAAAGTCGAAATAATATATAATCAGGGAGAATATATAGATTCATCTGTAACAAACGCATTGTTTTCAGGTATATGGGGTGTAATAGTTGTATTTCTTGTAATAATATTCTTTTTCAATTCTTTGCAGTCTGTATTGCCAATTGTGATTTCAATACCTGTATCAATGATTATTGTTCCTCTGTTTTTGTATTTTGGCAACAAGGGGTTTAATCTTATGAGTATCAGCGGCTTTGCGCTGTCTGCCGGTATGGTTGTTGATAATGGTGTTGTAATAATAGATGCAATGAGCAGTTCAAAAAGAGATATAAAATCTATAATATCATCAATTGCTTCTGTTAGAAGTGCAGTTGTTTCATCAACATTTACAACAATTGCAGTGTTCCTGCCATTGGTTTTATTCAATAAAAAAGCGGGTGATACCTATGGAGATCTTGCATTCACCATAACATGTGCATTGCTTATTTCTCTTGTTGTTTCCATGATATTTGTCCCGGCCCTGTATCTTTCTATTATAGATCTGATATCGAAGAAAAAAATAAGTTTCCCCGGAGAAAGAATAACAGGTTTATCCTCAGTTTTTGAAGGCAAAGCGCTTTTTTATTACAGCAGATTGTTAAACTTTTCACTGTCAGGAAGAGGTATGACCATTACAATCATAATGGTATGTGCTGCTGTTTCCATGATACTATCAACTAAGATTAAATCAGACAGGGATTTTGATGCAAATGTGAGGGAGTTTAATCTTTATCTTGAATTTCCAACAGGTACATCACTGTCAAAGACAAATACAGGAGTCAGGGAAGTCGAAAGCAGTATTACAAAGGTAAGTGGCATAGAAAGCATAAGTTCAAAGGTTGAAAAGTGGAAAGGGACTCTTACCGTGAAAGTTGGTAAAAATAATGTTTCCAAAAGAGAACAGATGAAATCGGACATAAAAAATAAGGCTCATGAAATCTTAAAAAAATATGAAGGCTTTGCATATACTTCAGAGGCCATGGCCGATTCACAGCAAGAAATTACCATTCATTTTTACGGAAATGACAGTGATGTGCTGAAGCAGACAGCAAAATTTGCAGCTTCCAGGGTCAAATCTATCGACGGTGTGGATGAGTGTCTCCTGCGTTTCAGGGATGGAAAACCTGAATACGCAATTAATATTGATGAATCCAAAGCGGGTCTTTCAAAATTAACGAATTTTGATATTGCTGAAAGAATCAGAAGCGGTCTTTTCGGACCGGTAATAACCAAGTTTATCTCAGATGGAAGAGAAATGGATGTCCGTTTAAGATATATGGAAGATCAGCGAAAGGATATAAAACATCTGCTTGCCGGTATGATAAAAAACAGAAATGGGGAAATGATTCCATTGAGAGAAGTTACTGAAGTACAAGTAGATAAATCTCCAACAAGAATATACAGATTAAATGGCCGCAGATGTCAGTCAATTACAGTAAAGTCATCTCTATTATCTTTTCAGGAGTTAACATACCGAATTAAAGAGACCCTGGATGCAATGAATTATTCAGATGAGTATGGCTGGGAGTTTGACAGTATGGTTGAAAAAATTAAAGAAGAAAAGATGTCGTTAATTCTGTCTGTCATGATGTCAATAGTGATTGTATACATGATACTTGCTTCATTATTTGAATCACTGAAACTTCCACTGATGATAATGCTGACTATCCCTCTTTCTCTGGTCGGTGTAATAATTGTTATGTTTATAACGTCTACATCATTTACATCATCTGTTTATCTTGGATTGATAGTACTAAGCGGAATTGTCGTCAATAACGGAATAATACTTGTGGATCTGATAAACAGAAAAATGAACGGTCTGGTTAACCACAAAAATACTATCAGAAAAGTAATAACAGAATCGGTTCATGAAAGGTTCAGGCCTGTTCTTATTACAACTGTTACAACAATTTTTGGAATGTTTCCAATGGTTCTTTCCGGAGGAGAAGGAAGCGGAATCTGGAGACCATTTGCATTGACAGTTATTTCAGGTATGTTTTTTTCAACGGCTTTGACTCTGGTTGTAATACCTGTGTGCTGTGATATTTATTATGAAAAGTTTTCGGGTTATAAAAAAGCTGACGGGGTTTGTTTATGATAAAGAAAATAGTAGTATTACTGGTTTTTCTGTCTGTTGTATCCTGTGATAATATTCTGCCGGAGACGTTGAAGGTTGAAAAATGCAGCCCCTCTTACAATGAAACCGGTGTTTCCTCGGATAGAACTATTGTTCTGGAGTTCAGCAGCAGTGTTAATAAACAGGATGTTGAGGAATCCTTTAATGTTTCAAATTCACAGTCATCAGTTGAGGGAAGTTTTAACTGGAGAAATTCAAAAAGTTTTGAGTTTATACCTGATGACCCCATGGAAGCAAAGGGGCGTTATGTGATTTTATTGCCAAGAAGTGTAAGAGATGAAGACGGTAATGTAATGTCCCAGGATTTTATCTCAGAATTTTATATTGGAGATGATTTTACTGCTCCTTCAGTTACCATATCTGTTCCGCCGTTTAGTTCATCAGCTGTAACGGGCATATCGGTAAGTCAGAATCTCATAATAAATTTTTCCAAGACAATGGATAAAGCATCAGTTGAAGAGAATTTTTCTGTATCACCTTCAATTTCAGGATATTTCCTATGGGGAGAGTCAGTTCCCGGTCTTTCAGACAGTCAACTGACATATGTATTACTTGAAAACATGGATTACGGGAAACTCTATACCATGAAGATATCTTCTGATGCTGAAGATATAAATGGAAACAAACCTGGTGTAGATTATATAGTCAATTTTATTACGGGGGATGATTTTACTCCTCCGGATTTTACAGGTTTTTTTGATCCTCTCGATATTTCTCCTGACCCTTACTGGGATGAAGCAGCGTTAAATGAAGGGAAAAGCAGGGATATTCAGATCGCCATGAGGTTTAATGAGGCCATGGATAGAATATCCGTTGAGGATTCATTTTCAGTAACACCTTCTGTCTCAGGAACCTTTAAATGGAATGATGATATGAATGTTGTTTTTATACCCACTGAAAAGCTTGACTGCGAAAAGACATATTTTGTAAAGCTTGATAAGAATGCGAAAGATATACACGGCCTGAATCTTGAGAATTCACACTCCTGTGAATTCAGAACAAATGCACCTGACTCACTGAATGTTACATGCACTTTTATTTCAGGGGGACCATGGACATCGGACTGTTCTGATTATGTTGATGTGACTTTTTCATTACTGGATACAGGTCTATGGCCGGTTCCCATAACCATGGATGACGAGGCCGATGATACATTAAGAACGCAGATATACTGTGTTAAATTTGAGTTTTCCTCAGATATGAACAAATACAGTATATATGATAATTATCTTATAGAAACAATTAAATCGATCCCTTCATCCATTGACCCTGGGAATGCAGTTGTTGACAGCATCAGGTGGATAGATAACAGGACTGTCATTCTTAAAATAGGTAACATGACCAATGATCTGGATCATACTCCGGCTCTGTATCGTTTGAGTATATCAGGCGGTAAAAATGGAATAGCTGATATTAACGGGAACTATATGTCTCAGGATCTTGTATTTGAAATGAAGGAGATGCCTTAATGAAACATATACTGTCATTAGTGATTCTGATTCTGTTTATTGCGGGCTGTGATGCTGCTGATTTTGTAAAGCAGCCTGAAGTTACCGGAGTTTCACCGGACAACGGGAGTGTCAATGTTGCCTCCGATACAGTGGTGAAAGTTGCTTTTTCTCATGAGATGGACAGGGTAAAAACAAATGAATCTTTTTCTCTCTCTGCTGAAGATTCAGGAGATGTTGACGGTTTCTTTGCCTGGAGTGCTGATGGAAAGGAGCTGACCTTTACTCCAAGGCAGGGGCTAACATCTTCGCATAAATATACAATAAGGGTTTCCATTGAAGCAGAAGATACTAACGGAAGTGATTTGAAGGATGAGCTGGTTTCTTCATTCAGATTAAATAATGACTCACAGGCTCCTTCAATAGAAAGGTTTTCTCCGGCTGCAGATTCCACAGGGAACCTGACAAATACGGCGGTAACAATAGTATTCAGTGAAGCTGTTGATTTGAACACCATTTATGATGGTATAAATATTTCTCCGGCAGTGGAGGGTTATTTTTCATGGAATGCTTCCATGACAGAGATAACATTTACTCCGTTGTATGGATACAATTACGGGGTAACATATACGGTTGATGTCAGTGAATCTGTCAGGGATACAAGCGGAATTAAATTAAGAAATCCCAGGAGTTTCAGTTTTACTGTTGGAGATGATTTTGTAAAACCAGAAATTATTAGAGTGTATCAGAATTTGCCTGTTTCTCTGGATCTTGATCAATCACTTGTAATATCGGGATGTGAAAAAAATTATCCCTTTGTAATTGAATTTTCAGAGATCATAAATACAGAAAATCTTGCATCATCAATCAGTTTCTCACCATCAGTGAACTTTTATGTTACAACATCAAATATTTCAGGTTATACTGTGGCAACTGTTAATTTTACTGAAGACCTTAACAGTGAAGAGGTTTACACACTGAATATTTCAGATTCAGTATGTGACATGCAGAATAATGAACTGGTTAAATCCTACAGATACAGATTTATTACGGATGGAACTAATTCGCAGCGCCCTGTTGTAACTGCTATAGGTGATTCAATAGGCGGATGGCCTATCGGCGAGGTCAAACCTCTGCTTATATCTGGTTCATTATATGATAATATTTCCGTAGAATTTTCAAGGGAAATGAATCCGGTGACACTTTCAATAGATGTAAGGAATGTTTCAGGAAAAGGATCTTCCCCTGAAGTTGTCAACATACAGTGGGATTCAACAAGAAAGATATTAACCTTCGGTATAGATGGTGTTTCATCTGTGAATACCTATAAAATTGTAATAGACGGCGGCAGTTCAGGGCTTGCGGACAGTACAGGGAACAGAATGAAAGAGGATTTTGTTCAGATCATTGAATTTTAGGCATTTAAAAAGGGCAGAAGAGATTCTGCCCTTGACTAAATTATCTTTTTTTAATGATGAAAACCCATTTGTACTGCTTGAAGCCTTTAAGTTCAACATCTCCTTCACAGCCTTTTGTTCCCTTTGCAGTAGCAACGAAATGATATTGGCCTGATTTGACAGTAGCTGACATGGATTTCTTGGATTTTACAGTAAATGTTTTCTTTGAAGGTCCTGATGCTTTAACAGTAATCGTTCTGTCTGTATCATTCTGTACAACAAGTTTTGGATTTGTGCTTGTGATTGTGGATACGTCAAAGGGACCATCGGGGCCGCTTCCAAAATCCATATCAACGAGGTCGGCAATTTTTTTGATATCGCCTAGACCGACATTATTTTTTGCCTTTTTGTAAAGGCCGCAGCTTGTAAGAGCTGTGAGTAACGCAAGAATCAGTGTAAGTTTGAGTATTTTTTTCATAGAATAACCTCTAAAATTTTTAATTACAAAACTACAAATCCATATTCATTTCAAGAAATTTTTGTTTTTAGTATCCAATATTATTCAATATAGACAGGTTTTTTAAGAGTTTATTATAACTATAAAATAAAAAACTGGACGGTATTGTCTTTTTTTTGACACTGGTAAAAAAATGTTTCAGGTTTTATAAAATGAATTGCAGCACCGGTGTTGAAGTACTTTCAGATATAAACAGATTTGCATGTACGGAAAGACTCTGGACAAAGAACTACGTTCTGATTCTCGTAAATTATTTTCTGATTTTTCTGGTTCACTTTGCATTATTGACCACTCTTCCACTGTATATAGTATCAATTGGAGGTGACAACAGTACAGCAGGGTCAATGACAACACTGTATATGGTCTCCTCGATATTATTAAAACCGTTTATTGGTTTAGGTATAGACCGGTTTGGCAGAAAAATTGTTCTTTGTTGCGGTATGGTTCTTATGCTGCTGGTCTCTATTGCTTATAACTTCAATCTGCCTCTGGAAAACCTGTATATACTGAGATTTATAAATGGTATAGCTTTTGGAACATTACTCGTAGTTACAGGTACAATGGTCGTTGATTCAATCCCTGCATCAAGACTTGCAGAAGGGGTCGGGTTTTCCGGGATATCCCTGACTACGGCAACAGCACTGGGGCCGGCTCTTGGAGAGTTTGTCATAAAAAAGGGTGGGGGAACTCTTCTGTTTGAGTCACTTCTAATTGTTACAATACTGAGTTTTCTGTGTACCCTGTTTATAAAATGCAGAAAAGTAATCCCGTGTTCAGATGGACAGATATCGGTCAGTTTTTATGAAAAATCGGCACTTAAACCCTCCGTTTTGCTGCTGTTCATATCTCTGGGAGTCGGGAGTATATCCACATTTATTATTCCATACAGTCAGTCACGGGGAATCGGCAGTATCAGTTTTTTCTTTTTCGTATATGCATTTACTGCACTGATATCAAGAATATGGAGCGGGAAGATAGCTGACAGAAAAGGTGCATCATATGTATTGGTGCCTGCAATGTTTGCCTTGTTCATCTCCTACATGCTTCTTTCATTTGCATTCACTTTGAAGTTTGTCATCTTAGCCGGAGTTCTTTATGGTTTTGGTTACGGTATAGTTATACCCTGTTTAAATGTCATTATGATGAAATCCTGTCCTCCGTCCAGACGTGGAGTGGCAACTGCCATGCTCTTTTCAGCCATGGATCTCGGTGTCGGAGCAGGTGCATTTATCTGGGGATGGATTTCTGTTGTGTCAGGTTTTACGCTGGTATACTTCTTATCTTCTCTTACTGTGGCGGCCGCAATTGCGATATATTATATACTGTTCAGGGAGAAGTGAGAGGTTTAAGCGGTACTATTGAGTTTATCAGACTATAGGTATCCGGTAAATTATTGCTTTATATTTTGGCAGACGACCGGGAGACTGTTCGTTGAAAATCTGATGTAGTAATCAATTAACTCCGCATCAGTAAACCTTATATGAGCAACAAACCAGTTCTTCATATACAAAAGCAGGCCCAGGGATGAATCTTTTTCTCCTGTAATTGCAGGTGAATCATAGGATTTTATGTATTTCCTCAGTGAATCATGTTCAGCAATGTGATGTCCCTTGTTCGGGTAATCAATATTATTCATAATGCTCTCTTCTGTCAGGAGATGGGAGTATGTGTAGTCAATCAGGAACGATAGTGTATGCATTACACCCGCTGTTTGTTTGCCTGTCATGATCGATGTGTAGAGGGCATTAATTATTTCCATGAATTCGTTGTGTTGCCTGTTTATAG
>QKCL01000037.1 GCA_003246895.1 Spirochaetota bacterium | reverse complement strand
TTTTTCAATGAGTTCATCCTTTAAAACCATTTGTCTGGCTGGATTTTCTGTTTGAGATATAAGTTCCTTGGATTTCACAACATGTTCAATTCCGATTTTATCCTTAAAGAAAGTTGTAGTGCATGAAGAGAACAGCAGAATTAGAAATATAAATTTGAATAATTTTAAAGTCATAGGTTACCTCTGGTAATTGAAAAATTACTATGAAGTATTTCCAGAAACATAGTATTGTCAACTCATATAAATTTCTATAATTTTAGAAGATAAAATATTTTTTTGAGCTTTTCAAGAATTTAGGAGGGCACAAAAATATGCTTGAAATGACTATTGTGCTATGAAAAATGTACAGTGAAACTATAAAAAAGATGAGTAAATTATGGCGAAAAATAACAGAACTGATGAAGATAATATAGTAAATAGTATAATAGGTACAGGATCTGAATTCAAGGGTGAATTTAAAATAAACGGACTTCTCAGGATTGATGGTAATTTTCAGGGTACAATTGATACCCATGGAAAGGTTCTGGTCGGACAGTCTGGGAAGGCAGTTACTGATATTAAGGCCAAGATAGTTGTCGTTGGTGGAAGTGTATCGGGGAATATATATGCAACCGAGAGAGTGGTTCTTTTAACAACAGGTGATGTTAAAGGGAATATAATTACACCGAGTCTTGTTATGGAGGAAGGTGTAAAATTTGAAGGAAATTGCGTAATAAATAAGAGATCCGGGTTATAAGAATGATTGAGATTCCAAGATCCGGGCTCGGCAGAGCAGGCAATGATTTAAGGGCCAGAAAAAGAAAAGGAGTAACATCCACCGGAAAAACCGGGTTTGCCTCTGAATTGCATGATGCTGTTGAGAATGAATATATAGCCGCCATAGATGATATGCTTCTTGAATTGGGTGTTCAGGAGAAACGTTTTATTGACCTGCAGTCAATAATCGAGCTTGAAAAATATAAAATTATGATAAAAAAGATTCTTAAATACATTTTAGAAGAAGGCTTTGAAAGCCGTTCACTTAGTTTGAGTTTCAGAGAACAAAGGCTCGGCAGAGCAGAAAAAACTATAGTTGAAACAATTGACAGAAATCTTGTTGAACTGTCACAGCTAATAACAAAGTCCAATGAAGCCTTTAATCTTTTAAAAAAAATTGAAGAGATTAGAGGGCTCATATGTGATCTCGTATACTGAGCAGGGACTAATGAATACTGCCGGAATATTTGGTCACTCAAGACAGCTGAAAAGTCTGAATTCTTTAATCGAGAAAAAGATGATTCCCAGCTCTCTCCTTTTTACAGGCGCTTCGGGAATTGGGAAAAAGACAATTGCTAAAAGAGTAATTGCATCTCTTTTTTGCGCCGAAAGCAATTCTCCATGTCTTGATTGCAGTAACTGCAGCAGGGTATATTCCGGAACTTTTCCTGATTTAATAGAACTTGAAAAAGATGATAAGGGTAAAATTCCCGTTGGGGACAGGAACAAGCCCGAATACGGTTCCGTAAGATGGCTCATCGAAAAATTAAATAACAGCTCCGTCAGCGGCAGATATGGTGTTATAATTGATGGAGTAGATACCATATCTGAATCAGGCCAAAATGCACTGCTTAAAACTATTGAAGAGCCACCCATGGGGACATGTATTATCCTAATCGGAGAAAGTAAAAGCAGGGTTTTGCATACTATACTGTCAAGATCACTTCATTTGAATTTTAATCCTCTATCTAATGATGATGTCAAAGAGATTCTTAAAGAACAGGATAAGGATGGACAGTATAAAGAATTGGTCATGTTGATATCAGGCGGTTCCGTTGAAACAGCTATGAAATTGATGGATGAGACTGTTTTGAATTCAGTTATTGAATATGCCTCCTGGATTTCAGCAGCAGTTCAATCGGGTGGGGAATTGTCAGGAGATCTCCCGGATCTGCCAAAGTCTCTTTCAAATGATTTTCTGTTAGCGGTTCTCATGGAGTTTTACCTCATAATGTTGTCGGGGAAAATTTTAAGTGGAAATGAAATCCCGAAGTCTCTTTTAATTAAAGACAAGACAGCAGTGAAAAAGATTATAAAAATACTTCTTGCTATGAGAAGCGGCCTTGACAATAATATGAATTTTAAAAGCATGATAAAAGGGTTGCTTTATTCCTGTGATCAATTTGATTTGTCAGGCTTTAGTAAACCAGATTTTACCTGGATAAAATAATAAAAGGAATTTTAAATGGAAGTATCAGCTGTTAAATTAAGAAATAGCTACCAGATATATTATGTAGATACAAATAACTTATTTGTAAATCAGAATACAGATTGCATCGTTGAAATTGATCATGGTATTGACATAGGAAAAGTTGTTAAATCAACGACCTATCAGAAAAAAAGGGATCTTAAGATCAACGGAAAACTCATCAGAAAAGCCACTGATGAGGATATAGAAAAGATCAAAGAGCTTGAAAGTGTTGAAGAAAAGGCTTTTGCTACATGCAGGGAAAAGGCTTCAGCAAGAAATCTGGAGATGAAACTCGTTTCGGTCAAATGCCTTTTTGATAAAACCAAACTTATTTTCTATTTCGTTGCAGAGAACAGGATTGATTTCCGTGAACTTGTGAGAGAACTGGCAGCTGTTTTCAGAACCAGAATTGAGATGAGGCAGATCGGAGTCAGAGACGAAGCCCGTCTGGTAGGCGGATATGGACCCTGTGGAAAAAAAATGTGCTGCCTTTTTCAGCGTGATGATTTTGATCCGGTTTCAATAAAAATGGCAAAGGAACAGAATCTTAATCTTAATTCCATGAAAATATCCGGAATGTGCGGCAGACTTCTCTGCTGTTTAGGTTACGAATATGAAATATACAAGGAACTTAATAAAAAAATACCGCAGGTTGACAGTGAGATAGTTATTGGGGGAAATACTTATACAGTTCTCAATGTAAATACACTAAACGAGTCAGTAACAATAAGAGACAAGGACAGATTCCTTGAAGTCTTTGCCAGGGATCTCAGCCTTTCGAAGGGGAAATATTATCTCAGTAAAGAGGCTGAGCATGAATTATTCAATCCTGATGAGAAAGATCAGGATGATTCAGAATACTAATTTTTTTGAGGGCATCAATGGATAAAAATTTTTATGTAACTACTCCAATATATTATGTAAATGCCGAGCCTCATCTGGGGCATGCATACAGTACAATCCTTGCGGATTTTATGGCAAGATTTCATAGAATGCTCGGCTATGATTCCTATTTTCTAACAGGTACCGATGAGCATGGAGACAAGATTAGTGAGGCTGCCGAAAGCAAAGGTACTACTCCCCAAAAGTATTCAGATGAAATAAGCGGAAAATTCCGGGCAACCTGGGACTCCATAGGTATAGGTTATAATGATTTTATTCGAACTACTGAAGAAAGGCATAAAAAAGTAGTACGGGAAATTCTTCAGAAAGTATATGATAACGGAGATATATACTTTGGGAGTTACGGCGGTAATTACTGCGTCGGATGTGAGAGATTTCTCACCGATAAGGAACTGGTTGATGGGAAGTGCCCTGAACATAACAAGGTTCCGGAATATATTGAAGAGAAAAATTATTTCTTCAGGATGAGTAAATATCAGGACTGGCTCATAGAGCATATTGAATCCAATCCTGATTTTATCAGGCCCGAGAGATATAAAAATGAAGTCCTGTCGATGCTGAAGGGTGACAAGCTTGAGGATTTATGTATTTCACGACCGGTATCAAGGCTTCAATGGGGTATTGAACTTCCATTTGATAATAACTTTGTTACATATGTCTGGTTCGATGCATTGATCAATTATGTAAGTGCCCTTGAATACCCTTCCGGGGAAAAATTTGCCAAGTACTGGCCTTCGGTTAATCATATAATAGCAAAAGATATTCTTAAACCTCACGGTATTTTCTGGCCCACAATGCTTAAAGCTGCAGGGATTGAACCCTATCAGTCTCTTAATATTCACGGTTACTGGAACATGGATGACGCAAAGATGTCAAAGAGCCTGGGTAATGTTGTTACTCCACATGATCTGGTTGGAAAATATGGTAATGACCAGATTCGTTATTTCTTTTTGAAGGAGATGACATTCGGGTCAGATGCAAAGTTTTCAGAGGATGTTGTAATAGATAGAATAAACTATGATCTGGCAAATGACCTTGGAAATTTGATAAACAGAACATTTAATATGGCCGGAAAATATTTTGACGGCAACATCCCTGAAACAAGCGCAGATGATATTGCAGGAACAGGGAACCTAAAGGCAAATCTTGAGTCTGCAATAAATGAATTTACATCACATTGTAAAAAATTTCAAACAAGTATCGGTATTGAAAAATTATGGGAGTTCATAAGATCTCTAAATAAATATGTAGATGAGTACAGGCCATGGGAACTTGCCAGAAATAATGACATGGAGAAACTTTCATCTGTAATAAGAAACCTTCTGGAATCAATATATGCGGTTGCCAGACTTCTTGAGCCTGTACTGATAAAAATTTCACCTGAAATAATGGAAGGTCTTTCAATGACCGGTGTTGAAGTTGAATTTTCCTCTTTGTCTTCTCTGAATAATTTATGTACGGGTGCTGCCCTCAATAGACTGCCCATACTTTTTCCTAAGCTGGAGAAAACTATTAAAGAAGCAATCGAAACTGAAAAAAAAGATAATAAAAAGAAAGCAGCAGTGGAAGGCCTGATTGAATTTGATGAGTTCATGAAAGTGGATATCAGGGTGGCAGAGATAATTAGTGCTGAAAAAATTGAGGGATCGGATAAACTACTCTACTTAAAAGTGAATTCAGGCATTGATGAGAGAAATATTGTGGCCGGTATTGCTTCGGTTTGTGAACCAGAAAAAATTACAGGGAAAAGGATTCTCCTTGTAGCCAATCTTAAACCCGCAACAATTTTCGGAAAGGAATCAAATGGTATGCTTCTTGCCGCCAAGGAAAATAAAAAAAGTTCCCCTCAGGTTATTTTTGTTGATAATGCGATTCCTGTTGGTGCCAGGCTGGGGTAATGGTTCTCTCATGTTGATAGGCATAATGGCAGATACACACAATGATGTGGGATTGACAGTAAGGGCTCTACGGTTTTGCACGGATAAAAATGTAGAGGTTATTCTTCATGCAGGAGATCTTACATCGGCCAATATGCTGGATTATTTTGTCGGATTCAGATGTTATTTTGTGCTGGGCAATGGTGATCTCATTGATGAAAGGGAGATAAATGCCAGAGCCTTGTCTCTGAATTTTGAACCTGTTCAGGATAAACTGGAAATTGAACTGGATGGCAGGAAATTCATTATGTTTCACGGTAACAATGTTCCAATGTTCAGGGACGCTGTTGCTTCAGGCAGATATAATTATATCATAAAGGGTCATACTCATTTTTTTGAAAATTACGTTTCAAATGGCGCCAGAGTTATAAATCCCGGATCTGTATATGGCCACGATGAATCGACAATTGCAATTCTTGATACCAGCACCGATAAGGTAGAAAAAATTACAATTGTCCCATGCTGATTATCGTATCATTTCTATTATTCTTTCAAAATCATCAAGAGAGTAGTAGCTGATTTCTATTTTCCCTTTTCCGGCAGAATGCCTTATCTCAACTTTTGTGCCAAGTTTGGAGACGAGTTCTTCTTCCATTTTTTTTATCTGAGGGCTTTTTTGTGATATCTTTTCATCATTATTGTGATTTTCGTCTGTTTCGTCTTCGCTGAATGCCTTGATAAGAGTTTCAAGCGCCCTTACGGATAATCCCTTATCAACAATTTCATCGTAGAGTTTTAACTGAACAGCGCCGTCCTGAAGGGATAAGAGAACCTTTGCATGTCCAGATGAAATAAACTTATTTACAAGTCCTTCCTGAATCTTCTCGGGAAGGTTCAAAAGCCTGATGGAGTTTGTGATGGTTGTTCTCTCCTTTCCGACCTTTTTGGCTACATCCGCCTGTTTGAGTTTAAAATCATTGATGAGTACCTTGTAGGCTTTAGCCTCTTCTATTGGATTCAGGTTTTCTCTTTGAATATTTTCAATGAGTGCCAGTGTGAAAATCAGTTCTTCGTCTGCTTCTATTACTATGGCCTTTATTGTTGATGCTTCATTGAGCTTTGATGCCCTGTATCGTCTTTCTCCTGCAACAATAATATAATTATCGTTTTTTTTGCGGACAATGATGGGCTGTATGAGACCGACAGATTTTATTGACTCGGCAAGACCTTCGATTTCCTCTTCGAGAAATACGGTTCTGGGCTGGTCAGGGTTCGGCATAATTTTGTCAAGGGGAAGTTCAACTACCCTTGTGCCGTCCTCAGAAACAACTTTTTCCATTGCTTCAACAGGAGCAGGAGATGTGGAAATTATAGCCCCAAGGCCTTTCCCTAATTTTTTCTTAGTCATTATTCATAACCTCAATTGCTAACTTTTCATATGACTGACTGCCGGGACATGTTTTATCGTATAATCCTATCGGTTTCCCAAAAGAAGGTGCCTCGGAGAGTCGTACATTTCTGGGTATTACAGATTCAAAAACTTTGTCCTGGAAGTATTCCTTTACATCAGTGACAACCTGCTGTGCAAGATTTGTTCTTGAGTCATACATTGTTAAGACGACACCTTCAATTTTGAGCTCTGTGTTAAGCCCCTCCTGCACCATGGCAATAATTCTAAGGAGCTGATTAAGTCCCTCAAGGGCATAGTATTCTGTCTGAAGCGGTATAAGAACTGAATTGGCTGCAACGAGACTGTTCAGTGTAAGAACCCCCAGTGAAGGAGGGCAGTCAATGAAAATAAAATCATAGTAGTCCCTTATGGGTTTTAGTTTGTCACGAAGTATAAATTCTTTACCGTCCATGTCCAGAAGGTCAATCTGGGCTCCTGATAGATGTATGTTTGAAGGTATAATTGAAAGCCCTTCAACTTCAGATTTGAAAATGGCATCTTCGATCTCAATCTCCCCGATAAGTACTTCGTAGATAGTTGTTTCTATCTCTTCTGCATTAACTCCGATTCCGTAACCGGCATTTCCCTGAGGGTCAATATCGATTATGAGAACTCTTTTGCCCATTTCAGCAAGAAAGGATGCAACATTGACAGTTGTTGTAGTTTTTCCTACTCCGCCTTTCTGATTTGATACGGAAATAACCTTTCCCATGCATTTACCTCTTTTTTTGGAGTTATTATCAAAGAAAATTGAATGGATAGACTAAATTCTAATCTTTTATGTTGTAAATAAAAATTTTAAAAAATATTATATCCTGAGGCGCCTGTATGTCACCTTTATGAAGGCTATCAGGAAGAAAAGGCCGAATATTCCCAGAGAAACCTTCAGCCAGTTCCATGTATTAAGAGACAGAAATCCTCCGCTGGCAGAGATTATAGTGAATATGCTCTTTTTTTGAGCGGTTGAAGGATAAATCTTAATCAGACAGAAGTCATGGCTCATGGAGTTTATTAAAAACTGCTGATTAAGGGATGAATTGTCAATTGTCGCAAGAAGTGATTTGTCACTTGAATATATTTCATATGTAAAGGGTTCATTTTCAGAGGATATACATATTGTATTCTCACCGGGTTTGAGTTCGGCAATGTACATTCTTGAGGATTCATCCTTCAGGAATTTATCAACTATCCTGGTTGATGGTGTCTTGAAATGCCTGGTGAGACTTCCGGTTGCATTTTGCAGAAGTTTATTGCCGGCAATCCGCATTATGTGAAATCTTTTAAATTCGCTGTATACGGTGCTGTAGTAGCTTGAGTAGATTATTTCTCCTTCGCCTTCCTTTAAAAGAAAACTTAAAGGGCCGCTTTTCTCCCCCCTTGGCGTCATGAATTTTCCCTGTGACAGGATCTGTGCATTTTTTATGGACTTAAGTGTAATCCAGCCGGGATAGTTCATGTATAATGCAGCCTGGTTCTTGAGACTGAAGTTGGCCAGGTCGCCAAGAAGTTCCGATTCGATTCTTCCGGGTATTCCCATGTAGGGGAAGTTTGAAAAGAAGATAAAATTGTTGTAGGTATGATTCAGCAACTTGAATGCATAGCCTGAAAAGTATGCGGCTCCGCCTCTTTTTATGAACCGGCGGAGATTTCTGGAAAAGATATCCTTGTCCAGCTCAAAAAAATTCTTCGAAAGCCTGACAGATTGAATATTTTTGCCTGCATATTTTACTTCCAGATTGTCCTGGTAGAGATTCTCAAGGCCGGACGGGAAAAAAATCGAGTCAAATTCATTGTAAATGACCGGATCACCCAGATCCCTGTATGTTATGAATTTGTATGGGATCTCATAGTTGTTAAATACCAGGTCAACATTGTCATAGGCGCTTTTCACGACAGCGATTTTTATCTGTGAATAGGCCGCACTGCTCAGGCATAATGTGAATACAATAATTCCAGATAATTTGTACAATAATTTCATGGATAAATTTCAACCTGAACGGGGCTTTGAGTCAATGAAAAAACATTTCAGTGAATATGAAATAATTTCATGGAAGGTCTCTGTATATTTTTATTGACACGATATGTTCAGAAAAATTCTAATCAGGTATGATCTAAATCTGAATCAGGGGGAAAGAATGGCAAGAGTATTATCGGGAATTCAACCTTCAGGTGAACTGCACATCGGAAATTATTTCGCAATGATGAAGCCTATGATAGAAATGCAGGAGAGCAATGAACTTTTCTGTTTCATTGTCAATTACCATGCTCTGACAAGTCTTCAGGATGAAGAGCTTTTGAAAAAGCATACGCTGGGTGCAGCGATGGATTTTCTTGCACTGGGGCTTGATCCTGAAAAATGCTACTTCTGGGTACAGTCTGATGTTCCGGAGGTGACTGAACTCTCCTGGATACTTGCATGTCATACCTCAATGGGTCTTCTTGAAAGGAGCCACAGCTACAAGGACAAGATTGCAAAGGGGCTTATTCCAAACGCTGGGCTTTATACTTACCCTGTTCTTATGGCAGCCGATATTCTTCTGTTTAATGCTGATTCAGTTCCTGTTGGCAGGGACCAGAAGCAGCACCTTGAAATAGCAAGGGACATTGCCGAAAGATTCAATAATACCTTTGGAGAGGTCTTTACGCTTCCGGAACCGGATATCTCAGAAGACCTGGCCGTGATTCCCGGGCTGGATGGCCAGAAAATGTCAAAAAGCTATGGAAATACCATTGAGATATTTGCAGAGGGAAATGCTCTCAAGAAAAAAGTTATGAAAATTGTTACTGATTCAACTCCTGTGGAAGACCCCAAGGACCCGGATAAATGCAATGTCTTTGCCCTTTATAAACTATTCGGAACCGATGACCAGATATCGGATCTGAGGGAGAAATACATAAAAGGCGGCACCGGTTACGGTGATATGAAGAAGGAGCTCCTTGCTTTAATAGACAATTATTTCAAACCATTCCGTGAGAGGAGAAAGGAACTGGCTGCTGACCCTGACGCGGTAAGGAAAATAATGAAAATGGGTGCGGAAAAAACAAGAGAAGTGGCAAGAAAGACCCTCAATGAAGTAAGAGGGAGGGTCGGACTCAATTACTGAATGATCTGAGAGGGGATCTGGAATAAACATCCGGGGAGATTGAAAATGGCTGTTTTTAAGAATCTCCCCCAAATATTTACCCGGTAATGTTATCTAGCTTTGCCATGAAATTTTTGAAATGGCCGGGATATTCGGCGTTGAACATCATTTCTTCCCCGGTTATTGGGTGTGAAAAGGATAGTTCGGTTGAGCATAACAGCAGATAGGGCAATTTGTACTTCATCCATTTTTTTGAATATATTTTATCACCTACTATGGGATGACCCATGGATGAAAGATGCACCCTTATCTGGTGTGTTCTGCCTGTATATATCCTCACATCCAGCAAGGTGAAAACAGCTCCTCCCGGAGCATGCCATATCTTATCGATCCTGTATTCAGTAATGGCCTCTTTTCCGTCTTCAGTGAGTGTCATTTTATGTCTGTATTTTTTATGCCTTCCTATGGACTTCTCTATAATTTCGCTATCTTCAGAAGGTTTTCCTGTTACAATTGCCGCGTATTTCTTTTTAACCTTTCTGCCGGAAAACTGTTCCACAAGGTTGTAATAGGCCTCATCAGTTTTGGATATCACCATTAGTCCGGCAGTGTCACGGTCAAGTCGGTGTACTATGCCGGGTCTGTAAGAGTCTCCGGCTGTGGACAGTTTTTTTACATGAAAGAGAAGGGCGTTAACCAGAGTTGAAGTATAGTTTCCCGGGCCCACATGCACCACAAGGCCGGGCTGTTTGTTGATTACAGCGATATCGTCATCCTCGTAGACTATATTCAGAGGTATATCCTCGGGATATATTTCAATTTCATCCGGTTCGGGAAGTGTGATTGATATGCAGTCATCGGTTTTTACCTTGTAATTTGCCTTTATCTCCTTGCCGTTGACGAGTATGCTGTTTCCCTTTATGAGTTTCTGTATATAACTTCGTGAAAAATCCACTTCAAGGGCGGATGCAAGAAATGTGTCGATTCTTTCAAGATGGTACTCTTCCGGTACGATTATATCATTAATATTTTCCATTGATTTCTCCTGAATAACCAAGTCTAATTTTCAATGAGTTATTGACAATTATTTTATTATTCATAATGTTATCATAATCCTTGTAACAAATCCAGAATAACCGGGACAGAAAAAAGATGTATATAAAGTATTTCAAAGATAAGGAAAACATTATTTCATTATTTCTACTGAACAATGCAGCATTCATTAATCTTCTTTTATTTTTTGAAATAATTTATTTCATGTTTATAATCTCTTTTGCCTGGGGAAGAATGCAGGGCATTATTTTCGGCACATTTCTGCTTGTCTTTCTCATCTGGCAGACTGTCGGACTTTACAGTCTCAGGGAACTTAACCGGAAAGTTCAGCTTTTTATTCTTGATATTCACTTCGCCTTTTCAGTGGCATTCATTATTAACAGAATTTTTGTCTCACAGGGAATGTCTGTAATAGATCATATAATATTTGCCGAACGGCTTGTTGCCGCTGTAACAGAGATTCCCCTGATATTTTTTTTGACCAGCAGGCATGTAAAATCTTTTCAGCAGGGTATGCCTAAAATTTAACCATAACAGAAACTTTCATTTTTTGCAGGGTCTCATACTTTTCCGGATAGTATTTTTTGATCAGCTTTATTCCATTTCTCAGCCGTCTGAATTTGACTTTTCTTTCATCACTGATTTTGTTCCTGATCTCAATGAGTTCCCTGAAAAGGCGGGGTTTCTGGTTTTTGAGAATTTTCATATCCTTTTTGTCAGCCACGGCAAACAGAAAAAGTCTGGGTTTTCTTTTTCTCAAAGTTTTCAGAATATTGAATGCCCTGTTTGCCTTTTCAATCTTATCCGGGTCTGAACTGTAGACTTTCAATGCCTCAGGATTTTCCTTATATGAAAATTTACTTTGGGGATTGTATTTTAATGTAACAACTGCATATATTTTTCCGGATCTGATATCAACGGCCTTTACTGTGATTTCCCCGAGTTTTTCTATCTGCGCTATTGTGCCGGTAATGAGAACGTCTACAGACAGTATTTTTCCGCTTTTATCTCTGTCGTCATCGGATATGAGTCCGGACATCTGCAGTTCCTGTTCCTCAATTATTTTTTTGAGTTCCCCTCTTTCAACAAAGGTCAGTGTGGAACCGGATGCCATTGTGGAAAGAAGTTTCTGTGAAATTCGTTTTCCTTCATCTGTATCTTTTCCATCAAGGCTTGTAAAGAAGTCTATGGCAAATTTTTTGCCTGTCATATCCTTTATCTTCTCATGGATTGTATTTCCAAGCTGTTTTACGGCTTCATCTTCTCCCGGTATTTCCGCGGATTTCAACGGTATGACTGCCAATAAAAGGATCAAGGTTATGTATGATAGATTTCTGTAAAACATGGCAATACTCCATATCAAGTGATAAAAAAAATATATAATGGTAATCGATACTTTTCCATGGACAGGCATAAAAGTATTGCAATGAACAAATTTTTTTTGAAAAATTCATAATTACTGTATGGAAAGAGCATAGTCTGCTGATTAATATTAAGCAGGTGATTAAAATGAAACTAGCACTCCTGAGACATGCCAAATCAAGCTGGAAGGATTTATCCTTGGCTGACCATGAAAGGCCCCTGAAAAAACGGGGAACAGAGGATGCCCTGTTAATGGGGAGTGAACTTATTAAAGCGGACCTTGTTCCTGAACATATTTTCAGCAGCACTTCAGAAAGAACAAGGGAAACTGTTTCCTTTCTCCTTAATCAGTGGGGCATGGATGATACAATGGTTTCCTATGCTCCGGAACTCTATCTTTCCGGTGCTGAGACACTGCTTGCTTTTGTAAAATCCCTGAAGGAATTTGAACATGTTATGCTTGTGGGGCACAATCCGGGTCTCCATAATTTTATGGAGAAACTGAGTAATTCCGAGATAGACAATTTTCAGACTGCGGCATATTCTCTCATTGAATTTGATGTAACATCATGGTCTGAAATTGATTACGGCATGGGGCATCTTCTTGAATATTTTTACCCGAAGATGTTCAGGGACCACTGATTGAATATTGCTGCATGAAGAAAGGCTCTGTCTGCAGATCAATTCATTTCAGACGATCCCATAATTTTTCGGCAAACACATCCAGATCCTCATTTACGACATGTGTCATGGCCATGTCATAGTTTGTAGGAGACAGATTTACCAGAACAGACGGGACTCTTGCTGCCAGATCGAGTGCAAACTGTGCTGAGGGGAATACATTCAGTGACGTGCCCATGATTACGATGAGGTCAGCCATGGGAGGTTTTCTGAGGTATGAGTAAAACATGTCCGGGAGCTGTTCACCGAAAAAAACAACATCCGGTTTGATGACGCCGCCGCAGGTACAGAGGGGGATTTGTCCGCTTTTCAGGGGCTTTTCAATTTCATCATACCCCGATTTTTTTCCGCAGTCCTGACAGGTGGAGGTGGAGTATGAACCATGGCATTCATGGACTTTTTCAGATCCGGCCTTCTGGTGAAGCATGTCTATATTCTGTGTCATTACAAGTGAAACCCTGCCTGTATGCTCAAGCCAGGCGATGAACCTGTGGCATTGAGTCGGTTCGGGGTTCCTGGAAAGGAGCTTTGATGATAGCCTGAAAAAAGGTTCCGGGTTTTGCCTGAAAAAGTTTATTTCAAAAACAGCTTCAGGGAAGGGCAGATCGTATGTTTTGTCAATGAGTCTGTACAGTCCGTTAGGGCTCCTGAAATCAGGAATTCCTGCATTTGTGCTTATTCCGGCACCTGTAAAGAAAACAAAATGTTTTGATTTCCTGAAGAGTTCATATATTTCATCATGTTCTTTTGCCACTGTCTTCTCCTTCATGAAACTAGTGCTGAGAGTTTATGCTGTCATCATTAATATAATGGTTGATAACTTCTCCCGGAAACCGGCCAAAAAGCATTCTGTGCTGATCATAGAATGCTGTCTGACTGAGGGAACTTCATTCATGGGTGTCATTAAAATATTGTAATGAAAAACAGGGAAGCAATCAAATCTATTGTTTTTGCGTTTCAGCTGCCGTTGTCACAGGTCTAATTTATAGAAACATTCTTGACTTCATTTTTTCATAAAGGATAGTAAATTTTGAACTCTATAAATGAGAGGTGTAGAATGAGATTTATCGGGCCGGTTATGATTATGCTTTTTTTAAATTCATTCTGTTTCGGTGAAGTGGCCGGCAAGGTGGACAGATTCCTGGAAGTGTCAGGCTGCAACAGGCAGATTGCACATTTTCCGGAAATCATGAAGAAGGGTGTTGAAGTGGCGGGAAGGAGATATGTTCGCTCCTCTCCTGAATTTGTGGAACTCCTGAAGAGGCTTGTTTCAAGGAACTTTACGGTGGAATCCATGAAGTCCGGTATACGGTCGAGTCTCATTGCGGGACTGAACGACAGTGAGCTCGACACAGTACTTGCTTTTTACAAAACGGACCTGGCAAGGCGTATTACTGAACTTGAAGTGAAGGGGAGTGACCCTTCCATTATGGAGAGGCTGAACAGTTTTGATCCTGAAACTGTTCCTGCTGAAAAGAGAAATGAGATAGACCGCATATTCACTTCTCTAAAGTTCATGGAGAATTTTATTGATACACAGGAAACCGTAATGATTGCCATGGCAGCGGTAATGAACTCAGGGCTTCCAGAAAGTAAAAGAAAATCGGAGCAGCAGATTCTATCCGCATTCAGGGACAGACTGAAGGAAAGGAATACATACTACGAGAGACTTGTAAAGAATAATCTTTACATCATATATTCAGAGGCAGGTATGCAGGAGATCCGTCAGTACAGGAGATTTCTTGAAACACCTGAGGCGCAAAAAGTTAACAGGCTTTTCTTTTATGGAAAGCGTGAGGCTTTAAGGAAAGCTGCGGAAAATTTCGGAAGAGAGCTCATGGAGGAGATAAAGAAGAACCCGAAAGTAAAAGAGGGGGTCAGGGGATAAAATGAATTCCGGAATGTCTCCGGAATTCATTTTTTAATATTACATGTTTGCCACAACGGCTTTTCCGAATTCCGACGACCTCAGGAGTGTGGCTCCGTCCATCTCCCTTGCAAGATCCTGGGTAACCTTTTTTTCGAGTATGGTCTTTGAGAAGGCCTTGATTACAAGATCCGCTGCTTCATTCCATCCTAGAAACCTGAACATCATTTCTCCGGAAAGAACCAGTGACCCTGGATTGGCTATATCCTTTCCTGCTATGTCCGGTGCAGTTCCGTGGGTTGCTTCAAATACAGCATGATTATCACCAATATTTGCCCCGGGAGCAATGCCGAGCCCTCCAACAAGTGCGGCAAGGGCATCTGAAATATAATCACCGTTCAGGTTGGGTGCTGCGATGACGTCATATTTTGAAGGATTTATTATTACTTCCTGAAACATTGCATCTGCTATTCTGTCTTTTATTACAATTTTACCTTCAGGAACTTTTCCGTCATATTTATCCCAGAGTTCCTTTTCGGTAATTGTTTTTCCGGGGAATTCATCCCTTGCTACTTCGTAACCCCAGTCCCGGAACGCACCTTCTGTGAATTTCATGATATTTCCCTTGTGCATGATGGTTACGGATTTTTTCCCCTGTGCAAGGGCAAACTTTATGGCGTTTCTTACAAGATTCTTTGTATTTTTCTCGCTTATGGGTTTTACACCAATTCCTGAATCCTCCGGAATCTGTCTGCCCATTTCACTGTTGAGAAAGTTTATTACTTTTGCAGCTTCATCTGTCCCCTCTTTCCATTCTATTCCTGAATAGAGGTCTTCCATGTTCTCCCTGTATATTACCATGTCAACATCCTCGGGCCTTTTGACAGGGCTGGGAACCCCTGTGAAGTATTTTACCGGCCTGATGCATGAGTATAGCCTGAATCTCTGTCTCAGGGCCACGTTAATACTCCTGACCCCTTTTCCCACGGGAGTGGTAAGAGGGCCCTTGATTGCAACCCTGTATTTGTCTATTTCATTTACTGTTTCATCAGGGAGCCATTCACCTGTTTTGTTAAATGCATTTTCTCCTGCAATTATTTCTTTCCAGTCAATTGAACGTTTACCGCCGTAGGCTTTTTCAACTGCACCGTCCAGAATTTCTCTTGTGGAATTCCAGATATCCGGGCCGATTCCGTCTCCCTTTATATAGAGTATTACCGGATTATCCGGTACGTCTATCTGTCCATTTTCGTATTTTATAATTTCACTCATTTAAATACCCCCTCTATGGTTGGTAAAGCCTACATGGACGGGGGAGAGTTGTCAAATATCAATTTTACTGGGAATGTTAAATTTTAAAGGAGAATTCAGAAGCCTCAGGGCATGGATATTTTTTCATATACTCTGTTGTTTATGAAGAGTTCAACAATATCAGGATCAACCTTGCTGTTGGCGGCTTCCTCTTTGAGTATGCAGAGTACACGGTCAAGGGGGACCGATTTTTTGTAGGGCCTGTCTTTGGCTGTGAGGGCATCATATATATCGGCAATGGCCATGATCCGCGACTGAAGTGAAATTGAATCACGTCCCTTTAATCCGTCGGGATAGCCTGTTCCATCAAGTTTTTCATGATGACGGAGAGCTATTTCAGGTATGTTTTTATATTCCGGCGGCCATGGGATTTTGCTTACAAATTTATAGGTTTCCGTAACGTGGCTTTCAATCTCATTCCGTTCCACAGGGTTAAGGCTGCCTCTTTTGGTACTGAGATTGAGAATGTTTTCATCGGTAATTACCTCAATGGGGCTGCCTGTAAGATCACGGCATTCAAACTTGCCAAGTTCCTGCAGAATTGATTCAAGAAGCTCCATTGGTTCAAAGTCGCTTACAGTAGGTTCATTGAGATTTATAAGGTCTTCCTTTATTTCACCAATGCGTTTAATGATGGAATTTTTTGCATTTTCAAGTTCCCTGATCTTTTCATCGGAACCGGCAGGCATGCCGCTTTTCAGTATGTTCTGAATTTCAGATGCGTACTTGAGTTCAATGAACCTGTAGAGATAATCAAGTCTCAGTTTAAGATTTTCAAGGTCCCTGGGGTAGAGTTTTTTTGCCTTTCTGAATATGTTCAGGTCAATATATACTTTACCAAAGTCATGGAGGAGAGCTGCAAACTCGAGCTCCTTCAGGTCTGTTTCCGAAAATTTTGTCATTGCATAGGAGCCATAGTTAATGTCATTGATTTCATTTGCAATGGCAGTGCAGATTTCTGCAACCCTGAAGGAGTGACCTGATGTTGCAGGGTCCCGGGATTCTATTGCGGATACTGAGGCTTTTACAAATTCTTCAAACTGTTTCTGTATCTGGCTGATTAGCCGTCCGTTTTCCAGGGCTATTGCGGCCTGTCCTGCAATGGCCTGAAGGAGATTGTTGTATTTCTCATCGAAAGTAACCACGTATCTGTCAAAGTCCTCTTCTGACCGGAGCATAACTGTAAATGCTTCATTCCCATGTGTTCTCGATTTGAGGTCTTCCTTGCTGTTTAAAAGCTGGATTACACCTATGATCTGGTCAATATGGTTTTTCATTGGAACAACAAGCATGGACCTGCTTATGTAGCTGTTTTCCTTGTCAAAGTACGGGTTAAATGAGTATGGTGCCATGGCATCAATTTCATATGCATTTGGTATATTAAGGACCTCTCCTGTAACCGCAACATAACCTGAAATTGAGTTCTTGTTCAGATCCATTGTAAATTCTTCCAGAGGGATTTCCCTGGAAAATGTATGTGAGTATTTGAACCGGAGCCTTTTTTTGCCGTTTTCATCCTCCTCTACCAGATAGATACTCCCTGCATCCGCACCGGTCATTTTTTTGCTCAGTGAAAGAATCAGCCGGAGAAGTTTGTCAATGTCTTTTTCAGCGGAAAGGGCCTGGCCTATATTTATAAGATCATCCTGGTCATTCTGTGAATCAATGAGTTTATTGTAATACCATCGTTTTTTCTGTTCATTCTGGAAGTGTTTTTTTATGATGGAAAATGACTTATCAATGATGAACTTTTTCTTCGATACCGGCATGTCTGTGACAATGATATCTGAAATATGGTAGAGTCTGTCCAGGGTTGAGATATCGAGCTTCTCCTCCATATCTATTATAACGATCTGGTAGTAGATTCTGGAGTAGTCCAGAAGGTTCATTAGCTTGTATATATCCCTGTATTCTGTTGAACCTATTATTATTACTGAAAACAGTATATTTCTTTCATTCTCATCAAGGATACTCCCTATTGAATGCCTAAAATCACCGGTTAATTCAAAATTGTATTCTTCTTTCAGGTCATTGGGAATAAAATTCTCAAATTCCTCTGAAACAAGAATTTTCTTTGTAATATTTATCTCTTTAAGTTGCATTGTATCACGATTTTTTTCTTTTCAGGATAAATATAATAAATCAAATGTAAATTGTTTTTTTAAAAATTGCTTTTTATCCCGTGTCAAATTTTACTTTTATTAGTAGTGCTCCTCCGGTTTTCTTCATAATGCCTGTTCTATTAATTGTTCACCGGTATCTCCGCCTGACTCATTGTCCTTTATTTTCCCAAAGGGATGCGGGATGGTAATGTCCGGGATTTCAGTTATCATCTGAGAATTTTCTTTGCCTGGATATGTCATTGGCAGAACATTTATGCTTTCGGTTATGTTGCAGTTTATTAGAACTGTCCCGTTTTTTTTCAGGGCCATATACAGGTCATCACAATTTTTAAGATCATCATATTCAGCAGAGTTTATCCCGAAACTCCGGGCAAGGGCGTTGAAGTCCGGGCTGGTTATGAATTTTGAGGCGCTGTAATGCTGGTTATAGAACAGTTCCTGCTGCTGCCTGACCAGTCCCAGCTCCCTGTTGTTGAAGAGAATTATTTTGATGTTCAGGTTATGGTCTGCCAGGGTTGCCAGTTCCTGGATATTCATTAAGATTGATCCGTCTCCAGAAAAACATACTACTTCCTTTGTGGGGTTTTCAATGGCTGCACCTATTGCTGCCGGAAGTCCAAATCCCATGGTGCCGAGCCCGCCGGATGTGAGAAGTCTGTTCTTTCCTGTGAACGGAAATTTAGTAGCAACCCACATCTGGTGCTGGC
The DNA here is from genome assembly GCA_003246895.1 of Spirochaetota bacterium. GTDB lineage: Bacteria > Spirochaetota > UBA4802 > UBA4802 > UBA5550 > SZUA-423. The sequence continues at coordinate 1,564 of QKCL01000037.1, read as the reverse complement.
CTACATCAGTGGTGATGATTGCATCTTCATCAATGACGGAGGCGATTCTTTCAATTATTGTTGCCGGATGATTCAACGTTCTGTTGAGTGGAGCAGTGTCGGTTTTTTTGAGGCTGTTTATTCGGTTTAGCCACTCATGCCTGTCCCATGTTTCCATGGAAGTGTCGAGTTGTTTCAGTGCCTTTTTTATATCGCACTCTATTGCAACATCCGGTGCAAAGAGTTTTCCAAATTCCTTTCTGTCTATATCAATGTGTATGATTCCGGCTCCCTTCATGAATGTCTCTTTCGGGCCGGTTGTTCTGTCTCCGAATCTTGTTCCAAGGCACAAAACAAGATCCGCTTCTTCCAGTATTGTATTTGTGCTTTTATTGCCGTGCATCCCGATAAGTCCCAGAGACAGATCATGTTTCCGTGGAAAAGCCGCAAGACCCATGAGAGATGTTGCAACAGGGATTGAATATTTTTCGGCAAATAATCGCAGATGTTCCTGCGCGCCGGAATGTATGGTCCCTCCTCCTGCATAAATAACAGGGCGAATGGATGAGTTTATCATTTCAGAGGCTTTTCCAAATGGGGCAGTCAGTTCCTGACTGGTTTCTGATGTTTCTGTGCCGGGTTCAGCGGCAGTACCGGAATATCGGGCTGTCTCATTCAGAAGATCTCTGGGGATGTCTATGAGTACAGGTCCTGGTCTCCCTTCTGCTGCGCAGCTAAATGCTTTATTCAGAGCCGGTTCAATATCCTCAACCTTTTCTATGAAAAAAGTCTCTTTGGTGACAGGAGATGCTATACTGACTATGTCAACTTCCTGAAATGCATCGGTGCCTATGAGACCTCTTGAGACCTGTCCCGTTATTGCGATGATCGGTACAGAGTCAAGTTTTGCATCGGCCATGGCTGTTATGAGGTTGGTAGCACCTGGACCGGATGTTGCAAAACATACTGCGGGTTTTCCGGTTGTCCTTGCCATGCCCTGTGCTATGAACGCTGCACCCTGTTCATGGCGGGAAAGTATGTGCTTTATGCTGCTTTTATGTAATTCATCATAAAGCTTCAGGTTGGATCCTCCCGGAATTCCTGTTACTGTTTCTATGCCTTTCTGTTCGAGGCATTTGATAACTATTTCTGCTCCTGAAATTTTCATGTCTGGCTCCTTGTCTTTAAACGAAAAAAGCCCCTGCCGGTTTGCAACCGACAGGGGCTTTTTTCAGATTTTATAATGGCATTACCCTACGGTGCAAACTTATATGTGTGCATAGAGACGACCACGACGAGGACGAGGTTTAAAAACGCCGGAGTTGTGGTTGTGTTTCTTCTCATTACCGTAGAATCCTTTTAAATTTTAAAATATCAATGTTGTTATCTGTTTGAAAGTCAAGAATATTTTTATTTTCATTGTGAAAAAGTGGAAATGTATGTGTAGTCCTCCCATTTTTGAGAGCTATTTTAAGTAGAAATTATGCTACTTTATTATCAAATAATGCAGGAGGAATTCCTCCGATTGCAGAATTTGGTCTTTCATTATTGTAATGCCACATCCACCTTGTTGCAAGTTCCTGAG
>QKCL01000001.1 GCA_003246895.1 Spirochaetota bacterium | reverse complement strand
TCAGGAGAAGTTGAAAGCAAAGGAGGCGGAACTGTCGCATCAGAAAAAAATGTTAGAAGATTCCAATACCGCCTTAAAAGTATTGCTTGAGCATCGTGAACAGGACCGTATAAGTATGGAAGAAAATATTCTGGTCAACATCCGTAAGCTTGTTAAACCTTACCTGGAAATGTTGCAATTCCAGAAACATGATGAACGAAACCGCAACCTTGTTGACATTGTTGAATCCAGGCTGGATGAGATAGCCTCTCCTTTTCTTAATCGTTTAACATCCCTGAAAAGAGTGCTGACACCTAAAGAGATAGATGTTGCCGTAATGGTACGTGAGGGTAAGACGAGTAAGGAAATAGCAGAATTTTTGAATATATCTGTGAACGGTGTAGATTTTCATCGTAAAAAGATCAGGAATAAACTCGGATTGACTAACGAGAAATCAAATCTACGCTCCTATCTCCTTTCCCTTCAGTAAATTCGGGTAAATAATTATTCAATATGTGTTTATCTTTAAAAGTCTATCGTAACCCAATTGCTCGTGACAGGATCATTTTATGTGAATATCCCATTCCTCAGCAATCATACTCCGCTCTCTTTTTATCTTTTTAATGCCTTGTATTAATTCATCTTCGGAAAAAACGCCCTTGGCAATTAAAACGTCAATAAGGGCTTGGTTCAAGATGATCTCAGTCCGCAATGCCTCTTCTGCTGAAAAGACGGTCGAAGTGATGATTTGTTCAGCCATGTACAGGTTCTCCTCAAGTTTATGTTTGCTGCAACCTGGAAGCAAAACTTTCAGGGTCTATGGCAAGGTAATGAATTATTGCCAATTGTTCAGAAGCCTAGCAAAAGGAAGGAGATGTGTACAATGCTTACAAAAAGAGAGCAATAAGATAGGGAAAAGCTAGCAATTCTTTCAGTGTTAAATGCCGAAAGGCCACCAGATCAATTTGAAATTCTGCTATTATTAAATATTTTTTATGTGGGCGATCCTGCCGATCAGAACATTATCTTTGTATAGTGGAATAACCTTTCTTTCTATGACTTTGCCGCCAAGAAGCTGATAGGTGTGTACCGTAACTTTTTTACTCCTGAGAGCCTGCTTAACATCAAGGTCATACTGTTCTGGATCAGTTGTTTTGGCTCGTGTTTCCTCAATATATTTCTGCGTGTCCCGCGTCTTAAGGACCTCTTTTGAGTGGTTAAACAATCTTTGATACTCCAGGTTCCATTTCAAGACATTGTTGTCAGCATCTGATATAACAAAAGCGCAGTTGTCAATAGTGTCAATGGCAACCTGCAGAAGCCAGTTCTGCTGCTCAAGAGCCTTCTCAAGTTTCTTCCTTTTAGTGATATCCCTGTAGGTGCCCCTGAATCCCAGGAATCCGCCATCCGAACTGAAAACAGGTTTTGCTATGGCATGTCGGTATTTTTGTTGCTGGTCCTCAGTTATGGTGAGAACAGTATTGATTATAGATTTATTCCTGATTGACTCCTTTATTAAATAATGGATTCTTTTTATTTCTGCTTCATTGAGAAAATCAGTGAATTTTTTACCAATCAGTTCCTGAGGGCTTCTTTCCATTACCTCCTCAACCCTGCCCGCGACATAGGTAATGGTTAAGTCCGGATCAACCTCAAAGATCATGTCGCCACTAGTCAGACTTATGTCCCGGTATTTTTCTCTGCTGAGCGCAAGCTCCTTTTCAATACGCTGATGGCCCAAAACATAATAGGTCAACTGAGCCAGCAGTCTTTCAATGGAGTCAAAGGGTTCTGCAGGTGCCTCTTCCAGCGGTTCAAGCCCTTCTTTGATTCTCCTGCCGACGGCGAGAAATTTATCATAGGGGCCGAAAAGCGTATTTGCTATCCGGTTCTGCAGTTCCAGCGAAGCCTTCCTGGCGCCGCTTACAACGGATGAAAGATAAGAGTTTGTTATGCCAAGCTTCTTTGCAAGTTCCAGCTGAGAGCCCCCGTCCTGCTTGAATTTCCTGTAGAAAAACCTGAGGGCCGCCAAAAAGAGTTCATGCATCTCATTTTTCATAACAGATACCCCTTAAAACCGCTAAAAAATATTTTTACAGAAAGTAAAATAATATGGTTTTTTTGCAATAATTATAACCATCAGAATAATTAATTCTACTAAATTATAGAAAATATGACAGTGGAATCAAATTAAATTCCCAGACTTTTACTTGGATTAAAAATCCTTACAGCTAATCTTGTGTTACGGTTAATTCGCTAATCAAATTTAGTCATTACCCCCACCCTTCCGTAATTATCAATAACGCCGATTCCCCGATTTTTATATAACATTCTGAAATTATTGTCTATTATTTTCAATAGCGAAACGGTTCGATTCTTGCATACAAATTCATGTAGGGTGTTTGTCAAAAAGCACAATCATATATTAAACATGAATTTATGATAAATGGTAATTTAGACATTTGTGGGCAATAGTGGGACCGGTGTTATGTGTCATCATTATTAGAATCGTTTCTTATGGAGAAAAAAGTGACAATAAATAGTACAGCGCTGCGTGTTCTTATCGTTGATGACGAACCACTGATCCAGCTTGTTCTTTCAATGATATTCAAGAAAAATGCAGAGGTCAGGACGGTGGCCTCAGCCGAAGAGGCCATAACTGAGATCAGGATGCAACACTATGATCTCTGTTTTCTTGACATCGTCCTACCCGGGATGAATGGGCTGGATGCCATGAAAATTATTAATCAACTCTCGCCGAATACCAAAGTGGCCATTATGACTGGGAGTTCTCTGGACGAAGCCAAAAAGCTGCAGATTGATTCCCTGGCTTATGAATTTATCGAAAAACCTTTTGAGTTGTCACGGATCAAGGAAATAGCTAACAGAGTGGATTCTGCCCTGATCGATCAATAAAAAAAGTTACATACCCCCCATACTCTCCAGATCAGGCAGGTTGAGAGTTTTGGCTTATGAAATATATATAGTTATAGGCCTTAAAATAGATAGATATGAACGATAGATGATTTCAACAATCACAAAACGTATTCTTGATAAGAAAACTTAAAAAAATTAAAGAGTTATCGCTTTAGATTTTAAAGATTTCAGCTATCAAACTAAACTGAATAGGTCAATCCCTTTGGTTATGATGTCCATCACACAACATAACTTCCATTTAGCCCTAAAATAGTTTCTATTTTGGCAAGTAATCTTGATTCTTTCCACCCTAAAAGTACAATCGCTCACAATAGATGTCTGGCAATTTAACTTCCCATTCCCTCCTGATATGAAATGACAGGAGGTCACTCAAGCATATTGGAGTTAAAAGTATGGGAGTTAATTTTAAGGAAAAGCTTTAAGGAGTTTATAAAGAGCTTTATTATGTTTTTAATTGGATTATAAGTACATTTTTTATAAATACGAAACTCCGGCTTATCCTTTTGAAAGAATTCTGTATGGTTTTATAGATACCCTTGTATATATGATAGGAATTTTTGCGGTTAATTGTTCTTAATTACCGGGGGGTGTCAGGCTAAGGTCTCCGGTGTGTCCACAGACAATGTAAGAATCATTTATGCGTCACAGTTGAAGAAAAGCCATAGCAACCAGTCTGCCTCGTGATGCGGCTCATTTCCTTGGTTTTCGGCGCGTCTCAGCCTCATCTTTGAGCCTTTTGAGTCGGGCGATGGACTCATCAGTAATTTTAACCCTGCCTTCTAGAACGCAGCCGGGGCGTCCCATAATGCAGATAGTTTTCAACTTCCTGCATTTGTCGGTATCAAAATCATGATGTTTACATGAAAAGGTCATAAGTTTAGCAAAAAGTACTGACTATTTAGGTTGGTAATAGAAACAGGATCATTCTGTGCCTGAAATGTTTCCGGTACTTCCAGTTCGAAAATTTTGCCGATATACCATTCTCCCAAAAGATTTACAGTCAGGGTTCATTTTTTGCTAATCCCGCCTTTTGGGCCTGAATAAAAACACTTATACATCCACCTGCTTTTTTGAACAGCCTCTTTATTTGGCCGCACGAGCGGAGAGTTTTGGATAAAAGAGGCACTTCTCCGTTTAATACAGATAGTCGGTTTCAAAAAAAATGGGAACTACAGTTGAAAAAAAGAAAAGGGACAGGCTGAAGCGCTATCCCTTTTTATATAAAAATTTTTCGGTCAGCTGCCGGCGGGCACTCATTAACAATTCCTGTACAAGAGGAAAGAGGAGAAAGATTGTTGCGTCAGGGGATGTATGCAGAAACCTGGCAACCAACCGAAAAAATTATTATTTATATTATCAGCAATACCCTTCACAAGACCTATTCGGGAAGAGCGCACTGAATGAATAGTCATTCATTTATCATGAGTCGGCCGTTGCTGTCAACATATATTTTACGTATTCTTTATTGCATGTTGTACATGTTGCTGTACGCAACTGCACTGAACAATAAAAAAACAGCAAATCATTATGGCAGCTAAACGGTTTTGCTAATTGCAATTGGGAATGGCTAAGATTATGATAACCGCACAGAGAACTGCGGTAGAAAAAATAGTTCAGGCAGCATGATCCTAAAAAGGTAAATGCAGAAATGAAGATTGCCTTAGTGCAGATAAATCCGATTATTGGAGATTTTGAGTATAACAGTGCACAAATAGTTTCCCAGGCTGAAAAGGCCAGGGAAATGGGGTGTGAGCTGGCTGTTTTTTCAGAGCTTACCCTGTGCGGCTACCCGCCCCAGGACCTGCTTGAAAGGCCTGCTTTTTTAATTGAACATGATAAGGCCTTGAGAACACTTGTCTCCCGAATTTCAGGGATCGGGGTTATCTGTGGGCATCTTGAGAGACATGCAGATTCAACGGGGAAACCACTGCATAACAGCGTCAGCCTGATCGACAACGGAAAGCTTTTATTTACTGCCCAGAAAAGACTTCTTCCCACCTATGATGTATTTGATGAGGCACGATACTTTGAGCCCGGCAGGAGAAGCAATTCCTGTCGGTATAAAGGAATGAATCTGGGGCTTACAGTCTGTGAGGACATATGGAACGATAAAGGATCTTTTCCCCGGCAGCTGTATGCAGCCGACCCGATAGCTGATCTTATTGCAGACCTTAAGGAGCAGGACAGAAATCTTGATCTGCTGATAAACATTTCAGCTTCACCATTTCAGATTGATAAAGAATATATGAAGCAGGAAATTTTTAAAGGGGTCTGCACCAACAACAACCTTCTGCTTATTTATGTAAACCAGGTGGGTGGTCAGGATTCTCTGTTGTTTGACGGCTGGTCCATGGCCATGGACTGTCAGGGCAAAATTATTGCACGGGCTGAAAGGTTCAAGGAAGATATGGTTGTGGTGGAAACTGAAACCAGGCGGGGCGAAATGCATGGCCGGCAAATTCTAGAGGTCAAAAGCGGGGTTTCTGGGCCGGAATATACAATAACCGGAGGGCAGGAACCCAAAAATATCTATAATGCCCTGGTCATGGGAGTTAGGGACTATGGCGGCAAATGCGGTTTTTCCAAAGGAATTGTCGGGCTTTCAGGTGGCATTGATTCAGCTGTTACCTGTGCAATTGCCTGTGATGCTTTCGGTCCGGAGAATATTTTAGGGGTTGCCATGCCTTCCCCATACACATCGGCAGAAAGTGTT
>QKCL01000011.1 GCA_003246895.1 Spirochaetota bacterium | reverse complement strand
GCCATACTATTGTCCGAGTCTTTAAAATCCTTCTTCCTTGATTCTACAATAAACATAACTGAGGTATGGAGTCCGTTGAGATTTGGGATAATAAAATCTCTCTTTAGATTGTTTCTCAGCGGATTGTCTACTGTATTCTTTACTTCAGACAGTTTCTTGTCCTTAAAGATGTCCTGATAATTAAATCTGTGGGAGAAAACAATGTCTTCTGTCCCTGCTACAAGCGGTGAAGGATCAACAACAACTACCCTCTCCTCCTCAAGATTCTTGTAATTTTTACTGAATACTATAGATTCCACCTTGGTAACCTTATTGCCGCTTATGTAGATACGAAAAGTTTTTTCACGAAGACCGACATAATAGCTGCTGAATGGACCGTCTTTTATATAAAAATGCTTCTTGATTTCAATATACTCCGGCTTTTTAATATCAGGGCCAAGGGTGTATTCAGTCTGATATGGAAGAGTCTTAACCAGCCCCTTGTTTATCAGATCATTTTCACTTATTAACTTGTTAATTTTCTCATAGAGTTCTGATATCTGTTTATCATATGACTTACCCTGCTCCTCCACATGGCTGGATATTAGCTTTTCATCCTGAGCAAAAGAAGAAACTGATACCATACAAATCAGTAAAAAACTGCCAAAAAAACGTTTCATAAATTCCCCACTTTTTTTAAAAAATCTAAATATGATACAATACAGCTGATTTTTTTTCAATAAATTTTTCATTAGTTTTCATTAATATTAATCGGCACGAAACACAAAAAAAAATATATCTGCAATAATTAATGAATAAAAATTACATTTTACTTGATCTTTTTATAAAGGTCATCTATCAAATTATTGAGGTTTTTATGAAGAAGAATGTACTTATCGCAGATCTTTCACAATATAAACATGTCCTGGAAAACAATTTCAAGGAAGCGGGGTATGAAACGATCTTCTGCGATTCTGCATTTGACGCCATCTCAAAACTCAAAGCCTACGATATAGATATAGTTGTCTCGGAAGTTGAACTTCCCGGCGACAATGCCTTCGAACTTTATGAATACATCCAGGAAAACTACCCGTATATACCGGCCATAATGATAACAGAAAAGGATATAGATACCTTTTTTGAAAAGATATTCTCCCAGGGAATCGGAAATGTTCTTCACAAGCCGGTTGTGAAATCAGAACTCATAAATCTTGCCGAAAAGCTTACAACAATGAAAAACATATTCGGCCTGAACAACTATCTCCAGCCAATCAATGAAATAAAAGAGATCAAAATAACCAGGTCCAGCCAGATATACAGGACAGTTGAACTCATAGACAAACAAATTGAAGACTGGGGATTTCTTATTGATAACAAAACCACCCTTAATCTTGTTCTTCATGAAATGATTATCAATGCTGTCTACCATTCACACGGTTATACACAGGAAAAACTGGACAGAATCCCAGTGGAATTAAAGAAAGGACAGTTTGTACAGATTCAGTTCTGTAAAAATAAGAACTTCTATGCCATTTCAATCACAGATTTTAACGGCAAACTTACAAAAAAAAGAATCCTTGAAAGTATCAATAATGTCATCAATCAGCACCATTTAATTGAGCAGGCCATTCAAAAGGGTCAGGACATAACAGATCTCATATCTGAAACCGGCCGTGGCATTGATCTGGTAAGAAGACTTGCTGGAGAATACTATTTTATTATAAAGGAAAACTACCGTACTGAAATTATAATGATTTTCAGCAATTCATCATCCTCTGAGGATACTGAAAACTCATCCCTTAAAATAATTGAGGATAAAAGCTAAATTTATGCAGCTTGATCAGAACCACGCTGTTATGCCCAGGGTGGGCACCACAATATTCTGAAAACCTGTTACGTTGTCACCTAGATTATCAAACACAAGCTGTACACCAAGATTCAGAATCACTCCGCTGTTCATGACAAATTTAAAGCCCATCCCGTTTGAATATCTGTATCCGATCTTGTCATTTAGCTGGGAATTCCTGCTGATTCCCCCCATCATCTCAGCATAAAAACATATATCATCTTTTTGGGTAATCCCGAAAACAAACTGAGGGCCGATACCACCTGAATAGGCCTGAGTATCATTTGTGAGATTCAATTCAGCCTCACCTTTCATTGTTATTGCGACATTGCTTCCAAGAAAGTATGAAAACTGCGGAAAAACTTTAAGTATATTATTATTGTCATTTTCATCTGAGTCAACTCCCTTGGCCTGATATGAAACGAAACCGCCAAGTTCGATTGTATGCCTCCTGAGATACCTGCTCTGCTTTATTTTTATTGCATCCTCGATCTCTTCTTTTACTATTTTCCGTACCTGATCAACAATGTCATTTTTATTTATGTTTTTTTTCTTGGCCTTTCTTTCCTTGCTAAGACTGTCATCGATCTCGTCCCGTACAGCATTTCTCAGATCATCCAGGAGCTCTTCCCTTTCACCGGCACGTATTTCAGAAAGAGGTTTATCCCTTGTACCGGTGGTACGCTTATCATTTACCTTGTCATACCTCCTGTCCAGATAATCCTCATAGCTTTCTCTGGAAAACAGGAATGTCTGGAATGAAAATACAAGAATTATTAAAACAGATATGATAGAAAATAATTGCCGCATCATGATCCTCCAAGTATCATTCATATTATCGTCAAAATTACTGAAAGTTAAGCAATTATTTTCCGATAAATAAATCAAATCCAGTGGAAGTGATAAAAGGCAGAACAGATGTCATATTTTTTAAAACTTACAGGAACCATCCTCACATGTCTGCTGCTGGTTTCCTCCGTTTCAGGAAACAGCAGACCAGCAATGACAAATCTTACGGGATTAATAAACAGTACCGGTGATGATTTTTCTCCCACAGCCACAACATCGGGAAGATTTGTCATATTTAATTCCAAAAGGGAAAACACCGGCGGTCACGATCTCTTCATGGTCAAAAACACACAGGGATTCTGGAGCAAACCTCTCCCCCTGAAGGAACTGAATACAAAGTACAATGAGGAAACACCTTATATTACCGGTGACGGCCGGGTTCTGCTTTTTGCCTCTGACAGGCCCGGAGCGGTCTCTCCTGTAAAAACATCGAAAGGGAACAAACTCATAACATACAATATATACATTTCATATAACGTTAAAGGTCTATGGTCAGTTCCTGAGCCAATAAAGGGTGAGGTAAACACCACATGGAATGAAAGATCACCCAGTCTGAGTCATGACGGCACAACACTGTTCTTCACGAGATGGCCCTACAAAAATTTTTCAAGGGCAAGATTATGCATGGCAACCCTTAAAAACGGAAGATATACAGATGTGCAGGAGATCGGTCCGCCCGTTCACGAAAAATCACTTGAAATTGCCATGATACCGGCAATCGAAAAAAACAAATACTATTTCTCTTCAATCCGGGACGGCGGTAACGGAGGATGGGACATTTACTACACCTATTTTATCGACGGTAAATTTTCAAAACCGGTAATCCTCGGGAAGGAGATAAATACTGAGCATGATGAATTATACTATGTTCCAACCCTTAAATACTCACTGCTTGCCTCAAACCGCCCGGACAGCATGGGGGGCTTTGACATCTACACAAACAGGTCCGTGCCTGCGGGAGAAAAAAACATAGTAAAATCCGTCAGAATGCAGAACAAAGAGACGCGCCTTAAAATAACGTCCATAGAATCAGAGACAGGTGATACAATTAAAAACAGCCTCTTTAAAATTATCCTCTTTACCCTTAACGGCGACAAACGCGTCACAGAGAGGACAAGCGACGATGATGGTTCAGTTACCGTAAGGCCAAAAGCCGATGTTATAAAAATAGAAATAGTTCCTGACACTGCCGCAGGTAATCTAAGATCAGTTTCAGTTGATGTAATTCACGGAAACTACCAGGAACTGGTTCTTAAATTCAAGCCATCGGAAAAAAAAGAACCAAAGGGAAAAGAGAATATTACAGAGAAGCCTGAAAAACATGATGACACATCTGTCAAAAAAGATGCAAATACAGTTCATAAAACGGTAGATAGCAGAAATCTTAATGAACATAAGTATATCTATTTTTCATTCAATTCATGGAAGATCAAAACCGTTTATTATCCCCTGCTTCATAGTATAGCCGATTCACTAAGATCAAATCCCCAATTAAAACTTTTAATTACAGGCCATGCAGGCACAATAGGTTCAGGGAATATGAACCAGCACATAAGCCTTAAACGCGCAATGGAAGTACATAATTACATTAAGTGCCTGGGGATAAGCGGAAACCAGATGCATGTTACGGCAATGGGAGAAAAAAATCCAAGGGTCTGGGCAAAGAGCATAAAGGGGAACATAACAAACAGAAGAGTAGAACTCATAATCACAGAAAAATAAGACACGGGCATGGCTGACGCCACACCCACTGAAACAAACCGCTTACTCGCTCATTCTCCTCAGAAACGCAGGGATATCAAGATCCTCGCTTGCATAATCCTTTCTGTTTCTTCTTTCATAATCAAGAGAGAAAGTCCTTCCTGAAGAAGCAGCAGGTCTGTCCTTACCAAGCTCCTGTTTCCCGTCTATGAGAGTCAGTGAAGCTCCGCCATGCTGTGGAGAAGAAACTGAAGGAGCCGTCTCCCTTGGCTTGTTCACACTCAGCATATTTTTCTTCCTGTCAAATCCTGTTGCGATAACTGTGATTCTTACCTTGTCATCCAGTGCAGAATCAACAGTTGTTCCAAAGATTATATTTGCATCGGGATCAACCTGACTTGTAATTTCGTTTGTAACTTCATTTACCTCATGAAGAGAGAGATCGTTGCCCCCTGCGATATTAATCAGCACTGCCTTGGCACCTTCAATGCTGGTCTCTTCAAGCAGAGGACTGTTTATGGCCATCTGTGTTGCCTCAATGGCTTTCGATTCTCCCGTACCGATGCCCACGCCCATAAGAGCATCTCCGGTCTCTTTCATGACTGTTCTTACGTCTGCAAAGTCAACGTTTACAAGTCCTGTTACCATAATCAGATCCGCAATGCCCTGAACTCCCTGACGTAAAATATCGTCAGCAAGTTTAAACGCATCTTCAATAGGTGTCTTTCTGTCTATTATCTTGAGCAGGAGATCGTTGGGGATAGTAATAAGAGTATCCACCTTGGCCTTCATGTTCTTGATACCATCTTCCGCCTGTGTCATTCTTCTCTTTCCCTCAACTTTGAAGGGTTTGGTGACTACGCCGACTACAAGGGCTCCCAGTTCCTTTGCAATCTCGGCAACAACAGGCGCCGCACCAGTTCCAGTACCTCCCCCCATACCTGAAGTTATAAAGACAAGGTCCGCACCTTTAAGCGCCTTGTGAATTTTATCCCTGTCTTCATTGGCGGCTTCGCGGCCAACTTCAGGATTTGCCCCTGCGCCCAGTCCGCGTGTCAGTTTTGAACCAAGCTGAATTTTTTCCTGCGCAAGGCTGTCACCAAGCTGCTGTGCATCTGTATTGGCAACGATAAACTCAACTCCATCCATGCCAGTGGCAATCATCCTGTTTACTGCATTTGTTCCTGCCCCCCCAACACCGATAACCTTGATTATCGTGGTCATCGGCTTCTCTTCCTCAAGCTTGAACATGCGCCCTCCCATCAAACCTCAAAATTTGCAAGATATTATGTCACATTACAAAT
>QKCL01000093.1 GCA_003246895.1 Spirochaetota bacterium | reverse complement strand
CTTTAATCTTTAGTGTTTATAAAGCTTGACAATGTTTTATTCAGCATTTATACTGAAAAAGTATTGGTTTTACTCAAGGAGGAAGGAACTCAATGGAGATAAGTTCCAGATCAAATGGAGATATTGTTATTCTTGATATCTCAGGTGAGATTGATCTTTACAATGCACCTGAGATTAAAGATATAATTGGCAGTCTTATAGATCAGAAAAAGTATAATGTGATTATTAACCTTAAGGAAGTTACCTATATTGATTCATCAGGAATAGGTGCTTTAATATCCAGTCTTTCCAATCTGAAAAAATACCAGGGAGGGCTGAAAATAATAAATGTCTTTGCTTCTGTAAAAAAAGTTTTTGAACTGACAAAACTTACTTCATTTTTCGATATCCATGAGAGCGAAGAAGAGGCTATTAAGGCCTTCGGTATTTAATCTTTATAATCCCCCGAGAGGTTTAGATGAACAAAAAATTGGCTTTTATTCTGTCGTTGTTTGTTGTTATAACATTTGCTGCATGTGATGAAAAAATACCAATTAATGAGTTTTCCAAAACCAAACTGGCCATTGAAAAAGCAAAATCCGTGAGGGCGGAGTTTTACAGCCCCAAAGAATTCGCTTCTGCTGAAAATGGCCTTAAAAAGTCTCATGAACTTCTTATAAAAGATGAAAAACCGGAAGATTCTGTAAAGACCTCCGAAGAGGCATATAAAAGTGCTGTTGAGGCGTACAACAAATCCGTTATTCTTTATGCAAAAGACAGTCTGCAAAAAGCGGATAAGGCGGTCAAAGAAGCTGAAGATGCATATGCTGAAAAGTTGTCCCCAACTCTTTTTACACAGGCCAGAGACCTTTATCTTGCCGGAAATGATAAATATGACAACAAAAACTATGAGGATTCGGTAAAACTCTCTGAAGAAGCATATGAAAAGGCCGTAAAGGCCAAAAATGAGTCGATTGTAAATAAATATGAGCTTCAGGTGAGAATTGACTCAGTCAAATCAGTAATGAAAAAAATTGAAAAGTATGACTATAGTAAATATGCAGCAGAACAATACAGGCTTGCATCTGAGAATATTAAAGCTGCTGAAAAATCCTATTCCCAGGATAATATAAAACAGGGATTTGGGGAAGCTGAAACAGCAAAAGTAAATGCCGATGCCGCCTATAAGGCAGTGTTAATTGGTGTTACTTCAGAAAAAATTGCCGAAGCTGAAAGAATGGTTAAAAAAGCTGAAGCCAGCAAGGGGGCTTCTACAGCTTCAGAAGATCTGGCAGCAGCCAGAGAGGCTTTGCAGAGTGCCAGGAATTTAAAAGATCAGGGTAGTTACTCCGAATCAATGACATTTGCTGATGAAGCTGTAAGGTTGAGCGGCAATGTCATTAAAGAGGGTGAGAAAGGTGTAAAAGTTGCCACAGGAAACGGTTCTGAAAAGAATGTCGACAAGACAGTTACAAAAACCAATGAAGACGAAAATTACCATTATTATAAAGTAAGAACATGGATTAAATACAAGGATTGCCTCTGGCTTATTGCGGGTAAATATTACAAGAATCCAAGGTTATGGAAAAAAATCCATAGAGCCAATAAAGGGAAAATAAAAAATCCCGATATAATAAGACCGGGCTGGATAATACGGGTCCCAAAGATTAAGAAATAATTCCCGGGTAGATGACATGACTTTACGATATGAAGATACAAATGACAATATTGGTATGGCCGACAATGATATAATAGATGACAGTGTAATAAATCAAATTGATGCTGAAATTCTCCAGGATGAGCTTGAAGGTGTTCAGAAGAAGTCAGGTACTGAGAAGAGGGTAAAAGATTTTACTGATTCATCAATTTCGTGGTATCTTGATCAGATAAACAAGATTTCTCTTCTTTCAAGGGAAAGGGAGGACTACCTGGCCAGAGCCGCAAGGGAAGGCGATGAGTCTGCTAAAAATGAGCTCATAAAGGCTAATCTGAGATTTGTTGTGTCAATTGCTAAAAAGTATCAGACAAGTGGAATATCTCTTCTGGATCTGATTAATGAGGGCAATCTTGGACTTATTAAGGCTGCAGAAAAATTTGACCCCGACAGGGGATATCATTTTATATCCTATGCTGTATGGTGGATACGCCAGTCCATTATGCTCGCCATATCTCAGAAATCATCACTCATAAGACTGCCCTTAAACAGAACTGCCGATCTTCAGAAGATTGAGAGGGTCCATAAAAAACTTGAAAACAAATTCGGCAGGGAACCTTCTGCAAATGAAATAGCAGAGGAACTTGAAATGGATAATGAAGAGATTAATCATCTCCGGAATATTACACAGGATTTTGTTTCACTTGATACTACTCTAGGTGACTCTGATGATACAACAATCCTTGATATGATAGTTGATTCGAAAGCTGACTCTCCTGATGAGCATGTTTTTGAAGAGTCTCTTTTGAATTCCCTGAATGAAGTGCTTGATACTCTTACCGAGTCAGAGAAGGAGATATTGAGCATGCGTTATGGTCTAAATGGTTATACTCCCATGTCTTTGCAGCAAATAGGTGACAAGTTTAATCTTTCCAAAGAAAGAATCAGGCAAATTGAAAAAAAAGCAATCCGAAGATTAAGGCATCCCTCCAGAAGTCAAAAACTTAAAAGTTATATGCAGGATTAAGTATGAAGTTTTTTTTACCGGGAGTTTTGCTGGGAGCCGTTCTCAGCTTTTTTTTATTTAAGGCCTCTTATGGAGGAGAGCTTTATTACGATTTTTATCTTGATAAAGAAGATTTTTCATCTGTTTCGGATATGCCTGCTAAATTCGGTTTTACCAATATAGTATATAAGACCCTTCGAAGAGTAATTTATGTAAATAAGAATGGAAGTATTTCGGGTTCTTTTTCTGTCCCAACCGGACTCTATGAAATGAGCGGTGACGGAAAGTATTATATTTCATACGAAAGTGTCGGCAGCGAAATTGAGCTGAAAGGTTTTTCCGGAGAAAGGTTCTGGAAAATTAAATCAATGGAGAAACCTTTTTTATCATATTCGGGGAAGATGATTTTTCTCCTTAATGGGGATCATAGTAAACTGAGAATCATCGACAGGAATAGTAATCCATCAGGGACAAAGGAAATTGCAGGTAGACTTTGTACGTCGGTTGTTTTTTCTCAGGGAAATGATACTGGCGCAGTTGGTTTTGCTGACGGATCATTTCATTTTGTTAATTCATCGGGTGAAGTGATTTATAGTGGGCATGCCGTTCAGGGAGCGGTGGTTAAGAGCCTTGCGGTAAGCAATAGCGGAGAATTTGGTGCAGTTCATTATGGTGATACGGAAAAGGATTTTATCCGTATAATACAGATCAAAAACGGCAAGATTGCTGATGTACCTCTAAAGTCACTTCAGAGAACACGTGCGGCAATTTCAGTCAACGATAAAGGGGAAACCTCTTTTTTTGATACAAACCGAATTCTTTTAATGGAAGCGGATGGAGACATCCTTTTTGAAAAGGATGTGCCGGCCAAGAGAACAGGTTTTGCCAGACTTAACACAGGGAAAAATATTACTGTGCTGTCCTATGGAAGGCAATCGGGAGGCGCTCAATTGTATATCTTCAGAAACGATGGGACTGTTATATATAGCAAAACTTTTTCAGACGAATCGTTTCTGGATTCCGGATTTGTTTCTGGAGATGATTTTATAAGTTTAAGAGGGCAGGATAGCCTGTTTGCGTATAGTCTTTCATTTCCAGATTGATCGATATTTTCTTAAGGCAGTGGAGCATTCTTTCGTTGTTTCTTTTTGCGGCTCCCGATGATAGAACATGTATCTTTTCAATGATTTTAGATTCCAGATCTGATAATTTATCAGCACTTAAATCCTCCCCTTTTTCTTTAAGTAGTTTTAAAAGCGAATAGAGCCTGAACCTGTCCATTCCCCAGTATTTCATGGTAAGCTGGTCATCGTGCCCGGAGTATCTGGTTATGAGTTTATCGCTTATGAGACCGACTTCTTCAAATGGCGTTATTCGTATCCACATATCATAGTCTTCACATGCGGGCATCATTTCATCAAAGAGACCATATTCACTGAAAATATTGCGGTCTATTACTACTGAAGAAGGACTGATGGAGCAGAGCTCAAGAGATTGACTGAATATGTCCCCAGTCTGCTTTAGGTATTTGGCAGGAGGGTTAACGCGGATATTGTTTCTGATCCATATGTCATCACTCTGATGGATTCTGAACCTGCCGTTATTCTGTATGAAATCATAATTCTTTTCAAGCTTGTGTTCATCCCATGTGTCATCGGAATCCAGAAAAGCAATATATTTACCATTTGATCTGGCTACTCCAATGTTTCTGGCTGAACTGACTCCTTTGTTTTTCTGATATATGTAGTTTATAGATTTGTCCAGGTTGGAAATGATTTTATCGGTGCCGTCGAAAGATCCATCATCAACAACTATAAGTTCGTAATCCGAAAAAGTTTGAGACAGAACTGATAATGCCGCTCTTTCCACCATCCGTGAACGGTTATAGGTAGGAATTATAATACTGAAGAATGGCATCTATATGTAGTACAGCTCCTTATCTCCGACTGTATCAAAACCGGCTTCCTTTAGTATGGATTCAGTTTCATGAACATCATCGACCTGAAATACAAAAACAGCCAGATCCTTTTCCCTTATGGTGAATCCATAGGCGTCTTTTACATTTATACCCTTGTTGGCCAGGACTGTTGAGGCGCTGTTGAGTCCTCCGGGAGAGTCTGTAACTTTAATGGCAACAATACTCTGCAGTTTGGAAGGGATATTGTTATGCTGGAATGCCTCGAATGCATCATCGGGCCTGTCCAGAAGAAGTTTTATTACACCATATTTTTCATCAGGACCTGATGAGATGGTTATAGCCTTTATGTTGATATTTTCATTTTTTAGAATCTCAGTGATCCTGCTTATTCTGCCTGGTTTGTTTTCTGAAAAAAGTGATAGCTGCTTTGGCATTGTATGCTCCTATATTTGTCTTGTGTCAATTACACGTTTTGCCTTCCCTTCACTTGGCGGCAGAGTTCCGGGTTCAAGGAATTCTACTTTGGGGTTCAGTACTATGAGTGAGCGTAATTTTTCAACTATGTGCCTGTTGAGTCTGTTTAGCTCGTTAAGTTCACCGCTGAACAGTTTTGAATAGAGTTCTACTTTTATAAGCATTTTATCAAGACCTCCGTCTCTTGTGAGTACTATCTGATAGTTGTTGCCCACTTCGGGAATCTGCATGAGGACAGATTCAATCTGTGAAGGGAATACATTAACTCCTCCAACAATGAGCATGTCATCGGTTCTTCCCTTTATTCTGTCTATTCTTCTATGTGTGCGGCCGCACTGACATGGTTCTGGAATGATTCTGGTTAGATCCCTGGTTCTGTATCTTATTATTGGCATTGCTCTTCTGTTTATGTGAGTAATTACCAGTTCTCCTTCTTCTCCGTCTGGAAGCTGCTCACAGGTTTCAGGGTCTATTATTTCAGGAATGTAATAATCTTCTGTGAAATGCATTCCGTGCTGATATTCACATTCCGTTGCAACACCAGGCCCGTTCATCTCGGAAAGTCCATAGCAGTCGTATGCCTTGAGGCCCCAGAGAGATTCGAGCTTTTCTTTCGTTTCAAGGGAATATGGTTCTGCTCCGAAATAGGCCCTTTTTACAGGCAGATCTTCATGGCTGTAGCCCTCATTCTTTATTATCTCAATAAGATGCAGGGCATAGCTTGGCGTAATGTGTATCATGGTTGAGTTAAAATCCATCATCATCTGAATCTGTTTGAGGCTGTTGCCGGTTGATGTGGGAATAACAGTGCATCCGAGTTTCTCGGCTCCATAGTGAAGGCCGAGACCACCCGTAAAAAGCCCGTATCCCATCATATTTTGAAATACATCCTCCTTTCTTGCACCTGTGCTGTACAGCGCTCTGGCAACCTGTATGGCCCAGTTGTCAATGTCTTCCTGTGTGTAGAATATGACAGTAGATTTGCCGGTCGTGCCTGATGAAGCGTGTATTCTGACGATTTCAGATTTATCCGCGGCCACCATCCCGTCGGGGTAGCTGGTCCTCAGATCCTGTTTTGTTGTAAAAGGCAGGTCCTTGATGTGTTCGAGGGTAGTGATTTTTTTTATATCGATTTTATTGTCTTTAAAGTATTTGGCATAAAAGTCAGTTCCGTCTGCATCGGCTAGGGTTCTTGTTAGTCTCGTGAGCTGCAGATCTTTCAGGTCATCACGGCTCATCGTTTCGATATCTTTTTGAAAAAACATGAATTAGTCCTTGAAGTTATGTATGAAAATTATTAATAAACACCTCAGATATGTCAATAATTATGTTGCAAAATGTTCTATGCTGAAGGTTTATTATATCTGCATGCAGTTGCAGTAATTTTCTTTACATATTTAATCTGAAATCTGATATTGAATAAAAGTTTGGAGGATCGTATGAATATACTTATTTTTGGACCTAACGGCAGCGGCAAGGGAACCCAGGGGGCTGTTGTTCAGAAAAAATATAATATTACCCATGTTGAATCGGGAGTTCTGTTCCGTGAAAATATTAAAAATGGCACAGATCTCGGGAAGAAGGCTCAGGTTTATATAGAAAGAGGAGATCTTGTGCCTGACGGGGTGACAATCCCAATGATCCTTGACCGGCTTAAGCAGAATGACTGCAGTGAAGGGTGGCTCCTTGACGGATTTCCAAGAAATCCCCAGCAGGCAATGGCCCTTGATAAAGCCCTTGGAGAAGCCGGAATCAATCTTGATTATGTTGTTGAAATCAAACTCGACAGAGAAGCTGCAAAGAACAGAATTATGGGGAGAAGACTCTGTGTTAATGACAACAATCATCCCAATAATATTTATATAGATGCAATAAAGCCTGACGATTCTGATGGCTCGATTAAGTGCCGTGTATGCGGTGGGGAACTGTCTGTCAGAGCCGATGATCAGGACGAGACTGCAATTAATAAAAGGCATGATATCTATTATGATGAGGTTGACGGAACCGCCGCAGCAGTGAAATACTTTAAAGAAAAGGATGCCGGCAAGGGGACCGTAATAATAGAACTTGATGGCAGACCCGGAGTTCAGGAAGTAAGCGAAGAGCTCATGGGTAAGCTTAAATAAAATTTATGCTAAAAACCCTGAAGTATGTGTCAGTACCCTTTGCCCTGAATCTTGCCGGTTTATATGTATCCATCAGGATTACAGGGAATGAAAGGGTAGTTGATTATCTTTCAGGTACATTTGCTGGAATTGTACTATCGGCAATATGGCTGATCCAGGTAAAGTTTGTGTCCGGAGGGAGTTTTCTTAAAGTCATGAAAATAATTTTTGGAGGATTGTTTCTCAAGATGGTTCTCATCGCTGTTGTATTTTTTACAGCGCATTCATTCTGGGTAAAAAATACGGCTACTTTTGCAGCCTCACTTTTGTATTATCTTTTTCTCCTGCTCGTTTCTGAAATTCTGTACTACTCGTTAAATGCAGAAAAGATTGAAGGGTAACGCAGTATTACCCATTTAACTTTCTTTCATACCATTGAACAGTCTCAGATAAAATTTCCGCATTTTTTTTCTTCGGGTACCAGTTTAAAGTATTCTTGATTCTGTCACAATCGAGGTAAATAGTGTAAAAAAGATAAAGAAGGTATTCTTTTGTGAAAAAATTTGTATTTGTCGGTTTCAGCAGGAGATGGTAAAAGTATGCCTTCCAGAAACTTATCCGTTTAATGGCAAAGTCCAGTTTCTCTGTTTCTTTTATTTTTATAATCTGTTCGAGTTGAGAAGGGACTTTGTCTGAACCAATGTTGAAAATATCTGTCATGGATAATTTATGGGATTTATATATTCTGTATATTGCATCGGCTGCGTCCTCTCTGGACAGGAACTGAATCCGGTTGTCACCGTTTCCTGTTATGTAGCATATATTGTCATTGCCTAGTCCCATTGCCATGAAAAGTGTGTGAAGAATCACGGAATTGTTTATGTTTGGGCCTTTTATTATGGAGGGCCTGATTATTGTCAGTCTTATTCCGTGTTTTTTACAGAAGTTAATACAGGTTTTTTCCGCTATTAGTTTGTCCTTTCCGTAATCTGTCCAGGGTTTCAACGGATGTTCTTCGTTTATGGGGAATGACTTTGTTCGTTTGTAAACCATGTATGTGGAAAGCAGAATGAAATGCCCGACTCCATTTGATGCTGCGGATTTCAGTAAATTTATGGTCCCGTCAATGTTTATTTTTCTCATCCCGGACCGTCCCAACTTGCTTTTTTCCGGTTCATCAAGGAGATGTATTATAGTTCCTACACCACTGCATGCTATTTCTGTAAGTGCCGGAGATATAATATTGTATTCCTGGGACGGTTGGCAACTTGCCTGATTGCATCCGGAACTCTCTTCAAAAGTTCTTATTTGAATATTCTTTGAGGTGAAATATTTTGTAACCTCTTCACCAAGAAATGTATTTGAGCCTGTAATAAGAACCATTTTTATTCCCTCTTTATATAATATAAATCAAATTTCTAAGTTAAGTCAATACCCGTGTTTATTTTACAGTATAAGTTTTTACAGGGAAATATATCTGTTTACCGGATTTTTTCAGTATGCCCTCTACTCTCATGTTCAGATTGTTTTTTTTCAATTTTTTATAGACCAGCGTATCTCTTCTGTTGTCGCTTAGTAAAAGAAATTCCTTACCCGATGTATGAAATTTATATGAAACTTTTTTTAAAGGGCTTATGACCGGGTATTTAATTTTATCTGATTTTTGAAGGAGTATATCATAGTTTTCAAGTCTGAAACAGCTTATTTCCTCTTCGTCAGGGACAGCCAGCTCATGTTCAATTTTGTTTATTGATAATCCCGAAGAACTTAACTGCATTCTCTCATTTTCCAGAAGCACAGCACGTAATATTTTTCCATCATCTGTAAGATACATGGTGTCTCTTATTACATCATGATTTCTGTCCATTTTATATATTAGAACAAGATCACCTCTGCTTATTACGGGAGCAGAGGCTGAATACACCTTTATTACTGCAAAAGAATTAAAGAATATCAGAAGCGGAAAGATAATAAGAACTATATTAAGAAATATGAAGATGATATAGTGCGAGATGAAAAATTTTTTCTGTTTTAAAACATTATTCTTTGAAAATGACAGGAATGAGGCATGGGCGGCACTGGATAACCAGATCACTGCAAGAATAATTAAACAAATATATACGATATCGATGTATGTACGTTCCGACTTTTTGACGTAACTGTAAAATGGAGGAGTCAGAATACAGAAAGTCCGGAGCATGAGAAAAATAATCGCCTTTGACAGTTGGCCATTGTGGAACTGTCCGAGACCTGTAAAGATGAATGAAAGAACAAAAGAGGCAACAGGAGATGTCCTTTCATCGGATTCAGAATAAATTATTTTCCCTGCCAAAAATTCTACCCCGGTATTTATATGCTCTAACTGCATGTTGTGAATATTTGTTGACTTGCATCTGTATTTATTTACTATGATGAAATCAAAACCCGGAGAAATCAATTGTTTTCTAAAAAAAATATCTGTTTGGTGCTTCTGATATTTCTTGGAACTGTTTTTTTTAAATTTGATATTATCTATTCGGAAAACGCCATATCCAAAAACAAGACTGCATGGGATCATTATAAAAGGGCAGAGTATAACAAGGCCATATATGAGTTTACAATTTCTTTAAGATATAATGCCAAGTATGTTGATTCAATGATCGGTGCGGGGAAATCATATTATCGGCTGGAGATATATGACAGGGCGCTTGATATGTTTCGTAGCGCATTGAAAGTTGAATCAGATTCAGTTGAAGCGTTAAATGGTATCGGCCTGGTTTATGGAGAAACCGGTAATTTCTCTGAAGCTATCTCCTACCTTAACAGAGCATTTAAAATTTCAGGAGATAAATCTGAAACGGAATATGCTCTGGCACATGTTTATTATCGTATGGGTAAACTGATATGGACGAAGCGTAAAATTGAAAGTATCTTTAAGAAGAATCCCTTTCATTATAATTCACTTCTGCTCATGGCAGACGTAAAGTCCGATGAAAAACGCTATGATGAAGCACTGAAATTTATTATAAAAGCAATTGAATCGGACGGTCAGCACCCGGAAGGGCATATTAAATACGGAGATGTCCTTTTTAAAAAATTTCTGCTTGAATCAAACAGTGACTATGCCAATGAGGCAATGGAATCATATTCCAGAGCTTTGTCAATTCATCCGGATAATTTTACTGCCAATATTAATGCTGGGCTCCTTCTCCTGTCAATGGCTCAAATGGGGCATGGGCCCGTTGATAACGTCAAAACTTATAAAGACAGTACTGCTTATTTTGAACGGGCAGTAAAGGTCAGTCCGACTGTAAAGGCGCTTTATTCACTGGGACTGTCATGTGAACTTTCGGGTGAAAAGGACAGGGCTCTTGATGTATATCTCAAGGCATATTCTTCATATCCCTCTGATTCTCTCCTGCGCGGCAAGCTTGAATCATTTCTTGTTCTCAATGACTATAAAACAGGAAACCCTTCAAGGGTAATGCTTGGAAATGATGAATATGAAAATGCCGGAGATATGGCGAAGATAAATCTTCATGACAGGGTAATATATCATTTGCGGAAGTCTCTCCTTCTGAACCCCCTTAACAGAGATGTCAGGGAGAAGCTTATATCGTATTATTCGGTTCTTGATTATAACAGATTTTATATTGATGAAATAAAAAATCTTTTGAAACTCTATCCTGAAAATTCCTATCAGGATCGTCTGAATCTTGAAATTATTAAACGACGCGGGAGACTATATCACAGGGAGGGCTATTCATCCACGGATGTGCCGCGAAGTGTCCCCGATGTTTTTGTCCTGAATTTTGATTCAGCCGGTAAGGTTAATCAGCATTTTGATTCAGGGGCAATAGTTGCCCAGAACCTTAATTTTTCGCTGAGGCAGTACGGAAGAATGAATTCACAGGATTTTGAAAAGAGTGTTCAATTCAACAGTACTGTTAAACCGGGAAGCGATTCAATGTTTGATGCAATGAAGAGACTGGTTGAGAACACAGCATCAGGAATTAAGGCGGACTATATGATATTTGGTTCCATTGACGAAAGGGATAATTATATCAGGGTTGATTATAAATTAATGGATCTTAAGAGGGGTTTTATTATTTATGAGTCAAGTGAAAGGTCCGGCGGAAAGAATTCGCTGTCTGAAATATCAGTAAAACTTGCTTCGGCCATCTATAGCCATATTCCATACAAAGGGAAGATACTAAAAATAGATAATGGGTCAGTGCTCATCAATCTCGGATTGATTGACGGTCTGCAAAAGGATTCCCGTCTGATTCTGTACAGAAACATTAAGTCCAGGGAGAATAATGAAATATTCAGGCACAGGGAAATATTAAGAGTCATTGAGGCTGATACATATGTTTCAAGAGTTGTGCCCATGAGGGATAGTCTTCTCGGGGAGATTGATTCCACCTTTGAAGTGTTTCCTCTTAAAAACAGAAGGGCAAAAATGATTGAAGATTAGTTTTATACTGCAAGGGGAATAAGTATTTTGGCATAGGTTTTTTCCTTGCCGTCTGTAGTTATCCTGAAGTTTCTGTAGGTAATATTCATGTTTTTCAGGAGCACAACAATCATGGAAATGCCCAGTCCCATTCCTTCTGCTTCGGGATCCTGGTTTTCCATATAGAATTCTGCAATACTGTCATACTTGGATGACTTTTTTATTTTAAGGTTTATTTTCTCAATATCTCTCTGGCAAAGCGGAATGTTGTTTATAACTTCAATGAAGAGATGTTTTCTGTATACTTTAAGATAAATTCGGGTTGATAAGTGATTAGATTTTGATCTTATTCCGTATGCAAGGAGAGATTTTTTGTTAAGTATGGCACGGATTTTTTTTACAACATCTTCCTTGTCTTCGGGATCTGATATAATTTTATCTTTTATGAGTATGCTTTTGGCATTAGCCTTTATTGCATTTGAAATAAGTTCTTTTGTGCATGAGAAAACAGGTGTAAAAATATCCTCCCTCTGATATTTTTCGAGAATTTTAATGAGAGCAAATTTAAGATCCTCTTCAGTACTCATGAGTGAGGAATATGTTATGAAAATTATATCATCTCCATTTTCTATTGCTGAAAGTATTTCATTCCTGGTTGAAGTCATTCCTTTCCTTGTGCAAAATATATTTGCAATATTTAATAATATTCGTTGATTTTTTTCAAGCACTAATTACGTTTCTAAATGCAATAAATAGTGTAGGATGAATAATGAATTCGCTTTTTAACATGAAGGGTACAGAACGGGCGGCTGCCCTGCTGGTGATTCTGGGCAAGGATGCTGCGGCTGATATTATGAAGCATCTTGATGAAGAGAGTATCGAGAAGCTGACCCGTGAGATGGTTCGAATACAGAGGCTTGAAAGCTTTGAAAAGGAAGAACTTTTTGGAGAATTTCTCATTGAACTGAGGAAATGCTCCAGCGGAAATACCGGGGGTATCAATAAGGCGAGGGAGATCGTTCGTGAAGCATTCGGAGATGAAAAAGCTGTCGAAATTATTGGACGAATAAATCAGAAAAATCCCGAGGCAGGATTCGCGTTTTTAAACGACGTGGACCCATCTGTTGTTCTGTCTATTCTATCGAATGAGAATGCACAGATGATAGCACTGGTCCTGAGTTTTTTAAAGCCTAAAAAAGCAGGGCAGATATTGAAGGAGATGCCAAAAGACAGAGCCAGAGAAGTTGCCCTGAAAATGGCAAAACTGACGAAGCCTTCTCCCGAGGCGGCAATGGCTGTGTCAAAGGCCATGAAGGCCAGGTTCAGGGAAATTCAGGAAAATGAAACAGGCATTGAGTCTGGAAACGGAATTAATTCACTGGTGAATATTCTTTCGCATATGACGAGTGAGCAGGAGAGGTCTTTTATAGGACGTCTTGATTTTGAACAGCCTGACTTAAAGAAAAGAATCCTTGAGCGCATCTTTGTCTTTGATAATATTATAAATCTTTCCAACAGTGAAGTGCGTATACTTATAGATGAAGTAAATGATGATCTGATAATAGCAAAAGCTCTTAAAGGTGCAGGGGATGATATAAGATTTAAACTCCTCCGTAACATGAGTCAAAACAGGGCAACCGATATAATAAATGAAATGGAACTTATGGGCCCTGTACGGATTGATGAAATTGAAAGAAGCAGGGCAGTGATTGTTGATATTATGAAGTCTTTGAGCGATAATGGTGTAATTACTGTTAAAAGGGACGGAGAAATATATGTAGACTAAAATGTTTTCTGTTTTTTAAACAGAAAACATTTTAATGAGACCGTCCTGATTATTCGTGCGTATGAATTTTTATAAATTCCTGTTTCCTCATTCCCTAATGCAAATCATACAGGCTGAAGTAAAAACAATTACCAGATCCTCTTGCCCGAGGTTAAAAGTACAGTATTACTGTTTTTTCCGATTTCTTTTGGTCATAAATAGATAGTGTTTGATGTATGGCTGAAGGCCCTCCGGGAATAATGAAGAATCTGAGGATTCAGGGCTTTTTATCAGTGAGTCTATTTCTATTTTTGGCAGATCTTCTTCACTGGCATCAATGAGTAGTTTGAATCTTTTCATTATTTCATTATCAACTGCATCAATAACCAGTTTGTTCATTGTAACATAAAGTCTGCTCAGGTTTGTCTTTTTTTTCTTAATGGCTTTTTTTGTTGTTCTTTTAACACCAGCAGGCATCTGGCCCTCCTGATTATAAATTTTATACGATGGTAGAACAATGGTAATAACTGTAAACACAAAAAAACTAAAAATTTAATTTTATATGTCGTTCATTATTCACTCAATTTTTAGTTTTTCAAATCCGATACTGAAATAGTATAGAGAGAGGGGGTATTATGACTTGTGTAAGATGCGGTAAAAAACTTAACAGACTGAATCATTTTTATATACCTGTGAAGAACAGAAAAGAGGGTTTGAGGTACTGTATAGCATGTGCCAGGGAAGAAAATATAGTTACATTCGTATAGTCTGTGGTAATTAAAAACCCGTGCCGGGGACACGGGTTTTATTCATGTCTTATTAAATGTGATCCCTACCAGTTGTCACTCTGTCTGTCTTTGTACTTGTCTCTTACTGTGGCAGTTATGTCATCAATATAAAAATACTGCCATATGGGATGTAAAGTTCTGTTTAACGGAAGATACTGCAGATACAGAATTTTAATTTTTTTTGCCTGTTCGAGGTTTTCATCCTGCTGTTTCACTGACTTGTCAAGTTTTACCGTGAGTTTTTTCCATCCCAGGAATGATGTATTCCCGAACCTGAGTCTATGATTTTTGCCATTCACATCCTGCAGCCATAGGTCGAGGTGCCCGGCGAATTTTTTGCCATATACCCATATTGATATTTCTTTTGTGTACTTGTCTAATGTAAGTTCCTTTCCGGGGACTATCCGGTAAGTGAAACCGCTTCTTCCGTAAACCTTTATCCCCAGATATTTTTTTGAGTTATTAAAGGGAGCAGGGTACTGATCCCTTACGGAAAGGGCTCCTTCCTCTTTTGTTGTTTTGCTGAATACCAGGTTTTTGTCGGAATATTGTGTGGTTTCAAAATCTTCAAGAGTAATCTCCTGGTAAACCTTTTGAAAGGTTTTTCTGACTTCTTCTTTTTTGTCCTTGTCTTTTTCGGTTGTTTCGGATTTGTTTTCTTTTTCCTGCGCGGTGAGTATTCCAAAGCCTAATAAAAGAATAAGCAGTGACAGCGATAATTTCTTCATTATTCTCCTCCATAGATGAAAGCCTTAATAATTTACTTTCTATTTATAATGATGTCAATAAATTCTTTAATGCTATATATATTTTTATATATTGATCATGGAGTGCTTTTTTTAATTTAATTGACAATGTTAAATTTGAATGTAATTTCTCAAGGTAGTGTTTATTTTTAAAAAGACAAGCATGTTCATGTCCAATCAATATTCCCATTTATTATGGAGATTTTTTTGATACAAAGAATTGCTGCTATTTTTGTTCTCTGTCTCCTCTGTAATGAGGCCTACCCGTCAGCAGGATCGGGCAGGGTGGTTTCTAAATATGACTGGCAATGGTTTTTCTATGAAAAAAGTTCTGGACGTTTCGGGAATGTTGTTGTTTACAGACCATTTTTTCTTGAGGCGGAAAAGGATGATAATCTTTTTCAGGCGTCCCTCATGCCGCTTTTTTTCTGGAGATACAAAAATGAAAGGAAGGATGTGCGCAAGGGGTTATTCGGGTTCTATGAATCTGACAGATATCTTCACGAAAAGAATAAAGCGGACAATGATACGGGTTTGTTTCCTTTCTTTTATTACGGTTCCGGTGCCGAAAAAGAGGATGATTATCTCTTTGTTTACCCCTTTGGCGGCACAATAAACGGGAAGTTCGGTCTTGACTATATGTCTCCGTATATTTTTCCGGGCATTGCTCTTTTTTTTCTCTATCCGCCAGCTTCCCTCTTGTCTTTTCAGACTTTGCTGTGGGGGCTTATTGCCATGGTGCCGCTTTATATGAATTATGGGAGAGGAGACTATAATGCCCATGCTGTTTTGTGGCCGTTGATTATGTGGGGGGAGAGCGGTACGCGGAGAGACTTCAGAATTTTCCCCTTCTATTCCAGAAGTTACAAGAAAGACTGGTACGACAACTATACATATCTGATGCTTATAAATTACAGGCACACTTATTTTGCCAATGATGACCGGTATACCTTCTTCTTTTTCCCGTTTTTCGGAAGAAAGTGGAGCAGGAGCGGTGAGGCATCTGCGGCAACAGTTCTTTATCCTTTTTTTTCATGGGGTGTTGACAGAAAGAGGGGAAGCAGGGAGATAAACATGCCATGGCCGCTGGTTCAGATTGCTGATTCAAGGAGTCCCTATACGAAGAAAAGAATTTTCTTCCCTTTTTATGGAGAATATAAATACAGAAATTACACTTCAACATTTATAACGCCATTTTATTTTAACATCACAAACAGAACTGACTCGGTTTTTTCTTCATATACTTATAACTTTATCCTATGCTGGTATTTTAAACGTGACTATACTGTAAGGCATTCATATTACGGAAATTCATGGCGTTATTTTAAAATATGGCCACTACTGAACATTGAGTGGAGTGATTCCGGTCTCTATTCAATAAACATACTGTCACTCCTTCCTTTCAGGGATGCCGAGGGATATGAAAAACTTTATTCCCCCTTCTGGACACTCTTTGAGTACAGGAAGTCACCTGAGGGAATGAAACATCTTGGCCTGCTGTTTCGTACCTACTATCAGGTCTGGGATGACAACTACTTTAAATTCAAAATTCCTGTTATCATCAGTTATGAAAGGAAAGACGATAATTTAAGGGAACTGACTTTTTTGCTCGGAGCATTTGGATATGACAGTGATGCGAAAGGTTCATATTTGAGACTCTTATGGATTCCCATAAGAGTTGGTGACGGATATAAAGATGATGAAGTGAAAATTGCGGAAGATGAGAATGTGCACGATACGGCTGAATTTGCAAGGTTAAACTTCAGTAATATCACAGAATTTGAAAATTCTGTACATTACAGCTGGAGGGTTTTTTAGGTGTTTGAAGTATTAAAAAGTTCATTCCATAAGCTTATATCGGATACGGGTGCGAAACTCATGTATCAGTTAGGTTTCTCCGGTTTTTCACTTATTCTGATTTTTAAAACAGTTGTAGAGTTGCGTTATGTTTTTGCAAAAAGAAAAGAGATAATCAAGCAGATGTATGTGGCCGGAGTGAAGAGTATTCTGGTCTGTTCAATAGTAGCTCTTTTTGGAGGAATGATCCTTTCTCTCCAGACAGGGCTTCAGTTCAAGGTTTACGGACAGCAGGAGTTTGTGCCTACTCTAATTATTAATATCATGAATAAGGAGCTTGGCCCTCTCCTGACTGCCATAATATTAACGGCATTTTCCGGTGCAGCCATGGCGGCAGAACTTGGCACAATGAAGGTCTCGGAGGAGATAGATGCCCTTGAGATGATGTCAATAGACCCTGTCAGATTTCTGGTTATGCCTCGGATAGTGGCAATGTCTATAATGCTTCCAACGCTTACGATATATACGGTAATACTGGCGGTTCTGGGGGGGGCTGTGGTAAGCTTCTTTCAGCTTGGAGTAACTTTTGAAACTTATTTCAGGCAGATCGTAGATTCAATATACTTCAAGGATATGTATGTGGGGCTTTTTAAAAGTTTTGTTTTTGCTGTAATTATAGCATCAATAAGCTGTTCAAACGGGTTGCTTGCAAAGGATGGAGCACTCGGAGTCGGCCGGGCTACACGTGTCTCGGTTGTATCTTCCTATCTGATGATTCTTATCGTAGGGTATTTTATCACCGCAATTTTTTATGGGAATATAATATGATTGAATTTTCTAACGTTTCCAAGGGATTCGAGAGCCGGAAAATTCTGAAAGATGTGGATTTTACCATCAGGGACGGCGAAATATTTGTAATTATTGGTCAGTCCGGGGCGGGCAAGACCACAATTCTCAGGCACATTGCAGGTTTTTATGATCCCGATAATGGTGATGTGGTCATTGATTCTGTAAAAATGAACGGGGCATCCAACCGTATCAGAAAAAAACTGAGAGAAAAGATGGGGTTTCTTTTTCAGGGCGGAGCATTGCTGAACTGGCTCAATGTGAGGGATAATATAGGTCTGCCTCTTGTGGAACATAGACTGGCTTCAAAGGATGAGATTGCGCGAATAGTAGATGAAAAACTTGCTCTCCTTCAGCTGACGGATGCGGCCGACAAGATGCCTTCAGAAATCAGCGGCGGCATGAAAAAAAGAGTGGGCCTTGCCAGAGCGATTGTAAGAAATCCTGAAATAATACTTTATGATGAACCTACCTCAGGCCTAGACCCGGTCATGTCCGCGAGAATTGATGAACTGATTTTACGTATGAAAAGGGAGTTGGGAGTCACTTCAGTGGTCGTGACGCACGATATGAACAGTGCATACCGTATTGCCGACAGGATCGCAATGCTCTACAGCGGGGAAATGGTTCAGATCGGCACTCCCGATGAAATACGAACCAGTGAAAGCGGAATTGTGCAGCAGTTTATAAGCGGGAACATTCATGGTCCCATAAAACCTTGATTTTTTTCTTGTATTATATTTAGTTTATATGGATAGTAGGGGTTATGACAAGAATAAATGAACTTGTAGTCGGTATAGTTTTTTTCGCTGCAATGATAGTGCTGGGCTATTTTACCATAATAAAAGGTGATTTTTTTGATTCACGTCAGTATTACCCTGCGACTATAATTTTTGAAGACGTTGAAGGGCTTGAGGTCGGTGACAAGGTTCTTGTGAATGGAGTTGATGCCGGTGTGGTGTTGAAATTACAGCTCCTTGAAGATAACAGGGTAAAGATCTTTGTAAATCTTTTCAGGAAGTTCAATCTTTACAGCAATTATAAAATTCTATTAAAAAATCAGACCGCACTTGGGGGAAGAGTTGTTGTGGTATTCCCGGGTAAGGCAGAAGTTGAAAACCAGTATTTCGATCTCGTTTATAATTATGAGAATTTAAAAGGCACCACTGTTGGAGATCCTCTGACTATGGTTGCGCAGCTCATAGATGATAACAGGGAAAATCTCTCTGCTGCCATAAAAAATATCAGGGATTTTACGGACAAAATTAACAGAGGGAAAGGAACTCTGGGCAAACTCATAAATGACGATACCATCCATTCGGAAACAAGTAAAATGATTTCTGAACTGAGGGATACCATTGAGGATTCAAGGGAGCAGGCTCCAATTACAAGTTTTATAAGAGCAGCACTGACTGCATTTTAGTGTAGCGATTATGGGGCCGTAAAAAAAAATTTTTATGGGGAAAAATGATATACATATAATGGGTGTTTCATTCTAATGTTAAAAATTTAAATAGTAGGAAGGGTTTTTTTGTGCCAAAACGAGAAGATTTACATAAAATATTAATTATCGGATCAGGCCCTATTGTTATCGGCCAGGCCTGTGAGTTTGACTATTCCGGTTCGCAGGCATGTAAAGCTTTAAAAGAAGAAGGGTATGAGGTTATACTCGTAAATTCCAATCCGGCAACCATTATGACCGACCCTGAACTTGCAGATAAAACCTATATAGAACCGATTTGTGCTGAAGTATTGGAAAAGATTATAGAGGTGGAGAGACCCGATGCCATACTCCCCACTGTGGGCGGGCAGACAGCGCTAAATGCAGCAATGGAACTGGCAGATAATGGGGTTCTGGAAAAATATAACATTGAATTGATCGGGGCAAATATTGATTCAATAAAAAAAGCTGAAGACAGGGATCTCTTTAAAAAAGCCATGCTTAATATCGGCCTTGATGTTCCTGAATCGGGTCTTGCCTCAACAATCGAAGAAGCCCTTGAAATCCTTGAAAGAATAAAACTTCCTTTGATCATACGGCCTGCTTTTACTCTAGGCGGAGCAGGTGGGAATATTGTATATAACAAGGAAGATTTTATCGAACTTGTAAAAAAGGGGCTTGATGCCTCTCCTATAAGCCAGGTCCTTTTAGAGGAGTCTGTCATAGGCTGGAAAGAGTTCGAGCTTGAGGTCATGAGAGATACGGATGATAATGTAGTTATTATCTGTTCAATAGAAAACCTGGATCCAATGGGCGTCCATACGGGAGATTCAATCACTGTGGCGCCGCAGCAGACATTGACCGACAGGGAATATCAGAACCTCCGTGATATGGGTATAAAGATTATAAGGGAAATCGGCGTTGATACAGGCGGCTCAAATATTCAGTTTGCAATCAATCCTGAAGATGGCCGTGTAATAATTATAGAGATGAACCCAAGGGTGAGCCGGAGTTCCGCACTCGCATCCAAGGCAACCGGTTTTCCAATTGCAAAGATCGCTGCGAAACTGGCAGTCGGTCTGAAACTTGATGAAATATCAAATGACATTACAAGAGAGACTCCGGCATCCTTTGAGCCCACAATAGACTATGTTGTTGTAAAAACACCAAGATGGGCCTTTGAGAAGTTCGAAGGAGCTGATCAGACACTTGGCACACAGATGAAATCTGTCGGAGAGGCCATGTCAATAGGCAGAACATTCAAGGAATCATTCCAGAAGGCACTGAGGTCTCTTGAAATTGAACGTTTTGGTTTCGGTTCCGATGGAGATTTGAAAAGGTCATCCTATCTGAAGAGTCTTTCAGAAGAGGAGAGGGATGCAATTTTTGAGAAGGAATTTGTAAATCCAAGGCCTGAAAGAATATTTTACGTGAGAGAAGCCTTTAATTTCGGGAAAAGTGTAGAATGGGTTCATCAGTTTACAAAAATTGACCCATGGTTCCTTCATCAGCTTTATGAAATCTTTATTGAGGAGAAACGTTTTCTTGAGGATTTCGCTTCAAATGGCATGACAAAGGAAAATGTCTCGAAGATGAAATCATACGGATTCTCAGACAGGCAGCTTGCATATCTTACAAATATGGACAGCCTTAATGAACTTTACGCAAGCGGGCCGCTTTTCCAGAAAAAGTATTCCATGACGTTAAGACATGCAGAAAATGAT
>QKCL01000095.1 GCA_003246895.1 Spirochaetota bacterium | reverse complement strand
AACCATCTGTGTTCATCTTCTTTTGAAATCTGTGTACCCACGGGGCATGATATATATCTAGCGAAGCGGGAGGGGGTCTTTTTAAATTTCCTGTAAAAGCCTGACCACAGATAGACACAGATAAAGGATCGGATTTTCACAGATAGATTTTTTAATCGATTCAGGAGATATCCGGAATAACGATGATATAAAATATATTTTTTAAAACAAACTGACAGAGAACCATCTGTGTTCATCTTATTTTGAAATCTGTGCACCCAACGGGCATGATATCCATCTAGCGAAGTGGGTGGTAGTCCTTTAAAATACCGGGGAACACCATGTGGAGACATGAATCTCCCGGTACTTCTTCTACATATTTCCATGACCGGCTGAAGACCAGCTAGAGGCCGGCGAAAGCCGGAAACAGGCCCTTCAATGGCGGCCAATGGCTGTTGAATAAAACATAGCTACTCCTTTATTTTCAGGCGAAAACTATGTTGAAACATTGG
Source organism: Spirochaetota bacterium (assembly GCA_003246895.1). Lineage (GTDB taxonomy): Bacteria > Spirochaetota > UBA4802 > UBA4802 > UBA5550 > SZUA-423. The sequence continues at coordinate 20,320 of QKCL01000095.1, read as the reverse complement.
GCGAGAGTATAAGATTCATGGTCGGGAGTATAAGATTCATGGTCGAGAGCATAAGATTCATGGTCGAGAGCATAAGATTCATGGTCGAGAGCATAAGATTCATGGTCGTGAGCATAAGATTCATGGTCGGGAGCATAAGATTCATGATCGAGAGCATAAGATTTATGGTCTGGAGCATAAACTTTAAGGTCGTGAGCATCGATTTTATACTCCGGAGTGTCGATTTAACACTCTGAAGTGTCGATTGAATACTCGGGTGAGTCAGATCGACGCATCATTGTATCAAATAGACGCGGCCGAGGGAGATCGTCATGGGGAGGGAGTTAGGGATATGGGGCGAAAACAGGGGGCAGGTCACATCAGCGGCAGCACACCGAATGTTATGAATCACTCCTGATATGTTGGGAAGTGTGAAGTGAATCCATTCCATGGGAAGTTGGGAAGAGAACCCGGAGAGCAGTTAGCTGAACTTGCTCATTACTATTGCCCCGATTCCATTGATGCACCTGTGACCATGAACCTCTCCATATTTCTGAACCTGCAGCTGTTCATCAAAAAAGTATTAAAACATCAGGTATCAAGCTGATTTATATATTGTGACGGAGTCAGGCCTGTCTCATTTTTAAAACATTTATTAAATGTTGCCTTTGAATTAAAGCCGGCCTCAAAGGCCAATGACAGCAGAGTATTCTCTGCTCTTTTTTCAGGATTCTGCATTAACCTGATTACCTCAAGTATTCTGTAACCGTTTACGAAATCATAAAACTTTTTTCCGGCACCCCTGTTTATTGTTTCAGAGAGGTGGTGCATGCTTATACCGCATTGTTCGGCAAGTTTTGAGGCTGTAAGTTCAGGGTCCAGAAATGGCCTGCTCGTTTCCATGTAACTTTCCAGCAAAGAAAGCCGTTTCCCGATCTCATCCCTGCTTAATGATGATTTTTTATATTTATGGTTAATATAGTTTTTTTCAGGTCTGTTGGATTGAGAGCCGGTGATCTCCGGCGGAGAGGTAAAAATGTAAGTATTGGTGAGTCCTCTATAACCAAAACTGTATACCGCAATGGCTAATATGAGTGTTGCACTTTTATCCAGATGACCGTAAGGGTCATTGCTGTGAAGCAGCATGGGGACAAACACAGTGTAAATTGAATAAACAACAGCAAGGGTTATACTGCTGAATGTTATCCATTTAAGGTTAATCCCCTCAATATCCGAGAAATTTTCTTTGAGAGTATTTCTGTACCCGGTAATCAGTTTGTGAACAGCCAGCAGATATATCCACATCTGAAGAATAATAATCATCCAGACTAAACCTGATATGGTTCCACTAAAAACGGTGTCTGAAAAATATATACTGAATACAGATAGAAACAGCGATGGAAGAAAGTGCAGCAGCATCGGCAGGGTAAATCTTCTCTGGGGCCCGGTCAGGAAAAGAACATAGAGATAGTAAAATGGCCCGAACAGAAGCTGGCTGGGGTCGCCAAGCTTGTATCCTGCCGGGCTGGATGGAATTACGCCTATATCCTGCAGTAAAGTAGGTACAAATCCATGGGCAATGCTTACAGAAAAGGAACACATTAAAGCAGCGAGCATGGCCTTTGCCTTACTGTTTTCACCTTTTTTTGATACAATCAGAAGAGCAAGAAATAAACCCTGTATCGCTCCGGCTACTATTATGAACAGCAGTATCGTTTTGAACATTTCCATGGCACTATATTTGTTACAAATAACTTTGCTTCAACAATAATTTGAAAATTACTGAAAATTTAGTCTACGCGGGTCGGCAGAGTCGAAGCAGATGTGCAGATGTGATAATTTTTCAAAAAAATCATAGGGTGAAGGAGCAATTCAGAAATATGAAAAGCCATGAAAACAGAATAATAACACTTTCCGGTGTAAGTAAAGTCTATTCTGGCAAGTCCAACAGTTTTACTGCACTTGCCGGCATAGACCTGACTATAGTAAAAGGAGAGTTTGTATCGATTGTCGGCCGTTCCGGCAGCGGCAAATCGACTCTGCTGAACATGATTGCAGGCATAGATACACCAACAGAGGGGGAGATCTTCACTCTTGGTACTCCGATTCATGCATTAAGCGAAGGCAGGAGAGCACAGTTCCGAGGCAGACATATGGGGATTGTGTTTCAGTTTTTTCAGCTCATGCCAACAATTTCTGTAATGGATAACATAATGCTTCCAATGGATTTCTGCAATTATCTGGTTCCTAAAGAGAGAAAGAAACGGGCATTGGAGCTTCTGGATATGGTAGGCATTAAAGACCAGGCAAAAAAATATCCTTCCGAATTATCGGGAGGGCAGCAGCAGCGTGTTGCCATTGCACGCTCCATGGCCAATAATCCTGAAATCATTGTTGCCGATGAACCTACGGGCAATCTTGATTCTGAATCTGCAGATACAGTATATTCGCTTTTAGGTGATTTAAGCAGCAAAGGGGTCACTGTTGTCATGGTCACCCATGAAAACAGGAAACTGGATTTCCTGGACAGAGTGGTCACCATTGAAGATGGATCGTTAGTTGAAACAGGCTCACCCGTCCAGGAGGGTATATATGCTTAACTCAGTATTCAGAAAAATTACGGGAGACCTCTTAAAAAGCAGAGGACGGGCTCTGCTTACGGTTTTTGCCATGATGCTCGGAGTTCTGGGAGTAGGTGTTGTTGCCTTTGCATTTTCAATATTGACACGTGAAATCGATGTCAATTACATGCGCACTAACCCCGCATCTGCATCAATATTTGTTGAAAATGTAAATGATGAAATCGTACAAAAGATAAAGCAGCGTCAGGATATTGCAGATGCTGAAGTTAGAGGTTTTTTTAAAGGACGCATATCAATGGGCAGGGACCAGTGGAAAGGTCTGTGGCTTTTTGCTATCCCTGATTTTGAAAATATGAATTTTCATCTTGTCTTTGATGAAAAGGCTCAGGGGGCACCCGGAAAAGGAGAGATATATGTTGAAAATGTTGCCCTCGGGGTAGCCAGGGCAAAGGTTGGAGAAAGCAGAACTGTTGTTATACCCGGATTCAGCCCACAAAAAGTAAGAATAAGTGGAACAATATTTGACCCGGGAGAAGCTCCGGCCTGGATGGAAAATACTGTCTATGGTTACTGTACGCCTGAAACTCTTGCCATGGTGGGGCCTGAAAATCTAAATGAGCTGAATATACTTGTTACAAAGGAAAACTATTTCAACTATGATTCAGTATATAAAATAACAGAAAGTGTGAAGTCACAACTGCTCAGGAATGGTGTAAAAATTATAAGAACCTCTGTGCCGAGACCAGGGAAACACCCCCATGCTTCACAGATGTCAGCCCTGCTTTTCTTGCTCCAGACTTTCGGACTGCTTGTTCTCGTTCTTGCAAGTGTCCTTGTTGTTAACCTGATTTCATCAATGATAGCGGGCAGCACAAAAGAGATAGGAATTATGAAGGCAACAGGTGCCGGAACAGGTCAGATCTTTATGATTTATTTTACCAAGGTGCTGTTGATGGCCATTGCTGCAGTTATCATAGGTGTACCCCTTGCAAATTATCTTGCTATCTCATATGCAAAAGGTGCCGCTAAAATGCTTAACTTCAGAATTTTTGACACTTCCGTGGATACTCTCTATTACATTATAACCATTGCAGCTGGATTGCTTATTCCACTTGCCGCTTCATTTTTCCCAATAAGAAAGGGGGTCTCAATTACCGTGCAGAAAACTCTTTCAGAGTATGGAATCAGCGGCGGCAAATTGGGGTCGTCCTCCTTCATAAACCGAACACTCTCCTTCCTGCCATTATCCGGAAGTATGCTGTATGCAGTTAGAAATACATTCCGTAACAATGTCCGACTGGCACTGACTGTATTGACATTGACCATTGGAGGGGCTGTTTTCCTGAGTTCTTTTAACATAGGAAAAGGTATCCGTAAAACAATTGAAGAGTTTACACACATAATACGCTATGACATCAAACTTGATGTTAAAGATAATACGGAAGTTGCCGTTCTTGAAAACATAGTCAAAGGTATTGCCGAAGTTAAAAGCTATGAGTTCTGGCAGAGTGAAAATGCAGTGATTACACTTCCTGACGGTACCAGTACAGATGAAATGGCTCTTCTTGCACCCCCCGAAAACACAAAACTGTTTACGCCTGATATGGTGGAAGGAGAATTTCTTAAGGAAGGGGAGACCGGAACAGTTGTTGTTCGTCATATACTTTTAGCAAAGAACCCATCTTTGTCTAACGGTGATACCATTAAGATGACCGTACAGGGCAAAGAAGTTCAGGTGAGAATCAAGGGGGTCTCCCGCTTCGTAGGGCGTCCTGTAATATATACAAGCCCTGAAATGCTGAACATGATTACCGGAAATAAATCAAAGGCCCGTTCGATTGCAATAGGTCTTAAAAATAATGATCCGCTCACCATTGAGGAGACCATGAAAAAACTTGAGAAGAGGTGCCTTGAAAATGGAATAGCGGTACAAAGCAACAGTGATATGAAAGAATACCGCAAGATACTTGAAGATCATTTTCTGATAATTACGGTATATCTGATTATGCTTTCAATACTGATTATCATTGTAGGCGGGCTGGGATTGTCTACGACAATGTCTGTTCAGGTTCTGGAGCGGACAAGAGAAATAGGAGTGCTTCGTGCAATAGGAGCATCAAACCTGGCGATATCCGGAATGGTAATCCTTGAAGGGCTCTTTATTGGACTTATGAGCTGGCTTTTTTCTCTGCTGGTCGCCTTGCCGGTAACTAAAGTTATCGGTGATATGTTCGGCATGATCTTCTTCGGTGCAAAACTCTCCTTCGCTGTAGACAAAAGCACCATGGTGCTGTGGCTGGCTATTATTATGGTCTTTGCTCTGATTTCAAGCATATACCCAGCCCTTCGCGCATTAAGGTTATCAGTCCGTGAAACTTTGTCCTATGAATAATAAATATAAGGAAAATAAAATGAGAAAAATATTAACAGTTTTGGTAATTCTAATCGGTACGGTTGCACAGATTTTCGGAGACGAAGCTGACTTTACACTTGGCGGAACAGTTGTAGTGCAGTCTCACGGTGACCTTGTCTTTGGAGTTTACGACAAGGACGGATATGAGCAGATGAAACCGGTGAAAAGAATATGTATAAAATATGACGGCAGTGATGCAGAAAAAAGATCGGTCCCCTTTCTGCTGCAGAATATTAAACCGGGGCAGTATGTTATTGCATGCTTTCAGGATGAAAATGGAAATGGTAAACTTGACATAGGGCTCTTCGGCCCGAAAGAACCATGGGGTGTATTTAATATGAAGAAGAAGCCTATATTTGGAAAGCCTTCCTATGATGATGTTGTCATTAAAGTATCTTCAAATATTAAAAATCTTGCTTTCAGTGTTGAATAGAAGTTTAAGCAAAATCACGCTTTACATGTTTTTTATGTTTCTGGATTGACTTACTCTCTGCAGTAAAGGATGTCCAAATGGTCGTGCTGGACTAATGTCTGACTGTTTGAAACAGAAGATAATTTTACTGCTTTTCTATATTGTACTGTAAGTATGAAAGAGCAGGTATTCACCTGAAAATAAACTTTGAATGAATACCTGTCTAATTTTAAAGAAGATCATGTCGGAGGAGAATTTTTATGAAATTCAAAATGTTATGAACCATTAATTCTGTTCTTGCTTTTTTTCAGGTATACTCTGTGTGTTGCTTCCATCCAGGATGCTGTAGAGCTATAATGTACAGTTATCTGCAATGGGATTGGTGATTTATCAATTCTGGGGTGTTGCCTTAATGGGTCTGGGAATGCTGTCCTGGTTTGTAAGAAGTATAACAGAACCGGTATTGCAAAGTTTTTACTTCTGACAAATGGATTAAGCTGCATAATGGCTGGGCGAGGGCAGTATACAGGTACAAATACTTTGGGATGGTCCACAGTTTTACTTTTTTTTATGCTTTCTTCAGGTTTCGGAATTATTCTGTTAATCAATTTTAGATCCGGGAGTAATCAGCATTAAGTGAAGAAACCTGTTCTATTGTTAACTCCATATAAAATGTATTTCTGTTATATGTAAAATTCTGTACAGGAAATATTTTAATAAGGCAAATGGTAAGGGGGGTGTCACTAACAATATTCATGTGACAAACATTGTCCATCCCATATAAAAAACCGCTGATTTTATTCAGCGGTTTCCTGACTCAATGATGATGTGAATGCAGCCCTAGTGGTGGCCTCCGCCTTCCTCTGTATGGGGGAACAGCGGGAACCATTTTATGAATGTCATGTAGATAAGTATCATCAGCGCCAGCACACCGAATGTTATGAACCATTCCTGATATGTCGGGAAGTATGAAGTGAATCCCTTCCATGGGAAGTTCGGTGCAGAGAACCCGTGTAGCAGTACACTGAACTTGCTCATTATAATTGCCCCGATTCCCATTGATGCACCGGTTATCATTAATTTCTCCTGATTTCTGAATCTGCCCATGTTCAGCAGCACAAGGGGTCCTGTAAGGAGAATAATCTCCACTACAACCATCCATATGCCATAGTACCCTCCGTAGAGGTCAAGGAAAGACCTGCCTGACATGGGAACATAATATGCTGCCATGGAGTAGAGGTCATATCCCCTGAAAACTGCATATGCAATGAACATGAATCCTGACATGCGGGTAAGGGTTCTGAATGATTCCATTGGAACCAGTTCCTTTTTTAATATTTTTCCTGCCACATACGGCACCATGGTCATAAAGGACATGCCCCCTGCAATGGCTGCAACTACTGCAAGGAAGAAGAAGTGGGGCCTGTACCACACAGCCTTGCCGAAAAGCACTCCCCACATCCCGCCGCCCAGGGACCCCTGGTGAAAGAATGAAAGAAATGTTCCCGCAGCTGCCATAATCCACATAAAGTCGTGCATTATGTGTGCTGTTGTTTTTATGTACCTGTTCTGAATTAGAACTTTGTGTTCAAGGACTGTCGGTATAAGCTCAACGAGCAGTATTATGAAATAGATTGATAAACAGAAAAATACCTCTGTGAGCATTGAGACAGGGTAGACACCCTTGCCCCAGTTGGGGTATGCGAATCCGAACCAGGCCCGCAGTGGCTGCCCCAGGTCAAAGAGCAGGAATACAAAGGTAAATAGATAGCACATGAATCCTATAAGTACTGTCGAATTTATTAGGGGCCTCAGTTTCTCAACCCTGAAAATATACAGAACAAAACCGGTAGAGAAGGCTCCGCCTCCCAGGGCAACCAGTACCAGGTCCCCTATGATCCATGCTCCGAAGGCAAAGTTGTTGTCCATGTCTGTGTACCCAAGGCCCATGAGCAGAATCTGGAGCGCAAATATTACAAAAAGAACTGTCAGTATTCCAAGGATCGACAGCGTTATTTTCATGTTCTTTGAAAGGCTCTTAAAGAAAGTAATCATTGTTAAGTTCTCCTTAAAATGGGTCTTCAGTTCTTTCTGAAATTAAGCATGTCCTTGAGCCATTTCTGGCTTGTAAGGTAATATACTTTCGGGTTTGAGAAGTGCTTTACCTTTCTCATCTCTTTCTGTTTCTCAGGGCTTTCAAGGTCAATGGCATTTGCAAGGCGCAGGGCCCTTTTGCTTTTTGAAAGTTTTGCAACCTCTGATTCGGGGTCGTTGAGGTCTCCGAATATTATTGCGTTGTTGGGGCATGCGCTCTGGCATGCGGTTTTGTATGTTACATCGTTAATGTTGAGTTTCCCTTCAGCAACTGCCCTGTCTCTTTCCCGTTTCCATATGTGGCTGCAGAATGTGCATTTTACGATTGTTCCTCTTGATGCTACTGAAACTTCAGGGTTAAGGGATTTTTTGAATGTCCCCTCATATACCGGCTTCCACCAGTTAAAAACCCTTGCCTCATAGGGGCATGCAGTCTGGCAGTACCTGCAGCCTATGCATCTTGACCAGATCTGGCTCACAACTCCGTCATCTCCTACATCTGTGGCGACAACGGGGCATACTGATACGCATGGAGGGTTGGGGTTCTTCGGGTCGTTCCCTTCGCACATCTGGCACATCTTTGGTATGAACGCAGTCTTTACGTCGGGGAATTTCGCGTCCCTGTCGTTTGTTACTTTCATGAGTTCCATGAAGGAGACCCTTTTGGGAATGTCAGAGTCATCTTCAAAAATCGGCATATTGTTTTCCTGGTTGCATGCCAGTGAACACTGGCCGCAGCCTGTACATTTATCAAGGTCGATGGCCATTCCCCATCTTCGATTCATTTTTACATCCTTTACTGTCATAGCAATACCTCTTAACCGATTTTTACGGGTGTGGCCCACCAGGATGAAGAGCCTGTTACCGGGTCTTTTTCTTTGTTCATGATCTCCCTGATGTTTGCCCCTTTGCCGGTGCCGTATTTTGTGTATAAAGTGTGTCCGAACCCAAGGGGAACCGCGACAACTCCCGGTGCCACAATATCTGTTATGTTTACATAGAGATCCTTCAGTTTTCCATGGGCAGATTCAAGGGTTATGCAGTCATCCTGATCAAGCTTCTCCCTCTTTGCCGTGTCACGGTTTATGTGAACATAGAATTTTTTTCTGTAGAATATTTCAGGACCAATTGACTTAAGCACGTATGGGAATGCCATACCGTCACCGTCTCCCACGAGTGGGACTTCAAATGGGATCATTTTCAGGTTGAATTTTGCATCACCCGAACGGTCCTTTATTCCGATGACGGATTTTTCTGATTCAGGGAGTTTCAGTGTGAATTTTTTCCCCGCATTCTGTGTCTTTGTGCCTAACCTGTATGATGCAGCAGGCGACTTGAAGAGGCCTGCTGTTTTTTTTACAAATGTAGCCATTGATGTTATTATCTCGGCGCTGTCCCTCGTGTCATTCTCTGTATTGGTGACTTTTTCCTTTCCCGTTTCCAGAAAGTGCAGGGTAGGGAGAATGTAGTCCGCATACCTTGCCGATTCATTCATTATGGGGGAGAGTGAAATTACTGTGGCGTTCTCCAGTTTCTGTGAGAGCCTGTCTGCGCCTGCCATTCTGTACAGGGGATTTGATTCATTGAGGAATATGAGTTCCGCTTCACCTGTTTCGATGAAATTTTCCAGTCCCGGCTTTTCAGGGGCATGGGGAAATGACGGGTTACGGACAAGTGATACTGCCTTTGTTCCTGATATGAGGTTCAACAGGTACACGGCAGTTATCTCCAGGGATGAGGCTGTTGTGGCAATTCCGCCCCTTCCGCACACTGCAATCGGGTTTTTCGCCCTGTAGAATTCGTCTGCTGTTTTCTTTATTGTTTCCTGCGGAATTCCCGTGAGCATTGATGTTTCGGAAAGTGAGAATTCCTGCTGTATCAGTTTATTCCATTTACTGAAGTTTCGGTCACTGACTGACTTTTTCTTTGCCTTTATGAGATAGGCGGCAATTCCAAGGGCCAGTGCTGTTTCTCCGTCAGGTTTTACCGGCAGCCATGTATCGGCCATGGAAGCTGTCCTTGTACACATGGAGTCTGCCTGGATGAATCTTGTTTTGTTCTCCTTCCATTGCCCGATTTTTTTTCCAAGGTCAATGCGGCTGTCCCAGTGCTCTGCAATTCTCGCACCGAAACTCAATACGAAGTCGGCCTTGTCAAAATCGTATTCCATGTATCCGCCCAGGACTGCTGTTTCATCCGCCCGCCTTGAGCTTTCATAGTATATGTTTCTGCTCCCTGCGGCGTGTATGAATTTCTCCATGAGTTCCGCCGAGAGTGATTCTGTCCTGTTTATTGCTGCAATTTTCTTTGCCTTGCCGTTTCCTGTGAGTTTATCTATTTCACCTGAGATTTCACCGTAGGCCTGATCCCATGAGATTTTTTTGAAACTACCCGATCCCTTTTTGCCGTCTCTCTTGAGGGGTGATGTAATACGTTCCGGGTGATAGAGAAGCTGCAGGGTGTTTCTGCACAGGGGGCAGATCTCTTTCCTTGATTCTATTCTTACGGCCCTGTTCCCCGAGAGCCTTACTGACACTTCGCAGCCGTTTGGGCAGTTTTTGTTTACTGAATCTATATAACGGATGAGTCCCTTTGGAGGGACATACTGGTCCTGGGTCCATTCAACGAGCCACTGTGCACCCCAGAACGGTGCGCCCGAAAGTACATATCCTCCCACACCTCCGGCAACAGCTCCTCCGCCGATCTTTAAAAAGTCCTTTCTGTTTATCTTCTTCATATAATGAGCGCTCCTGATTTAATCGTGGCATACTGCACATTTGTTGCTTATGTGCAGGGTCGTATGACAGTCCATGCATTGCCCCATGAGCATCTTGCCCTTGATCATTTTGGCGTTTTCAGAATTGGCCTTGTCTCCATGACACGAACCGCATCGGACTTTTTTCCGTCCGTCACTGAATCTGGCGGTCATTACAACCTTGTGGCTGAAGTAAACCAGATCCGGCTGTTCCGCAAAAGATCCCCAGGGTTTGTCTGTATCCCTGAATTTGTTTATTTCAGGTTTCTGGAGCGCCACTTTCGGATCATCGGATTTGAGAGGTCCTTTCCTGTCATGGCAGTCTGTGCAGGTTTTAACTGTTGGTATACCCTTGAATCTGCCGTCTGAATAGTATCCGTGGCAGTCTTCACAGTTTTTGACAATTCCGTTTTTTAAATGGAATTTATGCTTAAATACAAGTTTTTTTTCCGCATCCTTCTGCATAATATCCGAACATCCCCGTTCCGATATTATAAAAGAAAATGGAAGTATTACTACAAGAGGTATGAAAAAAAGAAGCAGTGACTTTTTCACAAAATCTCTCCTTAAAAATCAGCATTTCTGTTTTTCTGCATTCTATATGTTGCAGGCTGATGGAATGTAAATTTTTTTATTCTTTGGTCTAAAATGGACTTATGTCAAGAAAATAAAGTTTATTAAAATGGTTAATTTTTTAAAATTATACATTAATATTTACTGGACAATGTGAATTCTTTTCAAACATTTCTAATGAATATCTGTATTTTTAGATGAAGCATTTTAATAAACGGACCTGTGGGAGATCATGGAAATTTCAAATTATATGAAATCCATACCGGTGAATATGCCGGAAAAGGATATTCTCGCAAGGCTGAAGTTCAACATTCACCGGACCAGGCTTTCAGATGATGACAGAAGGAGAATAACTCTTTCCATGAAAAGGGGCTTTGATCTGTGCAGGCCCGCGGGAATGTGGCTCAGGCTTGACATATCTGAAAGGTCTGAAAATTCCGTTTTACTGGAAGACGGCTACGAGTTGAAGGGGAAATCCGCTTCGGGGCTCCTTGCCATGAGCCGTTCGGTCATAATCATGGCTGCCACGGTGGGTCAGGGGATCGTTGACCTTGCTTCTGAAGCCATGTCTCTGGGAGATGGTGCCGATGCACTTATCTATGATGCAGTTGGCAGTGAAACTGCAGATGGGGCCATGGACTGGCTTAACAGGTTTCTCGGGAATGAAGTAAGAAGGAGAGGGGAGAGGCTCACCTCAATGAGGTTCTCTCCCGGGTACGGAGACCTTTCCCTGGAAAATCAGGTGTATTTTTATGAAAAACTGGACATGTCACGGCTTGGGGTCAGGCTGTCTGATAAATATATTTTCAGTCCGGAAAAGACAGTAACAGCAATAGTAGGAGTTGAATAGGAACATGACAAGAGAAGAATTCAGAAAACTTATAGAGCAGAAACTTGTGATTCTTGACGGAGCCACAGGTACGGAACTTGCAAAGAGAGGTATGCCCGCAGGTGTGGCTCCGGAACTCTGGAGCCTCGAGCATCCTGAAGCGGTAATGGATCTCCAGAGAGCATATATCGAAGCAGGAAGTGATATTGTCTATACTCCCACATTCGGCGGCACAAGGTTCAAACTTTCAAATTTCGGACTGGTTGAGAGGCTGGGCGAGATAAACAGGGGCCTTGCGGAAATTTCAAAGAAGGCCGCGGGCGGCAGGTTTGTTTTCGGAGACCTTGCTCCAACCGGATACTTCATTGAACCATTCGGGGAGATACTCTTTGACGAGGCAGTTGAGGTCTATACCGAGCAGGCTAAGTATCTCATTGAGGGCGGTGTGGACGGTTTTGTAATTGAAACCATGATGGACATACAGGAGGCCAGGGCTGCTCTCATTGCGATCAGGGAACTGTGCGACCTTCCCGTAATGGTAAGCATGACCTATGAGGCCGACGGAAGGACCCTTAACGGTACAGACCCTGTTTCCGCCCTCATTACACTGCAGTCCCTTGGAGCTGATGCCGTGGGCTGCAACTGTTCAACAGGCCCCGAGTCCATGATAAAGGTTATCAGGACCATGAAGGAATACGCCACTGTTCCTCTCCTTGCAAAACCAAACGCGGGAATGCCCAAACTTGTGGACGGCAAAACTGTTTTTGAAATGGGCCCGGAAAAATTCGGTTCATTTGTTGATGAGTTCATTGAAGCAGGTGCAAATATTCTTGGAGGATGCTGCGGCACAACTCCCGAACATATAAGGTCTCTCGCGGAATCCGCAAAGGGGAAGGCGGGCAGAAGGCCTGAAGTGTCATCCGTAAGCGTACTTTCCTCTGCCAGAAAATCCGTTGCCATGGGCATTGACAGGCCCTTTACGGTAATCGGAGAAAGAATCAATCCCACAGGGAAGAAGGCATTTCAGGCTGAACTGAGGGAGGGCAAAACATCAATGGTTCAGGACTTTGCCCTTGACCAGCAGTTAAACGGAGCTGCGGTACTTGATGTGAATATGGGTCTTTCCGGTATTGATGAAAAGGGTATGATGGTTAAATCTGTTAAGGTTCTTTCCAGATCAAGTGAACTGCCGCTATGCATAGACAGTACAAAGCCTGAAGTTGTTGAGGCGGCGCTGAGGGTATACCCGGGCCGGGCTCTTGTTAACTCGATTTCAGGTGAAGCCGAGAGAATAGAGAAGACGTTGCCAATCGCTGCAAAATATGGTGCAATGATAATTGTTCTTCCACTCGACGATTCGGGAATCCCTGCAACTGCTGAAGAACGCAAGGGTGTTGTAAACAGGGTATTTAAGGAAGCCTCAAAGTACGGATACGGAGTAAATGACATTGTAGTTGACGGACTGGTCATGACAGTCAGTTCAGACCAGAGTGCCGCAAAGACAAGCCTTGATCTCATGGAATGGGCTTCGAGGGAGATGGGGTTCAATACAACATGCGGTCTGTCAAATGTTTCTTTCGGACTGCCTTCAAGGGATCAGGTGAACAGCTCCTTTCTTTCAATGGCCATGAGCCGTGGGGCAACTACCGCAATTGCAAATCCTGCGTCGAAAAAATTAATGGATACAGTAACTTCATGCGATGCCCTCTGGGGCAGGGACAAAAATCTTCTGTCATATATAGGGAGATTTACAGGTGAAGAAGCTGTTGAAATCAGGGAAGAGGATAAACTCTCTCCTGAAAAAATGGTCTTTAATTCTGTTATCAGGGGATGGGATGACCGTATTGAGGAATACATAGATTCAGCTCTTGTCAGCGGCATCAAGGCCCAGGCCATTGTTGATGACTATCTCATTCCGGCAATAACAGAAGTTGGTGACCGATTCGACCGGAAGGAGTACTTCCTTCCCCAGCTCATAATGAGCGCGGACACAATGAGAAAGGGCTTTGCAGTTCTTGAACCTCTTCTCAAGGAAGATGGCCCCAGGGAGAGCAGGGGTAAAGTTGTTATAGCAACGGTAAAGGGTGACATACATGATATTGGAAAGAATATCGTTGCACTCATGCTCAGGAACTACGGTTTCGAGGTCACAGACCTTGGGAAGGATGTGGATGCTGAAGAGATCCTTGCGGGAGCTGAAAAGGCCGGTGCAAGTGTCATAGTGCTTTCGGCCCTCATGACCACCACAATGGTTGAAATGAAAACCGTAATCGAACTGTCAAAGACCAGGGGATGTTCGTACAGGTTCATGATAGGCGGGGCTGTTGTTGACCAGAATTATGCAGATGAAATCGGCGCAGACGGTTACTCTGAAGACGCTTTGCAGGCTGTGAAGCTTGCCGGAAAGCTGGTTTAGATTTTATTAAACTGAAATATATGAATATCAAAAAGACGGAGCCGGCTCCGTCTTTTTTAATTTTGCGGCTACTTCCTGTAATTTACAAAGGGTATTGTGAAACTTTCCGATGAAACTGTCGCGGTATAAGATGCGTTATGGAGAGTTCCGTTAAAACTCATGGTTGCCTTATCCGTAGACCATGAAGTTACGGTGACATTAATCTCACCGGTCAGGTTCCCGCCGACATATGACCCGCCGTAGAAAGAGTTGTAGTGATCACAATAACTAAAATAGTCAAGATCCTCTGTCCCGCCTGTGAAGTCTTTAATCATTCCGCTGCCGTTGTCTTTGAGAATAAAGTATATTTCATCACTGCCATTATCATTGTCAGGATTTTTCATGAGCAGAATATCATACCCTGGAGATTCATTTGAAAACCCGTCTGTAAAATAGGTGTATTCACGGCCGTCAATTGTGACTTTTACAGGTATATAACCGCTGCTCTCCTCTGTATCAGATGATGATTCGCATGATATCAGTACCGCTGTCATGATCATTATCATGAAGATAATAGAAAATTTTTTCATAAAAGCTCCCTTTTAAATAATTAGATTTCTGTTCTTTTATATACATACGAACCGCATCCCCGGGTGGTTGATGAAAAGCGGGGATTTATTTAAAAAAAAGAGTTTTTATGGATGTATAATGGCGTAATGGAATTGTATTTTACTATGAAGTTTTGCCTTTCTGCAGCAGGGTGCCGGAATCTAGTCGCCTGTGAGTCTGTTGATGATCTCATTCATTTCATCTTTATCATACCTGTCCTGGTTTATTTTTCCTGTTTCCCTTTTTATTTTGTCTCTGGTGAATCTTTTTTTTACATAAGTGCTGTCCAGTTCCTTTGCCAGTCTGTAGTAGCGGTATGATTCCCGGTATCTGGCCATATGGAAATAGCACACTGCAAGGTTTGAAAGGGCCTTGATGTATGACCTGTCAAGTTTCAGGGCAGCTTCAAGTTGCGGTACTGCTTCCGGGTACCTTTTCTGCATCATCAGGGAAACGGCAAGGTTGTTGTAGTAGTATTTTACGTCCATGCGCCCGGCTATTGCCTTGCGGAAAAGCGGTTCCGATTCCGCTGCCCTGCCTGAACTCAGGAGTTTCATTCCGTCGCTGTTAAGCCTTTCGGATTCACCGGATTTTCCGTAACCTGTCTGCAAAAAAATCAGTAATAATATTACAAGTTTTATTGTGTCTTTGCTGATGTGCATAATCTCCCGGTTATGATTATCATATGGATGTTCATATATTCCATTTTTTTAAAAAACAGATCAATAAATAAAAGGTGTATAGAAAATTTTTTTTTGGGGATTTTTCTGTATATTGACCTGTTTAATGTTGACAATATTGACAGTCAAAAATATTGACTATTTGTACAGGTGATTAAAAATGAAAGAAGATTTAAAAAGCAAGATATCATTCATAACCGAAACCGATGGTTTTTTACGGGATTACATTACAACACAGGTAATACCGGTCATAAAATCCGGAATCAGAAAGGATAGCTATAAAAAGATAAACAGCAATCATATTCACGCTGCATTGATGCTTAGCCGTATGGAACCATGTTCCTTAAAAGATTTCTCTTCAATGATGAGGCTCTCAAAGTCCTCTGCTTCAGCACTCATTGACAGGATGGTAGAGGGGAAGATAATAAAAAGGAGTCAGAATCCGGATAACAGAAGGGAAGTTCTTCTGTCTGTGGATCCGGAATTTTCCGAACACATGCGTTTTGTGAAGGAAGAACTGGCCATGTGGTTTGAGAAACTCATAGCAGAAATGGGGGAGGATATCTTTCAGAAATGGTATGAGGTTATGGAAAAACTCGATGAAATATTAAAGGAAAAATTAAATGAAATCAGTAAATGAAATAAAGAAGGGAAGCAGAAGCAAACCCGGTATATGGCTTACGGTAATGCTCGTAATAATGGGGGCTTACCCGCCTCTATCAACGGATATGTACCTGCCGGCAATGAAGGAGATGGCCTCAATTTTTAATACAACTGAATCCATGGTAAATGTAACCCTCATGGTGTTCTTTATATTTTATTCAATATCAACACTTCTATGGGGTTCTATCTCGGACAAGTACGGACGCAAGCCCGCCCTTTTTACCGGACTAATGGTCTATATCGCCGGGTCCCTTATCTGTGCATTTTCCAATACAATTGAAATGATGATTGCAGGCAGGGTCATTCAGGCTCTTGGAGCAGGTGCCCCCACAACCATAGGCATAGCAATTGTTCAGGACCTCTATGGAGGAGAGAGCAAGAAAAGGGTTCTTGCGGTTCTCACTGCACTCATGATGATAGCACCAGTTGTTGCTCCGGTACTAGGGTCAGCAATAATCACAGAATTTGGGTGGAGATGGATCTTCGGTGTCCTTGCGTTTATAGGAATGATTTCTGTACTGTTTCTTCTTTTCTTTGAGGAGTCAATTCCATTTAAAAAGGATGAGTCTGTTCTTCAGTCTCTTGGCGGGCTTTTCAGGGTTATGTCAAATCCGATGTTCAGAAAACTTCTCATAATATTCTCTTCAGTATCAATTATTGTACTGGGTTTTGTAGGCGGTTCATCGATGATTCTAAGAACCGGGTATGGTGTTTCAAGCAGCCAGTTCAGCATGTATTTTGCTTCAAATGCGGTTTTCGCAATAATCGGAGCAATGCTCTTTGTTCCGTTTTCAAAAGTGTTCAGGACTCGGATTCATGTTGCAATATGTTTCTCCGTCATTACCCTGAGCGGGGCAATGATTATATCTCTTGGGCATTCCGGACCCTCGATTTTTATTGCGTCTCTCATCCCGGCAACATTGTGCGGTGCAATGCTCAGACCCCTTGGTGTAAATATTCTTCTGGAGGCCGGGTCAAGGGAGACCGGAGCTGTTTCATCTCTCATAAATTTTTTCTTCATGGTTCTAGGAAGTATCGGGGTTTTTATTGTTTCACTTAAATGGAGTGATCTTATCACAACATTTGGAATCATGGTTCTTGCGGTTGGCCTTTTTGCGGTTACATCATGGTTCATCATTGGAAAGGAAAAGTTGATGCCCGGTTCAGAAAGGTGCGGTTCAAACTGCTGAGTTATGATGTGCCGGAGGCTTGAATTCAGGTCATGTTATTTTCAGGAATGTATGAAATAAACTTTACATTTGTCAAATTAACATGGACTTTGACTTTCATATTTTATTTCAGGGGTTCCTGTTAAATGAATAAAAAGTTCACTTCAGACAGAGGTGATTTTAAAACTGCCTTCAGGGCCGCATTTCCCGGCACAATTCCTGTTCTAACCGGGTTTCTGGTACTTGGAATGGCCTATGGTGTTCTCATGCAGACAAAGGGGTACGGAGTGTTGTGGTCAGTTCTCATGAGCGCCATCGCCTTCTGCGGCAGTATGCAGTTTGTTGCGATTACACTTCTTACCGTTGCATTTAACCCGCTCCAGGCCTTTCTTCTAAGCCTCATGGTAAATGCCAGACACCTGTTCTACGGGCTGTCCATGCTGGACAGGTACAGGGGGCTGGGGAAGGTACGGTTTTTCATGATATATGTTCTCTGCGACGAGACCTTTTCAATTGCCTCAAGTGTGGAACCTCCCGAAGGTGTTAACAGGAAGTACTTCTATCTGACAATTTCACTGCTTAACTACCTCTACTGGATAACCGGAACTTTTTTTGGCGGTATTCTGGGAAACCTTGTGGCATTCGATACAGCAGGGCTTGACTTTGTCCTGACAGCACTCTTTGTGGTGCTTTTTATTGAACAGTGGAAGAACCGCCGTAACAGGAGTTCAGCCCTTGTGGGTATTGCCGGTTCTGTTCTGAGTCTTCTGGTTTTCGGCAGTGAAAATCTTGTAATACCTGCAATGGTAATAATACTGACGGTTTTATTAATGGGGAAGGAGAGGATATGCACCTCACAGGAACTGAAACAGTATTGATGATTCTTGCAATAGCCGCAGGAACCATAATAACCAGGTTCCTGCCCTTTGTCATGTTCCCTGACAGCAAAAGGCCGCCTCTTGTTGTTGAATACCTTGGACGTGTTCTGCCTCCTGCAATGATGGGGCTCCTTGTTGTCTACTGCCTGAGAAATGTAAAGGTGGAGGTTCCGTCGCACGGAATTCCGGAACTTGTATCCATTGTATTTATAGTTCTGATTCACAGGTGGAAATCAAACGTATTGTTGAGTATAGGCGGGGGAACGCTTCTTTATATGTTTCTTCTCAGAAATATGCAGATGTGATTCCGGTTTCCTGTCCTAGTCATGAGGAGGGTTATTGATGAGATAGGGGTAGCCGTTATTAATTGTACCGGTTGTGTCAATGGTCCAGATAGTGTCAAAGTCCCAGCCGGCATTTGTGAAATTCTCCTCTGTATTCATCCCGTCATCTGTCAAAACTGTAATTGATGATATGCCGGACGAGGAGCATATTGCGTTATAACTACCTTCAAGACAGAACGAACCTGTTATATATGCATTATTGTAATAGGCAAACATTCCGGAGTAGCCGGTTGTTCCGGACACGTTACCGGAACTGTAACAGTTGGTAGTATAACCTGAGTAACTGCTGTAGTAAAGGAATCCGCCTATTTGTCTATAACCTGTAACATTCCCTGTTGAATAACAGTCACTGATAGTGCCGCCGCTGTTGTAATAAATAAATCCACCGGAATTTGAGTAAGAGCAGGCAGTATTTATATTTACAGAACTCCAGCATTCTGATATTGTACCGCCAGTACCATTCTCCACGGCAAATCCCCCGCAGCATTGACCGATGGATGTACTCGTAAGGTTTATTGTCCCTGCAACGGAACAGAGTTTTATGGTTCCATAATTATAAGCTACCAGTATGGCGGAATAACGTCCCACATCCTTCAGCGAAGCATCTTTTATATGAAGGTTTATTACTTTTCCTGCCGCGCCTACCTGCCCGAAAAATCCCTGATACTGATCAGTTGAAGTCAATGATAAATTTGAAACAGTGTAGCCGTTGCCGTTAAATGTGCCTGTGAATGCCTCTGCATTATAATTCGCAATGGGATCCCATGAAACACCTGAAAGGTCAATATCCTCTGTGATCAGAAAGTAGTCACTGTAACCGTAGTTTTGGGTCTCTCCAACACCGAGAACTGAAAGTTTATATGTCGAACCGGAACCATCGGCGGTTACCAGAACAACTGTCTGGTTTTCATTGGGCATCGGAATAACAATTGTTACTCCCTCAGCCTCATTTCCATAGTTGTCAATTGCATAAAGCGTCAATGTATATTCCGATCCTGCACTCATGCCTGACATGGAAAAAGAGGTTCCAGTTTTTGTTCCGGATGCGCTGTAGCCTGCAGAAGTGCATGTCATTCTGCATCCGTAATAATCTGTGTCTGATGGAGCTGTCCATGATACCTCAAATGAAGTTGAGGTTATGGCTGTTACATGGAGACTGCTTATCTTTCCAGGAGGGACTGTTTCCGGAACAATTGTATATGAAAAAGTACTGGCGCTCCCGATGTTTCCAAGACTGTCCATGGCAGCAATTTTTAATTCGTAGTCTCCTGCCGCGGAACTGCCGACAGAGGCTGACCCGGTGCTTCCTGAAACCACGGTGCCTGTTCCTGAAAAATCGGGTGTGTCTCCGTTTGTTGTGTAGGAGATTTTTGATACACCGCAGCCGGAATCTGTTGCTGAAAAATTAACAGTGAATGGGCCGGTTGACCTGTATGTGCCGCTGGTTGCTGCCGGAGAGTCAAACTGGCAGACCGGCCCTGTGTCGTCCTCTGTTAGAGTGAAGGATGTGTATGCTGTACTGCCTGTTGTGTCCTGGAATACAACGGCGATTATGTTGGATGAAGAAGTCATCCTTGCGGTTGAGGTGGAGTTGGAGACGCCTGAGCCGTCAACGGTGACTGTGATCTCATCTCCTACAAAATATACTCTCTGTGCCTTTGAGGAGTCAAAGGAAAAAGAGGAGGTGCCGCTGGGCTGTACCTGAACCTGATATGTACCTGTTTCGCTTGCAGTGAAGGTGAATGTTTTTGTTCCCGTGGATTTTACATAGGATGTGCTGTCACTGGTGATTGAAACAACGGCGCTGTCCTTTGTCTTGCCCACAGTGAGAGTCTTTGACACGCTGTTTTTGTGGCCGTCACTGACTGTTACTTTTACGGTGATACTCTGTGATGCGACAACTTTATTTCCTACAGTGAATTCCACCTCGGTTCCATTGTCAATG